>NZ_BAAAZN010000007.1:0-411037 GCF_039536925.1 Amycolatopsis ultiminotia | reverse complement strand
GTCCTGGCCTCAAACACCATCCCGTTGATCACCCGCCGGTCATCCACCCGAGGACGACCCCTCGCCCCCGACACCGGCAACAACGCCCCAATCACCAGCCACTGGTCATCAGACAACTCATGCCTACCCCCCCACAACCATGATCAAACCAGACCAGCCCCACCCGCTTTGCGGACCGGCGCTAGCCGTGTCCTCACCCCATGACGGTTCCGGAACCGGTCGCGTTGCGGGGACGGTGCCGAGTCGACCGTGGTGCCTGTCGCCGACGCGGTGATCCCGTCCGCGGTGAAGCCCGGCCACGGGCGCAATCTCCTGCCGCATCGGGCGGACGCCCACGGTGCAGTCGGAGCCGGCTCCGGGCTCTGCGCAAATGAAGGTGTAGCTGCGGGCCTGCTCTTGGGTCATCCTTGTTGCTGTCGTTGGAGTTTCCACCCCGGGTGAAGCCTTGCACGTTGGGGCCTGCTGCGGAGACCTCTTGTCGGGCCGTGCTCTGTTGCGGTCGGCGGGACTCAGTCGTTGGCGGACGCTCCGGGGCCATCCGCGGCGTACCGGGCGGCGGTGGTGCGGACGGCCTCGTCGACTACCTGAGCGACGCGTTCGGCGCTCACCTCCCAGCCCGGCACCAGGAGCGTCGGCCAGAAGACGTAGTTGGAGATCATGCCCAGGAACTGGGTGGCTGCGAGGTCCACGTCCTCGATCCGCACCGTTCCCGCCTCGTGCTCGGCCAGGAGGTAGCTGCGGACGGACTCGAAGTAGGGCATCTTTCCCTGCGAGAACTGCGCATGGGCCAGCTCCGGAAACCGCGGCAGCTCGGCGATGACGATCCTGAACAGGTCGCTCATCCGGGCACGGCCCAGCAGCTCGGCGTAACGGCGGCCGATGATGCCGAGCCCGTCGACGACGTTGCCTGCCTGCGGAGGATCGTCCTCGTCAGCGGCCGACCAGGACTCGGTCACGATGGCGTCGAACAGGGCAGCTTTGCTCGGAAACTGCTTGAACAAGGTGGCCCGCGAAACGCCCGAGCGCTCCGCGATCCGCGCCAGCGACGTCCGGTCGTAGCCCAGCTCGAGAAACAGTGCGGTCGCGGCCGTCACGATCAGCGCACGCTTCTCCTCGGCGACGCGCTGGTGATACGTCGTGACGACCCGGCTCATGGGCCGAGCATACGAGGTGAGTGGCTTGACTCGCCACTGCCGCCGACCTAGTGTCAGGCAGTGGTGAGTCGACCGACTCACCACTGGCCGCCGTTCATCACTGGTGATCCCGGCCATCCACGCCCGTACCGAAGGAACAGCTGATGTCCCGCTTCGACAACCAGACCGTGCTCGTGACCGGTGGGTCCGGCGGCCAGGGCTCGAGCCACGTGCGCGCCTTTCACGCAGAGGGAGCGAACGTGGTGATCGGCGGCATCGACGCGGAACGCGGTGCCGCTCTCGCCGACGAGCTCGGGACCCGAGCTCGCTTCGTCCGCCTTGACGTTACCGACGAGAGCTCGTGGTCCGCCGCTGTGCTGGCCGCCGAGAGCGCCTTCGGCGCCCTGAACGTGCTCGTCAACAACGCAGGCGTGCAGAACCCGCCTGCAACAATCGAAAACACGGAGCAGGCCACCTGGTCGCGCATCCTCGGCATCAACCTCACCGGGACCTTCCTCGGCATCAAGGTCGCCGCCCCCGCTCTGCGCCGCGCAGCAGGGGGAGTCATCGTCAACATCGCCTCGACCATGGGTCTGGGCGGTACGGCTCACTACGCGCCGTACGTCGCCAGCAAGTGGGCCGTGCGAGGCCTCACGCAAACGGCAGCACTCGAGCTCGGCCGTGACCACATCCGGGTGAACACCATCCACCCCGGCGTGATCGCGACCTCCTTCATCCACGAACCAGCAGCCGGCGCCACCGCGGCAATCGCCGACTTCTACTCACCCGAGCCGTTCGCCATCCCCCGGCTCGGAGAACCGGCCGACGTCACCCGGCTGCTCCTGTTCCTCACGTCATCTGACGCGTCGTTCATCACGGGGTCGGAATACGTCATCGACGGTGGACTCCTCCTCGGCCCCGCCCTTCCGGCCCCGGCCGCATGAGCACTCCAGCCGCGACCGGGCCGAGCGACTCCGCACGGGACACGTCGTTGTCCCCCCTGCCCGACCACATCCGGCGAGCCATCGAGATCACCCCCGCCGCGGGCACCGGGGAACGGATCATCGACATCACGACGCTGGGGCGCCGCACCGGCCGGCCACGCCGCATCGAGATCTTCTTCTACCGAGCCGCGGGCACCACTTACCTGTGCAGCGGCGCCGGCGGTGCGGCGACCGACTGGCATGCGAACCTTCTCGCCAATCCCGCGTTCACCTTCCACCTCAAGAACGGGATCCGTGCGGATCTGCCTGCACGGGCCACGCCTGTTACCGACCCAGCTGAACGTCAGGCCGTGCTGGCGGAGATCGTGGCGGATCTCAACCAGCCCCACGACCCCGGCACTATCCGGCCAACCCCGCTCGAAGACTGGGCGGGCAGTCGGCTGATGCGCATCAGCTTCCGCCATCGGCCGTGACCGCGGATCCCTCGACAGATGAGGGGGTAGCCGGCGCGGCGGTCCAGCTGGATGCCGGGGCGGCTCACCGACAAGCAGATCCATCGGCTGCGGGCGCTGTTTGCCGTCGAGGAGCATGTCGAGGCCGAGGCGACCTGGCCCGGTACCGGCAACGGGCCCACGGAGGCGATCAACGGACGCCTCGAACCCCTCTGCGCTCTTCGGCGAGGCGCACATCGGGCAGCAGTGACGAATTCCGGAACCGTCGTACGACAGATGTCGAAGCCCGAAAAGCCGACGCGTTTGAACATCTGTCGAACCGGCCGCCGGTGGACGTCGAACGATTGTTTCTGGACCCGTACGGCGCAACGGGCGATCATGACCCTGATGGCGATCCGGCGATAGGGGTGTCGAGTTGATGGTCCGTTCTCTCCGCCTCGGTCACCTGTACGACACCACCTTCGGCGATCCGGCCGAGGACGTCACCATCACGATCGACGGGGACCGATTCGGCACGGTCACCCCGCGCTCCGAGGATCGCCTGCCGATCGGTGACCAGGACCTCGACCTCGGCTCGTACTTCGGCCTGCCCGGTCTCATCGACGCACACACGCACCTCGGGCAGGCACTTCCCGTCGCAGCGATCAGAGACGAAGGATTGATCTCCATTGCGAGTGTCGCGGCAGGCATTTTCCGGAACTGCGAGCTCGCGCTGGAAGCCGGGGTGACCACGGCCCGTGATGTGGCGGGCCTGGACGGCGGAATAGTGCAGGCCATCGATTCCGGGCTGGTCCGTGGGCCGCGGATTTATCCGTCCGGACCCGCCCTTGCGCAAACCGGCGGTCACGGCAGCGGCCACACTCCCTACCGAATGACCGACGCTGCGCTGTGCATTCCCGGTCTGTTCCAGCGTGCGCTGGTCTGTGATGGCCCCGACGGCGTCCGGCTCGCCGCCCGGACCGCGCTGCGCCGAGGTGCGACGCAGCTCAAGGTGTATGGAAGCGGTGGCGTCGTCTCGTTCGCCGACGGACCTGCAGATGTGCACTTCACCGTCGGGGAATTGAAGGCGGCCGTCGAGGAGGCTGCTGCCCGCGACACCTACGTGACCTCTCACGCGCACAACTCCGAAGCCATCCGGCGTGGTATCGCCGCCGGCGTCACCTGCTTCGAGCACGGCACCTACCTCGACGAGCAGACCGCCGAGCTCATGGCGAATGCGGGAGCATCCCTGGTGCCGACGTTCATGGTCCTCGAGGTAATGCGCCAGCACAGTGAGAGTTGGGGCATCGGACCCGATCTCCTCGAGAGAATGGCCGGGGTCGGCGAGGCGATGCAAAACGCCTTACACCTCGCAAGGGACGCCGGAGTGCGAATCGGTTCGGGGTCGGACTTGCTCGGGCCACAGCAAGCCGGCCGGGCCCTCGAAATCGAACTCAAGGCTCGCATCATCGGGTTCCGGGACGCACTGTGCGCAACCACCATCGGGAATGCCGAGATCATGGGGCTTGACAAAGATCTCGGTACCGTCGAATCGGGAAAGCTCGCCGATCTCATCGTCGTGGATGGCAACCCATTCGACAATCCGGCCGTACTGTCCGATCCGGACAATATCAAGGTCGTGATCAAGTCCGGCGTGGTCGTGAAGGACATCCGATAACGCAGCCCCCGTACGTCGGCGCAACTCTCGCCAGGGAGAAACCGTGCCGGACTACCGCGATCCACGGCACTGGTTCCCGCCTCGGACGAGAGCAGCTTGATGACGGTTGCCGAACTCTGCGTCGATGGTGGCACGGCTCAGGATCACTGGTCGCGCGAAACCGGGGGAGCCAGCGGCAACACGAAGCTGCTGTGACGCGTAGGCACTCAGCACCGGCGAGAACAGCCAGCACCGAAACCGCGGCGGAGTTCGTCGGAGAGTTCGCCGGTCACCCGAACAGTCTCGTACTTTTCGCCCATAGTCCGCAGGAACGGGGAGGCGTAGGTGCGAAACACCGTCAACCCCCCAGCGCACTCGTGGTGTAACGGCCGAAGCCGGGTTTCACCTTCTGGGTATGCGGCGCCTTATTGCGAGCCTTACTCGTGCGGCGTGTCGGGCAGCGCATCCGAGTTCAGGAGATCCGGCAGGCCCCCACCGCCCGTGCTGATGCGTTGTTCGTGGGTGGAGACTGCCGGATCTCCTGGCCGTGGGAGTCAGTGCCTTGGCCGGCGGACATCGTCGCCGGGGCAGCTTGCCGGCTGGTTGCGGGTGACTGCGCGGGCGATGACGTTGCGCTGGACCTCGTTCGTCCCTTCACCGATCTCGAGGATCTTCGCGTCGGCGTAGAAGCGGGAGATGGTGGACTCGCGGACGAATCCGTAGCCACCGTGGATCTGGACGCTCTCGCTGGCCGCACGGTTGGCGACTTCGGAGGCGTACAGCTTGGCCATCGCCGCCGCGGTGCTGAACGGGCGGCCCTGGTCTGCGAGCCAAGCGGCGTGGTAAACCAGCCACCGCGCCGCGGCGACCTCGGTGGCCATGTCCGCGAGCTTGTGGCCGACGGCCTGGAACCGGTGCAGTGGCCGGCCGAACTGTTCGCGCTCCCCGGAGTGCCGGACGGCGAGGTCGAGTGCTTTCTGCGCAAGTGACAGGGAGAGCGCCGCGACGCTGATCCGGCCGCCGTCGAGGACCTCCAGGAACTGGCGGAGCCCGTTGCCCTCTTCGCCGATCAACTGATCGTCGGCGACGAAGCAATTGGTGAAAACGAGCTCACGGGTGTCCAGCGCGTGCCAGCCGAGCTTCTTCAGCGGCCGGCCTTTGGCGTAGCCGTCGGTGCCTTCGGGCACGAAGAAGGTGCCGTACCGCTTCGAGCCGTCCTCGTTCTCGCCGGTGACCGCGAGAACGGTCACGCCGAGACTCATGTCAGTGCCCGCATTGCTGATGAACATCTTGGTGCCGTCGAGTACCCAGCCGCCTTCTGCCCGGCGGGCCCTGGTCCGGATGCCTGCCGCGTCGGAGCCTGCGGTCGGTTCGGTGAGCCCGAACGCACCGATGGCCCGGCCTTCGGCGAGCGGCCGCAGCCACCGTTGCTTCTGCTCGTGGGTGCCGAACGTCGCCAGCGGGAGCACGGCGATCGTCGAGTGCGCGTTCCAGGCCGAGGCGACGGACTGGTCGGCCGCTCCGAACTCCTCCATCGCGGCGACGTAGGAGACGAACCCCGCGTCGGCGCCGCCGTACTTTTCGTCGACGAGCATGCCCATCAGGCCGAGTCCGCCGAGCCGGCGGAACACCTCGGAGGGGAACTCACTGCGCTCGGACCAGCCGGCTGCGTGCGGGGCGATCTCCTTGGCGGCGAAGTCGCGGCAGAGCTGCTTGAGCGCGACTGTCTCTTCGGGCAGGTCGAAGTTCATCAGTCCTCCGTGCGGTTGCCGGCGGCCCGGGAGGGCTGCGCGTGCTGGTTGGTCTGCGCTTGCGGCGGTAGCCGGCACGCCGGGGCCGGTCCGGTCATCAGGACCGCTCCGGCCGGAGCAGGATCTTGAGGTGGCTGCCGCGGTCGGCGGCCAGCTCGGCGAAGGCGTCCGCGCCGGCCGAGAGCGGACGGACGCCGGTGAGCAGCGGGGTCGCGTCGAGCCGGGCGGTGGCCATGAGATCCAGGACCCGCGGAATGTCGAAGTGGTAACCGAGCGAACCGAGGATCGTGCGCTCGAACGGGACGATCTGCGTGATGGGCAGCGACGCCGAGGCGCCGCTGATCCCGCACAGCACGACGCGCCCGCCGCGGCGCGCGGTCGTCACGGCGAGTTCGACCAGCCGGGGAAGCCCGGTCGCTTCGACCACGACGTCCGGACCGACGCGGCCGGTACGCAGGAAGACCTCCCGCCGCACATCGGTGACGCCCGGGTCGTACACCACGGTCGCGCCCAGCTCGGCGGCGGTACGCGCACGCGCCGGCACGGGCTCGCTGACGTAGATGCCCGCGGCGCCGGCGAGTTCGGCGGCCAGCAGGGCGGCGATCCCGATCGGCCCGGCGCCGAGCAGCAGCACGTGATCGCCCGGCTGGACGCCGGCGCGGCGGATGGCGTGCAGTCCGACGGCCAGCGGCTCGGCGAGCGCGGCGAGCTGATCGGAGACGCCTTCGGGGATCGGCACCAGCCCCTCGACAGGTACCGTCGCGTGCGAGGCGAACCCGCCATCGGATGCCAGCCCGACGGAGCCGCCCTTCGCGCAGATGTGGTATTCGCCCCGCGTGCACCAGCGGCAGACCCCGCAGCGCAGGCACGGGTCGACCGCCACCCTCGTGCCGATCTCGATGCCGGGCACCGGCGAACCCAGCGCGGTCACCGTCCCGCTCATCTCGTGACCGAGTGTGATCGGGGGTTTCACCCCGGTGAGCGGATGCGCGCCGGTCCGGATGAGGTTCGGGCCGTGCGCGACCTCGTGCAGGTCGGTGCCGCAGATGCCGCAGTAGGCCACCGCGATGGCCGCCTGACCTGGCAAGGGGGGTGCGGGTTCGCGCACGTCGTCCAGGTGCAGCTCGCCTTTCGCGTGCCACCGCAGTGCGTGCACGCCGACCACCTCCGAACGGGAGTTGTTTTTTCGACCAGTCGGTACAAGAATCGTGGTTCCCGGCGCGATGTCAAGAGGCCGGGCGGAAATCGATGAGCGACAAGGGCAGGAGCACGATGACTTCCACCCGGGTGAGCGACCTGGCAACGGCTTTCGACGGTGAGCCAAGCACACTGGTGGGGATGTACCGGCGGATGCGGCTGATCCGGCAGTTCGAGGACCGCGCGTCCCGGCTGTACCGGAACAACGAGATCCCCGGCTTCCTGCACCTGTCGATCGGCCAGGAGGCGTCCGCGACCGGCGCCTGCTGGCCGCTGGACGACCGCGACGTGATCACCTCGACCCACCGCGGGCACGGCCACTGCATTGCCAAAGGCATCGACGTCGAAGGCATGTTCGCCGAGCTCATGGGCAAGGAAACCGGGACCTGCCGCGGGCGCGGCGGCTCGATGCACATCGCCGATCCGCGGCGCGGTGTGTTCGGTGCCAACGGCATTGTCGCGGCGGGTGTACCGATCGCGGTCGGTGCCGCCACCGCAGCGCAACTGCGGGGCTCGGGTGGGGTGGTGCTCGCCTTCTTCGGCGACGGCGCGGTGGCCCAAGGGATGTTCCACGAGGCGGCGAACCTTGCCTCCGTGTGGCAGCTCCCGGTGATCTTCTTCTGCGAGAACAACAAGTACGCCGAGTTCTCGCCGATCGCGACCCAGACACGTGCGCCGCTGGCCGACCGGGCCCCTGGCTACGCGATGGATTTCCATGCGGTCGACGGAAACGACGTCGTGGCCGTCGCCGACCTCGTCGGCCGGTTGGCGGGCGAGCTGCGCAACGGTGCCGGCCCGGTGCTCGTCGAGGCGGAGACCTACCGCTGGCACGGACACTACGAAGGCGATCCGCTCAAGTACCGCGACCCCGGCGAGCTGGCCGAGTGGCAGGAGCGCGATCCGCTGGTCCGGCTGGCGGCCCGGCTGCGTGGCCTCGGTGAAGATCCGGACGCCCTCGACGCATCGGTCGACGCCGAGATCGACACGGCCGTGGCGAAGGCCCGCGCCGCTTCGCCGCCCGCGCCGGAGACGCTGCACCACTTCGTCGGCGTCCCCCGTGAACCCGTGCCGGAGCCCGCCGAGGCCACCGGCGAGGTCTTCCGCACGATGGACGCGATCCGCACCGCGCTGGAACACGAACTGGAGACCGACGACACGGTCTTCCTGGCCGGCATCGATGTCGGTGCCGGCGGCAACGTATTCGGCCTGACCAGGGGACTGGCCGAGAAGTTCCCCGGCCGGATCCGCGACACCCCGATCTCGGAAAGCGCCATCGTCGGCGCCGGTGTCGGCGCGGCCATGGCCGGTCTGCGGCCGGTCGTGGAGATCATGTACTTCGATTTCATCGGCGTGTGCCTCGACCAGCTGATGAACCAGGCGGCCAAGCTGCGGTTCATGACCGGCGGTGCGGTCAGCCTCCCGATGGTCGTGCGCACCCAGTTCGGCGCAGGCAAGTCCTCCGGCAGCCAGCACTCCCAGAGCCTCGAGGCACTGCTCGCCCACATCCCCGGGCTCACCGTCGTGATGCCCTCGACGCCGGCCGACACCTACGGACTGCTGCGTGCGGCCATCCGTGATCCCAACCCGGTCGTGTTCATCGAGAACCGGCTCATGTACGGGCGCAAGGGCCCGCAGCCACCCGAAACACACCTGATCCCGTTGGGCAAGGCGGTGATCCGGCGCGCCGGAACCGACGTCACCCTGGTGTCCTACTCGAAGCTGGTGCACGACTGCGCCGATGTGGCCGGGCAGCTGGCGGCGCAGGGAATCAGCGTGGAGCTGATCGACCTGCGGACCATTGCCCCGCTGGACACCGAGACGGTGCTGCGGTCACTGGCCAAGACGGGCCGGCTGGTCGTGGCCCACCAGGGCGTCGGCGAATTCGGCGTCGGGGCGGAGCTGGCCGCGGTCGCCGCGCGCGAGGGGTTCTGGACGCTGGACGCCCCGGTCATCCGCGTCGGTGCGGAAAGCACACCGGCGCCCTACAGCCCTTCGCTGGAGCGGGTGTGGCTGCCGTCGAAGGAGACCATCGCCGCTGCGGTGCGGGAGGCGGTCGGCGCCTGAGCCGTGGCGTGCCCGGTCAGGCGGAGGAGCGCTCGCGGTACTCCGCGAGCCGCTTCTCCAGCCCGGCCACGTCGTAGCCGTCGCTGCAGAACCCCGAGATGAGCGTCGCGCAGTACTCGCGGGACAGGAACGCGGCGTCCCACGGGCCATCGGCGCGGGCCCACTGGTAGGTGTGGTTGTGCAGGTTGAGGAACTGCAGCATGGCCAGGCGCGGGTCGAGCCGCCGGAACGCACCGACGTCCATGGCCGCGACCAGCAGGCCCCGGACGATCTTCTCGAACTCGCGGCGCTGCCGCAGCAGCCGGGAACGGTTGCTGCCCGTCAGATGCCGGTAGTCGTGCTCGTAGACCCAGATGTGGTCCAACCGGGCCAGGATGATGTCGAGCAGGGCCTGCGAGAGCAACCGCAGCTTCAGGACCGGATCCTCGTCGAGCGCGGCAATGCTCCTGGCCCCGGTGAGCAGCGGGCCCAGTACCCGGTCCTGGATCTCGACGAGCAGATTTTCCTTCGAGCCGATGTAGTAGTAGAGCGCGCCCTTGGCGAGCCCGGCCACCTCTCCCAGCTCGGCGATGCCGGTGGCGGCATAGCCCTGTTTGGCGAACAGCGCGGCCGCCTGGTCGATGATCTCCTGGCGTTTGACCTCGTAGCCAGGTCCGTGTCCCGGTGGTCTCGGCATCCTTCTCCCTCGCTGGGCAAACCGCAGTTCACTCTAGGCGGGCTCGCCGAACGTGGCCTTGCCCGGCCCGTTCCGCAGGAACGAGGCCATGCCCACGTCCCGGTCGCCGGTCGCGAACAGGCCCGCGATGAGCGACCGCTCCAGTGCCAGACCGTCCGCCAGCGGGCTGTCGAGACCGCGATCCACGGCCTCCTTGACGGCCTGGATCGCGAACCGCGGCCCGGCTGCCAGTTCGCGGGCGAACTCCAGCGCGGCCGCGTAGGGATCATCGGCGATCCGGTCCACGATGCCCAGGTCCGCGGCCTCGCCGGCGGGCACCCGCCGCCCGGTCATCATCAGCTCTTTCGCGCGGGCGGGGCCGACCAGCCGGGCCAGCCGTTGCGTACCGCCGGAGCCCGGCATGATCCCCAGCTGGACCTCGGGAAGACCGAGGACGGCGCCGGTGGCGGCGACCCGGAAGTCGGCGGCCAGCGCCAGTTCCATCCCGCCGCCGAGCGCATATCCGGTGATCGCCGCGATCACCGGGACCGGGAGCTGGGCAAAACGCGTGAAGGTCTCCTGCAGCGCGCGGTTCCAGCCGACGATCTCTTCGAAGCCGAACCCGGCGAGCTGCTTCACGTCCGCGCCGGCGGCAAAGCACCGGGGCCCGCCGTAGAGCACCACGGCGTGCCCGTCGGGATCGTCCGCGATCGAGGTCACGGCCTCGGCCAGCGCACGGCGCATTTCGGTGTCGAAGGCGTTCAGCGGTGGTGCGTTCAGCCGAACGGTAATGACCCGGTCGGTGGTATCGAGTTCGACCCGTGCCGTCATCCTCGCCGCTCCTCTTCTCACCCGGTCCGGGCTTGTCAGGCCGCTTCGAGAGACCTACAGTGCTCTCCATCACGGTTTCTTAGACCGATTGGTACACGAAACTCGACATCGGCACAACACACCGGAGTGATGGCCAATGGATGCAGTCGAAACATCGGTCCCGGAAGGACTTTCGGTCATCCGGGACGAGGTCACGGCGGACGAGCTGACGATGCTCGGCGTCGACCTCGGACGTGACTTTCCCGGCTCCACGGCGGCCGAGTTCCGCCGTTACCCCGTGCTGAGCGAGGGTGGCTGGTTCACCGTCGTCAAACACCAGAAGACCCTGCAGACCGTCAGCCGCGAGCCCGGTCCGCTGCTCGGCCCGATCGTGCTGACCTCCGACGGCCTCGACGTCGACTGACCAGAACTCACGAAAGGCGGGAAGTTCCATGATCGGAGTAGACGTCGGCGGCACGTTCACGGACGTGGTGGCCATCGCGGACGGCGAGATCCGCACGGTCAAGGTTTCCACGGACGTGCGCACCACCGAACGCGGTGTGCTGCGCGGTGCCGAGGAGATCGGGGTCGCGGATTCGGCGGTCTTCAACCACGCCAGTACCCACGGGCTGAACGCGATCATCACCCGGCGGCTGCCCAAGATCGCGTTCCTGACCACACTCGGCCACCGCGACATCCTCGACATGGGCCGCACCTGGCGGCCGGTCGAAGGCCTGACCAACCCGGCATGGCGCCGCTCCTACGGAGACGCGAACCGGCCGCTCGTGCCCCGTTACCTCCGCCGCGGCATCCGGGAACGGCTGACCGCCGACGGTGGCGTCCTCATCCAGCTGGACGAGGACCACGCCCGCGAGGAGCTGCGGATCCTGGGCAAGTGCGGGGTCGAGGGGGTGGCCATCTGCCTGATCAACGCCTACGTGAACAACCACCACGAGCAGCGCCTGCGCGAGCTGGTGCACGAAGAGCTCGGCGACATCCCGGTCTCGATCTCCAGTGACGTTTCGCCGCTGGCGAAGGAATTCGCCCGCGCCTCCACCACCGTGGTCGACGTGTTCATGCGGCTGACCTACGACCAGTACACCAAGCGGCTCGGCTCCGGGCTCAGGGAACTCGGCTTCGGCGGCGACCTCAACTTCGCCGACTGTGCCGCGCAGCTCGTGCGCTCGGACGTCGCGATGGAACACCCGTTCCGCATCGTCTTCGCCGGCCCGGCCGCGGGAACCGTGTCCAGCGCGCACTTCGGCGGGCTGATCGGTGCGGGCAACCTCCTGTGCGCCGACGTCGGCGGTACCTCGTGCGACATCAGCATGGTCACCGACGGCAAGCCGTTCGTGAACACGACCTTCGAGCTGGAGCACGACCTCATCGTCAACGCGCTGTCGAACGAGATCTCCAGCATCGGTGCCGGCGGCGGCAGCCTCGTGACGATCAACGCCGCCGGCGAGCTGAAGGTCGGCCCCGGCAGCGCCGGTGCCGACCCGGGACCCGCCTGCTACGGACTCGGCGGCACCCAGCCGACGACCACGGACACCTGCCTGCTCATGGGCGTCATCGACCCCGACGGGTTCGCCGGCGGCCGGATGAAGCTGAACCCGGACCTGTCGCGCCAGGCGTTCGAAGCGCTCGATTCGAAGCTGTCGCTCGACCAGCGGATCAGCTACGCCTTCAACATCGGCATCAACAACATCGCCGAAGGCGTCGTCAACATCGCCATCCAGCACGGCGTCGACCCCCGTGACTACAGTCTGGTCGCCTTCGGCGCGGCCGGCCCGATGCTGCTGCCCGCGGTGCTCGACCTGGTCCACGCGGCCGAGGTCATCGTGCCGCCGCACCCCGGCCTGTTCTCCGCCCTCGGCCTCGTCAGCTCCGACCTGGTCTACGCCGACAGCCGCAGCGCCTACACCCTGCTCGCCGCGGAAGCCGCCGAGCAGATCGACAAGGTCTACCACTCGATGGAAGAGCGGCTTCGCGAACGGCTGCAGGAGAAGGACCGCGGGAACGTGAAGTTCGTCCGCAGCTTCGACGGCAGGCTGGCCGGCCAGACCTGGGAAACTCCGTTCGTCGGCGTGCCCGACGGCGAGATCGACGCGGACGCGGTCGCGGCGATGATCGCCAACTTCCACGAGGCCTACGCCGAGCGCTCCGGCAACAAGTTCGAGGCGCTGCCCGTACAAGGGGTGACCTACCGCGTCCAGGCGGTCGTCGAGGCCGACAAGGTCGAGTACCCGGTGCTGCCCGAGCGGCCGGCGGGGGAGTCGCCGCAGCCGTCGCGGACCCGG
This sequence comes from Amycolatopsis ultiminotia, assembly GCF_039536925.1. Lineage (NCBI taxonomy): Bacteria > Bacillati > Actinomycetota > Actinomycetes > Pseudonocardiales > Pseudonocardiaceae > Amycolatopsis > Amycolatopsis ultiminotia. The sequence goes on along the minus strand of NZ_BAAAZN010000007.1, from coordinate 398,095 downwards.
CAGATCCGTTACCTCACCGACGACGTGCTCGACGCGCACGAGTACCGGCGGACCGAACTGCTTGCCGGCGACCGGGTTCCCGGCCCTGCGGTCATCCGCGAACCGCTGTCCACCACCTTCCTCGTCCCCGGCCAGGTCGCGACCGTCGGGACCCACGGCGAGCTGCGCATCCGGAAGGCGTGAACCATGACCTCTCTCAAAGACCTCGACGACGCCCAGTTCACCGAGCTCTACGGCGCCGACCGGTTCACCGCGTCGGTGCTGGCCAGCCGGATGCGCTACATCGTGCAGCACATGTGCACCGGGCTGCTCAACAACGCGTTCTCACTGATCCTGCGCGACTGGTACGACTTCGCCGCCACGATTTCCGGGCCGCCGGAGCAGAACTACCCGATGCCCTCGGTGAGCAACAGCCTGGCGATGTTCCTCGGCACCATGTCCGAGGCCGTGCGCAACACCGTCGAGGAGTACGGGCCGGAGAACATCAATCCGGGCGACGTGATCATCTGCAACGATCCCTACCGCGCCGGCAACCACGTCAACGACGTCTGCTTCATCCGGCCGGTGTTCCACGAGGGCAAGCTGATCTCCTTCGTGAATCTGCGGGCGCACCAGCTCGACATGGGCGGCGTGGTCCCGGCCGGGTTCAGCGGCACGAAACGCAACGTCTACGAGAACGGTCTCGTGATCGCGCCGACCCTGTTGTACCGCAACGACAAACCGGTCAAGTCCGCGTTCAACCTCATCTTCGACAACGCGCGCTTCTGCGCGCTGCTGCTGCCGGACATCAAGACGATCTACCAGAACCTGCTGCTCGGCGAGCAGCTGATCCTGGAGAGCGTCGAGCGGTACGGAGTCGGGGCCTACCTCGGCGCGATCCGCTACGCCACCGACGTCTCGGCCGAGTCCATGAGCACGGCACTGGCCGAACTGCCGGACGGGATCTACGAAGCCGAGGAAGGCATCGACTGCGACGGCGTCGACGACTCCATCGAATACAAGATCCACCTGAAGATCACCAAGGCCGCCGATCGGATGGAACTGGACTTCAGCGGTACCTCACCGCAGGCCCGCACCAGCATCAACGCCGGCATCCTCGACACGAAGACCGCGGTCGGTGTCGCGCTGAAGTTCCTCATCGACCGGGCCAGTCCGTTCACCTCCGGCGCCTACCGGCCGATCGACATCGTGCTGCCCGCGGGCACCTTCATCAGCGCAACTCCGCCCGACGGCGCGGTGTTCCTGTACTGGGAGAGTACCGGGCCGGCCCTGCTGGCAGTGTTCCGCGCACTGGAGAAGGCACTCGGCCGCAAGGCCGTCGGCGGCGACTACGGCTCGCTGAACATCCACAACGCCAACGGCGTGCTCGCCGACGGAACCCCGTGGGTCACCACCGCTCAATGCGGTGGCGAGCACGGGCCGTGGGGCGCGACCGAGGACGGCGACGCCGACAGCTACTCGGTCGTCTACCAGGCCAACAACCTCGACCCGGCCACCGAGGCCATCGAGTCGGAACTTCCCGCGGTCGTGCTGCGCAAGGAATACGCGCCCGACAGTTCCGGTGCAGGGGAGAACCGCGGTGGCGCGGCGGTGCTCAAGGACACGCTGTACCTGACGGCGGCCGAGCACTGGTCGAGCCCGCTGCACACCAAGAAGGCCAGTGGCGTCGGTGTCTACGGCGGGCAGGCGGGTGCACTCGGCGGGACCTGGGTGTTCCACTCGGACTACCGGAACGTGCCGCGCGACAAGGATCTCATCGGCACCGACCCGTCGGTGTACGCGGGCTCGACCCCGGTCGCCGGGATGCTGGACCCGGAAACCAAGACCATCGACCCCGCCGGCGAGTACTTCTACTTCGCCAGCACCCCGGTCTGGCACACCCAGCCGAACGCGGTCTTCCGCTACCTGACCAACGGCGGTGGCGGATGGGGCCGCCCGCTGCAGCGCAGCCCGGAACGGGTCTGCCGGGACGTCCGGGACGAGTACGTGACGATCGAGGGTGCCTACCGCGACTACGGCGTCGTGATCACCGGGGACCCGCACAACGATCCGGAAGGGCTCACGATCGACCACGAGGCGACCGCCGCGCGGCGTGCCGAACTGGCTGCGAAGTAAGGAGAAGACCTTGTCCGACAACGGCACCGACGTCACGCGTCAGAACGAGCTGCGGGAGGCCTTCGTCAAGGAACGGGGGTACTGGAACACCTTCTGGGAGGGACTGCTGGGTCTCGACCCGGAGTTCTTCGAGGCCTACCTGAACTTCTCCGCAGTGCCGTGGCGCAAGGGCGTGCTCGAACCGAAGACCAAGGAACTGATCTACACCGCGATCGACGCGTCCACGACGCACCTCTACGAGCCGGGACTGCGCCAGCACATCCGCAACGCACTCGGCTACGGCGCGACGAAGGAGGAGATCATGGAGGTGCTGGAACTGACGAGCGTGCTCGGCATCCACACCTGCACCCTCGGGGTTCCGGTCCTGATGGAAGAACTCGCCGCGCACGAGCAGAAGTCGTCGTCGTGACCTTCGGTGTGCTCGACCCGCGCGGACCGGCCTCGATGGCCGGGCAGCGCGCGGTCGTCACCGGTGCCGCCCGCGGGATCGGCAGCCGGATCGCCGTCGAGCTCGCGCTCGCCGGCGCCCACGTCACCGTCCTGGACGTGCGGGAGCCGGCCGGTACGGTCGCCGAGATCGCCCAGCTGGGCGGCTCGGCGACCGGGCTGCAGGTCGACATCACCGACCGGTCCGCCGTCGCCGGCGCGATGGCGTCCGCGGCCGGTCCCGATCGGCGGCTCGACACATTGGTGACCTGCGCGGCGATTTACGGCGACACCATCGCCATCGACGAGCTTTCCGAGGCCGAGGTGGATCTCGTGCTCGGCGTCAATGTGAAGGGGACCCTGTGGTGCATCGGTGGCGCGTTGCCGTTCCTGCGCGGTCACGACTCGCGGGTCGTGTGCATCGGCTCGGTGGCAGGCAAGGTCGGCGGTGTGCTGGCCGGTCCGCACTACGTGGCCAGCAAGGGCGGCGTACACGCGGTCGTCAAATGGCTGGCGAAGACCGAGGCCGGCAACCAGGTGCTCGCGAACGCCGTTGCCCCGGGTGTCGTCGACACCCCCATGGTCGAGGGCAAGGGCTATCCGGAGAACTACAACCCGTTGGGACGGCTGGCCCGGCCCGAGGAGATCGCCCGGGTCGCGGCATTCCTCGCTTCGCCTGCCGCGAGCTACCTGACCGGCGCGGTGGTGGACGTCAACGGCGGATACGCAATGGGCTGAGGCCCGGACGAACAGGAGAACCGCAGTGAACACAACCGGATGCGCGATCGTCACCGGCGCGGGTTCGGGGATCGGCCGTGCCTGCGCGCATCGGCTGGCCGACGCCGGGCTTGCCGTCGCGGTCCTCGACGCCAATCGCGACGCCGCCGAGAAGACCGCTGCCGAACTCCTCGGTGACGCGGCCGCCTTCACCGTCGACGTCACTGACGAGGCGCAGGTCGCGCGGGTGGTCGGTGCGGCCACCGAGCGATTCGGCGGCCCGGCGGTGCTGGTCAATGCGGCCGGGATCATCGTCCGCAAGACACTGCTGGAGTCCACGGTCGAGGAGTGGCGGCGGGTACTCGACGTCAACCTCACCGGGTACTTCATCCTGCTCCGGCAGGTCGTCCCGTTGATGGCGGCGGGCGGTGGCGGCTCGATCGTCCAGATCGCCTCGATCGCAGGGCACACCGGGTACGGGTTCTCCTCCTACACCGCGGCCAAGGGCGGCGTGCTGGCACTGACCCGGCAGCTGGCCGCCGAACTGGCGCAGGACGGCATCCGGATCAACTCGGTCAGCCCCGGCGTGGTCCACAGCGGACTGAACCGCGACACCCTTGCCAACCCGGCGATCCACGCGGCCACCGTCGCGAACACGCCGGTCGGCCGGATCGGCGATCCGGCCGACATCGCCGCCGCCGTCGCCTTCCTCGCCGGCCCGGACGCCGGCTACATCACCGGCACCGACCTAGTCGCCGACGGCGGGATGATCAGCACCATCCACTGGGGCGCGGCCGGCGACGATCTGCACAGCTTCCACGCCCAGGAGCACTGAATGTCGAACTTCGCCGCCATCCTCGACCACAACACCGGCCGCGCACCGGGCCGGATCGTGCTCAGGCAGGGCGAGCGCGAGCTGACCAACCAGGAGCTGCTCGACCGGGTCAACGCGATCGCCGCCGGACTCACCGACCTCGGCGTCGGCCCCGGTGACGTGGTCGCCATCCTGCTGTACAACCACCTCGAGTTCCTGGAGACCGTCTTCGCGGTCAACCGGATCGGCGCGGCGTTCCTGCCGCTGAACTACCGGCTCTCGCCGGAGGAATGGCGTTACATCGTCGAGCATTCCGGGGCCGTCGCGCTGCTCACCGAGCCGGAGTTCCGCCCGGCCGTGGACGAGCTGGCCCTGCCCACGCTGAAGCACCGCCTGCTGCTCGACGGGGCGGCCGAGGGCTGGACCGGTTACGCCGACCTGCTCAGCGCCCATGCCGGGCGGACGGTCGCACCGGCGGTGGTCGCGCCGGAGGACCTGCAGCGGCTCATGTACACCTCCGGAACGACGAGCAGACCCAAGGGCGTCCGGATCACGCACGGCAACCTGGCCTGGAAGAACCTCGCGCACATCGTCGAGTTCGGCATCACGGCCGCGGACACCACACTCGTCTGCGGCCCGCTCTACCACGTCGGCGGATTCGACCTGCCCGGTGTCGGCACGCTGCACGCCGGCGGCTCGCTCATCGTCCTGCGCAAGTTCGACGCCGAAGCGGTCGTCACCGCCATCGAACGAGAACGGCCCACCAACGTCTGGCTGGCGCCTGCGATGATGAACGCGATCCTGCAGCTGCCGGACATCGCCGAGCGCGACACCTCGTCGATCCGGTTCATCATCGGCGGCGGGGAGAAGATGCCCGTGCCACTGGTCGAGCGGATCCTCGCCGCGTTTCCGAAGGCCTGGTTCGCCGACGCCTACGGGCTCACCGAGACCGTCTCCGGTGACACCTTCAACGATTACGAGCACATGCTGGCCAAAGTCGGCTCGGTCGGACGCCCGGTGGTCCACCTCGCGGTTCGTATCCTGGACGAGGCCGGAAACGAGGTACCGAACGGCGAACTCGGCGAGATCGCGCTGGGCGGGCCGAAAGTCAGCTCCGGCTACTGGCGCGACGAAGCGGCCACGGCCGAGGCCTTCAGGAACGGCTGGTTCCACACCGGCGACGTCGGCCGGATCGACCAGGACGGCTACCTCTACGTCGAGGACCGCAAGAAGGACATGATCGTCTCCGGCGGGGAGAACATCGCGACCCCGGAGGTCGAGCGGGTTCTCTACGAGCACCCCGACGTCGTCGAAGCGGCGGTGGTCGGCGTGGGCCACCCCCGCTGGGGAGAGGTTCCGCAGGCGTTCGTGGTTCTGCGGCCGGGGGCCGAGCCCGACCGCGACTGCCTGCTCGAGTTCTGCCGGGCCCGGCTCGCCAAGTTCAAGGTCCCGGCCGACCTCGTCTTCCTCGACGTCCTTCCCCGCACCCCGTCCGGAAAGGTCCTGAAACGGAGCCTGCGCGCATGACCGCCTTCGACCTCACCGGCAAGCTCGCCTGGGTCACCGGCGCCGGCAAGGGGCTCGGCCGGGCCATCGCCGAAGCCCTCGCCGAGGCCGGGGCCAGTCTCGCGATCACCTCCCGCACCGGCGAAGACCTCGACCGGCTCGCCGCCGATCTCGGCACCGCACACGTCCTGCCCGGCTCGGTCTCCGAACCCGGCTTCGCCGACGACTGCGTCGCCGACATCGTCCGGCACTTCGGCAGGCTCGACATCCTGGTCACCGCCGCGGGCATCAGTCCTTCGTTCCGCCGCAGCGAAGACAGCACCGACGAGGACTGGGCCCAGGTCGTCGACGTAAACCTGACCGGCACCTACTACAGCGCCCGCGCGGCCGGCCGCCGCATGCTCGAACAGGGTTCCGGATCGATCATCACCGTCTCCTCGGTGCATGCCCGGACCGGATTCGACCGCATCGCCGCCTACGCCGCCAGTAAGGGCGGCGTCGAGGCCCTCAGCCGGGTTCTCGCGGTCGAATGGGCACCCCGCGGCGTCCGGGTGAACGTGCTCGCCCCGGGCTACTTCCACACCGACCTGTCCGCGGGACTGGTGGCCGGCAAATGGAGCGAGCGCCTCCTCGCGAACATCCCGCAGAACCGGGTCGCCGCCCCGCCCGAACTCGGCGCAGCGGCGGTCTACCTCGCCTCGGACGCCGCCGGCTACACCACCGGAAGCACTCTCACCGTGGACGGTGGCTGGACCGCCTGAACTACCGGGTAATCCGGCCGACCGCGCACCAGAGCGGCGAGTTGCGGGTCGTGGCCGTGCGGAGGATCTTCCCGGTCAGGGGATCACGCGGTTGAGCAGGTTGTTCGGGTAGGGGCCTTCGCCGTGGATACCGAGTTCGGCAGCGACGTCGAAGCTGTAGAAGGGGTGTGAGCTGAAGTAGCCGTTGAGGTCGGTGATGGTGCTCAGGAAGCAGATTCCATCGGCGCCACCGGCGGAATGCGGACCGTTGCACAGGCTGAGCGTCGGATATTTGAAGCCGTCGAGTGGCCGGAGTCCGGCGCCGCCGGGGCCGGGGGCCGGGATGTGCCCGATGAGGCCGCCCGGGTCACCGGGCCAGTTGGACTCCTGTGACTGACGGCGGCCGTCGGAGAACAGGATGCCTTGGATGTTCCGCCCGGGTGGCTCGGTCTCCAGTACGGTGCCTGCGACAAGTGCGCCGAGACTGAACCCGGCGAGATATACCTTGGTGTCGAGGTCGCAGTTGGATGTCACGTACAGGTTGTGCAATGCGGTGCGCAGGTTCGCGACGCCGGTGTCGACGTCGGTGTAGAGGTTGATGTCGGCTTCCGCGTTGGGGTACGGGATGCGGACCGGATTCACTCCTGCGGGGGCGTGGTCCAGCATCTCGTGGCCCCCGTCCCGGTAACCCGCAACCACGAACATGACCGGCCCGCACGCGTTTGCCGTTCGGGCCGGTGCGGCTGCGGCGGTAGCGGTGCAGGTCGCGGCGAGCAGACTCCAGAGCATCGACACCACGGCCGCGGTGCGCCACCCTCGTCCGAAATACATGATTCCCCTTCATTTTCTGCTCGTCGTACGCGATTCTCCGCCGTGCCCATGATATGCCGTTCGATGAAATTCCTGTGAAATTGCAGGTCGTGCGCAGGCGTGGACGGATCGGGTCTTCTACCGGAGTTTCGCATCGGGTGTCCGGCCGTCGAGGATCCGGTGTAAGGCTGTCCGGAACTTCGCACCATTGTCCATTTTGGATGGTCGGCACGGCGAAGGGCAACTGTGCCAGGTCCGGGCGCTTGAGGATGCGCCACCCACCGGATGGTGTGGTACCTCCGGATCGGGGCTGGGGCCGAAGTGGCCGTGCTGCCGTCAGCGGGTGAGGCCGACGTTGCGGCAGGGCATGCCGACGTTGCGGTCACTCAAGTGATCGGTCTGCCCGGCGCGGCCGGCGGCGATTCCGGGCCTGGCAGGCCGAGCAGGTTCGCGCCGATGGCCTCGATGGCTTCGGGTTGCGCCGCGCCGTGTCGCAAGTGCGGGGTGCGCGCGGTCTCGCTGGAGATGGAAAGCACGGCGTGCACGCGGATGCGCGCGGCCACCGTGTCGATACCGGGCTGGTGCAGCCGCAGAAGGTGCGCCCACTCGAGGACATGCTCGTGCTGTGCGCGCACGATCTCCTGCATTTCGTCCTCGTTGAGGTGGTCGAGGTCGGTGATCAGGAGGCTGAAGATCTCCGGGTAGCTTTGGGCGAGCTTGACGTGGGAGCGAAGGTGCCGGCGCAGCGCGTCGGCCGGGTCGCTGGCCCACCGGTAGTTGATGGCGACGTCCATGGCGAGCGCGGCCGCGCCTCGCCGCAGTGCCGTCACGAGCAGATCGCGCTTGGTGGGCCAGTGATTGTAGATGCTGGGTCCGGCGATGCCGGCGGCTCGCGCGATCTCCTCGATACCGACCTCCGCGTATCCGCGGGCGGCGAACATGCGAATGGCCTGGGCGAGCAGTTCTTCTCGACGGCTGGCGGGGGTGAGTGCCGGGCCGCCGTCCGGAGGGCGGGGTGCGCCGGCGCGCGGGCTGGGCAGTTCGGTGGAGAGCACGGCGTCGACGAGCGTGGCCAAAAGCTGCTCGAATGCCGCCCTGGGCAGCGTGTAGCGGTGGAAGGACGGGCTGGTCATGACAGCGATGATCGAGCCGGCGAGCAGGTCCGATCCGGCGTCCGGCAGCTCGGGCCGGAGGGCGTGGACGTACCTGCTCAATCGCTGCTCGATCTCCTGGACCACAGTCCTGAGCGACTGATAAGCAGCCGAGTCGAGATTACGCGCCTCGCGCTGCCACATCAGGCCCAGGTGGCGCTGGTCGAGGGCGAGCGCCGATAGTCTGCGCGCGCTATCGGCCGGATCGGCGGGGTCCAGCGCGCCGACGAGCTCGTGGATCGGTGCCAGTCCGGCCGCCAGGACCGTGGCGAGGATCTGCTGTTTGCCGGAGAAATGCCGGTAGAGCGCGGACGGGACGATGCCCACCGCCTCGGCGAGATCAGCCATGGAGAGCTTTGCATAGCCCGGGGTGACGAAAAGCTCGGCCGCCGCGTTGAGGATCAGTTCCCGCCGGTGAGGGGAACGGGAGCCGCGCGGTCTCGGCGTGCGCGGTGGCATCGGGTCTCCTTCGTCGGTCAGCCGAGTTCGAAGGACCGGCCGATGATCTCGGTGGTGCCTCCGTCGATCCGGGAGGTCCGCGAACCGATCCAGGCTTTGGCTATCGGGTATTCGAGCATATAGCCGTAGCCGCTGGGCAGTTGGCCGCACGCGTCGATCGCGCGCCCCTGCAGTTCCGTGGTCCACCACCTGACCTTGGCCGCGTCGACCGGGCTGCGGTGCCGTCGGCGATTGCGGGCGCTGACGTAGCCGGACTCGGAGGTGCACAGCAGATACCCGGTGCCTGCCGCCTCGGCGGGGCCCCGCAACGTTTTCGGCAACCATGCATGCCCACTAGTCACCAGTCACGCTGTGCATCGTTAAACCTTGACAGGGTCGATTTATCAGGTGAACTATATCTCGTAGATCACTAGTAGTCATTCACACGTGAGGTGGAGGTCATGTACCTGACCCAGGGGCTGCACCGCGCCGTGCAGCAGCGGCCGGACCAGGTGATGTCGATCTGCGGCGGACGCCGGCGCACCCATCGCGAAGTCGCCGACCGGGTGTCCCGGCTCGCGGGCGCGCTACGCGGCCTCGGCGTGCGCGACGGTGACCGGGTGGCGATGCTCGCGCTCAACTCCGACCGCTACAGCGAATACCTCCTTGCCGTACCGTGGGCCGGCGCGGTGTTCTGTCCGGTCAACACTCGCTGGAGCGTGGCTGAAATCGCATACTCGCTCGACGACTGCGAGGCGCGCGTACTACTTGTGGACGAGGCGTTTGCGCCGATGCTCCCTGCGCTGCGCGAGGCCTGTCCCGCGCTGGCCACGGTGATCTACGCCGGCGACGGGCCGACGCCGGCCGGCACGGTCGACTACGAGGAGCTCATCGCGGTGGCGGAGCCGATCGAGGACGCACGACGCGGCGGGGACGAGCTCGCCGGGATCTTCTACACCGGCGGGACGACCGGTTTGCCCAAGGGCGTGATGCTCTCGCACGCCAATCTCGGCACCTCCTGGTACGGCGCCGCCGCCAGCGGGCATCTGTTCGGGCCGAGCTCGGTCACCCTCCATTGTGCGCCCATGTTCCACATCGCCGGCTTTGCCGCTTGGGGGATGACGCTGCAGGCCGGCGGGACCCACGTGTTGCTGCCTGCGTTCCGGCCGGACGACGTCCTGGGCGCGGTCGCCGAGCACTGCGTCACCGATGTGCTCCTCGTCCCCACCATGATCCAGATGCTCGTCGAGCACCCCCGAGTCGGCGAGTACGATCTGACCAGCTTGCGCACCGTGGTCTACGGCGCTTCCCCGATACCCTCGGCTGTGCTGGAACGGGCGGTCAAGACGCTCCGTCAGCGCGGCCACGAACGCGCCCCGCCGGGCAATGTGCTCGACAATCCCCTCGTGGTCGAGCGTGATCAGCGCTTCGCGGACGGGCAGCTTGCTGATGCCGAGCTCGTCGGCCAGGGCGTCCTGGTCGATCTTGGTTCCCGGCCGCAGCTGACCGGAGAACACCCTGCGCCGGATCTCGTTCGCCGCCACACTGTTCAGGTTCGCCCTTCCGGGCCGCCGCGGTGCGGCACCGGTGGCGTCGAGTGCCGTCAACGATCCTCCGCTCGCGGTCACCGAACTGAATGCAACAGATATAATATCATGCCTGTTCCAGCCGGCGTGTTGAGAGATCTTGAAGACTGCGGTGCGGCCTGGATCAGTCGTTGGGGCCGATCGCCGGTGCCGACAACGGATCGCATTGGCCTGCGGGAGGCCGTTGCGCTCCGGCATGAACGCACCGCTGGTGGCGCGAGCGGTGCGCGGAATGAGCGGATATCAACAAGTCCGGCGGAGTTGAAGCCCGGTAAGGAAGCAGCAACAGAGGTTGAAAGGCCGGCATTGCGGGGCCGCCCGTGATCACGTTCGCGCGGGTTTCACCAATTCGGCCCGTTCGTTGGTCGCCGCCGCGCCTCTCGCGCGTAGCGCCAGAACGATGAGCCAGGTCCACCCGATCACGTTGGTCAGGCGCTGCCAGATGCCGAGGGTCTCCGTCTCCACGAGGGCGACGACGAAGGTCAACGGCATGGCGACGCCGACCGCGATGGAGTACCAGCGCCAGAGCGCGGTGGCCTGCCACCGAGCGGCCACGAAACACGCGGCGACGAGGGCTGCGGAGCTGATCGTCCCCACCACGTTGTGGATCGTGCCGTGCCAGGTCGCATGGTCGGCCGGCACCGGGTCGGACACGAAGACGCCGGCCAGCGCCAGACCGGCCCCGGCCATGGCGACCAGCACGCCCGTCGAACGGTTCACCGCCTTCGCCACCGCCACCGCGGATGCGGTGATGAGCAGCCCGGACACGAGGAAGTTCGCGATCTGCAACCAGCCGCCGCTGCCGATCTCGGCCTCGCTGACCGCGTCACGCACGGGGTTGTAGTCCGGCTTGACCACATCATTGATCAGGAAGAGCACAATGAACAATGCCGATCCCACCGCGCCACACCACAGCCACCCCCGCTGAATTGTCATGGCGCGAGATTAGGCCCCGCCACCTGAGATCATCCTGAGGAGCGTGGACCCATCGTGGTCGCCGGGCCCTCGGCATGACGTCGACGATGCCGGCCGGCACACCCTGGTCGTACCCGGCCGACCCCATAAGTCGGGCCGCTGCACCAGGTGGCCGGTGTCCTTTCCGCAGCAGGCGTTGTGCGGTTCTCGTTAGCATAGGTGGGAACGGCAATATCGGGTGTATGTCCATATCGGACACAACATCAAATTGCCTGCGCAACAAGGGCCGGCGCCTTCGGGTTGCCAGGTCGACATCGACGGCATGCTGACCTCGACGGACCGGACCGGACCGGACCGTTGCCGGAGCATGAACGCACCCCGTGCGAGTTCGGAGTTCGACAAGCCCGGTCGTTGCGCCAGCAGTTCGGGCAGGAGCAGGGCGTCACGCTCATCCAGAGTGGTCGCAGCACCTCCTCCATGACCGCACGGAGGACGCTCGACGCCTGGTCCGCTCGCGGACCCGGTGAGGTCTCGCAGCCGGCTTCAAGTTCGCACCGCCCCGTTCATCGCGACTTGATTTGTGAGGTTTGGTTGAGGAGAACGTGGCCGCTGGCAGTACTCGGTGCCGCGCTCTGTTCGTCGCCGAACAGAGCGCGGTCGGGTCTAGTGCGGCAGCTTGATCGACATCGCGTGGTGGAACACGTCACGCGGGTCCCAACGCGCCTTGATCTGCTGGAGCTTCGGGTAGTTCTCCTTGTAGTACAGGGTGTGCCACGGGACTCCGGACCTGTTCCACTTCGGATCGGTGGTGTCGATGTCCGGATAGTTGATGTAGGAGCCGTCGTTCACGCTGTTCGGGACCGGCACGCCTCCGGTGTCCTGGTACATCGCGCTGTACCAGCGCCGGATCCAGTCCAGGTTCGTCTGCTCGCCGTCCGGGTCGGTCCAGGTGACGGTGTAGATCGCTTTCATGACGCTGTCCCGCTGGGACAGGGCGGTCGCGTCCGGTGCCACCGTGTTGACCTTGCCACCGTAGGACACCAACAGCAGCAGTGCGCGCTCGTTGTTGTGGTCCGTGCTGGTCAGGTAGGTGTAGGCGGTCCCGATCTGCTCGTCAGTGAACCGTTTCCGCAAGTAGGCCGCTTTCGCTTTGAACATCCCGGATTCGTCGGTCTGGCTCAGCGACCCGGCCTGCACCGCGGCAAGCCACGGCAGCGGATGGGGCGGCCGTACCGTGGTCGTGCCCGGGACGCCCTTGCCGACCTCCGCGAGGTAGTCGCGCAGCAGCCGGTCGGCGTCGGGCAGGGTGCCGTCCATGGTGGCCACCATGGCGAATCCGCCGGGGTCGGCACCCGTGTTGCGCCGGCTGATCAGCATCGGGCTGAAGAGGCTGGCGTAGCGGGAGTCGGGCGCACTGTTGCGCTCGTGCCATTCGCCGTAGTTGCGCAGCAGGCGGTGGAACGATTCCTCGGTGATGTCCCGCCAACTCCACCCGATCGTTGCGCCGAGTGTCACGGCGGGCGGCTTCGGCAGCAGGTGCGCGGGATCGTTGCCGGTGGCTCCGGGTGCGCGCATCCAGTACCGGGTGACCACGCCGAAGTTCCCGCCACCGCCCCCGGTATGCGCCCACCACAGGTCCCGGTTCTGGTCGCCAGGCTCCCGGGTCGCGACTACCGCCCGTGCCCGTCCCGAACGGTCCACCACGACGACTTCCACGGCGTACAGGTAGTCCACCACCGAACCGAGCTGCCGGGACAGGGGACCGTAACCGCCACCTTGGATGTGCCCGCCTGCGGCCACACCGCCGCACTGGCCGCCGGGGATCGTGACACCCCAGCCAAGGTAGAGCCGCTGGAACACCTCCCACAGGCTGGCGGCCGGCTCGATCATGAACGCGTTACGGTGCTGGTCGAACGTGACCTGCCGCATCGCGGACATGTCGATGATCACCTCTGCGCCCTCGCCCACGAAGTTCTCGTAACAGTGCCCGCCACTGCGGACGGTGACCCGCTTACCCGCACGTACCGCGCCCTCTACCGCGCGTACGACCTGCTCAGTCGTGGTGGGCAGCCGGAAGAACTCGGGACGCGGGAAGAACCGCTCGCTCGTCCGGCGCAACACGAGGTCCGCATAGCGGGCATCACTCGGCGGGATCATGGCCGACTCGCGCACGCCTTCCTCCACCGTCACGTCCGCACTGACCGGACTTCCGATCAGCGCCGCACCTCCCAGCGCTGCGGCGCCGGCAATGAATCCACGACGGGTAGGACCAGACATTCTTTTTCCCGATCTGTGTGTTGATATGCCGGGGAAAACGCTAGAAGCAGTCCGCCGGTGACACCATCCGCAGAGATCGACTGTCAGGCAACCGTCAGGAAACCATCAGGTTCGCGGATACCGGGTCGTCCTGCACGGGCAGTCCGCGGGGGCTGCTCGATCCACTATCGCCAGGTCCGCGGAGGAGTATCGGCTCGTCCCCGTCAGGATGGTGTGATAGGGGACGTGGACCTCATTCTGGTGGTGGACGACGACCTGGGACTGCGGGAGCTGTTGCTGTCCGCGCTGCGGTTCGCGGGGTTCGAGGTCGAGGCGGCCGGCGACGTGCCGGCCGCGCTGGCCGCGATCGAGGCGCGCCCGCCCGACGCGATCGTGCTGGACGTGATGCTGCCCGGCACGGACGGCTTCGACCTGGTGCACCTGTTGCGCGCGCGGGGCGTCCACGTGCCGGTGATGTTCCTGACCGCCCGCGACGAGCTGGACGACCGGGTCCGTGGGCTGCGCCTTGGCGGCGACGACTACCTCACCAAGCCGTTCAGCGTGGTGGAGGTTGCCGCGCGGCTGGAGGCGCTGCTGCGGCGTGCCCGCCGCGTGCCGCCGACGGTGCCGGAGGGCGTGTGGCGCTGCGGCGACCTGGAGATGGACGAGGCCCGGCATGTGGTGACCAGGGGCGGGCGTCCGGTCGAGCTGTCTCCCACCGAGTTCCGGCTGCTGCGTTACCTGCTGGCCAACACCGGGCGGGTGGTTTCCAAGGCGCAGATCCTGGACCACGTCTGGCAGTACGACTTCGGCGGCGACGCGGGCGTGGTCGAGCGGTTCGTCTCGAACCTGCGCCGCAAGATCGACTTCGGCGGGCCGTCGATGGTCCACACCATGCGGGGGTTCGGGTACATCCTGCGGCCGGTGCAGCGGTGAACCGGTCCTCCCGGTGGCGGCTGATCCGCATCGCGCTGCTCGCCGGCCCGGAAGCCGCGGTCGCCACCGCGGTCAAGCAGGCGTTCGACGCGCAAAGACGCGCTCAGGACCGGCTGCGCAGCTTCGTCGCCGACGCCGGCCATGAGCTGCGCACGCCGCTGGCGACCATGCACGGCTGGATCGACCTGTATGTCCAGGGCGGCCTGCGCGACCCCGACCAGCTCGACCACGCGATGGAACGGATGCAGGCCGAGGTGGACCGGATGCGGCTGCTCGTCGACGAACTGACGCTGCTGGCCAACCTCGACGCGGCCCGGCCGCTGAACCGCGAACCGGTGGACGTGGTGGCGCTGGCCGGCGAAGTGGTGGACGACGCCGTGGTAGTCAGTGCCGATCGCGCCATCACCCTGCAAGGGGTGGCAGAAGCGGTTGTCGACGGGGACGGCCCGCGCATCCAGCAGGTGCTGCGCAACCTCGTCGGCAACGCGGTCCAGCACACCCGACCCGGCACACCGGTCACGGTCACCGTCAGCTCCCAGGACGGTCAAGTGGCGCTGGCGGTACACGACGACGGTGACGGGATCGCACCGGAGCACCTGCCGCACGTCTTCGAGCGCTTCTACCGCGCCGACCCCAGCCGCAGCCGCGACAGCGGTGCCTCGTCGGGTCTGGGCCTGGCCATTGTCGAGGCGATCGTGACTGCACACGGCGGCACAGTCACGCTCACCTCCGCGCCGGGCCAAGGCACCACCGTCCAGGTCACCATCCCCGGCAACAGCGCTCCCTGACCGGCCAGACCGCTCTATGGGAGTCCGCCAGTCCCTGGCGATCGCGGTCAGGGCACAAGTTGGCGCCCAGTGTTGCCGCCGGCGACGAGCTGGGTGCAGAGAAGATCCACGAGCGCCGGCGGACAAGTTCACCACGGGCCGACGACTGTGCGCCCCTAGTCACCACCGGCCTGGGCACGGGACGAGGTCGGGGTCGGGATAGGCGAGTTGTTCGCGAAGTTGCCGGGTTTTCGAGGGTGAGTTGGTTGATGGTGCGGACGAGGGCGGGAACGTCGGTGCGGAGCTGGTGGCCTGCAGGGCGCGGTTGATCAGCCGTCCCGGCGAGGACGCTCCGTCGTCGGTGACGTTGCGGGTCTCGTAATGCCGGCCGGCACGCGGCGGGGCTTTTCCAGCGGAATCCGGTAGGTCGGGTGGCTGTCCTCGCCGGGGTTCGGGGACGCTCGAGGCACTTCGGTCCGGTCGATCCCATCCATACTCCGCCATCAGCAACGCCCCCAGCGCCGTCGTATCCATCCGCAACGGCGGCACGAAGCGCCCTCCGGGCCGCCGCTCTGATCCGGTCGAACTCCGCCTGGCTGTGGGATTGCGCCGGTCTCGTCGGCACCTTCACGCGCCCGGCCCCGTCTGTAACCGCGTGCAGGCCGGTGGTCACTCTGAAAGCGTGGTGGCCAGCGGATTCCGCAAACGGCACCGGGAGAAACCAAGCAGCCCCGGACGTGACATGGGCAGCCCGGCAGCGCGGGACACACCGGGCCGCGAACAACGCAGCCAGCGATCGCTGCAGGGGCGGCGTCAGCACTCGCTCACAGCACCCCGCAGCCCTCGGTGAACGGCAACATCCGCTCCCGCACCGAAAACTCGTTCAGCTCACGTTCACCGGCGACGTCGTCCTGGTTGCGCCAGCGCGGCACCGGGTTCAACCGCCGGGTGACCTCGGTGACCGACCGTGTTTCCGGCAGCCGGTCGTAGCGGTCCTTCTTCTGCGCCTGGCACACCGCCCACACCCGTGTCGGCAGTACCGGATCGGGACCTCGAAGGTCGGCAGCCCGATGTCGATCCGGCACCGCCACGCGCAGCCGGGTTCGGGATGCCGCGTCAGAGGAAGCTGACGTTCTGCGCGAGCGTCAGGCGGCTCGAGTAGTTGATCGTGGTGGTCGCGCGGCGCATATAGGACCGCCAGGCGTCCGAACCGGACTCCCGGCCGCCGCCGGTCTCCTTCTCGCCGCCGAACGCTCCGCCGATCTCCGCGCCCGAGGTGCCGATGTTGATGTTGGCGATCCCGCAGTCGGAGCCGTCGGCGGCGAGGAACCGCTCCGCCTCCTGCTGGTCGCGGGTGAACGCCGAGGAAGACAGGCCCTGCGGCACGGCGTTGTTCAGCGCGATGGCCTGATCGAACTCGTCGTAAGTGAGGACGTAGAGGATCGGGGCGAAGGTCTCTTCCCGCACCACCGCGGTCTGTTCCGGCATGCGCACGATCGCGGGCTCGGCGTACGCCGCCTTCGGTGCCTCCGCCGTCAGCCGGCGCCCGCCGCCGGCCAGGACTTTGCCTCCCTCGGCCGCCGACTGCGCCAGCGCCCGCCGCATGCTTTCCGCGGCCGCGGTGGAGATCAGCGGCCCGACCAGGGTGTCCTCGGTGAACGGGTTGCCGATCGGCAGCTTCCGGTACGCGGCGGTGAGCCGCTCGACGACCTCGTCGGCGATGTCACGGTGCACGATCAGCCGGCGCAGCGTGGTACACCGCTGTCCGGCGGTCCCGGCCGCGGCGAAGACGATGCCGGGCAGCGCCAGCTCGAGATCCGCCGACGGCGCGACAATCGTGGCGTTGTTGCCGCCCAGCTCCAGCAGGCTGCGGCCGAACCGGGCAGCCACCCGCGGCCCGATCGCGCGGCCCATCCGCGTCGAGCCGGTCGCACTGATCAGGCTCACGCGTGGATCGTCGACCAGCTTCTCGCCGATCGCCCGGTCGCCCAGCAGCAGCCGGTGCACCTCGCGCGGCGCGCCCACCTCCTGCGCCGCGCGGTCGAGCAAGTGGGCGCAAGCGAGGGACACCAACGGGGTCAGTTCCGAGGGCTTCCACACCACAGTGTCGCCACAGACCAGTGCGACGGCGGTGTTCCACGCCCACACCGCGACCGGGAAGTTGAACGCCGAGATCACGCCGACCACCCCGAGCGGATGCCAGGTCTCGGCGAGCCGGTGGCCCGGCCGTTCGGAGGCGATGGTGCGGCCGTAGAGCTGCCGTGCGAGCCCGACGGCGAAATCGCAGACGTCGATCATCTCCTGCACCTCGCCGAGGGCCTCGGAACGGATCTTGCCCGCCTCCACGGTGACGAGTTCGGCGAGTGCCTCCTTGTTCCCGCGCAGCAGATCACCCAGCCGCCGCACCAGTTCCCCACGAACCGGGGCCGGGGTGTTCCGCCAGCCGAGGAAGGCTTCGGCGGCCTCGCCGATCGCCCGGTCGGCCTCGTCCGCGCTCGTCGCGGCCAGGTCGAACAGCTCGTCGCCGGTGATCGGAGTACGGGCGGTGAGCCCGGATCCCGAGGGCACCGTGGCACCCACGCGCCGCAGCGCGGCCAGGGCTCGATCGCGGACCTCGTTCACGCCGGGCACTGCGTCGGTCATTCGGATTCCTTTCCACATCGGACGGTCACCGGAAGCTGTCCGCCGGGCCGAGCTTCTTGACGATTTCGGCGAGCGAACTGTCCTGCTGCCGTTGGTAGAGCGTGTACGGGTCGTGGATTTCACGGTCGATCGCACCGGCCAGCCAGCCGATGTCGTAGCGCACGCCTTCGCGGGAATTGTCCCGGCTGCCTTCGCCACTGAGATTGGACTGGAAGATCCCGGCCGCCGACCGCGGCAGGAAGTCCTCGTAGACAATCGGTTCGGCGGCTGTCCAGCCCCCGTCGAGCAGCCCGGCGACGGTCGCCGGCGGCCGTCGGTCCCGGGGGCGGTCGTCGCGGAGGTGGTAGGTGAAGTAGGCCAGGTCCTCGTCGATCAGGTCGCGCTCGGTACGCGGAAAGCCCTCCTGCCACACGACTTGTGCCGCGTGCTCGCGCCCGAGCTCTGCCGTCCGCCGGTCGGTCTCCGCCAGGAGCAGGTCATATCGCGTGCGTCCGCGAGGGGTCAACGCGATGCCGCGAGCCTCCACCTCGCCGAACCGGACGCGTAACGCACCCGTCGTCACCGTGCCGTCCGGCAGCCGCAGCCGGCGTGTCTCGTCGAGGGCGCGGAACGAGGTCTGTCGCAACAGGACGTCCGGGCCTTCCCGATGCGGCGGTCCCTGAATCGCGTCGATCATCGTGACCCCGCGCTCGGTCATCCTCCGGTACAGCGCGTCGATGTCGAGCACCCGCGGGGTGAGGTGGTTGAGGTGGGTGCTGCGAACCCCGCCGATATCGGCGGCGACGGCGGAGACGCGCTCCAGTTCGTCATACCACGCCTTGTCGACAGGTTCCGCCGACAGCTCGAACGCACGGACCGCGAGCCCGACGAAGCGATCGGCGTCGGCCCGCGGTAGCTCGCGCTCCCGTTCGGCCCGATCGGCCAGCTCGAGCAGTTCGGGCGGGAACAGCACACGGCCGGCCAGGAAGCGCTCCAGCCGCGTTCGCAGGTCCTCGTCGAAGAACCGGGGGTCGGCCGGAGTGAGCAGGGAGGTGAAGACCCGGAACGGGTTGCGGGCCAGCTCCTCGGCCTCGACCGGGCGGAAGGCGGTGGAGATCACCGGCACCGCGGTCGACGCGGCCTCCCGCAGGTCGTAGAACCCGACCGGCTGCATGCCCAGCGCACCGAAGATCCGGGCGGCCTGGCTCAGCTCGGCCGGGGTGCCCACGCGGATCGCGCCGTGGCGTTCGGAGGTGACGCGTGCGATCGAGCCGAGTCGTTCGGCATCGGCGCCGGAGCGCTCCAGCACCTCGGCGTTCACTTCGCGGGAAACCTCGACCAGAGTCGAGTAAGCGGGCACTTCGCGGCCGTACATTTCGGACAACCGGCGTGCGAACTCCGCACGCAGCTGCCACTGGCTGACGATCGTCACTGCGATCCTTTCGATTCGATCATCACGCTGGCCCTTCCCCGAGGCGGCCTTTGCTCCGCATCGCGGCACGAACGCGTTCTTCGGCGAGCCGTCGTCCCGCTTCGTGCGGTGTGCCACCGCTGACCTTCGCTTTGTCGAGAGCAGTCCGGGTGTTGCCGCGCAGCTTGTCCGAGACGGTCGCGAAGACCTCATCGGTGCCGGGTCGGAACCCGGAGTAGCGGGCGTCCATGGCGAAGGCCGCGGCGATCACGCCACCGGCGTTGGCGACGAAGTCGGGGACCACCGTGATACCCCGCTCGGCGAGTACGGCCTGCGCACCGGGCGAGGTGGGCAGATTCGCCCCCTCGACGACCAGCCCGGCCTTGATCGCCTGTGCGGAGTCGCGGTCGATGACGTCCTGCACCGCGGCCGGGACCAGGACCTCACAGTCCACGAACAGTTCCTGGCCGGGTGACAGCGGGGTGGCGCTGAGCTGGGTGACGAAGGCGTCGCCGAACTCGTCGCGGGCTTGGCGCAGCTCGCCGACGTCGAGCCCGGCCGGGTTGTGGACCGCGCCGGAGGCGGTCGAAACAGCGACGATCACCGCACCGAGCTCGACGAGACGTTCCGCCGCGGCCCGGCCCACCGCGCCGAAGCCCTGGATCGCGACCCGGGATCCGGAGAGCGGGTGGCCTACGAGTTCGGCACCCGCGTCGGCCGCCTCCGCGACGCCGAAGCCGGTGACGCCGAGCCGGTCGTAGGCGATGCCACCGAGATGCGCCGGCGTGCCGACGGCGGCACCGCGATCGCCCAGCTCGTCCTGGATGACGGCGGCGTCGTCTTCGGTGAGCCCCATGTCGAGGCCGAAGACGTATTCGCGGGGCACTTCGTTGTGCAGCGCCCGTGCGAATGCCCGCAGGATGGCCTCTTTGTCCGGCGCAGCCGGATCGGCGGCGATGCCGGCCTTCGCGCCGCCGTAGAACAGGTCGACCGCCGCCCATTTCCAGGTCATGGTGCGAGCGAGCCGGGCGACCTCGGTGACGGTCACGGCCGGCGACAGGCGGGTGCCGCCTTTGCCCATGCCGCGCGCGGTGTTGTCGATGACCAGCGTCCCCTTCATCCCGGTGCGCCGGTGCGAGACGACCACGACCTTTTCCGGGCCCCACTCGTCGACGAGTTCGAGTGCGTCGGTCATGGCACTGTCCTTCCGGGGAATCCGGTGTCCGGTGTGGACAGACCGGAGGCGATGAGCTGGGCGAGGTGGATGCCGGTGCGCTCGGTGGCCTGGCCGATCTGGGTGCGGCAGCTGAACCCGTCGGCGAGCACGACGGTGCCGGCCGGCGCCGCGCGGACGGCGGGCAGCAGGACCTGTTCCCCGGCTGCCGAGGACACCTCGTAGTGGCCGCGTTCGAAGCCGAAGTTCCCGGCCAGTCCGCAACAGCCCGAGTCGAGGACGTGGTTGTCCACGCCCGCTGCGGCCAGCAGTGCGGCATCGGCGGTGAAACCGGAAGTCGCGTGCTGGTGGCAATGAGTCTGGGACAGCGAGGTGGCGGCGATCGGCGGTGGCGTCCAGCCGGGAGTGCCCCGGATCAGCAGTTCCGCGAACGTGTGGGTCGAATCCGCGAGCGCGCGAGCCGCCGGATCGCCGTCGAGCAGGTCCGGCAGCTCGGTCCGGAGCGCGGCCGTGCAGCTGGGCTCGAGGCCGACGACCGGAATCCGCCGCTCGAGGACCGGAGCGAGCGCAGCCACCGTGCGGGCCGCTGTCCGCCGCGCGACGCCCAGCTGCCCGGTCGTGATCCAGGTCAACCCGCAGCACTGGACGCCTTCGGGTACCTGGACCCGGTAGCCGGCGTCTTCCAGCACGGCGACGCCTGCCCGCAGGACTTCGGGGCTGAAGTGGTTGTTGAAGGAGTCCACCCACATCAGCACCGGCCCGCGGTGCCCGCTGCCGGAGGCGGTCCGGGTCCGGAACCAGTCGAGAAACGTGCGGTCCGCGAACCGCGGAATGTCGCGCTGGGCCGCGATCCCGCCGATTCTCTTGACCAACGGAGCGAGCCGCGACGACGTGATCCGGTTGACGAGCCGCGGCATCCGGGCCCCGGCACGCGAAAGCAGCGGAAGCCAGCCCATCGAATAGTGCGATGCGGGACGGATCCGGCCGCGGTAGTGCTGGTGCAGGAACTCGGACTTGTAGCTCGCCACGTCCACGCCGACCGGGCAGTCGACGCTGCACCCTTTGCAGGACAGGCACAGATCGAGTGCTCCGAGAACCTCCTTCGACCGCCACCCGCCGGTGATCAGCTCTCCTTGCGTCATCTCGTGGAGCAACCGGGCACGCCCCCGGGTGGAGTCGCGTTCGTCCCCGGTCACCCGGTAGCTGGGGCACATCACGCCGTTGCCGGGAGCCTGCGACCGACAGCGGCCCACGCCGACGCAACGGCGGGTGGCCTTCGCGAAGTCGCCACCATCGGAGTGGAACGGCAGCACCGTCGACAACGGACGGTTGAGCGAGGACGCGCGGACGCGCAGGTTCCCGTCGACGGGCAGCGGATGCACGATCATCCCGGGGTTGAGGCCGTTGCCGGGGTCCCACGCGGCCTTGAACCGTTCGAACAGCGTGATCACCTCGGGCGGGTAGAGCAGCGGCAGGAGCTCGGAGCGGGCTTGGCCGTCACCGTGCTCGCCGGAAAGCGATCCGCCGTGGGCGGCCACCAGTTCCGCCGCGTCGGTCACGAATGCACGGAAGACGCCGATCCCTTGCGTGGTGGCGAAATCGAAATCGATCCGCACGTGCAGGCAGCCCTCGCCGAAGTGGCCGTAGACCGCACCCTGCAAGCCGTACCGCCCGAGCAGCGCCGAGAACTCGCGCAGGTACGAGCCGAGTTCGGCGGGCGGAACGGCGGCGTCCTCCCAGCCCGGCCACGCCTCCGACCCGTCCGCCAGCCGGGTCGCCAGCCCCGCCCCGTCCTCGCGGATGCGCCACAGGCTGTGCGACCGCGCCGGGTCGGTCACGGTTTCCGCAGCAACGAACCCACTGGCCGGGCCGGCGGTGTCGATCAGCGCACCCGCGGTGTCTTCGAGCGTGTCCTCGTCGCCGCCGAGTTCGGCGAACAACCAGGCCTCACCCGGCGGCAGGGTGGCGATGGCCGCCCGGGTCTCCGGCCGGCCGACGACATCGGTGAGCGAACGGTCCAGCCCTTCGAGAGCGAGTAGCCCCGGGTGCTGCAGCAGCGCCGGTACCGCGTCCGCGGCCTCGAAGGCGGTGCCGAACCCGAGTACGACCAGTGCCCGCGCCGGAGGCTGTGGCCTCAGGCGGAGTGTCGCGGACAGGATGACCGCGCACGTCCCCTCCGACCCGGCCAGCGCACGGGCCAGGTTGAACCGGTGCTCCGGCAGCAGCTGCTCCAGCGCGTAGCCCGACACCTGTCGCGGGAAGCGGCCCAGCCGCGTCCGCAGCGCCGCCAGATTGTCCCGGGCCAGTTCGTGGAGCCGCCCGATGAGCTCACCGCGCGCGCCGCCCTCTTCGATCGCCGCGTCGATCTCCGCGCCGGACATCTCGCCGACGCTCAGCACCGTCCCGCCGTAGGTCACGACTTCGAGTTCAAGAACGTTCTCCGCGGTCCGCCCCCAGGCGAGCGAGTGCGATCCGCACGCGTTGTTGCCGATCATGCCGCCGATCGTGCAGCGGCTGTGCGTCGAAGGATCCGGACCGAACAGCAACCCGTGCGGTGCGGCGGCGGCCTGGAGCTCGTCGAGCACCACGCCCGGCTGCACGACCGCGCGCCGGTTCAGCGGATCCAGGTCCAGCACACGGTTGTAGAAGCGTGCCAGATCCAGTACCACGCCCTCGCCGACCGCCTGGCCGGACGTGCTGGTGCCCGCGCCCCGGCAGGTGATCGGGACACCGAGTGCGGCACACACCGCGACCGTGTTGATCACTTCCTCGCGGGTGCGGGGGAACACGACGGCGCGGGGAACCCGCCGGTAGTTCGACGCATCCGTCGCGTACTGGGCACGGCGTCCCCGATCGACGTCGACCACACCGCAGCCGCGTTCCCGCAGCGCCGACTCCAGCACGCCGGACATTCCCCCTCAGCTCCTCCCACGACGGCCACTGCGTCCACGATGCGCGCCACGGAGCGCGAAACCAAGAGCACCGAGACCGAGAAAATGTGTGTTCCAGGCCAAGAGTTATTCGGCCTGAAGGCCGAGGAACGTGTCGACGGATTCGATCAGCCGGTCGGCATCACCACGGGAGAACGGCAACGGTGGCTTGATCTTGAGGACGTTGTTGTCCGGACCGTCGCTGGAGGCCAGGATGGCGTGCTCGCGCAGATACCGGATGAGGTCGGCGGTCAGCCGGGTCGCCGGCTCCGGCGAATCGCGGTCGAGCACCAGTTCCACGCCCAGGAACAGGCCGCTTCCCCGCACGTCGCCGATGACGGGCCGGCTCTTGCCGAGGTTCAGGAACGCCGCGCGCAGGTACTGCCCGACCTCCAGCGCGCCGGCCTGCAGGCCCTCGCGCTCGAGCACGTCCAGGACCGCCAGTCCGACCGCGCACGACACCGGCGCGCCGCCGAAGGTGTTGAAGTATTCCATGCCGTTGTGGAACGACGCGGCGATTTCGGCGGTCGTGACCACCGCTCCGAGCGGGTAGCCGTTTCCGATCGGCTTGCCGAGCGTCACGATGTCCGGCACCACTCCCTGGGCGTCGAAAGCCCAGAAATGGGTGCCCACCCGGCCGAAACCGATTTGGACTTCGTCCGCGATCACCACCGCGCCCGCCGCGCGAGCGGCCTGATACGCCGAAGCCAGAAACCCGGCCGGAGGCTCGATTTGCCCTGCGGTGCCCAGCAGGGATTCGGCGAGCAACAGCGCCGGCGGGTGTGCGGAGGCCGACGCCCGCTCGAACGCTCCGGCGACCTCACGGCCGTAGGACTCGCCTGATCCGGGGCCTCGATGCTTGCCGCGGTAGGGATCCGGGGTCGGAGCCACTTGCACATAGCCGGGACGCCCGCCGCCGCCACGTCCGTCGAATTTGTACGGGCTGTGCTCGATGAGCGTGGTCGTGTTCCCGTGGTACGCCCCGTCGAGGACAACGGCGCCACGCCGCTTCGTATGGGCTCGGGCGAGTCGCAAGGCCAGTTCGTTGGCCTCGCTTCCCGAGTTGACGAAATAGCAGACCTCGAGGCCGGCGGGCAGTGTCGACGCGAGCTGTTCGGCGTAATCGACAAGACCTTCGTACACGAATCGGGTGTTGGTGTTGACCAGCGCGAGCTGTTTCGACGCGGCTTCGGTTACCTTGGGATGGCTGTGCCCGACGTGCGGGACGTTGTTCATGCAGTCGAGGTACTCGCGGCCATCGGCGTCGTAGAGGTACTGTCCGCTTCCCCGCACGACGTGGATGGGATCTTTTCCGTAGAGGATGGACAGCGTCGGCGAGGTGTGCGCCGCTCGCCGGGTCAGCAGGTCGTCAAGCCGGTCACTCATCATCGACATCCAGGAAATGCTCGAGTAAGCGCCAGACCGGCGCTTCGGATACGTGCAAATAGGGGTTGTCCGGGTTACGGCTCTGCTGGAAAGCCGAGATCGACACGCTCATCGCCAGCCGGGTCCTGATCAGCTCGGGCAGCACGAGCTGCTCGTCGCCGGTCAACGGCCGTTCCCGCTCGAACCCGGCACGCAAATCCGCTGCCACGGCAAACGGCTCTGCCTTGTCCAGCATCGCGTACGCCGAGGCGACCGCGAGCTCGTTGACGGTCACCGTGTGGACCGCATCGCCGAAATCGATGATGCCGATCCGGCCATCCGCGGCCACGAGCACGTTGTGATCGTTCACGTCGTTGTGGACGACCGACCTCGGAAGGCCCGCCAGCCGCGGTACGACGCGCTCTTCGAAGCCCGTCAAGCATCGGTCCAGCAGCTGCGCGCGGCCGTGGCCGGCAACGTAGCGGCGGTAGTCCTCGATGACGGTCTTCGCGTGCAGCACGTCCCACTGAAGCCGGCGGTGCGCCGCGGGATGCTCGAATCCGGCCAGCGCCCGAGTCATGCGACCCACGACCCGGCCCAGCTCCGCCAGCACGGATCCCTCGGCGCCCGGCAGGTCGGCGAGCCTCGTCCCCGGAAGGAAATCGATCAGCCACACCAGATGCCCCTCGTGTTCCCGCCACGGGTCACCCGAGGCACTCGGCACGTGTCCCGGCACCACCACCCCGCCGCGGCGCGCCGCCTCCATCATCCTGATCTGCAGGTCGACGGTCCCCGGAGGCTCGTCCCTGTTCGTGACCTTGAGCACGTACCGCCGGCCGGCCGCTGTGGTCATCAACCAGTTCTGGTCACGTTCGGAATTCAGCGGAGCCACCGAGGCCACGTCGAGGCCCCAGCCACTCGCCGCCAGCGATCCGGCCACCCGGTCGTCCAACGTGGGCTGCCCGGCGAGAACTCCGTCCATGGGCACGTTCGGTGGTCCTTCCATCTCGGTCAAGCAACTCCTTCTCCGGACCCGCTGCGCTCATCCGGCCCGCGCCGCCAATGCGGTGACTTCGACCCGCATGCCGGGTATGGCGAGCGCCGCGACGCCGACCGCGCACCGGCACGGGTAGGGTTTCGGCACGTGGCGAACATAGGATTCGTTGAAGGAAGCCCAATCGGCGATGTCCGCCAGGTAAATGGTCAGGTGCAGGATGTCGGCCATGCTGCTGTCCGCGTCGCGGAGGTCGCGCGCCAGATTCTCCAGGGTCAACTCGGCCTGCGCACGGATGTCGCCCAGCTCGAACGAACCGTCTGCCCGCGAGGGAACCGCCGTCGTGTACACGATTCCGTTGAACCACGTCGAATGCGCAGACAACGAGCGTGCACCGGGGGGTGGGGAATTCCTGCCGATCGGTGCGCCGGTCACGCGGCTCGCCGCCTTCGCGGGCGGAGCCGGAATCGGTGCGGGGAGAATGCCTCGAGTTCGGCTGTGCGACGCGAAGCGCGGCCGGTCATCAGATCGGCCACGAGGGACCCGGTCGCCGGGGCCAGGGCGAAACCGATCATGTTGTGCCCGGTCGCAATGCTGACCCGGCCCCGGGCTGAGAGGGCGCCGATCGCCGGTGCGCCGTCGACGGTCATCGGGCGGGGTCCGACCCACACGTCGGTCATCCTCGTCCAGTCGGCGCCGTCGAGATGCCGCGCCGCCACGGTGCGCAGTGCGTCGACCCGCGCCTGGTTGAGGCGGTCGAAGGTGCCGTCGAACTCCATCGTCCCGGCGATGCGGGCCTTGCCTGCCAGCGGGATCGCCGCGCAGTGCGCGTCGTTGAAATAGAGCACTCGCTTCGGCAGCTCGGCCACCGGAACGGAGAAGCTGTAACCCTTTCCGGGCCGAATTCCCAGCCGGACGCCGAACCTGGCCGCCAGCGAACCGGAACGCGCGCCCGCCGCGATCAGCACCTGGTCGACTGCCAGCCGGCCGTTGTCGAGCTTTACCCAGCTGTGGTCCGGGTGCTCTCCGAGATCGCTGATCTCCGTGTTTTCGATGAACTCGACGCCACGCTCGGCCAGCGACTCGTGCATCTCGTCCACGAACTCGGACGGATTCGCGAATCGCTCGCCCGGGACGGTGTATCCGGCGACGACCGCCCGCCCGATGCCCGGTTCGGCGCCGCGGAGTTCGGCGGCGCCGACGACGTCCCCCGGCGGTTCGCCCAGCCCTCTCCGGGCCAGTTCCGAGTACGCCGCGTGGTCGGCCACCGCGGAGGGTTCGCTGTCGAAGCACCGCAGCTGCCCGGCGTCGCTCAGGCTCGTCCCGATTCCGGCGTCGGTGAGCTGCTGCCACAGGTATCCGGTGTCTTTGCTCAACAGGTCCAGGCAGGCCAGCGTCTGCCTGAATCTCCGCGCCGACGAGTGCAGGGCGACCCGGACGAGAAACGGCGCCGCACCGGCCAGCGCTGCGGGCCGGACGAAAAACGCACTGGTGGGGGAGAACAGATGGCGCAGCGCATCCGACACCACGCCCGGCGCGGGCAGCGGCGTCGCCGTGGTCGTGGCGATGAGCCCGCCGTTGCCCCGGGCCGCTCCGCCGCCGACCGTGGTCCGGTCGATCACCGTGACTCGCGCACCTGCCGCACGCAGATAGTGGGCCGCGCAGAGGCCGATGGGGCCGGCTCCGATGATCGCGATGTGTTCAGTGGACGAGGAACCTTTGTGCACGACAATGTCCGTTCTCAGTTCGGCAACCGGCAGAGGAGGTGCGCATCAGTCGGCGAGTCGCTCCAGGAAGGCCTTTGCGCGTTCGGTCTTCGGTGCAGCGAAGAATTCGTGCGGCGCGGATTCCTCGACGACCTTCCCGTGGTCCATGAACACCACCCGGTCGGCGACCTCACGGGCGAACTGCATTTCGTGGGTGACGACCACCATCGTCAACCCGGACGAGGCGAGCTCGCGCATCACGTTCAGCACCTCTCCGACCAGCTCGGGGTCCAGTGCGCTGGTCGGCTCGTCGAACAACATGAGCCTGGGCCGCATGCACAGCGCACGGGCGATCGCCACCCGCTGCTGCTGGCCGCCGGAGAGCTGACCGGGGTAGCTGTCGATCTTGTCGGCCAGTCCCACCTTGTCCAGCAGCTCCTCGGCCCGTGCCGTCGCCTCCGCCTTCGCCCGGCGGCGGACGATCAACGGCGCGAGCACCAGGTTCTGCAGAACGGTCATGTGCGGGAAGAGCTCGAAGTGCTGGAACACCATGCCGATGTCGGCTCGTTTGCGGCAGACGTCCCGCGGCGACTGCTCGTAGATCTTCCCGCGCCGTTGCCGGTAGCCGATCAGCTCGCCGTTGACGTAAAGGCGGCCGCCGTCCAGCCGTTCGAGGTGGTTGACACACCGCAGGAACGTCGACTTGCCCGATCCCGACGGACCGATGACGCAGACCACCTCACCGGCCGAAACGGCGAGGTCGATGCCTCGGAGCACCTCGGTCCGGCCGTAACTCTTGCGGACGCGCTCGGCACGAATGATCTCGTCGGCGCGTTCTTCCGCTGCCGTGGTGACCGGCACAGCCATGTCAGCGATCTCCCTTCGGTGTCTTGAGGGAACGGCCGAGGCGACGTTCGATGAGCGACTGGACGATCGTGGCCACTGTGGTCAGCACCCCGTACCACAAGCAGGCCACGACGAGCATGGGGATCTGCTCGAACGTGCGCGCATAAATGACCTGCACCGTCGTGAGCAGTTCCGAGTAGGCGATGACGCTGGTCAGCGAGGTGGCCTTGAACATCGAGATGACCTCGTTGCCCAGCGGCGGCACGACCACGCGCATCGCTTGTGGAAGCACGATCCGCCACATCACCTGCCGTGGCTTCATTCCCATCGCCAGTGCGGCTCGCGTCTGGCCCGGTGGAATGCTGAGGATCCCGCCGCGGACGATCTCCGAAACGTAGGCCGCCTGAGCCAGGCCGAGACCGGCGACGGCCGCCACCTGTTGGGTGATGAGCTTGTTGGTGCTCGCTTCGACGAAACTCGGCCCGAACGGAATACCCAGCGACAAGGTGGGCAGCAAGGCGGACAGGAAGTAGATGAACAGCAACAGGACCAGCGGCGGGATGCCCCGCAAGGTCCAGGTGTAGACCCGGCTCGTCCAGGACAGCACCGGATTCGGGGAGAGCCGCATGATGGCCAGCACGACACCGAAGACGATGCCGACGATCTCCGCGAGCACGGTCAGCAGCAGTGTCCTCTTGACACCGTCCACCACCGGTGACGAGAACAAGTACTGCCCGACGACGTCCCACTGCCAGTTCGGATTGGTCACCAGCAGGTGTACCGCCATGGCGATGAGCACGACGATCACCAGCGCGGCGAGCCAGCGCAGCGGATGCCTCAGCGGCACGGCTTTGATGTCCTGCCCCTCGCCTGCCGGCGGGCCGGTGGGATCCCGTGGGATCGTCGCGGTCGCCGGGGTTCGCAGAGGTTCCGGCGGTTCTGCGTTCATTCTTTGTCCACCTCTCCGCGGCCGGTCTCAGAGCAGCGAATTGTTGATCGTGACCTTCTCGACGGCGTTCGGCAGCTGACCCCACTTCGTCAGGATCGAGCGGTAGGTGCCGTTCGAGATCAGTTCGGTCAGCGCCGCCTGCAGGGCTTTCTGAAGCTGGGTGTTGCCTTTGGCGACCGGGATTCCCACGTAGGCGATGATCTGCGCCGGCCCGATTTGTTCGAACCGTCCGTTGGAGTTCTGCACCAGGTAACCTCCGGGGCCGCTGTCGCAGTACTCCGCGTCCGCCCGGCCGGACTGGACCGCGAGCCGGACCGAATCGCTGTTGGTGAACGTCTGGATCTGGATCGCCGGTTTTCCGTGTTCGGTGCACGTTCTGGTCAGCTTGCCGAGGGTTTCCTCCTCGAACGTGCCGGTGTTCACGGAGACCGTGTGTCCGCACAGATCGTTCGTCCCGGTGAGGTGGGCGGGGTTTCCCTGCTTGGCCACCAGCACCATTCCGGCCTTCATGTAGTCCACGAAGTCCGCCTGGCCCTGCCGTGCTTTCAGGTCCCCGACCTGCGAGACCACCATGTCGTAACGATTCGCGGTGAGTCCGGGCAGCAGGGAGTCGAACGAACCGGGGTGGAAGGTGACCTGGACGCCGAGAAGCTGGCTGATCGATCGAACCAGGTCGGGTTCGACCCCCTGGAGTGTCTTGCCGTCCGGAGCGTAGAAGACCATCGGTGCGCCGCCGGTCGGATCGGAGCCGACGTTGAGCTGCTTCGACTGCCGGATGCCCGGTGGCAGCAGCGCGGACAGCGACGGCACCGGGGACAGCGAAGGAATGCTCGGCTTACCCGCATCGGCGGCGCCGGCGGCGCTGTCCGGCGGGGTGCCGCACGCCGCGAGCCCCACGGCGAGGGCCGCGGCAGCGGCGACCGGCAACAATCGCTTTCTGATTTCGGGTAGGGCGAATCCCGGGACCGGGTGCCCGGAGAAGAGATGCATGGTGGAGCTCCAGGATTGTCGGCAATCAGCGAATTGGTGACCACGATCTTTTCCGCGCCGTTGAAGTCGTCACGGTACTGCGCGACGGAATCGAAGCTCATGCGGAATCCGGGTGGCGGCCGGCATCTCCGGTGATGCCGGGCTGCTGCCCGATCGTCCGCTCCGGATCCGATTTCGTCACCGCGCAGCCGGACCGGTAGAACTCGGTGACGTATGCATACGGGACTCTTCGGCGCCGGTCAAGTTGCCCGCACGGCGCATTCCGGCGCGTTGCCGATCTGTGGCCGACAACCGTCGGAGGTAGCACGAAGCTCCATCGGGTACCTCCTTGTCCCGCCGATCAATGCGCTGCGATCGATTTCGGGCAGGCTACCCAGCGATCGGCAATCGGACTACAGTTCGGCGTGCAAACTGAGCCAATGGTAGAGAAACCTCCGGGTTTTTCCTCGCCGAAGTAGACACGTGACCGGTATTCGGTTGCCAATGGCGTCGCGTGTAACACCTCGACCACGCTCGGCTGCGCTACAGCGAACGGCGGGCGCGGATATATCTTGGCGGTCGTGGCGCCGCACCGGGTGGGCGCTGCGAGACCGGCCGGAACTCCAGACGGGAAGCGGATGATGAGCGTGGGCGTCGCGGTCCGGTGGCTGGTCGAGCAGCGGGAACTCGGCCTGCGCGTGCTGGCCGGCAGGTCCGCCCTGCACCGGCCGATCCGGTGGGCGCACAGCATCGAACTGACCGATCCGCTGCCCTGGATCCGTGGCGGCGAGCTGGTGCTCACCACCGGTCTCCGGCTTCCGCGTGGCGGGGAGGACCGCCGGCACTACGTGCGGCGGCTCGACGAAGCCGGGGCGACGGCACTCGCCTTCGGTGTGGGCCTGTCGTTCCGGCGGGTTCCGCGCGAGCTGGTGGACGCGGCCGACGAGGTGGGGCTGCCGCTGCTGGAAGTGCCGTTGCCGACACCGTTCATCGCGGTCGCCAAAGCGGTGATCGAGCGGCTTGCCGAGCAGGAATACCAGGGCGTGGTCCGTGCGTCGTCGGCACAACCCCGGATGACCAGGGCCGCACTGCGTGGCGGGGCGCCCGCGGTGGTGCGCGAGCTCGCGGTGGCCACGGAATCACAGGTGTTCCTGCTCGACGCCGGAAAGGCAGTCGTGGCCGCCCACCCGCCGTCCGCGGCCGGCCTGGCGCCGGCCGTACTCGCCGAGCTGCCTGCCGCAGGCAAGGCGGCCGCGGCGGGCGGCAGCACCCGCCCCGCAGAGCCGGGAGTCGTGGCCGTGCAGCAGATCCGGGTCGCCGGACGGGTCCACGGCCGGCTCGTCGTGGTGACCGAACGCGGCCTCACCCCGGTCGATCATCTCGTCATCGGGCACGCGGTCTCGTTGCTCGCCCTGGAACGCGGAAAACCACGTCGGCTGCGT
Source organism: Amycolatopsis ultiminotia (assembly GCF_039536925.1). Lineage (NCBI taxonomy): Bacteria > Bacillati > Actinomycetota > Actinomycetes > Pseudonocardiales > Pseudonocardiaceae > Amycolatopsis > Amycolatopsis ultiminotia. Next base: position 366,510 of record NZ_BAAAZN010000007.1, on the reverse strand, counting down.
ACTGCCCAGACAGCAGTGAACTCACTGCTGTTGTCCTTGCTGCTCGAAGCGAAGCTGGACGAGGACACCGCTCGGGCTCACCTCGGCACGGCCGGACTGCACCTGCCGGACAACGGCGTACTGATCCTCGCGATCAGGGACGTGAGTCTGCACCAGGTCACGGCGACAGTGGACCGTCTGCTGGCCGACCACGATCTGCCCTGCTTCGTCGCCCCGCACGAGCAGTGCGCGGTCGTGCTGTTACCGGCCGGCGCCACCGGGCAGCTGGGCGAGATCTCGTCGCGGGTGGCCACCGAAGGCCGCGCCGGAGCGGCGGTGGGCTGGGCGCCGGCGGGTGCGCTTTCCGGCATACCGGAGGCGCTACGGCAGGCGCTCATCGCCGCCGATGTCGCCCGGCGGCGGAACGTGCCGCTCGTCGAGTTCGGCTCGCTGGCCGGGCAGGTGCTGTCCACGCACCCGGATACCCGCGCGGTGCTCGCGGTGCTCGCGGAAAGCCGGCTCCGCCCGTTGGCTGACTGTGACCGGCGAACGGGTGCCGAGCTGGTGACCACTCTGCGTGCCTTCCTCGAGCACAACGGTCATGGGGAAGCGGCCGCGGCCGCTCTCAACGTGCACCGGCACACCCTGCGCAACCGGGTGGAGCGGATCGGGCAGCTGCTCGGGGTTGACCTCGGTTCGGCCCACGTCCGCGCCGAACTGCTCCTGTCCCTGGTCGCCTGGCAGGAAAACGGGTGATCGGCGGCAGTCCCGGTTCGTCAAGGGACGGGATGTCCGGGGTGCACGGCCTGGTTTCGACAATTCGGCCGGTGCGGACACGGCAGCCACCTGCGGAGGATGGGCCCGCAGCGATGCGAACTCCGGGTCCGAGAATCCTGGGACGGCGCTGCGGGAACCACGAAACCTCTGTCCTGCCGACGATGGGGAACTGCGTGACCAAGACAGTGCGAGTCCCGGAAGAGCCCGGCGGAGCCGATTCGGTGCCGCAGCTGCGGCATCTGGTGTCCGGCCGGTGGTCCGCCGGCTCCGGCGGGTCTCTTGTGGACACCAATCCGGCGCGCCCGCAGGAGGTCGTCGCTACCGGCCGGTTGGCCGGCAGCGACGACCTCGACGCCGCGGTGGCGTCCGCCCGCGCCGCCTTCCCCGCGTGGTCGGCCACGCCGCATCCGGCCCGCGGGCGGATCCTCGCGCGGGCCGGCGACATTCTGGACCGGCGGTCGGCCGAATGGGGTGCCGAGTTGGCACGGGAGGAAGGCAAGACCCTGGCCGAAGGCATCGGTGAGGTCCGCCGGGCGGCGGAGGTCTGCCACTACCACGCTTCGGAGGGATCCCGCGCTGCCGGCGAAATATTCGCTTCGTCGCGGGCCGGAGAACAGATCCAGGTCATCCACCGGCCGGTGGGCACCGTCGCCGTCGTCACGCCGTTCAACTTCCCCATCGCCATCCCGGCGTGGAAGATCGCGCCGGCGCTGGGCTACGGGAACACCGTCGTGTGGAAGCCCGCGAGCACGGTGCCGCTCCTGGCGGTTCGCCTCGCCGAAGCCCTGGTCGAGGCGGGACTGCCGGAAGGCGTGCTGTCCCTGCTCATCGCGGACGGGGACATCGGGCAACAGCTCGTGGCGCATCCGGGGGTCGACGCCGTGACCTTCACCGGCTCGACCTCGGTGGGCCGGCGGCTGATCGAGACGTGCGGGCGGCTCATGCGGCCCGTCCAGACCGAGCTGGGCGGCAAGAACGCCGCCGCGGTCCTGGCGGACGCCGATCTCGACCTCGCGGTCGACGAGGTGCTGGCCGGGGCGTTCCGGTCGGCCGGTCAGAAATGCACCGCCACGTCCCGGCTGATCGTGACCGACGCGGTGGCCGACGAGTTCCTCACCGCGCTCGTCGCGGGCGCCGAGGGCCTCCGGGTGGGCGACCCGTTGCTGCCGGACGTCCTCATGGGACCGGTCGTGACGACCAGTGCGCGCGATGAGATCCAGGCTGTGGTCGACGCGAGTACCGAACGCGAATCCGTCCGGGTGCTCACCGGTGCCCGCCGGTACACCGACGAAATGCGACGTACCGGCGCGTTTCTGCCTCCGACGGTCGTGGAGGTGACCGGTGAGAGCGTCTTGTGGCGTGAGGAGGTGTTCGGCCCGGTGCTGACCGTCCGCCGGGCACGCGACGACCAGGAGGCGCTGGAGCTGGTCAACGACAGTGCCTTCGGACTGTCCGCCGCGCTCTTCACCGACAACCTGCGCGCCGTCACCTCGGCGATCGAACAGCTCGAGGTCGGTGTGCTGCACATCAACTCCGAGACCGCCGGGGCCGAACCGCACGTGCCGTTCGGCGGGGCGAAGCACAGCGGGTTCGGTCCCAGGGAACAGGGACGCGCGGCGCGGGAGTTCTTCACGACGAGCAAAACCGTCTACCTTCGCGGCTCCGGCACGAGGCTGTGAGCCGGCCGGAACGGGCCCGCCCGTTCCGGCCGGCTTCGGTCGTCAGCCGAGCACCGCGATCAACGCTTCCGCGAGGGCGCTGCCGATCAGATCGATTTCCTCCGGCGTCACCGTCAGCGGCGGCGAGACCGCCAGCGAGGCACCCAACGGACGGACGATGACGCCACGCTCGCGTGCCGCGCGGTGGACCCGCGGCACCGCATCCGGGTTCGCCGCGAGCACCTCGGCTTTCAGCTCCACCGCGGCGAGCACGCCGACGCCGCCGCGCACCTCCGCGACGGCGGGATGGTCCCGGACCCGGAGCAAAGCCTGGTACAGCGGCGTTTCGAGTGCGTCGGCCCTGGCCAACAGCTTCTCCTGCGCCATGAGGTCGAGATTGGCCAGCGCGGCGGCCGCGACGGTGGGATGGCCCGCATACGTCGGGCCGTGCGGGAAGCGGTCGCCCCTTCCGGCCCAGAACACCTCGGCCACCCGGCCCGCGACCGCGACCCCGCCGAGCGGGAGGTACCCGCTGGTCACCCCCTTGGCGAAGAGGATCATGTCGGGCTCCCACTGCCAGCGTTCCACCCCGAACCAGCCGCCGAGCCTGCCGAACCCGCCGATCACCGAATCGGCGACGAGCAGGATTTCGTGCTCCGCGCAGATCTTCGCGACCGCTTCGAGGTAACCGGGCCGGGGCGGCCGCACGCCGCCCGCGCCGATCACCGGTTCGCAGAAGAACGCCGCGACGTTTTCGGCGCCGAGACGATCGATCGCCGCGCGCAGGTCGTCGGCGTCGTCGTGTGCCACCCGGGTCGTTTCCGCGAGCAGTGCACCGTAACCCTCGCGGTTGGTGTCGATTCCCGCGATGCTCGTGCCGAAGCCGTGCGTCCCGTGGTAGGAGTGCCGCCGGCTGAGGATGTGCGTCCGTCCGGGCATTCCCCGGCGCGCCCAGTAGCGCCGCGCGAGCTTGGCCGCCGTGTCGACGGAATCGCCGCCACCGGAGGTGAGGAAGATCTTCGCGTCTGCCATCGGGGCCAGCTCGGAGAGCCGTCGCGCGAGCTGCTCGGCGGGTTCGTTGGTGAAATCGTTGAAGACGGGGTACGAATCGAGCCGTCGCAGCTGCGCCGTGACCGCGTCGACGATCTCCGCCCGGCCGTGGCCCACGTTGCAGTACCAGAGTCCTGCGGTGGCGTCGAGATACGGCCTTCCCGCGCGGTCGTGGACCCAGACGCCCTCGGCGCGGTCCACAGTGAAGAGATCGTCCTTGACTTCGGCCATGTTGGCGAACGGATGCCACAGCCGGGTGCTCCCGGAACACATGGGACCTCCTTGGGGGAGCGCAGGAATCGGACGTCCTCACTCAAGGGCCCGGCGATGGTGTTTGTCGCTGGACAGCACGGCCTGCTTCCCGCGGATGTCTTCGACGGACCGGCCATCGGGGCGCGGCTCACGACAGCGGTGTCAGATGATCGGTACCCGAGGGCAACGACCGGTGCGCCGAGGTCAGGAACTCGTCGAGCATCAGGTTCGAACTCCCGGTCCGGTGAGCCACGAACACCGTCCGGTGCGCCGATTCCTGTGTCGGCGGCACGGCCTTGACCCGCTCGTCGGGAACCTGGGCGAGCGCCGGGACCACGGCGACCGCCCCGGTGGCGACGACGAGCTCGCGGACGACGTCGTAGTTGTTGCTGCGGAAGGCAATCGTCGGGCTGAACCCGGCAGCGGCACACAACCGCGACAGCGACTGCGCCCCCGCCGTGTCCGCCCTGCTGGTGATCCAGAGCGCGTCGGCCAGGCGGACCGGCTCGTCGTGCTCGGCCGGCCGCAACAGGAGCAGGTCCTCGCGCAGCAGTGGCTTCCGGCTGATGTCCTCCGGCCACCGGCGAGGGCAGAGCCCATACTCGTAGACCAGGCCGGCATCGAGCCGAGGGCGAGCCGGCGAACCTCGTAGTCGACTTCTTCGGCACTGGCAAGCAATCGGCTGGTCAGTTCGGCGAAGCGGTGCGCGGCCGCGGTCGCGGTCGCGCGCCTCGCGTTCGAACAGCACCAGGCCGGTGCTCTCCTCCAGCGCGGCGATCTGCTGCGATACGGCCGAGGCGGTGTAGTCCAGTTCCCGTGCGGCGATCGCGAACGATCGAGTCCGGTGCACGGCTTGGAAGGTCGGCAAGCGCTGTGGCTTGTACATCGAACTCCCCGTTCGGCCCCGGCCGCCTCAGGCTAGGCCGTCCGCGAGCGCCGGGGCAAAACGTGCCGCGACGGGCGGACTGCGTTGGGGTAATTCACAATCGGATGGCCTGCGGCGTGGCAGTATTCGGTGGCACGCTACGAAGACAACCTCCCCTTGGATATGACGTAATGGAACGAACCACAGGCGCTCGACCCTCAACGGGTCCGCGAGATGCTCTGCGTGAGGAGACAGCCATGTCACGTCCGGCGCTCGCCGCGACCGGCGGCACGTCAGCGAAGCCCGATCACGATTCGGCCGAATGGGAGCTGCGGTGCGAACTCGCCGCGGTCTACCGGCTGGTTGCGCACTACCGGATGACCGATCTCGTCTTCACGCACATTTCCGCCCGGCTGCCCGGTCCGGACCATCATTTCCTGATCAATCCCTACGGGTTGATGTTCGAAGAGATCACCGCGTCGAACCTCGTGGTCGTGGGCCTCGACGGGCACACTGTCCGGCCGACGCAGTATGCGGTCAACCCGGCGGGTTTCGTGATCCACAGTGCGATCCACGCGAGCCGCATGGACGCCGCTTGTGTGTTGCACACCCACTCGCGAGCGGGGTGCGCGGTGGCCGCGCAGCAGGCCGGGTTACTGCCGCTCAACCAGATTTCGATGGAGTTCTACAACCGCGTCGGCTACCACGACTACGAGGGGATCGCGCTCAACCGGGCCGAACAGCAGCGCCTGACCGCCGACCTCGGCAGGCACCCGTCGATGATCCTGCGCAATCACGGGCTGCTGACCGTCGGCTCGACACCGGCAGAGGCCTTTCTGCGCATGTTCTACCTGGAACGCGCTTGCCAGATCCAGCTCGACGCGATGAGCGGCGGTGCCCAGCTCTCGGTTCCGTCGCCGGAAGTGTGCGAACGAACGGCCGCCCAGTTCGAAGGGACGGCCGACGACGACTACCAGGACGACCAGTCCCTGCAGCTGGCGTGGTCCGCACTGCTGCGGCTCGTCGGCCGTATCGCACCGGACTATTCCGATTAGGACGCCCGGTGCTCCGTCTCCTCGGCGTCCGGCTTCGCCGCCAGCCAGCAGGCCAGCAGTGAGGTGGCCAGGCCCGAAAAGGTCTTGGGGTTCCAGCCGGTCAGCTCCTGCCAGCGGTTGAGGCGATAGGCGGTCGTGTTCGCGTGCAGGCGCATCGCGCGGGCCGCCGACGTGGCGGACAGGTCGTTTTCGGCGAAGGCGACCACGGCTTCCGCGAGATGGCGGTTTGCGCGGACGGTTTCCAGCCGGTCGCGCACGAGGATCTCCAGATCGTCTTGGCTGGTGACGAGGGTCGCTTGCAGCCAGGTTTCCTCGAAGCGACGCACGACCGGGGGCGCTGCTCCGTCCAGTGTGGACAGCACGCAGTGTGCGTCGTGAATGCTTCGCATCGCGCCCACGAGCCCGGCTCGCCGATGCCCGACGGCAAGCGGCGCATCGGGACGCAACCGGGCCACGGCGTCGACCAGCTCGTCGGGACGCGGCGACTGCGCGACGACAACGAGCGTGCGCGAGTTCACGACCGCGACGGCGGTCCCGATACCGGCGCCGAGCCCTTCGCGCACCGACGACAGGCTCGGATCGTCGCGCTCGGAGAGGTGCGACGAGAGCGCGATGAACCACCCGTCGGGATCGAACCCGATCGACGCGGCGATCTGCCGGGTCTCGTCGTCGATCTCGGCTGCCCGCAACATGGCGACGAAGCGGTGCGACAAGGTGATCTGGTCGGCGTGGAGCGTGCGGCTCACTTCGCCGTGCGCTTCGGCCGCGGTCGTGCTGATGAGATGCATGATGGTGAAGATCCGCGCGCCGATGTCCGCGAGCACGCCCCGTTCGGTACCCGCCTCCGACCGCAGCAGCTCCCAGATCTCCCGGTTGGCGATCTGCCATGCGCCGATCATGGCCTGGACCGGAATTCCCTGCGCCGCGCGCTGGCGACCGGCCGCGACTGCGCGGTCCACGTCACCGGCGTCCGAGTCGCGTTCGTCGGCGAGCGATCGGAGCAGGCGCAGCAGGTGTTCGTACACATCCGTGTTGTGCTCGGCTTCCGGTGTGACCAGATAACTCGGCTCCGCGACACGGATGGCCGCGGTGATGGCCGGCGACACCTCGCTCAGCCTCGCGATGAGGCGGTGGCAGAGCACCCAGACCCGGCCGTTCTCGCGGGCCGGAACGGTCACCACCGAGCCGCCTTGTGAAATTCCCAAGATGATGCACCCTGCACCGGGTTCATTCCGTGAGCGTACACGATGACATATGGCGTTTCATCAGGCGTAATAGCTCTGGCGCACAGGACGTTCCGCAACGGCCGGAGGAAACGACTCTATGGTGGTCCCCAAAGTCGGTGTCGATGACACCCGCTCCGCCGTGACCACGTCCGGCCCCCGGCCCCGCGTGGTCGTCGTTTCCCGATCGGCGGAGATGCTGGTGGACGGGCTGGCCCCCGCCTTGGCGTCCGGTATCACCGTGAGCGGCGCCCGGACGTTGCCGCGCGGACGGGGGATCCACGGTCTTGTCGTCGCGCCACCCGTGCGGATGACCGAAGAGGACTTGCGGCAGGTGCCGGACCTCCGGGTGCTCGTCGCCGCTGCCATCGGCGACGACCACCTGCCGGTGCGCGCCGCGGACCGGCGCGGTGTCCCGGTGACCACCATCGCCGGGTACTGCACGGTGGAGGTCGCCGACCACACGATCGCCATGGCCGCGTCCCTCCTGCGGGCGATTCCCGCCGGCGAGCGGCAGGTGCGCAGCGGTCGCTGGGACACCTCGGCACTCGGTGCGCGGAGGATCACCGGGAGCCGGCTGGGCATCGTCGGGCTGGGTGGCACCGGCCGGCTCGTGCTCGGGCGAGCGCGGGGACTCGGCATGACCGTCGCCGTGCACGCTCCTCGCACGCCTCGTGAAACGATTGTCGCGCTGGGTGGCGAACCCCGCGAATCCCTGCCGGATCTGCTGGCGGAGGTGGACGTGCTCACCCTCCACGTCCCGCTCACCGAGCGGACTCGCGGCTTGATCGGCGCCGGCGAGCTGCGCCGGATGAAGCGGGGTTCGTATCTGGTCAACACGAGCCGCGGCGAGCTCGTGGACCTGGCCGCGCTGCGGGCTGCGCTGCAGGACGGGCACCTCGCCGGTGCCGCGCTCGACGTCTTCGACGAAGAGCCGGTCCCGGCCGGACACCCGGCTTTCGACCTGCCGAACACCGTGCTGACACCGCATATGGCCTGGCTGTCGCCCGAAGCGACACCGGCGGGCGTCGGCATGATCGCCGACGCGCTCAACCTCGCCCTCGGGTAGCCACGGCTATCTCTTCAGTCCACCAGGAATCGTTTGCCGGCCGGGAAGGCAGTCCGAGATGTCAGCGACGTTGGAAGCTCTGGATCTCGACGTCCTGCGGCTGATCGCCGAGGAGCCGCGCGCGGGGGTCCGCGAGTACGCGCGACGCCTCGGCGTCGCGCGGGCGACGTTGCAGGCGCGGGTGGACAAACTCCAGCGCTCCGGGGTCCTCGTGAGCTGGCGGCCGCAGATCGATCCCGCGGCGATGGGCTACGCCGGCCTGGCCTACGTCCGGCTGCAACTCGCGCAGGGAATGCTCGAGCGCACGGTGGTGGCACTGGCCGACATCCCGGAAGTCGTCGAGGTCAACGCGGTCGCCGGCAACGCCGACCTGCTCTGCCAGGTCGTCGCGAAGGACAACGCCGACCTCGAGCGGGTCCTGCAACTCATCATCGCCAGCGACGGCGTGGAACGCAGCTCGACCGAGGTCGTCCTGAGCCGCCGGCTCAAGCCCACCGTCGTGCCCCTGATCGCGCAGATGCACAGCGAACTGCAACAACGAACGGTTCTCGCCCGCTGACCCCCCTGACCGCTGCGACGAACACGAGACAAATGTGCCGTGCCCCCGCAACCTCCGCGGTTATCGCCGGGATGGCGTTGTCGATTGAGGGACGGCGGCCGTGGGGACGGACCCGGGTGAGCCGCGTGGCGATGGCTTTGGCGGAGGACTTCCTCAAGCAGGTACTGGGCATCTGTTGGCCCGTCTCGGGCGAGACGTCATTGCGTGCCAAGCCGAACGCGTCAGAGAAGCGGGTTATCTCCGGCCCGAGGAATTTCGTCCGGAAGGAGATGTCTTGCGACCAGTCGGGTGAGAGCTGCGCGAACGCGGTCGACGATTCCCCAGCGGCGGAAACGCTGGAGGGTGCGGACGTTGAGGGTCTTGGCCCGTGGTTGCAACCGGCTGATGTCGGATCGAGGCTCGATCACGACACACTCGACGCCTCGCAGACCAAGCTTGACAGCTATCGCGAGGCCAGCGGGGCCACCGCCAACGATCGCCACCGACGTTGGTGGGATCGGATCATGCCGAGGTGTGTTGGGCGCGTTAGTCATGACCCACGTCCAGAGGAGGGGTGTGCTCACGGCGCTGTGGATAAGGTCATCGTCAGAACGGGTACTTCGCCGGCCCGTGGGTGGTAGTCACTAGACGGATCTCTGTGAAATCCTCGATCGCGTAGTGGCCGGAACGGCCCCAGCCGCTGTCTTTCACGCCGCCGTTTGGTAATGCCGGCTCGCCGGCCATGGTCGAGCTGTTGACGTGGACGATTCCAGCGTCGAAGCGTCGCGCCAGGTCGAGACCGCGTTCTTCGTCGCCGGTGACGATGGCGGCGCTCAAGCCGTAGGGGACAGCTTGGGCGCGGCTCACTGCCTGTTCAACGCTGTCGACGGCCTCGACGACGAGCAGCGGTCCGAAGGTTTCTTCCTGACCGATGGTGGCGACAGCGGTGGGCGGTACGTCGGCGAGCACGGTGGGCGCGAATACTCGCTGGTCACGCTGGTTGCCGGAGATCACGCGGGCGCCCTTGTCGACAGCGTCCTGGATACGAGTCTCCATCTGGGTTACCGCGCGGTCGTTGATGAGCGGACCGATGATCACCTCCGGGTCCAGGGGGTTCCCGCGCACGAGGGCATCCGTTTTGGCGGCAAGCCGCACCAAATACTCATCGTGGAGTTGTGCGTCGATGTAGACCTTGCGAGTGTTCATGCAGATCTGACCCTGATGGAAGAAGGCCCCGAACACCGTAGCGTCGACGGCCTGGTCAAGATCGGCGTCGTCGAGAATGACCAGCGGGTTGTAGCCGCCCAGTTCCAGGACGATCGGCTTGAGCGCAGCTCCTGCCTTTGCCGCCAACATCCGGGCGGTAGTCGCTGAGCCGGTGAAGTTGATGCATCGGACGGCCGGCGATTCGAAGAACACGTCGGCGAGAGGCGCGGCCTGCCCAGGTGCGTGGGTAACGACGTTGACGACGCCTGCCGGGAATCCCGCGTCGTGCAGGATCTGCGCGTGCAACAGCCCGGCGGAAATCGGCGCCTCTTCGGACGGTTTGATGAGGACCGTGTTGCCGAACGCGAGCGGAAGCACGATCGTGCGCCAGGCCAGGTTGAAGGCGCCGTTCCAGGGCGTGAATCCGGCGACGACTCCCAACGGCTTCCGCATAGCCATCGCGAACCGGCCCGGGGTGTCGCTCGGCAGCAAGTCGCCGTAGGGCAGGTAGCCCCATCCGGCGGCTTGCCGGAGAAGGTTGGCGGACCAGGCGATCTGAAACTTCGCGAAGGCGGTGCTAGTACCTGCCTCGACAGCGAGGATGCGGACGATCTGCTCAGTTCGGGCTTCGACGAGATCAGCGGCGTGCAAGAACAAGCGTTGCCGTTCTACCGGGAGCATCGACGCCCAGGCCGGGAAGGCTTGGGCTGCCGCATCGACTGCGGCGCGTGCCTCGTCAGGACCTCCGGCCGCTATATGTGCGACGACGCTGTCGTCGAGTGGATTCGTGGTGGCGAAGCGGTCTGGGCTGGACTGCCAACGTCCGGCGATGTAGTGGTCGACGGGGTCGATCTGGTTGGTCACGGGCGCGTTGTTCGTGATCGTGGACGGCATGGTTTCTGCCTTATCTGCGTCTGGTCTGGGCACGACTAGGAATGGAAGGGATGCGGTTGGTGGACGAAGGTCAGTGGAGCTGGGATCCGCCGTCGACGTTGACCAACTGTCCGGTCATGAAGTCGCTGTCAGCAGATTGCAGGAACGCCACCGCACCGGTGACGTCTTCGGGAGTTTGTTCGCGCGCCAGCGCCCGGGTACGCATGTCGTCGGTAATGCGTTCGGCGCTGACGTTGCCGGCGTTGTGTACGCCGTCACTAAGGGTGAGCCCGGGTGTGACGGTGTTGATGCGGATACCGTCGGGCCCGAGTTCGCGTGCGAGCGCGCGGGCGATGGCGTGGACGGCTCCTTTGGACACCACGTACGGCAGCAGCATGGTGGAACCCTTCAGCACCGAACTGGATCCGATGTTGACGATCTTTCCGTATCCGTTGTTGCGCATGATCGGTGTAACGGCGGTGATCATCCCGATCGTGCCGACCACGTTGACGTCGTACGCCGCCCGATAGATCGAGCCGTCGAAGTCTTCGAATCGAGTGGGTTTGATTGCGGAGAACAGGGCCGCGTTGTTGACCAGACCGGTGATCGTGCCGTGTCGCGTGGCGGTGTCGTTGACGAACTGGGCTACCGATTCGGCGCTTGTCACATCGCAATGTCCGCTGCTGGCGCGACCGCCGGCAGTGCTGATTTTCTCGACGATTTGGTCGGCTGGCTGGAGGTCGCCGATGGCGATGGTTGCGCCGCGTGCGGCCAGTGCGGTGGCAATTGCTGCGCCAATCCCTTGCGCGGCGCCGGTGACGATGATGACACGCTCGCGTAGGTCCATCGTTGGGGAGAGTCCAGTCTCGGTCATGACAGCCGAAGCAGTCGGGCGGCGTTGGCATAGGCGATCTTGTTGCGGTCAGGCTCGCTGATCGGCGCGTCGCGCAGGAACTCGACGGCAGGTCCTGTGTCACTGAACGGGTAGTCGACGGAGAACAACATCCGGTCTGCACCGAACACTTGGACCGTGCACAGCAGTGGGGGAGTCGTGGTGTAGCCGCACGTCGTGATGTGGACGTGGCTCGTGACCGTGTTAGCCAATTGGCCCGGCCGCCAGCCGAGCACCGGCCCGATCATGGTGTCGGCGCGGGCGAGCGAGAATGGGAGGTTCTCGCCCATGTGGCCAACGATGAGCTGCAAGTCAGGGTGTCGTGTGAAGACTCCGGTCGTTGCCATGCGGAGCACGTGCATGCCGCATTCGGCGTGCCATCCCCATCCAGAGCCGGCCAGCACCGCGCCAAGGTCGGGATCCAAATCACCGAAGTATGCCGTCTGAACTGTTTTCGGCGGTAGTGATGGGTGCAGGTAGATCGGGACGCCTAGGACTTCGGCGGCCGCCAGCACCGGTTCGACCGAGGTGTCGTCGAGGAACGTTCCGTTGGTTTGGCCGTGAATCATGGCGCCGACGTGGCCGTCGTCTCGAACCGCTCGTTCGAACTCGCGCGCCGCCGCTACCGGGTCGGACATTGGCAGCGTCGCGAAGGCGCGGTAGCGGTCCGGGTGGCGGCTTGTGGCTGCGGTGAGGGCGTCGTTGAGGGCGCGGCAGTGGCGGACCGCCTCGTCCGCGGGAAGGGCTTGGAGCACGCCGCCGACGCCCGCGGACAGCACCTGCATGTCAATCCCGTGAGCGTCCATGATCTTGAGCCGGTGGCCGTCGAGGTCGTCGAGGTCGTCGACGAATCGGGCGGCGCGGCGGCCGAGGTCGAGGCCGGCGGCGTCGATGACTGACCGAGGGAAGGCGTGTTCTTCTAGGGCGATGAGCTTCATCCGGTCACCGCCGTGTTCGGAGCGAGGGCTGGACGCATTTTGTCTGTGACCCGGGCAAGCTCGTCGAGCATCGCGCTGGCTGCGAGGTCACGCTCGGCGTCGGGCTTGACGTTGCCGTGCTCGTCGAGCCGGCTGGCAGCGAACGGGATGTTGACGGCCTCGAACACCGGGATCATGCGCAGGGTGGTGACGACTTGCTTCAGCTGCTGTATGGCTCGGGTGCCGGCCCCGATGCCGCCGTAACTGAGGAAGCCCACTGGTTTGTCGGCCCACTCGCGGTTGAGGTAGTCGATCGCGTTCTTCAGCGCGGCGCTGTAGCCGTAGTTGTATTCCGGCGTCACCATGACGAATGCGTCGGCTGCCGCGACGGCGTCGCTCCAGGCGCGAGTGTGGGCGTGCTCGTACAGGCCGGTTTTGGGGTGCGCTCGCTCGTTGTGGAAGGGCAGATTGATCTCGGCCAAGTCGTGCACGACCACTTCGAAGCCGCCGTGCGCTCGGGCCCGGTCGGCGAACCAGCGAGCGAAGGCGGGTCCGATTCGGCCTGGCCGGACGCTGCCGACGATGACCGCTAGCTGTTTGTCAGTCACCGCGCACCGACCGTCGCCGCATCGTCGGCATTCTCGGTCGAGTTGGAAGCGTCGATGAAATCTTGTTCGATTTCACCGACGCCTTCGATCCAGCTGCGCAGGCGTTCGCCGGGGCGGAGAAAACGCTGCGGGCTGCAGCCAAGGCCGACGCCGGCGGGCGTGCCGGTGAAGATGAGGTCGCCCGGGTACAGCGTCAAGATTGAAGATAGCTCAGAGATCAGCCTGGCGACCGGAAAGATCAGGTTGCCAGTCCGGTTGTCCTGCACCGTATCGCCGTCGATAGCGCAGCCAAGAGCGAGGTCGTCACGGGAGCAACCGTTGGCTTCGAGTTCATCGACCGTGATAACCCACGGCCCGGTCGGGCCAAACCCGCGATGGGACTTGGCTAACCCGAACTGGGGCGCGACGCCCTGCATCTGACCAATACGTTCGGACAGGTCTTGACCGACGGTCAACCCTGCGACGTAGTCCCATGCGTCGGCTTCGGCGACGCGTCGAGTAGTAGTCCCAATGACGACGACAAGTTCCACCTCCCAGTCGGTATGTCCGGCCGCAGGCAAGTCGACCGTGACGTAAGGGCCGGAGATGCTGCTCGCGAATTTCGCGAAGACGGGCGGGAGGCCGTCGTTGGTTCCGAGGCCGGATTCTGCTGCGTGGTCGGCGTAGTTGAGACCGATGCCGAGGGCCTGTCGCGGCGCGGGGGAGGGGGCGCCAAGTCGGCTCCGGTCGATCGTCTCGCCGGCACCAGATGGTTCGAAGGTGTCGGCCCAGGTGCGAAACGCTTCCCAGCGTTCGTATACCCACGGAAGGTCCGGACCGAACTGACCGTCCGAAGCCTTGGCGATGTCGTAGGCGGCGGGGCCGCCGTCTTGACCGCCGATGCACAGCACGGCACGGCCGTTCAGGTTGGCCAGACGCATTTGGAAGCTCCTTCTGATCGTTGAGTGGCAGCACTCGGGCCGGCTCGCGGGCGGCCCGGCCGGGGTCAGGCTGAAGCAGCGGTCTTCGTTCGTTGTTCGCGCGCCGCAGCTAGTCGGGCGTACGCCCGCCTGACGGTGGGTACCAGCGCGAGGGCGGCGTCGCGGTCTTTCCCATCGGCAAGCGCGCCGACGATGAAACCTCCGCGGGACGTGGGGAGGACGTCGGCGCCACGGGCGGTGATGAGTGCGTGGTAGTGGCGGTAGCTCTCGCCGAAGGACATGAAGTAGACGGCTTCGGCGCCGGTCGCTTCGCGGACGGCCTCAGTGAGGTCCTGCGCTCGAGGGGCCAGCGTGTGCAGTTCGTCGTCGTCGAGTCCGCTGATCAGTTCGGCGTGCCGGCGTGCTCTGAGGAAGAACCAGCCGGGCACTTCATACCCGGGTACGACCTCGGCAGCCCACAGTGGGTCGGAAAACACTCTCGCGTCGGCCGGTGCTTCATCGAGACTGCAGATGAGGCAGCCGGTGACGTCGATCGATGGCGCCGGCCCGGTAGTTGCCTGTGTGCTCATCCGAGGAGCACGTCCAGGGGGTCGGGCAGACCCTGCGCGATGGCCCAGGACCGGTCCGTCAGCTTCTCCAGCGGTACGCCCGCCTGGCGCTCTTCGAGGAGCTTCTTCGGGTCGAATGCCGGGCCGACCGAATCACCGGCGTATTCGGGCTCGTTCATGTACGCGGTGGCCTCGTCCGGGGTGGCGAAGTTGTCGATCTGCATCTCGACGAAGTGCCCGTCCGGGTCGCGGTAGTACATGGAAGTGGTGACGCCGTGGGCGATGCACACTGCGGGTTCGATCTTCTTCGCCTTGAGGGTGGTGTAGCGGTCGAGAAGGTCGTCGATGTTGTCGAAGGTGTACGCGGTGTGGTGCATCGACGCGGTCGCCGGCGGCTGCGGCACGGTTTCGATCGGCGGGTGGAGCAGGGCTACTCGGTGGTGCTCGTCGTCGAAGGTGATGAAGGTCAGGCCTTCATCACCGTAGACGACGTGGCCGTCGAGTACGTCGCAGTACCAGTCCGACATCGCTTTGCCTTGGCTGGTACGGAACACGACGTGGGCGAGCTTCGGAGCGGGCATGTTTCCTCCTCGGATTGTTGGCCGGATCGTGGTGTCGGTTTCGGGCGATGGATCGATCGAGCGGGCTGTGGTGCCGAATCCCCGTTTCTGAGTGGTGTCTGTCATGGTCTGTGTGCTGCGGGACGCTGGCTACGGGTTCCGGTGTGCCTAGTCCAATAGGTCGAGCGCCGCGCCGACGATCGAACTGGTGTCGATCCCGTGGTAGCGGGACACGCTGTCCAGGTCGCCAGACTGGCCGAATCCGCTTACGCCGAGGTGTGTCGCTGGCACGTTGTTCACCGTCGCGAGGAAGGCAAGCGTGTGCGGGTGTCCGTCAAGGACGGTCACCATCGGCCGGGCTCGGTCGGCTGGCAGTATCGAGGTCAAGATCCATTCGGCTGCCTCGGAGACGCCACGGCGTGCCTGCAGACCGCGGAAGAGAAGGTCCGGGCGCGTGACGCAAACGACGTCGGCGAGGTACCCGAGCGATTCGAGGCGTTCGGCTGCCTCGACCGCTTGCGGGGTCATTGCGCCGACGACACAGATCGTCACTGCTGGTGAGGTGGCGCGGCGCAATAGGTAGCCGCCCGCGACTGCGTGGCGTCGGCGGCGCTCTCGGGCATCAGGCTCGTCAGGTATGTTGGCAGGGCTTTGATCGATCGGGCGGGTAGACAGCCTCAGGTAGGCCGACGTACCTCCTGGGCGGCCGAGTTTGGCGATGCTTTCCAGCAGCATCCACCCGGTGTCGAGGGCGGAGGCTGGTTCGCAGGTGACGCAGCCTGGTTGTTCCAGGCCAATGGAGGGTGTCTTGATGGATTGGTGTGCGCCGCCTTCGGGCGCGAGGGATACCCCGGACGGAGTGCCGACCAGAATCGACTGCCCTCCTGCGTACGTGCCGAACGACCATGGTTCGAGCGCTCGTTCCACGAACGGGTCGTAGACCACGCCGATGGGAAGCAGCGGTTGACCCCACCGGCTCCAGGTAGTCCCCAGTTCGCCGAGGGCGCCGACGAGGTTCGTTTCGGCGATGCCGAGTTCGATGTGTCGACCTGAGGACTGTTCGCGCCGGTGAAGGAAGGTTTCTCCGTAGTCTGAGAACCAGTCGTCGCGTGCCACAGCGGACCAGACGCCGACTTTGTTGACCCCGCCGGCGAGGTTGGTACTGGAGGTGACGTCGGGGCTGAGGGCGACGTTGCGCTCGCCGACGGCCGGAACGGCGCGGTTCAGGTCGAGCAAAGTGCGCCCGAGGGCTGCTTGCGTGCTGCCTATTCCGGTTGGCGTACGTCCGAGGTCAGTGGGCACCGGAGGCGGCGTGACCGACTCGGTCGGTTGGCGGCGCAGGCGCTCGTGCGTGAGCTGGCACCATCGCGCTTCCGCGGAATCCGGCGAAAACGTTGCCCAAGGGTCGTCGACTGAGGTCCCGACGCGGTCGGCGAGGAGGGAAAGTTGGTCCGGGCTGAGGAGGGCCGAGTGGTTTTGCGGATGTTCTTCGGTAGCGAGCCCGTAGCCTTTCACGGGGTAGGCGAAGATCACCGGCGGGCGGGTGTCGTCGATGCCGGCGAAAGCGTCGGCTAGGGCGCGGTGATCGTGACCGCCGAGGTTCCGGACTGCACTGAGCAGCGTCTTATCGTCGAGCGTGTCGAGCAACGCACTGATACTTGCGGCGTCACGGCCCTGGCCAGGCAGGCGCGCGCGTAGTTGCCCGGCGTCGCAGCGGAGCAACCGCTGATATTCCGGGTTAGACATCGTGTCGATGCGGTCGCGCAGCTCCGCACCTCCATTGCGGGTGGACAGCTCTTGCAGCACTGCGCCGTACTTGACTGAGATGACCCGCCAACCAGCGGCGGTAAACATGCCTTGCAGCCGGTTCGCGCCGATGTCTGGAACCACGCGGTCGAGGGATTGTCGGTTCAGGTCAACGATCCAGACCACCTCGCCGAACTCGGTCACCATCGGGTCGAGGATGGCTTCCGAACAGGCCCCTTCGTCCAACTCGGCGTCACCCAGGAGCGAGTACTGCCGCCCGGTGCCCGCCCAGGGAGCAGAAGTGGTCTGCGCGAAGTGGGTGTCGACGTAGCGGCGCGCGAGCGCACCCCAGATTGGGGCGGTGGCCCCAATACCAACTGACCCTGTCGAGCAACCCACAGGATCGGGGTCTTTCGTGCGGCTTGGGTAGGACTGCAACCCGGCGAACTGCCGCAATGTAGGCAGGTAACTCTGGTCCAGCTCGCCCAAGAGATAGTTGATGGCGTGCAGCACCGGCGACGCGTGCGGTTTGACCGACACGCGGTCGTCCGGCTGCAGCTGGCTAAACCAGAGGGAGGTCATGACCGTGACCATCGAGGCGCTGGGGGCCTGGTGGCCACCGACCTTGAGCCCCGTCGGGTTGGGTCGGGCGTGGTTGGCGTGATCGACGATCGCCGTCGCCAGCCAGAGAACCCGGGCTTCGATTGCCGCGAATACCTCGTCGGATAACCCGTCCGTCGCTGCAGGAAGTTCCAGCCCTGTCGATGCTGTGGTCGGTGTCATGGTGCTCCTTAGTGTTATCACATATCAAAGCTGATCTGCGGATGCTTCGCAAGGTCCATCCGCTTGCCGGGAGTGGTTAGTCGGCTGGATGCCACAGCTTCGTGAAGCGAGACTGGTAATCCGGGTAGCCGGTCCACCCATCGCTTTGCGCCGAGGCGGTGAGGTTGTCCTTCGTGAGAAGCTGCGTCGGACCGGACCCTTGCGTTTCAAGGGCAGTCGGTTCTTGTCCAAGGATGAGACGGGCAGCGGCGTCCATGATTGCCCAGTTCACGACCGAGATGTCGAGCCAGCCCGCCGCTAATTTGTCCGTCTTTGATGTACTGCAGCTGCTGGGGTGATGGGGCGTATCCCATGGTGGTGATGCCGTGAATCCCGGCCGGACTCAACGCCGTGGGCAGTCCAGCAGCGATCTCGTCGGTGAGGAACACCGCGGTGTTCGTGTTGGGGTGTGACTGCAGATCACTCACGACGGTGTCAGGGGGCTGTCGTGCCCAGAGTGGCGATGTTGATCGCCACGTCACGGGTACACGACGAGCAGTTCATTCGCATCTCGCTGTCGAAGACGTCCTGCATGGCCTTGGAGAATCTCATGCCGGGATGCTGTAGAAGACGGCGTTTGCCTTCGCTCCTTTGTTCACGATCACCCAGTCGGTCATCAAGCGGCAGGCCTGGGCGAATGCGTCAGCGCCGCGATAGTTGAAGCTGACACCGAAGGGTTTGGTGTCGGTTGCGGTGGCACCAGAGACGACCTTGATACCGGCATTGGCGAGTGAGTTCAGCGTGCTGCCGAAGAACGACAGCGGCACGCCGCCGACGATGACTGCTGCGGGCTTCCTCGCTAGGACTGTCTGCGCTGCCTGCTGCGCTTGAGACGCAGTCGTACCAGCCTTCACGGAGAAGAACCCGGCGCCCATGGCGTTGGCGGCCGTTTGGGGCCGACTGAAGACCAATAGTGCTTGTTGGGGTATTTGGTGCGATATAGGCGATTGTCGTTCCGGCCGGGAGTGGCTTGCTAAGCGGTTGGTCGGCTGGAAACGGGCTCGGCTTGTCCAGGTATGGCGCGATCGCGGCCCTGGCTGCGGTCAGGTTCACGCCCTGCTCGTTCGACTTCCCTGGCGAGTTGGTGCCGCTCGCGCCCTTGGTGCCGTCACCTGATGAGCTGCATGCCGACACGGCAGCTCAGATGAGGACCACGCTCAGCGCTGCGATGGCGAGCCGCCGCCGCGTTCGGGGTCGGGGGTGTCGGACACGGTCTATGGGGTTGGGGGCCGTCGGTCATGGGATGTCTCTTCGTCGAGGGGCGCTGGATGCAGCCGCGTCGCCGAAGTATGGTCGTTATCACATATCTTTGCTAGCGTGGTCGTGGTCACATCGTTGGAAACGGTCTCGCAATCTGCGGGTCTCAGACCTCCACCGAAAGGCTGCCGACGTGGCGTGTGCTCACCTGATCCCTCCGGCAGCGGACAGCCTCGTCTGGGTGCCACGAGGTGGTGCTTCGACGGCAGCCGGCGTCGCCTCGGACCCGCGGAATGCGAGCACCTTGCTCCGCGTGCGGGGACTGTCCAAGTCGTTTCCGGGGTTGACGGCTCTCGACGGCATTGACCTAGACGTTCGAAGTGGCGAGATCGTCGCGATCGTTGGCCATAACGGATCGGGGAAGTCGATGCTGGTCAAGATTCTGGCCGGGGTGTACGAGCCGGACGAGGGGGCAACGATCGAACTCGGCTGCGCGTCCGCTGGAGCGGGCGTGCCTAGTCCTCAGGTCGAGTTACCTTTCATTCATCAAGACCTTGGCGTCGTCAATCTGCTCAACACGGTGGAGAACCTGTCTCTCACTCCGGGCGGGCGGGCACGCGCCGGGCGCGATCTGGCTCCGGTGCCGCCCAGCGCGGGGCGACGCCACGCGGCGGAGCTCATCGCCCGATTTGGCGGACAGTTTGACCCCACAGTGCCGCTAGGGCAGCTTTTGGCCGCTGAGCGAGCCATCGTCGCGATTGCGCGTGCGTTGGACGGTTGGCAGCGACCCGACAACGTTCTCGTTCTAGATGAACCGACTACGGCGTTTCAGGAGAACGAGGTCGAAACGTTGTTCAAAGCTGCGCGTGCGGTTGCTGGTGCGGGCGCCGGCGTGGTGTTCATCTCCCACCGCATCGATGAGGTGCTCAGTTTGAGTGACCGTGTCGTCGCCCTTCGCGATGGCCGAGTAGTGGCCGACGAGCCCACTGATCGCTTGGACCACGACTCGCTGGTGCGGCTGATCGCTGGCCGTGCGGTCGCCGATACGGACGTGCACAGTCCGGCGAGTTCTTCGGGGCCAGTGCTCGCGGTCAGCAGTTTGTGCGGTCCGCGCGTTCGAGACCTCGATCTAACGTTGCGTCCCGGCGAGATAGTGGGTGTGAGCGGTGTGCTTGGTTCCGGCCGGGAAGAGGTTGCGTCTCTCACTTTCGGTGCGACCTGCCGTACGCGGGGCAGCGTCCACGTCGCCGGAGAGTCGATCAAAGCGAACAGTGTTCCGGCGGCGGTTCGGTCGCCTCGATGCCCGGGCGGAGCGGGACGAGACCCGCCGGTGGGCCGACGCCGCTGCCATGCGACCACCGGACCCCGAACAGCCGCTGAAACTGCTGAGTGGTGGCAATCAGCAGAAGGTGCTGCTGGCCCGGTGGTGGCTTCGCACTCGGCCTCGCGTTCTCCTGCTGGACGAGCCGACCCAGGGAGTGGACGTCGGCGCGAAAGCAACGATTTACGACTTGATCGTCGACGCGGCGCGGGCGGGTGCAGCGGTGCTCGTGTGTTCCTCGGACACGAAAGAGCTGGTGTCGCTGTGTGATCGCCCTTGCTCTCGACGCTGGTCGCGTAAGCGGCGAACTCTCTCGTGCCGCGCTGACCGAGGAGCGGCTAGCCCGTGCGGAGCTTGGGCTCGAACCGGTCACGGCAGTGGCCGGACAAGTGAGCGGAAGGCAGGAACAGGCGTGACTTGCGCGACTGAACATCACGGCCGCCCCGGTCAAGGAGACTATGTGGATCAGCCGATCGTTTCGTCGACGACGCAGGCCGCAGGTGCCGGGCCGCCAGCGGGCTTCGACCCAGCTGCGACAACCACCGACACGGTTGAGTTAACTACGACGAGCTTCTGGCAGCCGCCGTCGCAGCGAACGAAACTGCTGCGCAGCCTGTCGTTCCGTAACGTCAGCGCGGTCTATCTGTTCGTAGTCATGCTCGTCCTGTTCGCGTTGTCGGTTCCTGAAACCTTTCTGACCTCAGGCGTGTGGCGGGCACTCGTGTCCGGGCAGTCCATCACGTGCTTGGTCGCGGTAGGCCTGGTCCCGGCACTAGCAGCAGGAGTGTTCGATCTTGCGGCAGGCGGCGAGGTCGGGCTAGGTGCGATCGTGGTGGCCTGGTTGCTGGTGTCGGGCGACTTGTCGCCGGTGTTCGCCATCGTCGTGACGCTGCTAGCCGGCGCCCTGGTGGGCGTGCTGAATTGGTTCCTGATCGTCCGGCTGCGTATTCAATCGTTCATTGCAACCCTTGGCGTCAGCTCGATACTCCTTGCTGCGATCGAATGGGTCTCGCACGACCAGCAAATCTTGGCTCTGCCGTCATCATTCAACAAGCTGGGCTCGGGTCAGTTCCTAGGGCTGCAGATCCCGGTGTTCGTGCTGGCAGGAGTAGCCGTCGTCGTCTGGGTACGCCATGGAGCGCACGTCTGCCGGGCGCCGCGTATATGCGACGGGAGCCGACATCGAGGCTGCGAGGTTGGCTGGCGTGCGGACCTCCCTGGTCATTCTGCTCAGCGCAGTGGCATGCACGGTCATCGCCGCCATGGCTGGCGTGCTCAACAGTGCTCAGTTGTCCACCGGTGATCCCACGATCGGCCCGGGTTGCGCGCTGCCTGCGATCTCGGCGGCGCTGTTCGGGTCGACACAATTCCGGGACGGGCGCATGAACGTGTGGGGCACTGTGGCCGCGTCGTATGTGTTGGCAACGGGGGTCAAGGGGTTGCAGCTTGCTGGGTTGCCCAACTGGATCCCGGATCTCTTCAACGGCGTTGCATTGCTCGTCGCGGTAGCGCTGGCCCAGTTTCAACGATCCCCTACCAGTAGGTTCGCTGCGATCCGGCGCACGCTCGGGCTGCGTCGCGAGAACGCAGAGGGCGCCGCGACCTGAGCCGTCACGCCTTCGTCGCGCGGATGCTGCCGATTTGGGGCAGGCCCGCGGTTCGGCGGGGCGACCCGCGCGGTTTGAGCGAGTGTGCTTTTTGATAACCTCAACAAGGTGAGTGGCCAGTGCCACGAACTTTCCCGTCCAGCTTGAGGAGCTAGGGTGCGCCCCATCGAAGCCCGTTCGGTATCTACCCAGGTCGTCGAGGAGCTGCGTCGGAACATTCTGTCCGGCGCGCTGGAGCCGGGAGAGGGCCTCGCACTGCGCAAGATCGCGGACCAACTAGGCGTCAGCTTCATACCCGTGAGAGACGCCTTGAAGGTTCTCGAATCCGAAGGATTAGTGGTCAACCCCCCAGGACGCGGCGCGACCGTGGCCCCTCTGGATCTCGATGAGTTCCACTCTATCTACCGGGTGCGTCGCATGCTCGAGCCTGACCTCGCGCGACGTTCGGTGTCCTCCCTCAATAAGCGCGAACTCGACCGCTTGCACCAGGTCGCAGCTGAGCTGGGACGCGCCGAACGAAGCATGGATGACATCTATGATGACCACCGAGCTTTTCACCTCGCCCTGATCGCCCCGGCCGCTTCTGTCTGGGACACCCGCATTCTCAGGCTGTTATGGCGGGCTAGCGAACGGTACATACGTATCGGGTTCAGGCGTCTTGACCCCGATCCGCAGGAGCACGACAGGCGGCGGGAAGCGCACCAGCTGCTCGTGGAGGAGTTCCGCAAGGGCGATCCTGCAGCTGCGGCTAGTGCGCTCGACGTGCACCTGGCAAACAACGAATGCATGGCTCACAACGCGCTGTGGGGCCCGCGCACGGGTATGCGCACCGCCGAGCTGCGCTGAATGCCCGGCGGCGCGCTACACCGCTTACACCGAACCGTTATCAAATATCATGCCCGGTCACCGGGCGCAGAAGGCGACTAGCAGCGAGAAGAGGAGCACGACATGACGGACTCTGGCACCGAAGCCAGCATCAGTCAGCCCACGCTCGTGGCGTACGGGCTGCATCATCATGGCGTTACGGTCACCGACTTGGACCGCAGCGTGCGCTTCTACCAAGAAGCATTCGGCGCAAAGGTCGAGTTCATCGTAGATTTCGGAGGCGAGGGGCCGTCCAGGATCGTGCGCGTGCCGGGCGCGCAGATGCGTGTCGCGTCGATGCTGTTGCCACACGGAATGCTGGAGCTCGTTCAGTACCTCGCTCCGGAAGGGCGTCCCTACGACCGCACGGCGGCCGACGTCGGAACAAGTCACCTTTGTCTCGAAGTCGAGGACATCGAGCGTGCGTACCAGTGGATGCAAGAACTGGGCGTCGACTGCCGTTACCCACCGCAACACGTATACGAAGGACCCCGCGCAGGGCTCAGCTTCTTCTACCTGCACGACCCGGACGGACTGCCAATCGAACTGCTGCAGTACCACAAACCCGGACATCCGCAGTCAATAGCCGCCTGCTCGACATCTGACGCCGGCGCAACGGCAGCCGAGACGGTGCAGGACGGTCAGGCGTGAGCGGCGACGCCGGCGCAGTGAAGGCGCGCGCTGTCTTTCAGGTCGGCTACGTCGTGCCGGACCTCGAAGCCGCTCGGGACTACCTCGAAACCACCTTCGGCATCGGTCCGTGGCTGACCATTGACAAGCCAGCAATCGACGAGCGCAGATACCGAGGTACGCTTACGCCGCAAGCTTACGAAGCGGTCGCGTTCGCGTTCGTCGGCGACTTGCAGATCGAACTCATGCAACCGGTCGTGGGTCCAAGCGCGTTCGAGGAGTTCCTGAATGGCAATCCGAACGGCGGTTTCCACCGGCTTGCAATGCTCGTCGACGACTACGACTCGGCGGTCAAAGCCATGGGCGGGCAGGAGCGGGTAAAGCAGAGCGGTCGCGTGAACGACTTCCGGTTTGCGTTCTTCGAAGCTCCCCCGCTTGGCGGTATGGTCGAAATCGTGCAACTCGACGACGATGCACGACAGATGCTCGCCAACTTCCGTAACGCGAATCAATGACAAGTACGAGCATGGCCGAGATCGAACCGTCTGCCGCTGGCTTCGACGCAACACGCTTGAAGCGCCTAGACCGCTACCTCGACGGCTGCGTCGAGCGTGACCTGAACAAGGGCTCGATCGTGATGGTCGCCCGACACGGAAAGCTCGTCCACGTTTCCCGGCGCGGTCTCCGCGACGCGGAAGCGCGGCTGCCCGTCGAGATGGACACCATCTGGCGGCTGTACTCGATGACGAAGCCGGTCACCTCGGTCGCGTTGCTTACC
Source organism: Amycolatopsis ultiminotia (assembly GCF_039536925.1). Classification (NCBI taxonomy): domain Bacteria; kingdom Bacillati; phylum Actinomycetota; class Actinomycetes; order Pseudonocardiales; family Pseudonocardiaceae; genus Amycolatopsis; species Amycolatopsis ultiminotia. The sequence goes on along the minus strand of NZ_BAAAZN010000007.1, from coordinate 342,555 downwards.
TTATGGGAGGAGGGTCTGCTCTCGCTGTCGGACCCCGTCGAGGAGTACATACCGTCCTTCGCGAACATGACGATCCTCGGTGCCGACAGTCCGCCGGACAGCAGAGTTCCGGCGACGGAACCGATCCGCATCTCGCATCTGCTCACGCACACGGCGGGCCTCACGGTAACCGGCATGGCCGACAACGCAGTCGACGCCGCCTACCGCCGAGCAGGGATCGCGGCGCTGGCGCAGCCCGAGGACTACACGCTCGCCGAACTGTGTGAACGACTGGCGGCGTTGCCGCTGCTGTTCGAGCCCGGGTCCGCCTACAACTACTCGCATGCCACCGACGTCCTGGGGCGCGTCATCGAGGTCGTCAGCGGGACATCGCTGGACCAGTTCATGCAGCAACGTATCTTCGACCCACTGCGCATGCCCGATACGGGATTCCGAATTCCAGAGCGAGACCGACTGTCGGCGCTGTATCTCCGGAAGGCGACGACCGGCGATACGCTGCGCCTCCCCGACTTCGAGGAGCCGGCCGGCGAGTTGCCCACGCTCGTCGCCGGCGGTCACGGGCTGATGTCAACGGCCCCGGACTACTATCGATTCGCGCAAATGCTGGCTCATGGCGGTGAACTGGACGGCCAACGGGTGCTCTCGCCGCGCACCGTCGCTTCAATCGCCGCGAATCACTTGCCCGGCGGCGCCTTACTTTCCGAGTTCACCCACCCGCCGACCCGTACCGGGGCTCACCTCCAAGGACGCGGGTTCGGTTTCGGCGTGACACCGCTGCTGGATCCGGTAGGAATCAACTCGCTGTCCAGCCTCGGCGAATACGGCTGGGGCGGTGCCGCCGGTACGAACTTCTGGATCGACCCACAGGCGGACCTGGTCGTGCTGTTCATGATGCACGTAATCCCGCCGCCGGAGGCGTTGTGGGTGGCACTCCGCAATCTGGTGTACCAAGCGTTGGTCGAGTGACGTCGATGCTTCAACGCGACAAACGTCTGCGCCCTCTCCCTACAGTCCAAACGGAAGGTTCGCGCCGACGGGCACCACCACGATTCTCGCTTCTCGCCGAAGCCGCAGGGCCTCAGACGCTGCAAAACGACTCGCACCCGGGATCCGCACACGGAGCACGAATATGATTTCAGAGCTCTCCATCGAGGAGATGGAGGAGTTATTGAGGCAACATGCCATCTGCGAAATGACAGGTGACGTCGACGCGACGATGGCTACCTTGACATCCTCGCCCCACTACGAGTTTGCGGCAGCGGGGTTGGTGGCGGAGGGATTCGATGCCGTTCGCGAGCATTACCGCAGAGCGTTAGGCTCCGGCAGCGCCACCGGCGTCGCCTCGAAAAGACGCAGTCATGGTGCGGGACCAAACACTCTGTTCCGGGAGGCATGGGTCTCGTTCGACCTTCCCGGAGGCGAGCGAGTCACTGGACAGTACCTCGCGGTGTACGAGTTCGATCCCGGGTCCAAAAAGATCAAGAGTCGCCGGCTCTTCACCGACCGAGTGTTCGACCAATTCATGGACGCCAACTTGGGCAGCGACTTCAGGGAGGTTCCTGGAGTAGTGGAGTTGAAGGCGGTCACCTCGCCTGTAAGCAGGGAAGAGATGACCGTGGAGTTTCCCGCCGAGACAGCCAGCCCGTAGTTCTCGGCCGTGGCTGACGCACGCTTCAGGGCCAGGGCGGCAGCTCCGTGCATCTCGCGACGCGCACTATCGAACGTCGGCAACGCCGTCCGACTGGCTCAGGAAGGCGCAGACGTTATTGCGATCGACATATCGGCGCAGTCGAAAGAGCTGGAAGACACCGCGCGGCCCGTACGTGCAACTGGGCAGCGGATAGTTGCAGAGCTATCCGACATCCGGGACATAGAAGCTATGAGCGCGATCGTGCGCACTGGCGTCGCGCAACTCGGCCATCTGGACGTCGTGTGCGCCAACGCTGGAATCACCGGCACTGCACAGCGCCAGTCGACAGATCTCGCGACACGGCTACGAACCTTCCGGGAGGTGGTGGACATCAACCTTACTGGCACGTTCTGCACGATCGAAGTGTCGAAACCATGGCTGCTTGCGTCGAACCGAGGCGGCTCTGTCATCATCAATTTTCTAGCAGGGCTGCGGGCCGGGCGGCGGCTACACGGAGTCCAAGCACGGACTGTTCGGGCTAAGGGATGTCTCGTAACCCGGTGTCGGGCTGGCGGGGCTGGTAGTTGATCATGTTGGTGTGGTGCAGGTGATCACAGCGTCGAGGCCGGAGTGAATTGCCCCGTTCACCGGGCTCGAACTGGGCCAGTTCCGCAAGCTGGTGCGGCTGGTCGCCAAACGGGGCGGAGACGAGATCGCCGACGGCCGCCCGGGCCGGCAGTGGGCGTTGCCGCTGGCAGACCGGGTGCTGCTGGTAGCGACCTATTGGCGGACGAACCTCACGATGCGCCAGATCGGACCGCTGTCCGGGGTGTCGCATTCGGCGGCGCACCGGGTGATCGACACGATCGGGCCGCTGCTGGCCCTGGCGCCGGTCCGGAAACGGCGGGTGGACGCGATGGCGATCGTGGACGGCACCCTGGTCCCGACGCGGGATCACCGGCTGGCGACACCGTCGAAGAACTACCGCTACTCCACGAATGTGCAGGTCGCCATCGACGCCGAGACCCGGCTGGTGATCGCCATCGGTGACCCGCAGCCGGGCAGCCGCAACGACTGCACCGTCTACCGCGACTCCGGCCTCGCGGGAAACTCGCCGATCGGCCGGTCATGGCCGATGGCGGCGATCAAGGCAATCCCGAGGTCGTCATGCCGTATCGCACACCGCGAGACGGCAGTGAGTTGCCGGAATGGAAAGACGACCTCAACGCCACCCACCGCAAGGTCCGCGCTCGCGTCGAGCATGTTCTGTCCCGGATGAAGAACTTCAAGATCCTTCGCGACGATCGCCGCGCCGCCAGCACCCTCGCCGACACGGTGTCCGGCATCGCGAACCTGCACAACATCCTCCTCGACAGCTGACCGCAACACCAGCCCACCAACCACAACGCCAGTTACGAGACACCCCTTAGTTCACGCGTGGTCCATCCGGCACACGATGGTCACTGGTTGTGTTTGTCTTGGTCACTCTTCGGAAGATTGTCGGTAGGTGTAAACGGGACGCAGTTGCTGACCTCGCTGAGCGCAGGGGTGCGATGACTGCGCTGATCTACGTCGATCCGGTGTCGGTACGGCCCGTGGTTGACGGTGTTTGGCACTTGACATGGCTGTCGGCGGTCCCGACGCCGGGTGAGGAAGTCAGGATGCTGTGCGGCGAGGCGGCGGAAGCTGCGTTCGTGCCGCTGCGTGAGCGGACTGCGCAGGGCGCACTGACGCAGTGTCCGTACTGCGATCTGGAGTATCGCCGCAGTCACGGCTACGAGATCTTGCCGAACCATCCGGGTCTGCGTCCGCGAGTGCGTCAGGGGAGGTCGTGGTGAGCTGGTGGATCGGCGACGACGGTGTCGTGGTTTACGACGGCAACAGCCAGACTGGCGATGATGAGCAGCACAGCCGTGATGAATGACGGGGCGCGAGACGTGCGTAGTGAGAAGACGGGGCCATCGCGGAATCTGTTGCTGAGCATCGCGCTTCGCGCAGCTCGGGAGGAAGCACGGTTCGGGCTTCGGGAGCTGGGGCGGCGGGTTGGGGTGAATCCGGCCCTGCTGTCGAACTGGGAACTCGGACAGCGCACACCTCGTGTGGAGGACGTGGCCGGAATCCTGGGCGCGCTCGGTGTCGTCGGCGAGCAGAAGCGGCGGATTATGCATCTGGTGCGCACCACGGGCGCGGGCATGGTCGTCCTCGGCGATCAAAGCACCCGGGATCATCTGGCGGCTCTTGGTGATTGTGCGGCGTTGGCCAGGTCGATCAGCGTGTGGCATCCCTTGCTGATACCCGATGTCCTGCAGATTCCGGACTACTCCAAAGCGGTTCTCGTGGCCCAGGGTTTCAGCAACAAGGAGGCCTATCAGCTGGCGACGATCCGCGCGGAGAGCGGCAATCTCATCATCGGCCCCGGCGCGAAACCGATCACGGCGTTCATCGGGACCGCTGCGCTGACCGAACCCGTGGGCACGCCCGAGATCATGGGTCGCCAGCTCGGGTTCCTCGACAACGTCGTGGCGACCTCGCGCGAGGTCGTTGTGCGGATCGTGCCGGAGAACACAGGCTGGCACCCGGGTCTGTCCGGCCCTTTTACCCTGTTCGCCACGCCCCCGGCGGCCGTTGCGCATTTTTCCCACCACCGGGCTGGATCGTTTGTCCCTGATGACGGCGGCGAATACCGCGGCATCGTCGAACGACTCGAGAAGGTGGCCAAGACGCCGCTCGAATCCGCCATGCTCATTGAGGATCTCGCCGCCACATTTGCTCCGGACGGACACGGGTAGGTGTCCCGGCCGGTACTGCTGCACACGACCGCAGGACGGTCGGGCACGAGCCGCCGCGAGTCTTGGTCGTTCCGCCGTCGCGGACCCCTCTGCGACAGTCCAGACGGGCGTCCGGGCAGTCCGGCAGGCGCGGTTTCCGCGCCTGCCGGAACTGGTGGCGCTATCCGAGTGCGTCGAAGGTGAGAGTGAGTGCGTCCACGAGGTGGGCTCGGTGACCGGGGTAGAGGTTGATTTGCGGCTCGCCGTCCGAGCCGCCGTTGACGAAACTCAGCACCCGCCCATGACGCGCCAGATCGATCGCGGACAGCGGTGTGGAGCGCGTGCGGTGTCCGTGGTCGTGGCGAGTCGCGGCGTAGAGCTGGTGGATCGCGTCCCGGTCGGCTCGCATCAGGCGACGCAGTTCGTCGGCCTGCTCGGAGATCTCGGTGAGCGGGTCGTCGGCGCGGTAGTCACGACCGGCGTCGTCGTAGTGGGCTTGTGGCACGCGCAACGGTGTGATCCGGGCCGCGGGCCTGGTCGGAAGTGCGTCCACCAGGCTCCCGACCAGGTCACGCGGCCGGATCGGGTCGAGTTGGATGACCTGGTGGTCGGTGATCAGCCGCACGCCATCCCGTCCGTGCTCGGCGGTCAGGATCGCGGCGGCGGGCCCGTCCTCGCGGCGGAGGTTGCTCCAGGAGTACACCTCGCGCCGAGCCGTGGCGAGTACCGCGAGCGTGGCCTGATACTCGGGAATGAGCGCGCCGCCGGAGTCGGCCAGGCCGAGGTGGGCAAGCAGTTCGAGCGCACGCCGCCGCAATGCGGCGGTGGCTTCGTCGGTCCGGTAGGTCTGATCCGGGTCGACGACGACGGGGAGTTCGCTGAGCCCGGCCAGCTCCCAGGACACGAGGAACACGGGCCGGGGCATCCGCACCGGCTTGTCGATGATGGTCATCGCGGTGTACCTCAGCCGCCGATGGTCGGCGGCGTCGGCGGTAGTCCGGTTCGGGGATCCAGCAGCCTGCCACCGTCGTCGTCGGTCAGGCTGAACGCGGAATCGTCGTCCACCCCGTACTTGCGCTGGTGGTTCTTGTCGTCCTCGCCCTTGCCCTTGCCCTTGCCGCCGGCGGCGCCCATACCGCCCATCCCGGAACCGCCCCGCGCACCAGCCGCCCCGCGCCCGGCCGAGCCCGCAGACCCGCCTTCCTCACCGGCACCACTACCCCCGGCGCCAGGGCCCGGACCGCCCGGCCGTGCGCTGCCGCCCAGACCACGTCTGACAAAGCCTTGGTCCAGGTGATCACGGCGTGGAGGAGTACGGCGGAGCGGTAGACGATGGCCGGCTTGTCGAAGCGGGTGGCCAAGCCACGCCATTGTTTGAGCAGTTTGAAGCCGCGCTCGACGACGTTGCGGCTGCGGTAGTCGAGGACATCGAACGCTGGTGGGCGGCCGCCGCGTGAACCCCGGCGTGTGCGGTGCCCGACCTGATCGGCAGGTTCGGGGATGACGGCGGTGATGCCGCGGGTGCGCAGGTGCCCGCGGATCGCTCGCGAGGAGTAGGCCTTGTCGCCGCGGACACGGTCGGGACGAGTACGTGCCCGACCCACGCCCAGCCCGACGGATCCGCAGGTGCCGCATCAGGTGCGTCGTCGGCCTGCCCGGGACCGACCAACGTCACCAGTGGTCGGCCGTTCCCATCGACGAGATGGTGGACCTTCGTGCTCCAGCCGCCGCGCGAGCGGCCGATCGCATGATCAGGCGGCTCGGCGAGCAGATCCGTGTAGTTCGACCCAGCCCCCTGTGACACGCCTGATGGTGGTGGCGTGCTGATGCGCCCGCGCGATCGTGGAATCCACCGACACCGCCCAATCCACCCTCCCGGCCGCACCCGCAGCGGTCAGCAGCCGCTGCAACACGGTGTCCCACGTGCCGTCACCGGCCATGCGACGGTGCCAGGTCCAGATACGGTCCGCGTGGACCTGGTCGTCGGCTTTGGGGCGGGCGTTGGCCAGAAATGCACCTGCGTAGCAGCAGTCGAGGAGTACCACGATGCGACGGCACCTGCTGGCATCCATCTGCTGGCGAACCCAATCCCCGTCGATCGCGGTAGAGGGGAACCATCGTGCGTCGGAATTCCGCATGACGAAGTGCAGGTGGCCGTCGTCGTCCTTGACTCCATGGCCAGAAATGTACGGAAGACTGACATCGTCGGGGGCGGATTCCGCGAAGAATCTGTTGATCGCGATACGAACTTCGTAAGTGTCTTTGTTGTGAAGTGAGGAAACCTTGTAATCACCGACCTGCGGATCTTCTTGAATGGACTCAAGAGCGTCAGCGTCCGCCTTCGGGGATTCCAGCTGGCAGAAGGTTCCATCGGTGTAGGAATCGGTCGTGACGATGAGTGCAAACCTTCCCCCACTGTTCGTCCATCCTTCCGGTTTGACTCCGGTCGATGGCGGTCATCGTACAAGAACTATGATCACGCCTTGTGGCATCCTGGGTGTTCTTGGCCGGAAAGGTGTGCGCATGCGGGCAACGATGGTGGCGAGCGTCGATGGCAGCGACCTCGAGGAACTTGAACGACTGACCGGTGCTCTCCGTTGCGAATTCTTGGCCGCCGACTTTGACGCTCAGTTGGCGCGCGAGGGCCAAGCGCCCGCCGGTGCCAAAGGTGAGCCACGACTGTCGGAAGCATCGTCGTTTCGCTGGCCGGTTCAGCTGTTCTCAGCACTGCGCTGAAGGAGATCATGCAGCTCGTCAAAGCGTGGATCGCGCGTGGGCGCGGACGGCGGGTCAGCGTGACCATCGGAAATCATGTCCTTGAACTCTCGGACGTCGGGCCGGATCAGCAACGGGTCATCGTCGAGGAGTTCTTCGCGACGGTCCATCAGGACGGAACAAACTGACGGATGCATGTGCCGCGTGAATGTCGCAGCGCGGCTATTTTCCGGTGAGATGGAGTACCCGCCTGTACCGTGCCAGGACTCGTCGCTGCAGCTGTGACCCGGTGTTTCGTCGCAGCGACGGTCCGGCGTGATCAGCTCCTGATGCGGGGTTGGCTGGCGGCGAGCGGGTCGTGTTCACCGGGTCGGCGCTGCTTGTTTCATGCGATGGCCTCTGCGATGAGGTCAGGGAGGGTGTCGGGGTCGGCGATACGGCCTTCGGCGGCGGTCAGCGCGGTTCGGATCAGGTCGAGGACGACCTCGCGTGGTGTTTCTCCGTCTCCGAGTCGTTCGAGGACGTGCGTGGGTGTTTCGACGGCGAGCGCTTCGATGCCGTCTGCTTCCCGCACGACGTCGGTGGGTTCGCATTCGGCTGCTGCTGCGGCGGCGACATCGGCGGCGGCTTGGAGCCGGTGTGCTGCGGGTACTGCCGCCGCGGCCGGGTCGAAGTGGGTGAAGAGCTTGTCGGTTCCGGTCGGGTGTTCGCGGAAGAGGTCGTCGGCGGCGTTGATCTGGAGCGGAGAGGCGTCGGCGCGGGTGAGGCACACGGCTTGTTTCGCGCGTCCGGACAGGTCTCCGCGTTCGGCGTGTTCGACGACGTCGAGTTCGCTGCGGACGTCCGCGACTACGTGCTCGGTCGGTGCCGTGTCGCCGAGTCGGTGGAGTGCGCGTCCTACGTGGTGGGCGGCCTCTTCCGCGCGGATGTAGGACTGGACCAGGTATCCGTTTTGCGGCAGGTTGGGGTTCGTGAGCGCGTCGATGACTTTGCCGAAGGCGTCGCGCTCGCCTTGCCGTCGCCATCCCTCGGTGTTGACGTCGAGGCTGTCTGCGGCGCTGGCGGGGTGGGTGTAGGTGAGCCAGAGCCGACGGGACAGGCTCGTCAAGGCGTCCGCAAGGCCCAGTGCATCCTCCGGCTCGGCTGTCCCGGCCAATTCGGCGACTGTGTCGGCGACGAAGCCGGCTCCCGTGTCCCAGGTTCTGGTCAGAAGATGCCGCGTCTCGTCGAAGGCATAGACCGTCACAAGGAGGATTCCGACAGCCGTGACAAGCCCGAAGAGACGTCACGGGCCGTAGGCGGATGGACGTAGTGACGTCGGACGCGTGTATCGCCAGCAGGATCCGACCTCGGGTCTGGTCATGGAATGTTTAGCCTTCCGTTGTGTGAGAACGGAGTCGAAAGCGAACCTCGCATCGGATGAGGGTTGTGCCCTTCGGATTTCGTAACAAGGGCGTCGGGCAGCCGCTGATTATTGGGTGTATTCGCGATCTTGGGGTGGATTCAGTGACCAAACATCGCACCACGAGGGACCACGACGAAGAGGGCCGGTCTGATCAGGCAGTCGGCGTCGGACGCCGGATGACAGTGCTGATCCGATTGCCATCCTCTCGTGGCTCAAGTTCGAGTTTCCTGCAGTATCCGCACGATTGGGCTAAATGAGCGAAGTTCGCTTGACTCGCTATAGAACGTGTGTTCGAATATCCAGATGACATGTTTTTCTGCGGATGTGAATCTTGACTGAGTGCACCAACCCGGGTAACCCTTTGTGTTTACGTAACGCAACAGAGGGTGGGAATATGGCGACTTACGGCTACCGGGTGGCTGAGCTGTACATCACTCCGCCGAGGAGGCTGAGTGATCGTATAGCGATGACTGAGCCGGAGTCTGTCGGCGGTTTGTATCCGGCCGCGCTGCAGGCGGCCCGCGATGCCATGGTTCGCGGTGAGAAGGATGAAACCCGACAGCACTACACCCGGATCTCGCAGGTGCGGCAGGACGCGTGGGGCATCTTGCTGAACGTCAAGGGTGGTGAGTACGGGGAACCGCGGGAGGTTATCGACGTCGACGCGAATGCACCGGAGGAAGATCCTCGACAAATCGGGCAGAGTGACGCGGTGCTCAGCGATTTTTACTCGCTGTTGATCATCCCGCCCTACGGCCACGCGGGTCTGCTGATAACCGAGGTCAAGGGTCGTTCGCACATGACGCCGGCGACCTTGCGTCAGCTGAACTTCCGGCTGCGTGATCTCGGAGTGTTCTTGCGGGTCACGTCTGACACCGTGGACGCCAAAGCGTGGAGTGAATTCTTGGAGGACGATTCGGTAGGGGTGACCGGTGTGGAACTCGTGCAGTCATCACAGTCGCCCGATCGGACCCGGTTCACGACGGAAAACGTTCGCCGTTCACGGCTGCACCTGGACCTTGAGGACGGATCGCAGGTCAAGGCACGGGTCGTGGACGCGTTGCGCGCGATGATCGGGCTGGAGCCTCGCCGACCTCAGTTGGTGGGGCTGGTGGGGCTGCGTGACTTCGACGATGAGGACTTCGACGAGGAGCGGATCATTACGGTGTGCGACGGCAAGGAGCGCAAGATCGATGTGCGGTCTTCTTGGCCGAAATTCACCTACGCGATCGACACCGAGGAGCGCTTGTCCGCGGCAGAATTCGTCCAAGAGGTGCTCCCGGCTGCACTGGATTCGTTGCGGTTGTTGAACGTGGACGTGGCACCGAACTGGCGTCCGAGAATCTCTGATTAGAGGAGTGACTCGGGCATGGACAAGTTGCGTAGATTCAACCCGTGGCCGATCTTTCTCTACAACAGTCGTGCGATGCGAGGCCCGGACAGCGACCGGTTGACCTGGGCCGAGCGGGCGTTGCTGTATGGCATGCCAACGGTGGGATTTGCGCTGTTCGTAGTGCTGGGGCTTCAGTTGGGCGGGATCGCGCAGTTGTTGTCGGCGACGTCGCTGTTGGTGGGCGCGATGCTGTCCACGTTTGTGTTCCTGGCGAATTTGCGGATCAAGATCCAAGAGGTGGCGGAGTACAAAGTTCGTTCCGGATTAAAGGAGTTGGTGGCCTCGTCGGCAGTGGGTGCGCTGCACGTGTCGGCGATAGCGATGCTGTTGGCGCTGGGGCTGGCGTTGATGGCGTCGTGGCCGGTGTTGACCGTGGACGGGGTGGCCGGCCACATCGCATCCGGGGTGTGTGTCGGCCTGCTGGTCCACTTGGTTATTTCGCTTGCGGCGGTGCTGCGTCGACTGTTCGGTATCTACGTGGATCTTTTCATGGGCGATTTCATGGCCAAGCCCAGTCCGGAAGACCCGGAGCCTCGGGGTGACAAGCAGTGAACTTGGCCGGGCGAGCTCGGCTGTGGATGAACTGCCGCCTATGCCGTTGTCCGATCCCGTCGGAGAGTGGGCCGGCGATCGAGAACCTCATCTCCACGGCGTAGGCGGTTGTACGTGCCGGGAAATACGTTCGTGCGGGTCAGCAGGTATCGGTGTGTGACTGGTTACTATCCGGCATGATCGTGGCTCGTGCTGGTCCGCTTTGCCTACCTTGCCGGGGGGTGTTTGATCTTCTGCGTAAGCGGGTGACCTGACCGGCGGTCGGACGGGGTTCGGCCTGCCAGGAATGGATACTCTGAGTGAGCGAGAACGTGGAGGGCGAATCGGTCGGCGTGGTCGAGGAGATCGCGGTGGCCGAGGAGCGGGAGGCGGCGGTGCGGCGTCTGGCGGAGGTGTTGTCGCCGGCGGCGATCGAGTCGCTGGTCAAGGACGCTGAGACGTCGCGAATGGGTCTGGATGGGCCGAGGGCTTGTTCAACCAAATGACCAAGGCGATGCTGGATCGGGCTCGCAGGTCGAACTAGACGGCCATTTGGGGTATGAGAAGGGTGACGTGACCGGCTGGGGTTCGGGGAATTCTCGTAATGGCGCCAGCGGAAAGACTGTGACCACCAATTCCGGTCCGGTGCAGCTGAATGTTCCGCGTGATTGTGAGGGTACTTTTGAGCCGAAAATAGTGTCGAAACGCGCGCGCCGCTTGGGGTGTATCGATGGTATGATCCTGTCGTTGTATGCGCGGGGTATGACGACGCGGGGTATCAAGGAACATCTGCTCGAGGTGTATGGCGCCGATGTGTCACCCGGGTTGATCTCTCAGATCGCCGATGTGATGTCGGGCGAAATCGTGCTGTGGCAGACGCGTCCGGTTGATGCTGGTCGGTTTCTAACGAACGTTGCGAATCAGTGTTGCGGCTTTACGCTGGTGCCATTGTTGCATGAGCTGTTGCGGGGTCCTGTCGCCGAGACAGCGGCGTGGTCGGTTGTTGAGCTCGGCTGCGACCTGGTCGAGCTGCTTGCTCGACCAGGCATTGAGGTTTGTCCCCTTCGGCAAATACTGGCGCAGCAGGCCGTTGACGTTCTCGTTGCTACCGCGCTGCCACGGCGAGTGCGGGTCGGCAAAGTAGATCCGCATGCCGGTAATCTTCTCGATCCGCTCGTGGTGGAACATCTCGTTGCCCTGATCCCAAGTCAGACTCCGCCGCAGCCCGAACGGCAGAGCTCGGAAGGCGTTAATGAGCGCGTCTCTGACCGAGGAGGCGGAGTGGTCGCGCTCGAGCCGGACCAGCACAGCGAACCGCGTCTTGCGTTCCACCAGTGTTGCGATCGCAGACCGCTGACCGGCGCCGACGAGCAAGTCTCCTTCCCGGTGCCCGGTTTGTTGGCGGGACTGCACGCGTGCCGGCCTGGTGTGAATCGACCGCATCTTCGTCGACTGCTTCAGCGCGCCGTCACGGGACCGGCCGCGGCCTCGTCGGTGCCGGTAGGTGCGACCGGTACGCAGGTTCGCCACGCTGACAGCGGTGATCAGCCCTCGATAGACGCTCTCGTAGATCGTCTCGGTGCAGACGTGCCAGCCGATACGGCGCGGGAATCGTCGTCGTAACCATCGGCTGATCTGGCCTGGTGACCAGTGCCGGGCCAGCTTTGCGGCCACAACCGTGCGCAACTCGGCGTCCATAGTGAACCGTCGAGGTTTGGGCCGCTGACGGCGCAGGTAAGCTTGGTTGTGCGCGTACCACGGCTGATACCGTCCATCAGGCTTACGATTGCGCGCGATCTCCAGATAGATCGTCTGGTGACTCTTCCCGATCCGCGCGGCGATCGTCTTGACCGGCACACCCTGCGCCAGGCCGTCGGCGATCTCGATCCGATCGTTGTGGGTCAGGTACCGTCGCGAGATCGGCTTCTCGAGCATAGGCACGCGACCAGCGTCGATGAACCACACCGACCCGCAGCTGAGCGACACACCGACCCGCTCTACCGCAGCGGACCCGCTCATCCCCCGTCCGGATCAGCTCAAAGTAGCGGCGTTTCACCCCCACCGGCATCCTGTTGTGCCCACCACGTGACATGCGAACCCCTTCCCATCAGGATTCGCAACGACCAATGGAAACCGCCGGATGTCGTCGGCAGTCGCGGTCCAGGCGAACGGTCGGGGGTTGGTGTTCCAGTGGTCGATGTAGTCGCGGATCTGGGTGATCAGGACTTTCACTCTGGAGAAGGTGCCCCGGCGGATGAACTGGCGGGTGATGATGCCGAACCAGTTCTCGATCTGGTTGAGCCACGAGGCTCCCTTCGGGGTGAAGTGGAACCGCACGTTCGGGTGGGCCTGCAGCCATGCCTGGATGTCGGGGGTGGTGTGGGTGGACAGGTTGTCCAATACGACGTGGATCTGTTTGCCTGCGTGGGGTTTCGTCGCTCTTTTGAGGAATGCCAGGAAGTTCGCGCAGTCTCGGGCGGAGTAATACTGCGCCGAGCACCTCGCAGGTGCCGACGTTCAGCGCGGCGAACAGGTTGGTCAGCCCGTTGCGGACATAGTCGTGGGTGCGTTTCTCCATCTTGTCGAAGGTGATCGGCAGCAGCGGCTGGGTCCGGGTCCAGGGCCTGCACCTGGGTCTTATCGTCGACGCTGAGAACGACCGCGCCGCCGGGCGGCTCGAGGTAGAGCTCGACGAATGTCGGCGACTGTCCCGGCGAACTCCGGGTTCTTGCTGATCTTGAAGGTGCCCTGCCAGTGGGGTTGGATTCCGTTTTCTCGCCACAGTTTCGCCACGTAGTGGTGCGAGACGGACACGCCCTCGGTGCGGGCGAGGAACGCGGCCATTCCCGCGACGACCAGTGCGACAGGCCCGACTCGACCGGCGGCGAGGTGCGCGAGAGGGCCAGCACGCGGCCCCGGGTCGAGGCCGGCACCTGTACGCGGCCCGCCCCGCGACGGTGGTCCAGCAGTCCGGCGATCCCGTCCGCGGCGTAGCGGGTCAGCCACAGATCCACCGTCGGCCGCGACACGCCTGCCCAGTCCGCGATCTCCTTCTTCAGCCGGCTTTCGGCGCACCACAACACGATCCGCGCCCGAATGCCGACCGTCGCGGGCACGTCGGGGCTATTGGCCAAGTCTCGCAACTCGGCGTGAAAGAGAATTACGAGACACTAGGTACGCCCGCCCTCACCAAATCCACAGGTTTCAAGCGTGGCTCCAGGACTGTCCGGAATCGATCTGGTCGAGAATGGTGCTGAGCTTGGATATGATTGACCTTTCGGCTCGGGTATCCGTGGTCAGGTCAGGGCCGTCAGGAACGGGCTCGGAGCTCCATGCCAGGAGACCGACAGCTGTTCGCGGCCACGAGTGCAGGCGACGAACAGCAGGCAGCGTTCGCGTTGCATGTCGTGTTCATGGGTGATTTGGTCCTCTTCGGCTGCCGTCACGGCGTTGGGCGATGGCACCTGTCGTGCCCCGGCTCCGACGACCGCGAGACAGCGGAATTCGAGACCTTTCATGCGGTGCATGGTCCCCACTGACACTGCATCCTCCCCGGTCGATGTGCTGGCCAGTGCACGCGCCGGTATGCCGTCCTTGCCGAGGGAAGCCACGGTGGCGGTGACCAGATAGTTCGACCGGGCGGCGATCCCGATCTCGGCTGGGCGCACGCCCGCGTCGATCCAGTCGGTGACTGTCTTCGTCAGATTGGCGAGTTCGGCGTCCCAGTTGCCGAAGCCCTTGAGCTCGGGCGTCATGCCGTGCACGTCGGACCGGCAGCCCGCTATGGAGTCGAGCCCGCCATCCATGTCGTCGATCCGTTCGCCACGCATCAGGCCGAGGCTCCAAGCCAGAATCTCAGCGGTCGTCCGGTAGTTGATGTTCAACTTGCTGGAGCGTCCCGCTATGGCGATGCCGACGTCTCGGAAGCTGACGCGGCTGTTGTAGATCCTCTGATGCGTGTCACCGGCGAGGAAGAGATCGTCGGGTGCCTGGGGCGCTGCGGAACGCAGGAGCCGCCAGTGCATCGGGCTGAGATCCTGCGCCTCGTCCACCACGATGTGGCGGTAGGGTTTCTCGAGCCGGTCGTTGAGAAGACGTGTTGCCTCGGTGCACACGGTCTCGTGCGTCGAGAGGTTGCGACGACGCAACTCCTGCTGGAATTCCCAGATCACCTGCCACACTTGGGCTTTCTGCCGGGCCCCGAGCCTGCGTCCGCGGCCCGTGCGATCGGCGGCGCGATAGTCATCGGCATCGGTCACTTCCTGGGCAAGCACCACCTGGCGCCACTCCTCGGCCAGGAACGCCTCGCTGAAGGGCGCGCCCGCTTTTCGCGCCGCCGAGCGCCACAAGTCCTTTTCTTGATCGGACTGCAACAGCAAGGGCGCTCCGTGCTGTTCTCGGTAGATCTGGTGTGAGAGTTGGTCGACGTGGCGGATGTCGATGTGGTCGAGGACGCCGGGCAAGTCCGCCAAGAGCTTGAGTCCTGCACTCAACGTCGCTGGGAGAGTGGAGATGTAGGTGGTGACGAGTATCCGCCCCGCCCCGGCCTGAGCCAGGTTGTGCGCACGGTGCAGGGCTACGACGGTCTTGCCGGTGCCCGGCCCGCCCTTCACCTGCGCCGGTCCGGAGAACGAAGCTTCGGCCAGACGGCGTTGCTGCGGGTGCAGGTAGATCCGCCAAAAGTCAAGGGGCCGCTCGAACACGGCCATCAGTTCCCCGGGGCCGTCCACCAGCACCACGCGGTCCGTGCTGCGCTCGACCGCTGCGCCGATGTCGGAGGTGTCGACCTCGCCCGCTGCGGCGAACGCGCCGACCTCGGCCCACACCTCCTCCGGTGAGAGCCCCGCCGCCAGGCCGTACAACACGTCCCACTGGTTCTGCGGCAGGAACGACTTGGAGGCGTCAAGCTGGACCAGGTCGGTCAACGCCCGCGCGAACTGCAAGGTCTGCTCGTCGAGTCCCAGTTTGCGCAGTTCCGCGTCCTTGACACCGTCGAAGAGGCGGGCCGGAGCGCTCGCGGCCATCTGCGACAGCGCGGGGAGCGTGGCGTCGATTGCCTTGGTGTCGCGGATCTCGATCCGCCCGGTCGCGGCGTTCACCGACGCGGTCCTCCGTTGCGCCCATGCGTAGGCGTCGTCGTGCGGCAACACCTTGAGCAGCGTGTAGCTGTCCCCGGATTCCGGCGTGAGCACGACACCGCGCCAGAACTGGTCGATCCTGATCGTGCGGAAGTGGTTGTCGCGGGCGTTGGTGACCTTCTCCAGGTGCGCGCCCGCGTGCGTGGCAGCGTCGAACTTGCCGAACGATTCCAGCACCCGTTGTTGCACGGTCTTCTCGAGCTTGCTGAATTCCCGAAGGAATTCCTTGTCGATCCCCAGTTTCGCCATGTCAACGCCCTCCCTCTTGCGGCATCCCGCTCAGCAGATCGCGCACCTTCGGCACCGATGGATGAGTTGGCCCGTGAACTCGGATCAGGTC
Organism: Amycolatopsis ultiminotia; assembly: GCF_039536925.1. Lineage (NCBI taxonomy): Bacteria > Bacillati > Actinomycetota > Actinomycetes > Pseudonocardiales > Pseudonocardiaceae > Amycolatopsis > Amycolatopsis ultiminotia. The sequence goes on along the minus strand of NZ_BAAAZN010000007.1, from coordinate 326,635 downwards.
GTCGAGCAGCCGGGAGAGGGTACGCGTGGCCTCGTCGCGTTTACCTCCTGCGAGGTGAAGCAGCCCGATCTGGCGGCGGAGCTCCAGCGGCCGGGAGTCGTCCGCTCCGTAGACCCGTTGCTCGTCGGAGAGCAAGCCTTCCAGCGAGCGCACTGCGAGGCTGGTGTCCCCGATCACGGCCAGGCAGGTCGCCTCCTGCAGGCGGCAGCGGAACACGAGTTCGGAGTCCGGGCCGTCCCTCTTCGTGAGATCATCGGCCAGGTCGCGGTAGGCCGGTGCGGCGCGGCGGTACTCACCGCCTTCGAAGAGGACATTCGCCCACTCCAGGCGCAGTGAGAAAACCTCCTCGCCGGTAGGGTCCGAGGTTGCGAGCGAAGCGTGGACGGCGCCTTCGAGGACCTGCGCGGCCTGCGCGTAACGCGACTGCTTGGCCAGGGATCCAGCCTCGCGGCGGGCCTGGCCGATGTCCGGCCGGCTCGCTGGTGGACGTTCGGCCGGTGTGGGGACCGGCGCTGCGGGCGTCGTGGAGCTGCCGGTGGTGATCGTGGTGTCGAAGGTCCTGCTCACGACCGACGCATACATCCGTAGGGGACTCGGAACCGCCGGCGGAGTCAGCGCTCCAGGAATGGGCCCGAGGTCGCGCACAAAAGGAAGCAGCCGTTCATACACGGATCGCGCGTCGGCCGGCCGGTCCTCCGGCTTCTTCTCCAGCAGTTCACCGACCAGCTGTGCCAGCGGACGTGGTGTGTCCGGTCGCGATGAAGTCACGGCGGGAGGGCGCTCGTCCACCTGCTTGTTCATCACAGCGTATGCGGTGGACCCGCCGAACACCTGCTGCCCGGTGAGCATCTCGAACAAGGTGCAGCCGAGCGTGTAGAGGTCACTCCGCGGTCCGCTCATGGCGGCGAGCACCTGTTCGGGAGCCATGTACGCGGGTGTCCCGATCGTCTGGCCGGAGTGGGTGATCTGTGACGCGTCCGCCATGTCGAGGGCGACGGCAAGGCCGAAGTCGAGAACCTTGACGGTGCCGTCGGGTTCGAGCATGAGGTTGGCGGGCTTCAAGTCACGGTGGACCAGCGATGCCTGGTGCGCGACGATGAGTACCGCGCACGTCTGGGCGGCGATCGAGGCGCACCAGCCAACAGGCAGGGCGCCGCGTTCGGCCACCAGGTCAGCGACGCTCATGCCATGAATGCGTTGCATCACCAGGAACGGACGCCCCTCGTGGGTGCCGACATCGAATACCGCGGGCACACCGGGATGCTGCAAGCGGGCCGTGATGCGCGATTCCCGAACGAACCGGCGGACCAGCTCGTCGTCGGGTGTGCCATCGGGGAACCGGATGAACTTGACCGCGATCTCACGGTCGAGTTTGGTGTCACGGCCCTCCCACACCTCACCCATTCCGCCCCGCGCGAGGGGTAACGGCGTCAGCTCGTAACGTCCGTTGAGGACCGTGCGCTTGGACCTATCTCCTCCTTGCCCCGGCATCAGAACGGCCCGCCGGTGCTCACGGACAACCGGTCCAGGACCTTCCTGGACTTCAGTTCGTCGATGTGCTCGGCGACCCGGCGGGGCGCGTTGCCGCCGCGGACGAGTAGCCCCGCCTCGATGTTCTTGGCGACCCCGGACTGCGTCAGGTTCGCGCTGGAGACGAGCAGGACACGGCGGTCGGCGATGGCCAGCTTCGCGTGCATCTTCGACCCGGGCTCGGTTCGTTGAAGGACCGGCCAATGCCAGAGGACGACGCCGGAAATCTTGGCAAACGCCGCGGCGGGTTCGGACCCGGCGAGTGCGCTGCGCGCACCTTGCAATGTCTCGACCACCGCCGATACCTCGACACCACGGGCCACCGCGTCCTCGAGCGCGGAGCGGATGTCGTCGTGGGGTTTGGCGGAGTAGGTCATCAGCACCAGTTCGTGCTCCGCGGTTTTGATCACCTCCACAAGAGCCTGGGCGGTGGCCCGCACGGGCACGGTATGGCTGCTCGGTCCACTCCAGACGGTCTCCACAGTGACCGCGGAGGTCAGCTGCTCGTGCCCGATCGCGAGGCCGCGGAGGAACGCCGCGGCCTCACCGGAGGCCATGCCCGACTTCTCGTGGGCGGCGAGCAGCGGTGCCGCTGTGTCGGCGAAGGGATGGCCGAGCCAGTCGAGAATCGCACCTGATGGCCAGCCGGCGCGAAGACGTTCGGCCACACCGCGCAGGGTTGCGGACCCGAGCTCCGACGCCGATGCCGCGGCGACCTGTTCGAACGACGTCACGGCAGGTCCGGGAACAGAGCGAGCGCCGGGTCGTCGATCGGCAGGACGAACCGCCGGTCCAGGAAGCGGTTACCGCGCTCGCAGGTAGTCTCCGACAGGAAGAGGCAGACATGGCAGGCGGCCCCGTGCAGGTAGTCCGCGGGGGGTTGGGGGAGCCGTTCCTTGCAGAGCGGGTCCGACGAGCAGATCATGCCCTCGTTCAATGCCCGCCGGACCAGGGGGACGAGGCGCTCGGGCTCGGCTTGGGACACCAGACCGCCGAGGCTTCCCTCAGCGTCCGGTACCGCCGTGTAGATCAGGATTCCGGTCCGCGGGTCGTCCTCGGTACCCGCGTACACCCGTTCGGACAGGCTCGCGGCGCTGTAACCGCAATCGAGTGCGATCGTTCGGAGCAGGAGGTGGGACAACGTGTGCAAGGCGATATACCGCGCGCCCGGCCAGTTGCGCATCGGATCGAATGAGCCGGGAATCCGGTCCGAGTACCGGTTCTTGCGGAACTCGGCGTAAGCATCGCGATGGTGCGTGAGCGCGCTCGATCCGGCGATGCGGCTCTCCCAGTCGCTGAGTACTTGTTCCGGAATGTTCAGGAAGATGCCCTCACCGCGCACCTCGCTGGCCGGCACCCACTTCGGTGTTTCTCGCGCGAGCGGCGCAGGGGAGACGAGTTCGGGGTCTTCGGGGTCCGGGGCGTCGAGTCGCGTGAAGGCGACCAACGCGCGCACCTCGCGGAGCCGTTCGACCTGAACAACGTCGCCAAAGATCGCCTTCAGCGGATCGGGAACCCCATTCGGGTCGCGGTGGAGTGCGAAGTCGTCGGTCGGTTCGGGCAGATGCCTGGCCGAGAACACGTCCCACTCCGCGGTGCGCAGGTCGGGATAGCCCTGGGGTTGTGGGTCCTGCGCGCTGTCCTTGCTGGCGCGAACCGCCGCGACCGCTGCTTCGATCTCGTCGTCGGACCACTTGCTGAGCTCACGGAACGCGGGCACGTTGTCCCTGGCGTAGGGATACATCGCCTTGGGGACCGGCGAGACCGGATCCCAATGCTGCTCGATCTTGGCTTCCAGCTCGCTGGCGCCGCTGCGCGGGACAGCGATCGCGGAATACACCTGAGGGAACCACTGATTCGAGGCTCCGACTACGAGCACCTTGGGATCCTGGTCGCATCCCTCGGGTTCGAAGATGCCGAGGTGTGCGTGGCGGCCGCGGCACCGCGGCAGGTTCGGAAGGTTCCGCACACCAGTGGCCTGGCGCATGTTGCGGCGTTCGTTGCAGCTCAGACAGCGAATCTCGACGTTGGCGCCGATATTGCCACCGCGGTCGTCCATCTGCATGCGCGGGTGGCTCGCCTTGGGGCACGGACCGCCTTGGTGCACAAAATGCGCGTACGGGAAGTCATCGAGATGCCCGGCGGTGCAGGCCAGCACGAACCGGGCGGGCACCGCCAGCGGCTTCTTGCCTGAGCGCCTCCTGCCGCACAGATCGTGGAAGAACCGCGCGTCATGAGGCCTCTTCGGCAGGAAGTTTTCGAATCCGAACACCCGGGAATCCAGTGGTCCCAGCTCATTGCAGGCCGTGCACCGCAACCAGGTGGGGAACGGCATTATGGGAACGCCGACGCGGGCGGCCGGCCCGCTGGGTTCGGTATCGGTTCCCGGCATCCAGGGAGCGGGCTTCAACTGTTCGACGAAGCGCATGCCGTGATGGGTCTTCACCGCGGCGAGCAGCCGCGGCTCGGCGATCGGCTCCCATTCGGGCACGTTGTCGTGCCGCCAGTCGTCCAGACCGCTGACCAGCACGGAGAAGTTGGGCAGATCGACGAGCGCGCCCACCCCGGTGGTGAACATCAGGTGGCTGGGGCGGACGGCGCCGACGCGCCGCCGGTACTGCGCGGTCATTTCGTTCCTCGCCTTCCGCCGGTTTCGGGCAAGGCAGAGTCGCCCATCTCGTCGCCCTCGGGGGCGTCGTCGTCGGTGCTCTCTCCGTCCGGAGGTGAGAACGACCAGTCCGGCGCGTTGTACTGTGGGTCGAAGAACTCACCTCCGCCAGGCAGCAGGAGGTTGATCTCGTTCTCCGTTTCCCGCATCGAGAGGCCGACCGTGGTGTCGCGCCATTTACCTTCGCCGGGCTTGGTCAACAGCCCCAGCAGATGCTGTTTGCGGAAGGTCGCCTTCTCGTAACCGAGCCGGGTGGCCGCGGTCTTCGCCTGGGTCCAGATGTCGGCGAATCGTTTGATCCGTTCGCTGAGGTAATCGCGGCCACGCTCGCCACCTATCCGCTCGGCCCGGGCCAGCATGCGCGCGGTGAGCCGGTCGATCATGGTGTCGTCGAGGTCGACGTCGTGCGCATCGGTGTTGCGGGAGTTCCGTTCGGCCATGTTGCGGACGGCCGCGACGAATGCGGCGGTGGTGCCACGGTCCAGGGATCGCCGGGTGTAGGGCGTGACGGACAGCGCTTCCACTTGGCGGTAGAACGTGGCGTGGTAGTGCTCGAAGTCTTCGAAGTGCGCGAGGTCACGTGGGCGTGACCAGTTGTACAGGGTGACGACGAGGCCGGGCCGGCGTGCGTCACGACCGACGCGGGAGGATGCCTGGATGTACTCCGCGGTGTTCTTCGGCTGCCCGGTCACCACCATCAGACCGAACCGGGAAACGTCGACGCCGACCTGCAGCATCGACGTCGCGAGGACGACGTCGACTGGTACCCGGTCACCCTGACGCCGCTCCGTCATGCGTTGTGCCAGCGGATGGGGTTCGAGCCGGTCTTTGCTGCGGAGGGATTTGCCGCGGTTGGCACCGAACACGTCGCTGCGGTTCTGGTTGATCGCGTGTCGGCGTGCGGTGGTGTCGATGTCGGGGTCGAACCCGATCTCCAGCCGTTTGAGCACGTCGCTGATGTCTCCGGACGAGATCCGGGATGTGAGTTCCTGAACGGTCAGCATGGCCGTGGACCCGACGATCCGGTCGGAGAGGCCCTTGCTGCGCCCGTGCCTGCGCACCCGGGTGGCCACGTCGTCGTCGAGGAAACGTCGCATGCCGGCCAGTTCACGTGTCGAGCTGAAGTAGCCCACGAGCGTCATGTACGGATCGGCTGGTGCACCGTAGCTGTCGAACATCGTCTGACCTGCCAGGAGCAGGATCTCCGAGAGCCGGATCTCGGCGGACTTCAGGCGGACACCGTGGGCGCAGATTCCCAGGTAGCGGCGCCCGGGGTTGGTTTCCGAGACGGGCACCTGCTTGGAGAAGAACGTGTCGGCGACGTCGGTGACCTGCGGCGGAAAGATCTCCAGGTCGCGCCCGAACACTCCGCGCACCTGTTCGCGGGCCCGCTTGGTTGTCGCGGTGGAGGCCACGACCTTCGGACCCACCTCGTTGCCGCCCGGGGTGGTCCACGTGCACAGTTCGTCCACCGCAGCCTCGAACAGGCCGACCGTGGTGCCGAGAGAGCCGGAGATCAGGTGCAGCTCGTCCTGGATGATGAGGTCGGGCGGCCGCAGCCGTGGTACCGGCTGGCTGACCACAGCAGGGAGCTTGTTCTTCTTGTTGTGTTTGGCTTTGCACTGGGTGCGCTCGTCGAGGTCATCGTGGCGGTATCCGTGCCGGGGGCAGTATTCGCGGACACGGCCGAAGAGAATGCCGGCGTAGCCACGCCACGGCAGCTGCGCGAGCTTGTCCACGGTCGCGATGACCAGGCTCGGCGCGTAACGGTAGATCTCCTCGTCCACCGTCAGAATTGGCAGCCCCTCGTCCGACTGGGTTCGGGAGAATGGGCAGGCCATCGCGCCTTCCGCGTTCGGGCAGTGCAGCAGGATGCGCCGGGTGTCCTCGTCAGGGTAGAGGTCTCGATGGGCCTCGAGCTTGGTTCCGCACCACGGGCAGGACAGGGTTTGCAGCACGTTGGCCCGCTTGCCCTGCCCGGCCTCGCGAGCTTCGGCGATCTGATCGCGGGCCTGGTCGAAATAGTTGGGGGAGACCGAGCCACCGACCCACAGCCCGATGCGGAACGGCTCGGTGCCCCAGCTTGGCACATCCTCGCGCCGGATCACCTCCGCGGCGCACACGAGCGCCGCGGCGCGCTGGAACTGTTGCGCGGTAAGCAGGCGGAGGGTGTAGCGCATGAGCACTGCGACGCCGGCCATCCCACTTCGCGCGGCCTCGGCCGTGCCGACCACGCCTTGCCGGCGGCGGATGGCGAAGGTGTAGGCGGTCAGACCGAGGTAGGCCTCGGTTTTGCCGCCACCGGTGGGGAAGAACAGCAGATCGACGGTGGCATCCGGGTCGGCCGCGCGTTCGGGGTGGTCGGGGTCGGTGATGGACGGGAGGTTCAGCAGGACGAATGCCAGCTGGAAGGGCCGCCACGACGCGACTTTCGCGCCCAGCGCCTGCACTTGGGCATCGGCTTCGGCGTAGCTGACGTCCGGGTTCTCGCGGAGCCGGGAGAGTTCGGTGTGGCGCCGCTGCAGTGCCATGGCACGGTTGGCGAAGTGGAACGCTTGAAGCGATTCCGCGTGCCGGGGATGGCCCGGGTCGGTGAGCAGAGTGATGCCGGCACTGATACGCCGATGCGCGGTACGCGCCCGGAACAGCGCGGCTTCGGCCGCTTCCTGCAAAGTGTCGGGCAGGGTGGCGATGTCGGTTTCGCGTTCGTTCAGCCAGCCGGTGTAACCGTCGATGAGAGGCGTGAGACCCGCCCGAAGCTGTTCCGGGGACGCCTCAGCAAGGGCGTCCATGGACAGCTCGGTGCCTTCCAGCGGAGTCCCGGGGCCGACCTGAGCGATGGTGGCGGGCACGTTGTAGGTGGGCAGCCACTGGGTTTCCAGCTTGTGCGCACGGCGCAGCCGGCGGTCGGCGTGCGCGTGCACGGCGACGTTCTGGCCGGTCGCGAACTTGAGCTGATCGCGGTAAAGCAACCGCAGGTGCAGGTCTTCGCGGTCTTCGACGGCTGGGTTGGCGTCGGTCATCGGATCGTCGATCGGCAGGAACACGGGGCTCCCGCCGTCGAGCGCGGTCACGGTCAGCTTGGTCTGGAAGATCCACGCGACGTCGGCTTTCGACTGCGGCTCCTGCTGTCCGTTCACCAGCGTCACGTTGACGGTGCGCCGCTGGTCGTGCGTGCGGATTGCGACCGAGAGGTATACGCCGGGCTCACTAAGGTCGGCGGTGGTGAGCGGGACCTGGTAGTCCTGTTCCCCGTCAAGGCGAAGTTCCCGTTCGAACTCGACCGGTTCCCGCGCCCACACCGTGCGTTTGCGACCCTCGGTGTCTTCGGTCTCGTGCGTGAAGTAACGCCCCCAGGACGCGGTCACAGCAAGCACATCGGTGTCCGCGCCGACGCGGAAGTACAGCCCCATCGACGACGCCCACAGACGCCCCAGGGCTTGTGGTGTCAGGATCTCCGGCAACTCGGCGCCGTCCTCGCCTTTGGCATCGCCGTGCACGCCGACGTCGGTGTCGGTGACCGAGTCGGCGGTTTCCGCGGTCGTCTTCGGTGCGGCCTTGGGGCCAAGCATCCCGACCAGATACCGCTCACGGGGCCCCATTGCACGCGGCCGGAACTCTTCGGCAGCACCGTCCCACGGTCCGAGCAGGTCGCGCTCGACGAGCGACTGGAACTCGTCGCGGACAGCGAACGACGTGCTGTCGCCGAAGGTCTGCGGCGTGTCCAGCGGCGCAGGCGTCTCCGGCACGGCACCGGATGTGCGCGGCTTGTCTTGCTCGCCACGTGGGTCAGGAAAGAGGGCGTCTGAGCCCATCAGAAGATACCCCCTTCGGTTGTCTTCTTGATTTTGCCAGAACGTCGTTTCTGGATGTGGAGGCCTTTCGCGTCTTCCTCGGCGTAGCGCTCGTGGTTGAGTTCGAGGAGGCTGTCGAGGATTTCGCGCTGGGCTGCGGGGCCGATGGTGTAGCGGGTCTCGCGGCCGGCCTGGTGGAAGCCGTGATCGAGTCCGCCGACGGCCGCGACGCGGTCTTGCCAGCCGTAGGCGCGAACGGTGGCTTCGTCGATCTCGCGGTGAAGGGCACGGAGTTCCTCGATGTCCTGGTCGCGACAGTTTTCGTCGAAGACCAGGTTGTAGGTCTTGGTCAGGCCGGTCTGGCGGGACAGCATCACGTCACGGCGGAAGGTGTCGAGCTGGTCGCCGAGGTGGCGGAGTTCCTGGGTGAGTTCGGGCAGGGGCAGCGTCTCGAAGACATCGGATGGTGAGTAGTTGATGTCGGTCTTCATCGTCGAACTTCGGCGGACCGTCCACCAATAGTGGGGCGCGCTGGACAAGAACGCCAACAGCGCCGTGTCAGCGCTAGCGAAGACGCCAAGCTTGTGGGCGAACACCTGCTTGGTCGGCACCATCACCGGCATCACGGTCTTACTGACGAGCGTGATCACCACGACCCGCTCGAGCCCCGTGATGGCGCGAACCAACTCAGGCGTGCGCTCCGCGTATTGCCACCATCGTTCGCGTCGCGGCTTGCGGTTGTTTCGATCTCGTTCTGGCTTCACCAGGCGCAAGACCTGGCCGTAGCACTCGCGGTAGGCCTTCGCGCGGTCTTCGGGCCAGTTGTGGAAGTTGATGACCCATCGGCTCGCTGAACAGCGCGGGTTGGAGTTCAGGTCCTGGCCGTTGAGATAGGGGAATAGTACTTCACTATTCTTCGGATCGCGTCCGATCAACCGGTCGGCTTCCACGGGGGTCATAGTGAATCCAAGGCCAAGGATGTTCGAACCCTGAAATGAGATCCCTCCGTTGATTGCTAATGTCCTGGGCTGCGCGATCACTCGTGAGGCGGGCTCGAGTCCTGCTGTCAACCCGACGGTTGACGTAACGTTCGCACACGATCCCCAGACGACACAGCACTCCAGAGCGGAGCTTCGTGATGGCCAGGGCATACTTTTGATTGCGTTATAGATGGTCAAGCCATTCGCCACGGCTTGGTCGAGTCCTACCTGCCGAGTGTCGCCCTGCGCCAGAGTGTTGGTAGCGACTAGACCAAGTGTGCCGGTGTCGTTGATGAGCTCGGCGGATCGCAGGACGAAGTACGCGATGAGGTCGGCGCTGCCACGTACGCCGTGGGCGAGCGTGTGGACGAGATATTCCCGATAAGCTTCGCCGAGCGCTCCGGTCAGCTTCTGACCACCCAGGTACGGCTGGTTTCCGATGATGGCGTCGAAGCCACCGCGGTGCTCAAAGACCTCAGGGAATTCGAGCGGCCAGTGGAATGGTCTGCGCCTGAACCCGATCTCGGGCGCATCGGTCGACAACCATCGGTACGCTTGGGTCAAAGCGCCGTCTTCTTCGAGGTCGCGCAGTCTATTGTGCGACAGGCGAGCCGCTTCTACCGCACCGTTCGTTATGCCTCTTGCATCGCGTTTTGCGTTCGCCAGCGCTGAGGCGACCAGGAGATCGGCGTTGCGCCGCAGTTCGGCTGTGTCCTTGTGAATCTCTTCGAGGAGTTTGCGTTTTTCGGCGAGCCGGACGAGGGGATCGTCCCGGACATCGATCTCGATAACCTGTCGCCGAGCGTCCGCCACCTTGGACATGAGGGCCCGGCCCGGTGCGACCCACTGAAAGAGATCGAGGTGCAGCTTTCGACCCTGTTCCGGATCGAGGTGCATGTGCCAGAGCTGGTCCAGCGACCTGATACCGAGTAGCGAGTCGCCCGTCTTGAGCCGGTCGTCCAGGAAGGTGAACGGAAGGTCGGGGTCCATGGAGATCAGCCACAACGAAACCTTCGTGATCTCGACCGCGCTCGGGTTGATGTCCACCCCGTAGAGGCAGTGTTCGATCACCTGCCGTCGCGCCTTGATGATCACGGGATCCTCATCGGTGTCTCCGACGGCGCGGGAAAGCCGGGAGAGCAACGCTTGTTCGTCACCCTCCCGGGTCCACGCTTCGACGAGACGTTCCGCTAAAAAATGTGCCGCGGACACCAGGAACGCTCCGGAACCCATCGCGATGTCGGCGACCTTGAGCGCGAGGATGTCGTTACTGCGCTTCAGAACCCATTTGGCGCGGTCATTCGTCTGCAGGGGCCCCGGCGAGTAGACCAACGGCTCAAGGGCGTCTTTGACGACGAGCTCGGCCAGGTGCCGTGGTGTGTAGTGGGTTCCCGTCAGCCGTCGCAGCGGGGAGTCGGTGACGAAGAGTTCGCCCGGCCGGATCACGATGGGCAGACCACGAAGGTCGTCGCGGATGAGTCGGGCGAAGGGCATGAGCCGGTCGGCGAGCTCGTTGTCGCCACGGGTTGCTGCCAACAATCTCCTGCGCGTGTCCTCGCGTTCCACAGCGGCGAGTGGTGCGAGCTTGCGTTCCAGGACACGCGGCGAGCCGATGCCGGAAGCTTTGTACTCCTGTGAGAGCCGAGAGCCCAAGGCGGATGCCGTCGCCGACTCAGCGGCGAGCGCTTCGAGGTCGGCAAGTGCAACCTCTTGCTCGTAGCCCTGCTTACCGATCAGGCTGACGGTGACCTCGCCGGCACGGAACCCGTCGTGGGCGAGGAGTCCCTCGTAAACGTAGCCGATTTGCTCGACCTGTAGCTCGCGGAACGAGAGCTTGCGTCGTTCGCGGGTGCTCCCGGTGCCCGCCTCGATGAACTGCACCGCACGGAGCATGTGCAGGATCGTCCGGTCATCGATGGAGCGCGGGAACCAAGTGGCAGACGTGGTGTCGAACAGAGATCCGTCATGCGGATTCATCGTCAGTCGAGGGTGGTCGATCCCGTAGTAGACGGCCTCGAACAACGCGAGAAGCCGATGCCACGCCGCGAAGCTGTGCTCCAGGTCGTCCTCACTGGACTCCAACGCGCGCCGCTCCAGGTCCCCGCACAGACGCCCGACCGAGTAGGAGGACGCGTAGAGCTCATTGTCCGAGGGCAGCATCTTGCGCTCTTCGGCGAACAGGAGAAAGACGATGCGCATCATGACGGTGACCGCGGCGCGGTAGACGTCTTTGGCGTCGACGTCGGTCAATCCGGCCTCGCCCCGTTCCCGTTGCGCCGTGTCGGCGCGGCCGATCGCTGACACAAGGAGCTCAACGGCTTGCCGGACCTGCACGCCGAGCGTCTCGGTGATCTCCTCCTGGGAACCTTCGCTCGCAGCCAGCAATGCGACGATCTTGTCCGATTCCGGCACTCCGAAGAACCGCCGTCGACACAGCAGAGAGACGAAGGCGCGCACCACTTCGCGCTCGGCAGCATCCGGCCAGCCGATGGCGTCGAACGTTGCAGTGGTGGCGACTTTGCTGTTCCGAGCCCACACCAGAGTCCACCACCGGCCATCTGTGACGAGGCCCAGCTGGACTTCGCGTCTGCGGCACAAGTGCACCAGGCGATCGACCGAGTTCGCCGCCCAGTCGTCATCGGCGATTCGCGCGCTGGGGTGCTGACCGGGCGGGCAGACCAGACCCACCAGTTCAGTGAAAGCTGGTTCGGCTTCCTTACCGGGCCGGACCAGCGCGAACGTTGGCACTACGCGGGCTTCGTGCTCGGGAACATCGATCGCCAGCGACGCGAGTCCGTCCGCGCCTGCCCACTGCAGGTTGCCGTCCCAGTCGAGAAGCTCACCGAGTACGTACTTGATCCACGCCCGCTGCCGGTTGGCCGGATCGGCTTGCCACACCTTGTGCTCGAGCCGTAGTCGATCGCGGGCCGGCTTGTCCAACGAATCGAGCGTCGGCCACGCCTGCCGGAGTACTGGCAGCGACAGGAACGGGCCTTCGACATCGATCATGCTCAGCCAGCCGCGATGTTGCTGTGCATCCCCGGACGCACGACGCTGGCGGGTCAGTCTTTGCCGGGTGCCAGAGCTCATCAGCGCACCCAGGCAGGCAGGGCAGTAGGGTGCCGTGGTGTGAAGTCAAGAACGGTGGTTGTCAGGGCAACGAATTCCACCGGTGAGCTCGGCACGATGCGCTCCATCAGAAGAGGGTCCCTTCGTCGGCCTGGGGTTTCCCCGCGCCCTTCTTCTTGTCGTGCAGACCCTGTGCAACCTCTTCGGCGTAGCGCTCGTGGTTGAGTTCGAGGAGGCTGTCGAGGATTTCGCGCTGTGCCGCGGGGCCGATGGTATAGCGGGTCTCGCGCCCGACCTGGTGGAAGCCGTGATCGAGTCCACCGACAGCTTCGATGCGGTCTTCCCAGTCGTAAGCGCGGACGGTGGCTTCGTCGATCGCTCGGTGAATGGCCCGGAGTTCCTCGATGTCCTTGTCCGTGCAGTTTTCGTCGAAGACCAGGTTGTAGGTCTTGGTCAGGCCGGTCTGGCGGGCCAGCATCACGTCACGGCGGAAGGTGTCGAGCCGGTCGCCGAGGTGGCGGAGTTCCTGGGTGAGTTTGGGCAGGGGGAACGTCTCGAAGACATCGGATGGGGTGTAGCGGAGATCGGTCTTCATCGAGGACCCGCGCGATTTGGCCCACCAGTAGTGCGGTGCGCTCGACAACAACGCCAGCATCGCCGTGTCGCCGGTGGCGAAGACGACGACTGCGTCCGAGAAGACCTGGCCGGTCGGCACCATCACCGGCATCACGGTCTTACTCACCCGCGTGAGCACTACGACCCGCTGCAGCCCCGCGATCTCGCCGTATAGCTCACTTCGAGATCGCCAGTAGCGCCACCACGGCCATGTCGCGATATCCTTGGACTTGGTCGCTCGTTCGGGTTTGACCTCGCGCAATACGTGCTCGTAGCACGCGTGGTATGCCTTCGCTCGGTCTTCCGTCCAGTCGTGGAAGTTGATGACCCAGCGACTGGCGGCGCAATTCGGATCGGAGTTGAGGTCTTGCCCGTTGAGATAGGGGAACAGAACATCGGAATTGCGGGCGTCATGCGCGATGAGCTTCTCGGCATCAGCAGGTTCCATGGTGAAACCCAGGCCCAAGACGATTGATCCCTGGAAGGACAGTTTGGCGTTGGCCGACAGTTTCTCGGGGTTGCCGGCGACCCGGGAAGCCGGGTCGAGTGAAGCCGTAATGCCCGCCACCACGACACCATCCGCGATGCGACATGCTTCATCGGCGAGGGTGGCTCGGCTCGTCCAGACCGCGCAGTACTCCAACACTGCCGACTTGGACGGCCAGGGTTTGCTCTTGACGGACTGGCGGATGATCGTGTCGCCGGCGGTGATCTGATCAAGTCCGACTTCGCGAGTGTCACCTTGAGCCAGCGTGTTGGTGGCGATCAGGCCGGTCTGGCCGTCGTGGTTGAGTACACAGTGGGCGCAGTGAGAAGTACGCGATGAGGTCGGCGTTTCCCTTCATGCCGTTGGCGATCGTGATGACGAGGTATTCCCGATACGCCGAGCCGGTCGCGCCACTGATCTTCTTGCCTCCCAGGAACGGTGGATTGCCGATGACGGCGTCGAAGCCGCCTTGGGCGAACACCTCCGGGAAAACCAGGGGCCAGTGCAGCGGTTCGCGTGGAAACGAACCGGAGGGAAGATCGGTTGCCAGCCATTGGTTGCGTCGGGTCTGGGCTTTTTCTTCTGTAGCACCGGAGGCGATCTGTTCGGCCAGGCGCTTAGCTTCGAGCACCAAGTTTTCCTGGTCCCGCGCCTCCTCGTCGGCGAGCTGCTCCCGTAACTGCGCACTGCGCGAGCCGGTCGCCTTGCGGCAGCCCGCCAGCGCCGCGCCCACGACGAGGTCCGCGAACAACCGCAGCCGGTCGGACTTCTCCTCCGCCTCCCGCAGAGCCGCCCGCTTGGTCTGCAGCCCGGACAACGTCGAACCGTCCATTTGGGACAGTCGCTCGCGGATACCGGCGACCTCGGCGACCAGGGCGGGAACTTCGGCGGCCCAGCCGAACAGGTCGGCCTGTTCGCGGCGTGCCCGTGCGACGTCCAGGTCCATGCGCTCCAGTTGCTCCGTCGAGGTGATGCCCAGCAGCGAGTCGCCGGCCGCGAGCCGATCGTCGAGGAACGTGAACGGGCGCTGCGGATCCATGGACACCAGCCACAACGACAGCTTCGCCATCTCCACTGCCATCGGGTTGATGTCCACGCCGTACAGGCAGTGCTCGATGATGGCGCGGCGGGCCTTGATGACGACCTGGTCGGCTTCCGCCTCGCGCTCGGTGCCGGATGGTGTGTAGTCGCGAACCGCGGAATCGCCTTCGCGGGTCCATGCCTCGATCAGCCGGTCGCCGAGGTAGCGTGCGGCGGCCACGAGGAATGCGGCGGAGCCCATCGCGATGTCGGCGACCTTCAACGCGAGGATCTGCCGTGACGACTTGAGCTCCCACTCCTCCTTGCCGGCCGTCTGCAATGGACCCGGGTGGTACACGAGCGATTCGAGCGCACCCTCGACGATCTGCTCGGCCAGGAACCGGGGCGTGTAGTGGGTGCCCGTGTTCTTGCGCAGCGGCGAATCGGTGACGAACAGCTCGCCGGGCACGATGACGACCGGCTGCTCCCGCAGGTCCTGCCGGATGATGCCGAAGAACGGCAGCAGCCGCTCGGTCAGCGAGTTGTCCCCGCGCGTCACCGAGAGGAGTTTCCGGCGGGCTTCCTCCTTGGCACCCTGGGCCAGCGGCGCGAGGCTCCTTTCCACCGCCTTGGCGGAGCCGACCTTGTAGTCCTTGAACTGCTCGGAGATCGTCTTCGCCAGCGACGGGACATCAGGGCACTCGGCGGCCAAGGATTCGAGGTCGCGCAACGCGACTTCCTTCTCGAAGCCCTCCTTGCCGATGAGGCTGACGGTGACGTCTTCCGCGCGGAAACCGTCGTAGGACAGCAGGCCTTCGTAGACGTAGCCGATCTGCTCCACGTCGAGTTCGCGGAACGACAGCGTGCGCTTCTCCCGCGTCTTCCCTGTGCCGATCTCGACTTCCTGCAGGGCCTTGAGCATGTGCAGGACGGTCCGGTCGTCGATCTTGAGGATCTGCAGCCACGGGAACTGGTCCGGGTCGAACAACGACCCGTCGAGCGCATGCATCCGCAGGCGGGGATGGTCGACGCCGTTGTAGATGGCCTCGAACAACGCAAGCAGCCGGTACCAGGCGGCCGAGGAGATCTCCAGCTCCGTCTCCGAACCTTGCAGTGCCTGGTCCTGAAGGTCCGCGCGGAGCCGCCCGGCCGAGTAGGCCGAGGCGTAGAGGTCGTTGTCCGAGGCCAGGAGCTTGCGCTCCTCCGCGAACAGAACGAACACCACGCGCATCATCACGGTGACCGCGGCCCGGTACACCTCGCCCGCGTCAACCCGCTCCAGGCCCTGCTCGCCGCGCTCGCGGGCGGCGGTGTCGGCACGGCCGAAAGCCGCTACCAGCATTTCGACGGCCTGGCGGACCTGTACGCCGAGCCGTTCAGTGATGTCCTCTTGCGAGTCCTCGCTCTGACGCAGCAGCGCGACTAGCTTCTCATCGTCGGGCACACCGAAGAACCGCCTGCGGTTGAGGAGTGAGAGGAACGCCCGGACCACACCGCGCTCGGCCGCCTCGCTCCATGCGACGGCGTCGAAGACCGCTGTGGTGGTGACCTTGCCGCGCGGCGCGGAAACGAACACCCACCAGCGTCCGTCGGTCACGAGCCCGAGCTGGATCTCGTGATGGCGGCACAGCTGCGCCATCCGGTCCACCGGCGTCGCTGCCCAGGCTTCACCCCCGATCCGAGCGGTCGGCTGCGTACCCGGTTCGCAGATCAGCCCGAGCATCCGCGTCGTGGCGGGCTTGGGGTCCTCGCCCGGCTCGACGAGCGCGAACGACGGGTTGAGCCGAGTCTCGTGCTCGGTGACGTCCACGCCAAGCGCATCCAGCCGGCCGAGGTCGTTCCAGTGCAGGGCATCGCCCCAGCCGAGCAGCTCGCCGAGGATGAAGTCGGCCCATGCCCGCTGACCCGCGGCCGGGTCGCCCTGCCAGGTGGTGTGCGCGAGGCGCAGCTTTTCGCGCGTCGGCTTGTCGATCGCATCAAGGTTCGGCCAGGTGGCGCGAAGGACCGGCAGCGACAGGAACGGGCCGGTCGCCTCGATCAGGCTGAGCCAATCACGGTGCTGCTGCGCGCTTTCCGGGGCATGGGGACGACGGGGCGTCATCGGATGGCCTCCCGCTTGGGCACCACGAACACCACGGCAACGGGGAAGCGGTGCGGTTCCTGGTGACGGTAACGGGCCGCGATGGCGTCGAGCTCGCGGTCCCGTTCGGTGGTCAGTTCGGCGAGACGTGCTTCCCAGTGCCTGCGGTCCCTGCGGTACTGCTCACGCTCTTCCTTCGATGCCTTTTGCACGTCGACGAGGCTGAACAGCGCCTCCTCGTCCTGCTCGTCGGCCAGCTTTTCACGCAGGGTCGCCGAGAACTGTTCGATGGTCGAGGTGATGCGGTTCTTCTCCTCGTCCTCACGCTGTTTGAGTGCGCGGCTGAGCGACTCAAGCCGCGTGTTCTTCCGCCATTCGATGGCGTTGAGCAAGCCGTCGGACACACGCGGCCAGCGCTCCGCGACGCGGCGCCACACCGGGGCGGACACCGATTTGCCCTGTCCGAGCGCGGTGTCGAGGATATCGCTGAGCACACTCAGGTTCTCCAGCCGGCGGAACCGGCCGCGTTCGGGCGCCCAGCCGCCGGCGTGCAAGACCTCCTCGTGCAGCCGCACGCCGTCCGCACCGATGATGAGGAACCGTGAGTAGGCGCCGACGAGGACATCCTCGAGCCGGGGGTCGTCACTGACCACCGCTGTGACCCGGTGCAGGCCGATGTCGTCATTGGACACCGCTGCCCGGAGAAGCCGGGTCGACATGGCGACCAGCGGGTGGTTGAGGTGGGCGAGCACGACGTCGTCGCGACCGCGGGCGACCTCCTGGTCAAAGGTGACCGGCAGTTGCCGTGGAACCACGCCTTTCTGGTGCTTGTCCGGCTGGTACTTCTCCAGCAAACCCGCGCTCGCCCGCACCCACGACCCGGTCAGTGTCGGCACCTCGAACATGCCCTCGGCCAGGTGCTTTTCGTCAAGGAACGGCTTAAGCGCCTGCTGACGGGCCAGCGTTAGCGCCGTGTCCACCACTCGCTTGGCCCGAGCCGGCGTGATGCCGAGCTCGGTCACCGTCTCGTCGAGGTTCGACCGGATCCTGCGCACCTGATCGCGCACGTTCTGTTCGGCAGGCAACCGGTCCTTCTTCTGGCCGGCCCTGTCAATGTCGAAGTCGGCGATCTGACCGACCATTCGCCGCTGGATGGCGTCGGAGAGCACGGCGTTGACCGAGCCGAGATCCGCCTCCATTTTCGCGACCTTCATCGCGACCCGGGACAGGAACTCCAGATCGGCCTCGTACCGGTCGACCGCCCCTTCCCAGCCGATGCCGACGAAATGCCGGATCTCCGGTGTCTGGGTCTGTCCGTAGCGGTCGATGCGGCCGATGCGCTGTTCGAGCTTGTTCGGGTTGAACGGGATGTCGTAGTTGACCAGCCGGTGGCAGTGTCGCTGCAGGTCGATACCTTCGCTCGCGGCGTCGGTCGCGACCAGAATGCGCACCTTGCTTTCGGTGGGATCCTTCTGGAACGCGAGGCGCAATTGCTCACGTTCATCGGTCGTCATACCGCCGTGCATCTCCGCCACATATGGCGCACCCATTCCTTCCTGCCTCAGCAGGTTGAGCAGCCAATGCTGGGTGTCGCGGTACTCGGTGAACACCACGACCCGCTCGTTCATCCAGTGCTTGTCCGGCTTGCAGATCGCCTTCAGGTACTTGACCAGCTCGCGGGCCTTGGCGTCGGGCTGGGCCTCGTGGGTCAGCGCCCACTTATGCATGCGCTTGAGGAGGGTTTTCTCCTCGTTGTCCGCGTCGGGCTGCATTGGGCGGGTGCGACCGAACGCGTCATCCTCGGCCTCGGAAAGCTGCTCGTCGTCGTAGGTCGCGATGTCGTCGAAGAAGTCCTCCATCCACTCCGGCACCTCATCACTTGCCGGTGTCACGGCACGGATCTTGGACTCGAGCGTGTCGGTGTAGACGGCCACGGTGTGTGCGAACGCGGCGGGACTGGAGAACAGCCGCTTTTTCAGCAGGAGGGTGACCAGGTCGGTGGCCTTGCGGCCGCGCTGGGTCGTGAGCTTCTTGTGCCGGAGCTCGGCGAACTGTGTGAGCACGCGATGGATCTCGCGCTCGGTGTCGGGATACTCCACCGGGATCGGTTTGGTCTCGCGAGCCACAAAGCGTGGCGTGCCGTCGGCATTGACGATGTCCCGTTTGAGCCGTCGTACGACCGTGTCGCGTGCCGCGGACTTGTCCGGCTCAACACCGCGCGCGAAGCGCTGGTCGTCGAGGATCTCCAACAGCGCGGTGAACGACGCCTGGTAGCCGTTGTGCGGGGTCGCGGAGAGAAAGAGCCGGTGGGTGAAGTGCGGGGCCAGCCTGCGGATCAGCTTGGTCTGCTGGGAATCGACGGCGTAGACCTGTTTCGGCGCGGCTGGGGCGATGTGATGGGCCTCGTCGAGGATCATCAGGTCGAACGTGCGCGGGTAGGTCGGTCCGTCCGGCGGCAGCACCTCGTCGAGGAGGCGTTGCGCCTTCGCGCCGCGAAGCCAGGGCAGGCTGACGATCGCCAGCGGGTGGACGTTGAACGGGTTGGCCGCGCTGCCGAACTCGCGGCGGACCTCGGCGCAACGCTCCGAGTCGATGTCGGTGAAGGCGAGGCCGAACTTGTCGGCCATCTCGTCTTGCCACTTCACCGTCAGACCGGCGGGGCAGATGATCATGATCCGCTGGGTTCGGTGACGCAGCAGGAGCTCCTGCGCGACCAGGCCGGCTTCCACCGTCTTGCCGAGACCGACGTCGTCGGCGAGCAGCAGGTTGACACGAGGGGCGTGAAGGGCGCGGACGACCGGTTCGAGCTGGTAATCCTCAATCGCGACACCCGAGCGGAACGGCGCTTGGAGGGTTCGGACATCCGCCGATGTGACGGCGGACCAGCGGACCGCGTCCAGGAAGGCGGCGAGCTGCCCGGGCGGATCGAACCTGCCGGTCACCTCAGGCAACGATCCGGAGGGCAGGACCTGCCGCGCGGGTTCGACCTCCCAGATCACCTCAAGCGACTCGCCGAAGCGGCCCTCGTCGACGCTCTGCAGTTTGAGGAGGGTGCTCGAATCCACTGCGTCGATGTCGCTGACGAACCACTTCTGGCCTCGGACCGAGACCAGATCACCGATGGCCGGCGTATTCGTCGTTGCCGCGGTCATGATGGCTTCCCTCGTTCACAGCTTCGCTCGTTCACTCCGCCCATGCTTCCTCCAATGCCGCGACGATCTCATCGTCACCACGCCCCCGGTAGGTGGCGATCAGCGTGCGCCGGTCCACTGCTCCCGACAGCCGAACGGCCGCTGCCAGCTCACGCTCGGCGTTCTGCGTCGCTGCCTCCCAGCGGCCCGCAAACCACAGCGCGCGAGCGAGCGGCGGGTCGTCGGGCATCGGGCCGGGGACCTCGACGTCGAATCTGCCGTCGTCGCCGAACCGCAGGAACACCAGCGCGCCGATGGGTGTGCCGGTCCGCTCCAGCAGGAGCCGCACGGACGGGCCGGTGGGCTGCAGCCCCGACCAGCGCACGGCGCGCAGGCCGATCGGCGAGTGGAACTCGACCTGGTCGTCGCGTGCGAGACCGATCGCGGTCGCGAGGGCGACCGGAATCGGGACGCTCGCCCCGCGGAGATGATCCTGCGTGACCCGCACCCGCAACAGCCAGGCGCCGTCCTTGCGGAACAACCGGCCGGTCTCCTCGGGAGTTTTGCGTGCGGCCGGGGACCTGGTGCCGCGCCAAACGCGCCCACTACGCGTTTCGAAGGGGTGTTGTGCCGCGGCCGCGGAGATGGCCGCCTCCGAGGTACCCCGGGCGCGTGCCTGGATCCGGCCGATCAGCTCGTCCAGCGGGATGTTGCCAGTGACGTCCAGGATGGCGCCGATCGCGGCGACCAGGTCGTTGTCTGCCTCGGAACGCCACGTCGCCAGCGCCCACTCGCCGCGCTCGGCCAGGGTGAATCGAGAATCCGCTCCGAGTTGCTGGGCCGCGTCGGCAGGTGGCCGGTGCATCCCCAGCTCGGTGCCCAGCTCGTCGATGGTGAGGGGAGCGCTGATGAGGCTGAGCACGGCCGCGGCCCGGTCGGCGAACGAACTGGTTCGGGTCAGAATTCGCTTGCGCACCTCCTCGTAGTCGCACCACTCCAGCCACGCTTCGAGCTCAGCGGAATCCATGCCGAACCGGTCCACGATGGACCCGAGGCGCGACAACTCGACCATGCCGTACTCGTCAGCCAGATCGGCCAGCAGCATCGCCGTCTGCTCGGCGGCCGCCTG
The DNA here is from genome assembly GCF_039536925.1 of Amycolatopsis ultiminotia. Classification (NCBI taxonomy): domain Bacteria; kingdom Bacillati; phylum Actinomycetota; class Actinomycetes; order Pseudonocardiales; family Pseudonocardiaceae; genus Amycolatopsis; species Amycolatopsis ultiminotia. The sequence goes on along the minus strand of NZ_BAAAZN010000007.1, from coordinate 306,132 downwards.
CACACTCGGCGCGACGGCCCAGCCGTCGACGACCTCGAAGAAGTCGTCGAACTTTTCCAGCACCAGCCACAGTGGAGCGTCGACCGGCTCGACCTTTGTGGCGATTTCCGGGTGCCGGTTGATGAGCCGCGACAGCGCCGCGACCGGTTGAATATCCGCGCGGAGCCTTGCGAGTAGCGCGTTGACACGGGTGCTGCGGGCCAGTCGGGCCATCAGCGCGTGCTTTGACCCGGCCTCGATTTGCCTGGCGCGCGCGGAGGAGAGCCCGAACTGGGCGCCGACCTCCTTGAGCGTGAGCGGTTCCTCCGCGAAATAGCGGTTGCTCAGGATAGCGAGGGCGGCATCGTCAAGCGGCGCCAGCCAGCTCGTGATCTCGGTTACCACAGTGCCGGTCTCGCCGACTTCCGGAGCCGGAACGGGTGCTGCTGGCTCGTCGTCGAGGACCGTGGCGGCGTCCTCGGTCAGGCGGGCGGGCAGGCTGCCCGACGCGACGCCGTAGCCGACGGCCCAGCCGAGAATGCGCTCGATGTTGGCTGTCTTGCGCCCATAGCCGAGCCGCTCCATCGTTGCGCGTTCCAGGCCCTCGCCGGTAGCCCCTCCGCCCGTTTCGAGGGCTTGGCGCATCGCGTTGACGATCTCCTCGGGGGCTATTTCATCGAAAGCACGCTCAGCGGAATTCCGTGTCCGGCGGTACTCCGTCCATGTGTCAGGGTCGAGGTGGCCGGGCCAGTAGAACGTACCGAAACGGCTGCTGCGCTTGACCAGGCCCTTCGGCCGGTAGCGCATCGCCTCGGCGCGGCGGGCGGCGCGCACCCGATCGAACCCGAACTGTTGCACCACCTTCCGGATAAGACGTTCTTCCTCGATCGGGCCTTCGGCCGCGATGATCTCGAGGAACGAGCCCTGCAGCAGTTCCCGGAGCCGCCGGTCCGTTGTCACCCGGTCGAAGTCCTCCCGGGAGCCGATGATCGTCGGCCGGTAGGGCACGAACTCGCTGACGGCCGGCCCGTCGCCGTCACGCACCGCCCCGGCTGGGAGGGGCACGTCGTCATCCACCAGCCGCGTGACAGAGACCGGCTGGGGCGTCTCCTCCCGGACCGGCGATTCGGACACCTCGTAGGCCGCGGGCGCGGACAGGTCTTCAAAGGCGTCCGCGACTTCGGGTTCCTCCTCCACCTCCGGACACGCGGCGCCGATCCGAGCCAGCACACCATCACGGTCGTTGAGCCAGGCCGGCAGCCACAGCCGGATCACGCTCGGCCAGCCCATCACGGTGGCGAGCAAGTGGGGTGCCGCCTCGCGGTCGGCGACGGTGGGCCGCGAACTCCATTGTGGCCCGTCCAGCATCACCGCCACCTGCCATTGCCTCGATCCAGGCCGCCGTACCGCCAGGTCGACGGTGAAGTGGGACAGGCCGTGGTGCTTGCGTGTCTCGAAGCCGCGCGACTCCAGTACCGACGCGACTTCGTCAAGTACGCGGTCGACCTGGTGCTCGCGCTGCGAAGCCGATGACATGGTCCGCTCGGCCCCGTGCGCGGCCATCTCCAGATAGGCGCGCAGGTGCTTGGTACCGACCGCCCTGGTGCGGGACAGGTCGACGTCGGCGGGGTCGAACGAGCTGTACAGCACGACCTGCTTGCGCGCCCGGGTGATCGCCACGTTCAGTCGGCGCTCGCCGCCGGTCAAGCTCAGCGGGCCGAAGTTCAGCGGCAGGATGCCGGACTCGGGGTCTTTGGAGAACGCGAGTGAGAAGAACACGACATCCCGCTCATCGCCCTGCACGTTCTCCAGGTTTTTCACGAACAGTGCTTCGCCGCCGTGCCGCGCCAGCGCCGCCTGGATCCGCTTGTCGGTGCTCTCCTCGAGGAGGTTCAGCAGCAGGTCCCGCTGCTGCACGTTGAAGGTGACTACCCCGATCGAGCGGGCCCCGGTGCGGGGATCCTGCAACAGGGCGGCGATCTCGTCCACGATCGCCTCGGCCTCGACGCGGTTCGTCCGGCTGGCGCGGGTACCGCGATCGAAAGCGCCGTCGACCCGCCGCCAGCTGATGCCCAGCGTCGGGTCGCTGCCCGGCGCCGGCAGCGTCGCCAGCTTGCCATCGTAATAGCGGTCATTGGAGAACGCGATCAACGACTCTTCGGTGCTGCGGTAATGCCACGACAGCCACTCCTGCGGGAGTCCGGACTCGACGCTCTCGGTGAGGATGCTGTCGAGGTCCTCGACGACTGAGCTGTCCTCCTCCGCGTCGCCATCGTGGCTCGCATCCATGATGCTGGTCGGCGGCATCTGCTTGGAGTCGCCGACCACGACCACCGACCGCGCCCGCCCCATCGCGCCGACCGCTTGCGCCACCCTGATCTGCGAAGCCTCGTCGAAGACCGCCAAATCGAAGGTCAGCGCGCCAGGCTCGAGGAAGTTCGCCACCGATGCCGGGCTCATCAGGAAGCAGGGCGTCAACGCGGCGACGGCGCGAGGGTAGGTTTTGACCGCCTCCCGGAACGACAGCCGGTCCTTGCGCGAGTTCAGCCGCCGAATCAGCTCGCCTGCTTCGTCGCGTCGGCCGACGCCGTCTCGCGGCCTGCGGTTCACCACGGCAGCGCCGAGCTGGGCCGGCAGGTGGGTCCTCAGGTCGGCGCCGAGCCGCAGGTACTGCTCGACGTGACGGTCGTGCGCCGCGCCGTCGAAGTACTCCAGGCCCTGCGAGCGCGCTCGCTCGGCGAGTGCTGCGGCAGCCACCCCGCGCAAGAAACAAAGTTCGAGCTCCTCGTTTCGGAATTCCCCGCGCAACAGTTGCTGCCGGAACTCCGTCAGCCCGGCATGGCCGAGGAGTTCGGCCTGATCCAGCAGCGCGCCCCACCGCTGAACCGGCAGGAGCCCGAAGGACCGCAGATCCGCGAGCCACGCCGCGCCGTCACGCTGCCACGCGGGCGCCCAGCCCTGCTCGCTCCAACGCTGGCGGGACTCGGCGGTGATGGCGAGCAGTTCGGTCCATTGTGTCCAAACGAGACAGAACTGACGGAGTTCGTTGGCCGGTGTCGCGGTGCCGGCGGTCAGCAGGGCGCGCCACACCTCTGGATGACTGGCGCGCAGCTCCCGCGAGCTTATGACGGCCTGGACGGCGGCGTTCCACTGTTGCCTCGCGTCGCGTTGGGTGGGCAGCCAGCCGGCTCTGAGACCGAACGGCGGGAAGGCCTTGATCTGGGCGTTGAGCATGCCCGCGGCATGTCGTGCTGCGGCCAGGCCGGCGATGTGCTCGAGCACCGTGCTCTCATCGACTGTGGTGCCGGGCAGGGCACACGGCCGGATCCTCTCCGCCAAGGCTGCCCGGCGCTTCTTCTTGCCGAACAGTCCCTTCCTCGATGCGACGGCCGCGGCCGACCAGTCCTCGAATTCCGGGTGCACAAACGTTTCGGGGCGGAAAGCCGCCAGCGCCGGTTGATGTGCGGCGTGGAACTCGTCGATCGCCGTGCCCAGTGCGACCGCGTTCGCGTCCCAGTCCGGGCGGCGGGCGGACGCGACCTCGGCCTCGCCCGGCAAGCGGCCGGATCCGGCGAGGTGCGCACAGGCGAGCGCTGCCCCGAGCTCCGTCGGATCGGGCAGCCCCTCGATCGCGGTATGCAACGCGGGCGGGAACTGCGCGAACGCGGCCCTGGCGGATTCGAGCTGCTCGGCCACCTGGGCCACCGCGTCGGTGTCGAGCCCCCTCATGTCCCGGCGCGTGCTGAGCGACCAGGGGTGTTCCGGGCGGAGCTGTGCCGACTTCGCGGCGGTGGGGAGTTCGGCCGCCGCGCGGGTCGCGGTGGCGCGGACATCCTCAGGCAAGGAGAAGAAACTCGCCGGAACCGGCGCGGTTACGCCGGCGTCATGGGCGAGCGCGGTCTGGTATGCCGACCAGAACGAGTAGCCGGCGGCGTTCGGGTTGTGCAACTGGTCCGGGTAACCACGCAGCGTGGTGATCTCGGCCCGGTAGCGTGCCTCCAGCGCCCGCCACCCGTGGTCTTCGGCGCGGGCGTGCTGCTCGTGCGCATCCTTGAGCTGCTGCCGGATGCTGCGGACTGATTGCTTACGACCGTGCAGGTCGAGGCAGAAGTGCTCCAGGCCCACCTTGCCCAGGCGCCGCTTGACGACATCCAGAGCCGCCTGCTTCTCGGCGACGAACAAAACCGTCTTGCCACTGCGGATTGCGTGTGCGATCAGGTTGGTGATCGTTTGCGACTTACCGGTGCCGGGTGGGCCTTCGAGCACGAACGACCGGCCCTGCTCGGCCATCGCGATCGCTCGCATCTGCGAGCCGTCGGCAGGAATCGGCAGCTGCAGTTCCGTTTCGTCGACGCGGAGGTTGTCGGTCCCCGCTGGGTCCATGAACGGTTCGCCAGGGTTGTTCACCAGGTGCTCGACGACCGGATTGCCCAGGATCGTCTGCCAATGTTGGGTGAGGTCACGCCACATCTGGAACGTCGAGAACTGCAGCAACCGCAGGCTAGCCGACTCATCGATCCGGTGGTCGAGGTTGTTTTCGACCAGGTTCTTGCGGATCGCGGCGAGGGATCTGTTGATGTCGATGCCCGACTCGTCGGTGATCGGGTGCTCGAGCTCCGGTATCCGTACATTGTGCTTGACCTTGAGCCATTGGATCAGGCACCAGTTGGGTGCGGCCGTCTCGTCACCGTCGACAACGACCGAGTAAGGCTTGCGTCCGGTGCCACCCTCGATGCGGACGGGGACCAAGAACAACGGAGCCCGGCCTTCGCCGCTGGGCGTCGCGTGCACCAGGGCGCCCAGCGTCAGATACAGGTAGTTGCTGCCGGTTTCCTGTTCTAGAGTGCGCGCGTCCCGCTGGAGCGCCCGCATCTTGCTGACGTAACTGGCCTCGGTGACCGCACCGTAGATGCGCTTGTCCGTGCGCAGCTCGTCGGCCAGCGCGGCGGGATCCAGGTCCTGGGCGCGGCGGATGCCTTTGAGCCGGTGGACGCCGCTGACCAGGTCCTGCGCGACGATCCGGATGGCCTTGTTGTCGTGAATCAGGTCGTCGAGCTCGGCCAATGCCCCGCCGGGCACGTGCAGGTCGAGGCCCTTTCCAGTCCGCGGCAGTTTAAGCAGCGGGTTTCGTAGGCTGAGATCGAGCAGTGCCCGCCGCCATGCGTGGATGCGTGGCGGCACCCCATCGTCGGCGGCGCGGATCTCGAGGTTCTCGTCCTCGTCAAAGACGCCCGCCCTGACCAGTGCCGTGGGAAGCTCCGTAATGCTTTGGGGTGTCCGCGGCGCGGACGACTCGATGGCGACGTCCGGCATGGCCGTGTCCGACGACGGCATGGCGCGGATGCCTGACTTGCGAGCCAGGTGCACATCCACCATGCCAAGGAGTTCGGAGCCGCCGCGGAGGTGCCCGATGGCCGTCTCGACGGCCTGGGCGAAAGTAAAGATTCCACTTCCCGCTCCGATGCTGGTGAGCTCGACCGGGAGTGTCGCACCGGATTCGACGATGTTCACCAGCTGGTTCGCATCGAGCGCCACCGATTCGGGCAGACGGTCGTCGTGCAGGAAGAACCCCGCGAATGCATGACCCTCGACGAACCAGATCAGGGGGTGAAGGCTCGCGGCCTCCAGACACGCCGCGTAGGTCACGGCAAGATCGATGCAGTTGCCCAAGCGATCGCGGAGCACAGACGCGGTGGTTCGCACCTTTTGCCCGGTTTCTTCAAATGATGCAGGCAGCGAAACGTACGCGATCGCCTCGCCGCGCAGGGCTTCGTAGATCGCGGCACCGATGTGGGTGACCCGTTTGGGGTCGGCCTGGTAGCCCTGAATGGATCCCGAGCCGGTGTCCCGTTCGAGCAGGCCCGCCGCAACGCGCAGTATGTGGGCGACGGAGTCGGCATTGGGCTGAACAAACGCGGCGATCGACTCGTACACGCTGGGGGAGTTGAGCCACTCATTGTGCGCTAGTGCCCGGGACGGGGCGGAATAAGCAAGTTCGGCCGCTCCCTCGGCTCGGACGGTCACCCGGTAGGTGACGGGAAACGCCTCGTCGGCCGCGCGGAGGGCCGCAGCGTCGGGCACCAGATCTCGGAAGTCGTCCCACCACAATGCCCCGGAACTGGGCAGCGTTCGCGCGCGCCTGCTCCAGACCTCCGACAGCGGGCCACCCGGGCCGGTCAACTGGACGCTCACTTCGACCGGTCCGAGGTCGGTGCCGGTGTGGTTCTCGATGCGCAGGTCGGTCGCCACTGGCACGTCGTTGTGTACCAGCGCGTAGAACAGCGCAGGCGGATGGTGCAATTTGGCGCTTATCTGGCCGTTCCCTCGTTCAGTTGTGCTGAACAAGGACTGCGCCATGAGTTCCCCTCGAGTCAAGCGTGCTGCGCCGCGAGCGCATCCCGATATGTCCGTTGATGAATCGCTTCCTAGCGTATCCATGTTAACGGTCTGAGCCCAAGCTTTAGCGCACCGTGACAATCAGGCTGCCCGGCACCAGGTGATCTGCCTGTACGAATCGCCGGCGTGCTCGGCTGCGCCGTCCGGTCAGCCGGATGCCGTGGGCGACGAAGCAGACCGCCTGCTGGAGGTGGTCCGTATCGCGTAGCAGGGCTGACGGACGTGTGGTTCCCCGAAGCTGCGCTCCGCGACGGGGCAGGCCGGCTGCAAGTCCCGACGAGGTGTGGGAGACCGCAGCCCCGGGAAGTGCCGCCCGTCGTCCCCACTCCGGCCTCGCGCCGCGCCGCCAGGACGCTCTGGGCCGACTTCGCCGTGTCGCACTGACTCAGACTTCGCCCGCTGGAGACCAAGTTCGGCAGGGATGCCGTGGAGATTCTGCGAGCGTTCGAGCTGCCCCGGTGTGCGCACTCGGCGGCGGGGTTGGCCGGTGTGGACGAGAAGACCGTCGCTCGCCATGTTCCGCTCCGCAACGGCGAGAGCGATCTCATGGTTCCGGAGAGCAAGAACTAGTAAATAACGAGCGAATGTACTCTCGTCGTTGACGAGGGGGTTTGGGCGAGGTCGCTCGGGAGAGAAACTCTAAGTTTGACCAGAATCTATGGTGACGCAACAGGCAAACGCCGTCAAGTTCGTGAACGTTTTGCATAATATCATGATATAAAATCGTGGTGGATGAGAGAGCACGACCAGGGTCGGGATGACGTCACGGAGGCTTTCGACGAAGTCGTCCGCCTGATGATCCGGCATCTGGCCGACCACGGAACGCTGACGGAGCTGGCGGCGGTGGAGGGCACCAGCCAGCCCTCAAGGAGCCAGTTGGTGCAGCGTCTGGAGCGGCAGGGGCTGGTCCGGCGAGTCAAGGACCCGCACGACGGGCGGGCGTCGCTCATCGCGCTCAGCGACGCCGGTCGCACCCCGGTGGCCACTCGTCTCCGCGATCGCCGGGACCGGCTGGCGGAGCTGCTGGGCACGCTCTCCCCCGAGGACGACGCCTCGCTTCGGCTGGCGATGAACGTGGCTCGCCCGATCATCCAGCGGTTGATCGAGACCGCCCGCCGGTCAGACAAGCAGGCCGGGTCCTGACGACCTGGCCGCTCGATCCCTTGGAGGTACAACCATGACCACGCCATCCACTGCCGCCTCCGCTCGACCCAGCGCGGCCGAGTGTCCGGTCGACTGCGACGTGGTGGTCGCCGGTCGTGATTAACGAATACCGCCGAGCAGCCTGAATCGATCACAAAATCGCAGGTCACGGGACTGAATCGCTAGTTTTGACACGGTACAGGCGTTCGCGGCTGCGGAGGCGACGGCGGAGATCATTCCGCGGCAGTCGGCGCGAAGTCTCGGGCTCGCCAACGACCACAATGGACAGTCCAGAGCCGGAAGAAACCCCTCCAGAAAACCAAAAACCCCAGGTTAACGTTTCCGATAACCTGGGGAGAGTGAGGGTGCGCCATCAGGGACTCGAACCCCGAACCCGCTGGTTAAGAGTCGTCTTGATCATCTGTCAGGCGGTGCCGAGTGATGCCGGCCAGTGCTGTTTCCCTCAGCGTGAGCGTGCCGCTGGTGTCGGAGGGTGTCGCGGTTTGTTGTCGTGGTTCTGCACTCTCGGGCTCCCCTCGGGCTCGCACATGCCGGGTTGTGCTGGCCGGTTCGGTGGTCTTCGGCAGACGGTATTTCCGGCCGCTGGCGCGAGTGGCTGGGGTGGTGCGGTGATGGAGGAGATCAGGAATCGGGTTGCTCCGAAGCTTGCTCTGTGGGTGCAGTGCGCGTGTACGGGTTTGGTGGCGGTGGGTGCGGCGTATGCGTCGTATCGGCACGGTCGGGAGTTTGCGCTGAGGTTTGGTGCGGATATGTCGACAGCGTCGATCTGGCCGTTGCTGGTCGACGGGTTGTTGACGATCGCGACTGTCGAGTTGTGGAAAAGCCGGAGGGTGGGTCGGGAACGCGGCCGGTGGGTGGCGTGGTCGGCGTTTGTGTTCGGGATCGGGTTGTCGTTGCTGGCGAATGTCGGGTCGGCTCCGGTGGAGAGTCCGTTGCAGGTGGTGGTGGCTGCGTGTCCGCCGGTGGCGTTGTTGTTCGCGGTGGAGCTGTTGAACCGGGCGTTGAAGCAGCAGTCGGTCGAGACTTGCTCCGAGATCGTGTCCGAGCGAGACGAGACCGAGGCGGCTCTGGATGGCGGGGAGGGCGAGACGGAGTCGGTGGATCGTGGCGTGGTCTCGGATGGTCTCGGCGGGGATGGTGCGTTGACCGCGGAGCAGCGGATGTGGATTCACTACACAGAGCAGTCCTCCGTGGGGCGGTCGCCGAGCGGGGCGGAGCTGGATCGGGTGGCGGGGACGCACAACTACGGTCGTCGCGTCCTTCGCCGATGGCGGCGATCGGGCCGCCTGGCGGAAGTTGTCGCCGTGTCCGGCGAGGAAGCAGAGCGGACAGTGGCGCTGTTGGTTTCTAGCTGATATGCGCGGTTTGCTGGCCAACTCGAGGTTGGCCAAGCGAAGGAGCTGGGAAATCACTGGGTCGAGTGCGGCGCGACTGGGTTGGTGGCGTTGGGTGCGGCGTATGCGTCGTATTGGCATGGTCGGGAGTTCGCGCTGAGGTTTGGTGCGGATATGTCGACTGCGGCGATTTGGCCGCCGATCGTGGATGGGTTGTTGACGTTGGGGACGGTCGAGTTGTGGCGGGGTCAGCGGGGGAGTGGTCGTTGGTCAGCGTGGGCGGGTTCGCCAGGCCACTTCGCGCTCGCTCCGGACACCCCACAGCTGCGCGCAGCTTCGGACAAGAAGCTGCTGACGCGGACGGCGCAGCACGCTGGCGACGGCGTCGCACTTGTGGTGGCACCTCCGATCGCGCCACCGGATGCAGCGAATCCCGCTGGCCGATTTATTTATCAATCACAATTTTCTGCTATTGTCGTTGAATTGGACGCCGGGGGGCGCGGCGGCATTCGGGAAAGTAGCTGTGCGCGCGGCCGGGGGACCGAACATCGCCAGCGTGGCGGTGCGCCGCACGGCGGACAGCGCGGCTGTCGCCGTAGGCATGCCCGGCGCGGTGCCGACGAGGCTGCGGTCGGCGGAAAAGTGTTGGCTGGCAGGGGAAAGCCCGGCTGAGGCGGCTGCGCAGGCTGCCGCGGAATTGACCGTGGACGAGGAGGCGTCGGACGCTTGCCATCGGCGGGCCGTGGTCGCGGCGCTGGTGCGCCGCCTGATCGTCCAGTGCGAGGGGAGAGCAGCCGATGACGAAGGCGGACGTCAACGGAACACTGCGTGAACTGCCGGACGACGGCCGGAGCCTGGTCACCTGGCTGCGGGAAATGGGTTTGACGGGCACGAAATCCCCGTGCGGAAGCGGCCACTGTGGAGGGTGCACTTGTCCTGCTCGACGGACGGGCTGCATTGTCGTGCATCGTCCTCGCTGCGACGACCGGCGGTCGCCGGATCACGACCATCGAAGGGCTCGCGGAAAGCGGCGACGAGCTGCTGGACCATTTCGCAGACAAGGGTGCGGCACAGTGCGGCTTCTGTACCCCCGGGATGATCGTCGCTGCCCGGGCCCACTTGTCGCAGCCCCGCGAGTCTGGCGACGAGCGGGAAGCCGCTCGAGAGGCGCTGGCGGGAAACATCTGCCGTTGCACCGGGTACACCCGCATAGTCGACGCGGTTGCTTCCTGCGCGGCCGCAGAGGAGGGAACGCCGTGCGCAAGCTGATCCATGACCTGGCGGTCGTCCGTCGGAACCCGGTTTTCCGCAGATTCTGGCTGGGCATGCTGATCTCACGGGCCGGCGACGCGTTCACCACCCTGGCCCTGTCCTGGCTGGTACTCACCGTCGCCGGACCGGCCGAACTCGGCGTCGTCCTGCTGTGCTTCGGCCTCCCGCGAATCTTCAGCGCGCCCGTTGCCGGGCGGCTGCTGGACCGGTTCCAGGCGCGAGTGTTGCTCGGCTGGGACAACGCACTGCGCGGAGGACTCGTCGCTCTTCTGCCCGTGCTGGCGTCCGTCCGCCTGCTGAGCGTGCCGGTCATCTGCTCGATCGCGGCCTGCTGCGCTGCGCTGTCGGCCGTCACCGAAGTCGCCGAAGGCGCGCTGGTGCCGCGGTTGGTCGAGGATGCCGACCTGGAACCCGCCAACGCTCTCCTGAGCGCCAACTGGGAGCTGGCCTACATTGTGGGGCCGCCGGTTTCCGGTCTGATCGTCGCTTGGTCCGGGGCGTCGCCGGCGTTGATCGTCGATGCGCTGTCCTTCGGCCTGATGAGCGTGATCTGCTTCCGCCTTCCGCACATCCCGAAAACGTCGGTCGAACACCCGGCCGGTTTCATCAAGAAGTGGCTCGGCACCGGTGCGCTGTTCCGGCTGCCCGCCGTCCTTACCCTCACCCTCACGACGGTCGGGTTCCTTTTTCTCAACGGCATGGTCGAGGTTTTCTACCCGGTCTTCAGCCGTAACGGATTGCAGGCTGGATCGGGCGCTTACGGATTGCTCGTCGGCGTGACCGGTGGCGGAGCGCTGCTCGGCGTCGTCTTCGGTCAGGCGCTGTTCCGTAACCTTCGCCCGGGCGTCAAGATCGCGCTGGCGGTCGGCGGTGGAGCACCGTTCTTCGGACTTCTGGCGCTCACTGGCAATGTGGCAGTGGCCGTCGTCCTGGTCGGTGTGGCGTCTTTCCTGTGGGGTCCTTATTACGTCGTCGAAAGGTCGCTCGTCCAGCGGCTGATCCCGGAAAACCTGCGTGGGCAAGTGATGGGCGCGCGCACTGCGATTTCTTCATTGGGCTTCCCCCTGGGCGGCGCGGCAGCTGGCGCGGTCATGGCCGGAGCGAGTATCGGCGCTGTCATCCTCGCGATGAGCCTCGCCTACGTCTTGCTCGCCATGATTCCGTTGCTGTCCGGGTCGCTTCGGAAGGCGGCGGCGGCTCAGGCCCCGGCGGCGTCGCGGTAGGCAGCGGCCTTAATCTCGTACAGTCCGCCGGCCGCCTGCAGTTCGTCATGCGTGCCTTGTTCTACGATGCGACCGCGGTCGAGCACGACGATCCGGTCCGCAGAGCGGACGTTGGCGAGGCGGTGGGTGACGAGGATCGTCGTCCGGCTGCCGTCGCCGGTCAGGCTCGCATTGCGCAGGCCGTCGAAGACGCGGGCCTCGGCCTTAGCGTCGAGGGCTGCGGTCGGCTCGTCCGCCACCAGAACAGCGGCATCGCGGTAGATGCCGCGTGCGACGCCGAGACGCTGCCATTGTCCGCCCGAGAGATCCTGGCCATCCTGAAACTTGCGTGACAGCAGGGTTTTCTCCTTGTGTGGCAAACTGTCGATCACTTCGTCGGCACCGGACAGGGACACGCTTGCGCCGTAGATCCCGATCCCCATGCCTCTTCCGCGGTGCAAGCGCGGCTGCCGCCGGACTGCCGAGCGTCCACCCGTCCGCCTGTGGACGCGGAGCTACCCGCCGCCCGGACCCGGCCCGTGGTGTCGGCGGCTGGGTGTGGTGGTCGGGCAGCTGCGGCCGCACGCGGAGGTGGGTTGCGAACTCGTCGGCCGGTCGGACGTGGTCGGCGCGGTCGTAGTGGAGGGTGCGGTTGTCTGGGCGGTCGCGGACGTAGTCGGCGCGGCTTGGTTCGAGGTGGTCGGTGGCGGGTTGTCGGGCGTAGCCGGGGCGACGGCGCTCGCCGGGGCGGGCGGGAAGTCGCGCACGGGCTGGCCGGCGAGGTAGGCGTTCATGAAGTCCTGCCAGATGTAGCCGGGTTCTTCGCGTCCGTAGACGTCGTAGCCGTGGTTGGAGCCGATGCCGTTGTGGTAGTTGCCGTAGATCGGTGCGGGCTGCTGGGTGTTGCCGAACCAGACGGCGGTGACGATTTGCGGGGTGTAGCCGACCGTCCAGGCTTCCGAGTTGTGCCCGCTGTTGTTGAACTGGGCCGTTCCCGTTTTGGCCGCGTTCGGCCTGCCGCTCCGCAAGCCGTCGCCGGACGAGGAGGCGACGTCGGTCATCGACGCGGTGACGGTGCGGGCGATCGTGGCGTTGGCGGTCGGGTCGGTGCTGAATGCGGGGGTGGCTGCCGTGTCGAATCGGTAGAGCTGGTTGCCGGTCCCGTCGGTGACCTTGGTGACCAGGTGCGCGGGGAGATACTTGCCGTCGTTCGCGAAGGTGGCGTAGCCCTGCGCCTGGTCGATCGGCCGGACCGGGTACTGCCCGATCGAGATCCCCAATTGGGTGGTGCCGTTTCCGTTGCCGGTGGCCGGGTCGTCTTGCTGAAGCGAGTCGAAAGTGGAGCCCAGCGAGGACGTGATCTGCTTCGGAATCCCCGCGTCCCAGGCGGCTTGCCGCACGTTGTTCACTCCGGCCTGCGCGCCCATGCGGTAGAAGACGGTGTTGACGGACTTGGTCATGGCGTCCTTGACGGTGATCCGGCTGGCGCCCTCGCCGTCGGAGTTGTGCACCAGCTGTCCGTCGATGGTCTGGTTGTCGCTGCCGTCGTAGACGGTGTTCAGCCCGACGCGGCCCGGGTCGGTGCGCAGGCCGGCGGCGAGGACGTAGGGCTTGAACGAGGAACCTGGCTGTTGCGGGGTCCTGGCCAGATCGTAGGAGGTGGAGCCGTCTCCTCCGTAATACGCCACGATCCCGCCGGTGGACGGGTCGATCGATACCAGCGCGGCGCCCTCGTGCGGATAGCCACGGTCGGCCGAGGTGATCTTCGCGACCGCTTGTTCGGCGTCGGTCTGCGCCGGGGGCTGGATCGAGGTGTAGATCTTGGCTCTGGACCGGGACAACGCCTGTTCCGGGAGGCCCTTCTTGGCCAGCTCGGCGAACACCGCGGCGACGATGTACTGGCGGGTGGGGGAAAGGGCCGGGCCAGAACCGGCGCTCGTCTCGGCGACCGGCGCCGGAAAGGCGGCCGAGCTGTATTCCGCTTGGCTGAGCCAATGATTGGCCAGCATCCGCCCCAGCACGTAGCGGTAGCGCTGTTGCTCGTAGGCGGTGTTGTTGGCGTAGGAGGGCAGTTGGACCATTCCGGCTAGCAGCGCGGCCTGTTCGTTGGTGAGCTTGCTGACGTCTTCCCCGTAGAACGCCTTGGCCGCGGCCTTGATCCCGTACGCGCCGCGTCCGAAGTAGACGGTGTTCAGGTAGGCGGTCAGGATGTCCTGTTTGGAATAGGTGTTCGTCATCTTGTAGGACTCGACCATTTCGGCCATCTTGCGGGTGAGCGTCGGCTGGTCGTTGCCGGTGGCCTTCTTGACGTACTCCTGGCCGATGGTGGAGCCGCCGCCGGTGCCGCCGTTCAGCCGGTTCCAGACCGTGCGCACGATCGCGTTGAGGTCGAAGCCCGAGTTGGTCATGAAGGTCTCGTCCTCGGCGGCCATCTGCGCGTTCTTCATCGACTGCGGGATCTGGTCCCAGGTGGCCAGCTGGCGATTGCCGGCGACTCCGGTCTTGGTGTACATCACCGAGCCGTCCGCGTAGTACAGCGTGACCGGCTGGTTGAGCGCGGCCGCGAGCGTTGTCGGATCGGGCACCTGCACGAACTGGTAGGCGACGACGAAGGCGATGACCGGGCCGAGCAGGCACACGCCGGCCAGGACGTAGAGGCCGCGCCGGATACGGCGCCAGAGCTTCTTCCTCGGCGCTCGCGGCCGTGCGGTTCCTGCGGTGCGTGGGCCGGGCGCCCTGGACTGGGCGGCTGGAACCGGGGGCGGGGCGGGCAGCCGATGCGTGAGCAGTTCCGGTTCCGGACGGTACGGGGGCCGGGCGGGCTGCCTCGGAGCGGCGGGCCGGCCGGGCGGCACCGGGCCGCGCCCGCGGGGCCATTGCGGCGGCTCGCCGGGCGGGTACGGGCGGCTCACGAGCGACTCCGCGGGCGCGCGTCGAAGGCGTCCCCTCCGGCTAGGCGTGATCGAGTTCCCGCTGCCGGGAATGCGGGAAGGAGGCGGCCGGGCGCGGCGAGAGGGGGCATGGGCTCGATTCCTGACGGTCAACACTTCTACATTATTGTAGAAGTTATGCTTGTGTGGTCCGCGTGACCGCGCGGCGGGCGCCAGGTCCGGGAGGAGTGCGGGGTGCCGGTGCATTGCGGGAAAAGGGCGGGCCGGGCGGCTGCGCTGTTGCTGCTCGCCGGATGCGCCTCGGCCGGACCGACGCCGTACCCACAAGCGCACCCGGCTCCGGCCGCCACCGCTCCGGGAAGCGTTCCCCGGCCGGACCACGTCGTCGTGGCGATCTTCGAGAACGAGGGGGAGACCGAGGTCAACGGGTCGACCGACGCCCCTTATCTCACCTCGCTCGCGGGAGCGGGGGCGAGCCTGTCCGATTCGCACGGCATCGCGCATCCCAGCCAGCCGAACTACGTGGCGTTGTTCTCCGGCTCGCCGCAGGGCGTCGCCGACGATTCCTGCCCGCAATCCCTCGGCGCGCGGCCCAACCTGGCCCGCCAGTTGCTCGACGCCGGATTCCGGTTCGCCGGCTACGCGGAAAGCATGCCGGGCGACGGATTCGCCGGGTGTTCCTCGGCTGACGGAGCCTACTGTCGCAAACACAACCCCGTGCCCGATTTCAGCAACGTGCCCTCCAGCGCGAACCGGGCTTATCAGCATTTCCCCGCCGACTTCTCGACGCTGCCCACGGTGTCGTTCGTGATCCCCGACCTGTGCCACGACATGCACGATTGCCCGGTTTCCGCGGGCGACGGCTGGGCGGCCAAGAATCTGTCCGGATACGCCCGATGGGCGCAGGCGCACAACAGCCTCCTCATCGTGACCTTCGACGAGGACGCCGGGACCCCTGCCAATCGGATCCCGACGATCCTCTCCGGGCCGATGGTGCGCACGACCCGCAGCGCCCAGCCGATCGACCACTACAGCGTTCTCCGCACCATCGAAGACATGTACGGCCTTGCGCCGCTCGGCGAAGCCGCTTCCGCCCGGCCGATCACCGGCGTCTGGAAGCGGTGAGCCGCCGGGCGTTCCGGGCCGGGTCGAATCCCGGGGCGGTGCCGTGAGACGGCTCTGCCGGGCCGACGACAGTGGCCGGGCGGCGACGTCCGGCAGGTACCCTCGTGGTGCTCGCGGCCGGCGAGCCGAGCGGGTGCGCAGGCGGGGGTCGTGCCGCGAGAACAGACTGAGGAGGACCATGCCCGGCGGAGAAGGATCGCGGGCACGGCGCGCGGCAGGCGCGCTGGAGTCGGAAGTGATGGCTGCGCTGTGGGCTGCTCCGGCGCCGCTGTCCGGTGCGGCGGTGCATGAGGCGGTGGGGACGGATCTCTCCTACAAGACGGTTTTGACCGTGCTGACCAGATTGCACGAGAAGGGCCTGGCCGAGCGGGCGGCGTCCGGGCGGGGGCATGTGTACTCGCCGCGGCGGGCGCATGCCGAACTCACGGCCGAACGGATGAACGTGGCGTTGCGCGAGGCCAGAGACCGGGGGGCGGCGTTGCAGAGGTTCGTCACGACCCTCGAGCCGGAGGACGCGGCGGCGCTGCGCGCGATGCTCGACGACGGCGATCATTCTCAGGGCGGCCGGCTGTGAGGGTCGACGTGTATCTGGCCTTGCTGCTGCCGGTGCTGGCGGTGCGCGGCCTTCCGCTGGCAGGCAGGCGGTTGGCACCGCCTGCTGCGGTGCGCCTTCTTTGCGCGGTGGCGACCGCGGTCGGCGCGGGGACTCTGTGGGGATTGGTGATGGTCGCTGGCGCGGGGTTGAGCCATCTCGGGGAGATTCTCGAGCACTCGCCGCTCTCGGCGGCCCAGTTGCGTCGGCTGGACCCGGTGCCGCGGATCGCCGGCCTGATCGCGGCCGTGCTGCTCGCTGTGATCGTGGTGCGGGTGGCCAGTGCGTTGTACCGCCGCGGGCGGCTGCGGAGGGTGATGAACGGCGTCGTCGCCGGCGCGCGGGGTGAACTGGTGGTGTTCACCGATCCCAGTCCGCACGCCTACGCGGTCACAGGCGCCATCGGCCAGCCTGGCCGGATCGTGGTCTCCGACGGCATGCTGCGGGCGCTCGATGCCGAGGAGCGCCGGGTGCTGCTGGCCCACGAGCGCGCGCATCTCGCGCACCGGCACCATCGCTATCAGGCGGTGGCGGCCGTCGCGGTCGCGATCAATCCGGTCCTGATCCGCCTGCGCGACCAAATCACGTTTCAGCTGGAACGCTGGGCTGACGAAGACGCCGCGACCGCGGTGGCCGACCGTGAGCTCGCCGCGCGGTCGCTGGCCCGGGCGGCGCTGGCCGCTGTCCGTCCCGCCCCGCCGGCGCTCGCGTTCAGCGACCGCGGAGTCCACGGCCGCGTCCGCGCGCTCCGAAGCGCTCCTACCGTGACGCGCCCGCTTTCGCTCCTGCCCACTTTGGCAGTGCTCGGCGCGGGCATCGCGGTCCTGGCGGACGCCACGATCGCGTTCCTGCGGGTCGCCGGCGCAGTGCTCGGCTGACAGCCGGTACGGCGCCTTCGCGCTCGTGATCTTACAAGCTGTAAGATCACGGGTCTGTGCTGTCTCCGCCTGCCGCCGGAAGGACCACCCAAGCCGTGCCGTGGAATCTCGCCCTGTTCTGGGACATCAATCAGCTGGCTGCTCGCACCGGGTGGGCACATCCGTTCATGGCCGCCTTCGCGTTGTGGGGCGGTCCGGTGATTCTCGTGCTCCTGCTGGCTTTGGCGTGGTGGACCCGCCGCGGCCGTGGCGACGCCGCACGCGCGCTCGCGGCGGCGGTGCTGACCGGGGTCGCGACCCTCGTGTCGCTGGGCCTGAACCAGCTTTTCGCCGCGCTGCATCAGGAGGCTCGCCCGTTCCTGGCCCTGCACGGCGTCACCGTGCTGCTGAGCCACTCGGCGGACAACTCCTTCCCCAGCGATCACGCCGCCCTCGGCGCGGCACTGGCGGTGGGCGTTCTCGTGTTCGCGCGCGGCTGGGGCCTAATCGCGTGCGCGGTCGCCGTATTCCTTGCCTTCGCGCGGGTGTACGCCGGGATGCACTATCCGCTCGACGTCCTGGCCGGGCTGGCGATCGGTGCGGTCGCCGCCTTGTTGCTCGTGCCGACGCTCGCCGGCGTGCTGGGCCGGCTCGTGCAGCGACGGATGCCGAACCCGCTGCGCCCACTTCTTCTCGGCATCGAGGCCCCAGCGCCCGGCGCTGCTGTGGAATGACGGCTGCGGTCAGCACTGCCCGCGGCGGGCACCGGTCAGCAGCGCCGGAGTCAGGGCGGCCGGCGCGGTGCCGACGGCCGGACGGCCACTCGGCGCGCCCGCCAGCAGCTGGAGCGCTCGGCGGGCGGCGGGATTCGGGGTCACGTCGCTGAAGTCGTTGCCCAGCGCGAGATCGACGCTGCTGTCAGTGCGATGATCGCGCACGAGCTGCGCACACGGCACCACCAGGCTGAGCGTCCTCGCGGCCGCGGCACCCGCCGGACCGAAACGGATCTGGCCGAAACACCGCAAGTCGCCGGTCGGGTACAAGGGGTCGTCGGCAGGGGGCGACGCCTGCGGGAAACCGAGCTGGGCGAGTTCTCCCGCGGCGAGTCCGGCGCTTCCGCGCTGGCCGCTGCCGTTGAGCACGGTCACCGGACTGCCGGCGGCGGGCGCGGGAGCGACGCCGTCCAGCGCGTTGTACGGCAGCGCGTCCAACGCCTGCGGCGCGGTGCCGGCGGCCGGGGGCGGGCAGGCGACCAAGGCCGTCGCGTCCGCCGCGCGCTGCAATGTCGTGGTCCAGACCGCGACCGCGGCAAGCACGAAGACGCTCAGTGCGACGATTCCGGCGAACGGCTTTCGCCGCCGGTAGCGCAGCGGGTCACGTCGTCGTCCCGTCAATGTCCACATCGATCCCTTCCCATCGTCTGGTTCGGCGCGGTCAGCCGGAAGCGGGCGAGTCTCATCCTACAACGTGTAGGATAAGTGCCAGGTCCTGCGACGCGCGCTGCGTCGTTCGCCGCGGGACGGGCTCCGGCGTGGCGACGCGCAGCGGAGCGTCAGCGGTCCACTGTGGATTGGGGTTGCGCTATGGCACTCGGCTCGCGAAGACGTCCAGGCGCGAGCCCCTTGTTCGGCCGGGTCGATCCCTACTGCTGGTTCGCCGTCCTCGGGCTCGTGGCCATCGCCGGGGTCGGGATCGTCGCCCGCAGCGCGGTGATGACGATCATTTTTCTCGTCCTCGCAGCAGGTTTGGTCATGTTCGACGCGTGGGTCAACCGGCCTGAGCCGGTGCGCCGCCCGGGACCGCCGCCGGGCTCGCCTCCGCCGGGGCGCAGACCCGAAACCCCGGGCCGCAGGACCGGCGCGGCGCAGCGCCGCCGCCCCGTCCGGCGAAGTCCGGACCGCCCCAGCGGTTCGCCGCGCCGCCTCCTCGCGACGAACGGCGGCAGCGTCCTCATCGGATGCCGGGCGGGCGATGATCACGGGCCGCGAGAGCGGAGTCGGGGAATGCCGTCTTGCCCGCCAGAGGCTGACGGGCAAGACAACGGCGACGGTGGCCGAAGTGATCCACCAGGCCGGGATTCCCGCTCGATCGACAGCCTGGGGAAAGGCGAAATCGGTACAGCGTTGTTGCTGCCTGCCGGCTGGCTCCGGAGACGCACGCAGGTTCGACAGGCCCCGCGCGGGGTAGCCGGACGGGAATTGTTTTTCGACATCGAGGGCGGGAACGCTCTCATGGAGTACACGAAGTCGGTGACCTCCGGCCTGTCGTTCGAAGCCGTTGTCACGAAGGTGCGGGAACCCCTCACGGCGGAGGGCTTCGGAGTCCTGACCGAGATCGACGTGGCGGCGGGTGAGCCAGACGGCTACGACGATCCCGGCGATGATGCACAAAGCGTAGGCGCGGATCGGAACCGGTCCGAGTTGCCAGACGCCTTGCGGCGGGCTGGCAGGGACGTCGTGACCATCGCTGACGGCCCTCCTCGAAGCTGAACTCTGTCGGTGGGAGAACTATAGATCACGGACATCGAGATTTCTCAGCAGCGGTTGCGGCGTTCACACTGCGCAGGGACGCGGTGCCACGGACAAGCGAAATCGCGCAACCAACGCCATGCTACTGAGTGTCTGCCTGGCGTAGCCGGTCTCGCAACAGCAAGCTCTCCGCCTGGCTTCGCCGAGAAAGTCTCATTGCGGCGCTCCACGTATGCGTGGGCCCAGATGGTTCTTTCGCAGAACGATTCTCAGGCCTGCCCGGCCGGCGGCGACGCAGTGCCGAGATTGTGGTCGTGGCAGAACGTCGGTCTCCGGGCAGAGCACCGGCCGGGTGGGCGTCTGTCATGCCCCGAGGGACCGCAGCGGCGAGACGCTGTACCTGCCCGGCGGTGCTCCGCCCCGGATGGCGATGGCGAAAAAGTCGCGTTGGTCGGCCGTCAGGTAGCGGTCCGCCGAGCCGGGCATGGCAGGCAAGAGCTTTTTCGGCGGTGTGCCGGGCTGGTCGGGCCGGTAGTTGTTGAACGCGACCATTCCCGGGTGGATGTCCAGTTCCATGCCGCGCACGATTCCGGCCTGGACCATTGCCTCGGCGAGCGTCCCCAGGGTCAGTTTGTCGCCGGCCACATAGATGAGATTGCCGGCCCGATCGGTGCCGAGCCCGGAACGCCAGGTGTACTGGAACTGGTTGCTGGCGCTGCCCCAGCGGCCGACGGCGTTCGCCCGCAGACCGGGGACGGCACCGCCGTTGTCGACCACCAGAGCGAGGTTCTGCCGTACCGCCCGGATGGCGGGGGACATGGTCGCGTCGCGGCCCCACTGTGCGATCGATATCCGTCCGGACCGGTCGATGACGACCGACGCGGCGCTGTTCTTCAGCGGGCGGGCAGCGCGGCCGTCCGCGTATAACCCGCCGGCGGTGTCCTTGAACTTGAATCCGGCATTGAAAGTCGCCAGCAGTGCGGGACGAATGCCGGACGGCACCCGCGCACCCTCCGGCCAACCGGAACCGCCTGGCTCTTTGGTGCCCGCGATCAAGGAGGTGCGCACCAGCGACTGGTTGATCCATGCGACCCCGGCGACCACGCTGGCGTGCGCGGGATCCGGCCGGATGAAGGTTGTGTAGTCGGCTGTCGGACCGGCGGCCGTCCGCGCTCCGGGGGTCCAGAGTCCTTCGCCGGGCAGCCGAGGCGATCGCGGCGGGAGATCGGCGGGCCGGGGGCCGGCGCCGGGATGGGGGAGAGGCGGCGGCGTGGCGGGAAGCGACCCGGCAGGCGGCGGTGCCGAGGAGGGTGGATGCCTGGTGTACCACCAATTCTCGACCGTGTTGACGGCACCGCCGAGCCCGATCTCGCGCAGCCAATCGACGGTGCGGACCGCGAACGATGCCGCACCGGGATAGGTGAGGGCTCGGGTGTAGCTGCCGATCGGGTAGGCGAGCAAAGCGACGACCAGCACCAGAACGAGCTTGCGCCGCGAGCGTTTGGGTCTGGGCAGAGGTGCGCCGGCAGTGGCCATGACCCGACCGTAGGCCCGGTTGAGTGGGCAATGGGGCAGCTTTCGGCAAGC
Organism: Amycolatopsis ultiminotia; assembly: GCF_039536925.1. Taxonomy (NCBI): domain Bacteria; kingdom Bacillati; phylum Actinomycetota; class Actinomycetes; order Pseudonocardiales; family Pseudonocardiaceae; genus Amycolatopsis; species Amycolatopsis ultiminotia. The sequence goes on along the minus strand of NZ_BAAAZN010000007.1, from coordinate 285,265 downwards.
GGAATGCAAAACGCGGCCGGAGAATGGGTGCGCGCTGTGAAAATGCTGAGAATTCATTCGGTGAATGGTGCATCGCGTTTATGCTCGGCAGATGAAGCCGAGTGCCTGCATTCGGGAATGTGTGGCGCGGGCCGGCGTTCGACGATGGAGCAGCATCATCGCTATCGGCATTCTCGCGCTGGGCATGATCACGGCCGGTGTGGTCGTGCTGGCGCTGTTGAACCGCTCGCTCGTGTCGGGCGCCGCCGATGCCGCGTTAGCCAAAGCCCGGAATGTCGCCGCGACCCTCGCCGCGGGCGGTCCGGTCACTGAACCGGCGCTCACGGCCACGCCCGGAGAAACGGCGGCCGTGCAGATTCTCGACGCCGCCGGGCAGGTGGTGCGGTCGAGTTCGGAACTGGCCGGCGAACCGCCGATCCTGCCCGGCCTGCCGCGGGCCGGCGGCGAGGTGGTCGCCACCGTAGCTTTGCCGTTGGGTCAGAACAACGCCGAATACCGGGTAGCGGCGGTCAGGAGCTCTGCCTACACCGTGGTCGCGGCCCAGTCGCTCGAAGGCGCCCGGACGGCTGTCGCGCGTTTGGCGGTATTGCTGGTCGCCGCTGGGGTTCCGTTGCTCGCCTTGGCGTGGCTGGCGGTCCACCTGGCGCTGGGAGCCGCGCTGGGACGGGTGGAGGCGATGCGCCGTACCGTCGCCGAGGTCTCGATGACGGACCTGGCGGTCCGGGTGGCCGTCCCGCGCGCGCAGGATGAGATCCAGCGCCTTGGCGGGCGCGCCCGGTGCCTCGCGCCGCCGCCCGGCTGGCACGGCGCCTTCTTCAGAGTCGAGTTCCCGGCCGTCGAGGACGACGCGGGAGCCGCTGCGGCGCGGGCCGCGCACGAGACGGCGGACTGAACGAGAGGTCGAGACAATGCGTGTTCTGCTCGTGGAGGACGAACCGCGGCTGGCCGAGTCCGTGCGCCGCAATCTGGTCGCGGACGGATTCGCGGTGGATGTGGCCGGGACCGGACCCGACGGGTTGTGGGCGGCCCGGGAACGTCCGTACGACCTCGTGGTGCTGGACATCATGCTGCCCGGGCTGTCCGGCTACCGCGTGCTCGAGACGTTGCGCGCGGAAGGCAACTGGGTGCCGGTGGTCATGCTCACCGCCAAGGACGGAGAATACGACGAGGCGGACGCTTTCGACCTCGGCGCGGACGATTACCTGACCAAGCCGTTCTCCTACATTGTTCTCCTGGCCCGGCTGCGCGCTCTGCTCCGCCGCGGCGCGCCGGCCCGCCCCAGTGTGCTGCGGGCCGGCGATCTGGTCCTCGATCCGGCGCGTCGTTCGGTGCGCCGGGCGGAGACGGAGATCGCTTTGACGCCAAGGGAATTCAGTCTTCTGGAGTATCTGATGCGCAGACCGGGCGAGGCGCTGACGAAGCCCGACATCCTCGCCCATGTATGGGACGCGCAGTACGACGGCGACGACAACGTGGTGGAGGTCTATATCGGTTACCTCCGCCGGAAAATCGATCTTCCCTTCGGCAGGCAGACCATCGAGACGCTGCGCGGGATCGGCTACCGGCTGATCGACGGCTCGAGAAGATGAGTCACCGCGGGTGTTTTCTCAGCTTCGTTCAGCGTGCGGCCAGCGTCCGAGTGCCAGCCTGTGGCCACGGTGTCCGGTATCGGTCGCCGAAGTCACGACAGCAGGAGGACTCATGATGGGACGAGCACGGTTGGCAGCGGGCGCGGCAGCGGCGGCGCTGCTGGCAGCGATGCTGGGCACAACGGTCGCGTCCGCAACTCCCAGCGCGCCGGCGCCCGTCGCTCAGGTGCAACAGGCAGCGGCGGAGCAGCCGGGGGCGGAGGGGCCCGAGGCGGCCGCCGAGCCGCACGGCACGGCGGGCGAAGCCGACGGCCCGGGCGGGCACCAGGACTCCGCGGGCAATGCGGATCACCAGTTCCAGGGCCAGGAGTAGGCATTCGGGCGTCGCGCTGACCGCGTGCGCACGGAAGCCAGCGGCGGCGGAGCGGCTGCCTGCCGGTCGACCTGGGCCGGCAGGCAGCCGCTGTACGGCACCGGATCAGGCATCGGCTGCCGCGCCGTCAGCGCCTTCGCCATGGGCGGGACAGCCGCTGCCGCCGGAGTTCGGCCAGGCCGGGCACCTCCAGCGGGCGCAGCGGTGCGCCCACAGCCCAGTTCAACAGCAGGTCGGCCAGTTCCGGATTGCGCGCGAGCGCGGGTCCGTGCAGATAGGTGCCGACGACGCGGCCCTGGATGGCTCCGTCGAAGCCGTCACCGTTTCCGGTCCCGTGTTCGATCCGGCCGAGCGGTTGTGCCGCGGGGCCGAGCGCGCTGTGGCCTTGATGGTTTTCGAAGCCGGTCAAGGATTCCGTGAGCAAGGACGAGACGGGGCGGGTGCGGATTCCCCCGACCGCGCGGTCGCGTGCCGGTGTGGTGACGAGATCGAGCACACCGAGGCCGGTTCGGACCCGCCCGTGCTCGGTCGTGAATTCCCGTCCGAGCACCTGAAGCCCGGCGCACACGGCGAGCACCGGCGCCCCTCGGCCGACGGCGCGTGCGAGGCCGGCTTGCCGGGCAAGGAAGTCGGCGGCCAGCGACTGCGCGGAGTCTTCGCCGCCGCCGATGACGTACACGTCGAGCGAGTCGGCGACGGCGTCGTCCACGGTGATCGGGACGACAGTCGCGGGGAATCCCCGCCACTGCAGGCGCCGCTGGAGGATTTCGGCGTTCCCGCAATCTCCGTAGGTGCCCAGCAGGTCGGGCAGCAACAGTCCGATGCGGACCGCGGACTCACCGGTCATCCGCCAGCCTCGCCGTCGCGTCGCGGAACGCCGTGTAGTTGCCGACCAGTTCGACCGGCCCGCGCGGGAGCGTCGCGACCGCGGCGAGCGGGTCCGGCACGACGAGATGCCCGACTTCCGCATAGCTCAGCCGGACCGACAGGTCCATGGCCCGGTTGCCCGAAGCGACGATTTGCCGTCCTCGCAATGCGTCGAATGCGACGTCCCACAGCCACGACGGGTCTGTCCCGTCGGCTTCGCGCGCGTTGACCGCCAGCACGGCGGGGTCGGTGCCCGGCGCGAGAATCCGCAACGTTTCTGCCCAGCCGGCCGGGTTTTTGGCCAGCAGTAAGCGAACCCGGTGTTGTTGGTAGCCGACGACGCGGTACCTGCCGTCGACCTGGTCGACCGTTCCGGCGGCGGCTGCGGCCGCGCCCAGCGGCACGCCGAGCGATCCTGCGGCTACCGCGGCGAAGGCGAGGTTGCCGGCGTTGGCCCGGCCGGGCAACGCGGGCGCCAAGCGGATCCGCAATCCGTTCCGGTGCACAAGTTCGCCGTCGTCGTCCAGCACCCACGCGGGTGCCGGGCGGGCGAAGCCGCAGAAACATCTCCAGCCGCCAAGTGCTTCGCGCACCGCGCTCCCGCATCGAGGGCAGGACGCGCTGTCGCCTCGCCAGGCGTTGCCGGCCGAAAGCCACACCGGATTCGCGGCAGCCATCGCCGCGGAGGCGGCAAGGGGGTCGTCGCAGTTGGCGATGACCATTGTGGACGGACAGGAAGCGAGTGCGGCCCGCAGGACATTCTCGGTGCGCCGGACTTCGCCGGTCCGGTCGAGCTGGTCGCGGCTGAGGTTGAGCAGCACAACCGCGGCCGGAGTCACCTCGGACAGCACCGCGGGGAGGTGGTTCTCGTCGACTTCGAGTGCCGCATACCGGGCCGCCGGGCTGGCGGCCAGCGCGGCGACCAGGCCGTCGGGCATGTTCGCGCCGCTCGCGTTGCACGCGACTTCGCCGAACGGCTGCAGTGCGGCGGCGAGCATGCAGGTCGTGGTGGACTTGCCGTTCGTCCCGGTGACCAGCACCACGACGCGCTCTCGGCACAGATGGGCCAGCGCCGCCGGCTGGAGCGCCAGGCTGACCCGGCCTCCGATGATGCCGCCGCGGCCGAGTCCGGCGGCCCGGGAGCCCCGAGCGGCCGCGTTGCCGACGGCAACAGCCGCCCTCGTCCGGATCGGAAGGGACGGCCGGGTTCTGGAGCTGGGCCGATGCAGGACCGTCATAGTCGCCACGGTAGGAACGCGCTGGTAGAGAACCGTCCAGGCAGAGGTTAGCGCAACGCAAAACCTGGCGGGTTCACTCGGGAGAGGCCACCTGACCCAGCAGCTCGAGAAGGTCCTGATGGCTAAGCTCGTGTCATGGCGCAGCTGCTGGTGGTCGAGGACGACGAGACGATCGGGCGGACCCTGCAGGCCAGCCTGCACCAGCACGGCCACCGGGCCGCGTGGCACCGGTCGGCCCGCGCAGCCCTGCGCGAAGCACAATTTCACGAGTTCGAACTGGCTTTGCTCGACCTCGGCCTGCCGGACCTCGACGGGATCGAACTGTGCCGGGAACTGCGCGTCCTTCAACCGGGCTGCGTGCTGGTGATCCTGACCGCGCGGCAGGAGGAAATGGACGTCGTCGTCGGACTGGAGGCCGGTGCCGACGACTACCTGACAAAGCCGGTCCGGCTCACCGAGCTGCACGCCCGGATCCGGGCGCATCTGCGCCGGGGCGCGGCGCTGGCGGACAACCGGCCCGTCCTCGCGGTCGGACCTCTCCACGTCGACCAGGCGGCTCGCCGGGCCACCGTGGCCGGGCACGAGATTCCGTTGCGGGCAAAGGAATTCGATCTGCTCGCCCGGCTGGCGGCCGAACCCGGGGTGGCGGTCAGCCGGACGACGCTCATGGCCGACGTGTGGGACGCCCACTGGTTCGGCTCCACCAAGACCCTCGACGTCCACGTCGCCGCGCTGCGGCGCAAGCTCGAGGACGCGGCCGGGCCCGCGGCGGCTCCCGCCATCACGACTCTGCGCGGCCACGGCTACCGGCTCGAACAGCCGGAAGCAGACGGCGACCGGGACGGCTGAGCACCCGCCGGGCCCGCCCGCGTCATGCGGCGAGTTCGGCGAGCCGGGTCTGCCGTTGCTGCCAGGCGGTGTAGCCGATCAACGCGACCAGGACCGATCCGAGCAGGACCGAGGCTCCGGCGGTGCCGTAGCCCATCCCGCCCGCGGAGACCGGTTTGCTGACGAAGTCGCCCGCCGACGCGCCCAGCGGCCGGGTCAGGACGAAAGCGATCCAGAACAGCAAGGTCCGCGAGATCCGGGTCGTCCTCATCGTCAGGAGCGCGAGCAGCAGGACCGCGGTGATCACCAATGCGGTGCCGCCGAAGCCGAGACCGGAATCGTCGGCGAGGAAGTCCCCGAGCGATGTGCCAAGGGTGTTGGAGAGCAGGATCGCCGTCCAGTACAGCAGTTCGCCCTTGAAGGTAGCGATGGTCTGCACGTCGAACGAGTATCCGGTGGACTTCCAGATCGCGAACACGGTCAGCGACGCGGTCACCAGGACGACCGCGCCGGCGGCGTAACCGAGGCCGGCGGTCCGGTTCATGAAGTCGGACATCGTCGTTCCGGCGGTGCTGGTCGCGAGGATGACCGTCCAGTAGAGCGCCGGGCGGAAGGTCTTCACTGCCAGCTGTGTCGCCAGGCTGGCGACGAAGACCGTGACGAGGATGGCCGAGCTTGCCAGGTAGCCGACCCGCAGGGTCTGGGCGAGCAGATCGCCCGCGGTCTCGCCCAGCGTCGTGGCCGCGATCTTCATGATCCAGAAGACCGCGGTGATGGGGGGAAGCTTGTTCATGATCTTCAGTGAAGCGTGCCGCCGACCGGTTGTGCCGGTGCGTCAGCCCATCTGATGAAGGGTCCGGCGCGAGATTTTGCCGTGGTCTAACGAAATTCCGACACTAAGGCCGACTGCGCGGGACGCGGTGTCAGAGTTCGCGGAGCACCGCGATCGGGGACCGCCGGGCGATTCTGACCGTGACGGCGGCGACCGCGGCGAGCGCCGCGACCGTGGTCGCGCCGACCGCGGCGAGGTAGCTCCACGGCACCGTGAGTGCGGCCGGAGGCGGGTCGAACACCCCGGTCAGCACTGTCACCAGCATGTGCGAAAGGGCCCAGCCGGCGAGGCCGCCGGTGACGAGACCGCCGGCACCGAGTACGAGCACTTCGCCGAGCACGAACGAGCGCAGTTGGCGAGGAGTCGCGCCGAGTGCGCCCGCGATCGCGAAGGAGCGGCGTCGTTCGGCGAGCCCGAGCGCGAGGACCAGGCCGCCCGCGGCGGCGGCGAGCACGAGCGCGAAGCCGAGTTCGACTCGGGTCAGGCCGGCGAGGTCGACCGCGGTCAGGCTGGAGCCGACGGTGGCGCGCGTATGCGCGATGTCGGTCACGGTCGTGGCCGGACCGAGCCGGGCCTGGAGCCGGCTGGCCACCGCGGTGGTGTTCTGTCCGCCGGTGTCGACCAGGAACGCTCCCACGGCGTCGCTGCCGGTGCGCTGGGCGACATAGGCGGCGTTGGCGACGAAGAAGCTGTCCTTGGGCGCGGTCGGGAATTCCTTGACCACGCCCGCGTAGTGGAAGGCCACCGTGGTGAACTGCTTGGTTCGTCCGTCCTGCAGCCGGAGGTTGAGCAGATCGCCGGGGCTCAGCTGGAAGTCCTTGACGGTCTCGGCGCTCACGAGGATGGCGTCGGGCTGCGCGGCGAGCCGCTGCATCAGTGCGCGGGCGGTGCCGCCCTGGAAGTAGGCGTCCTGGAGGGCGGTCGCGCTGGTGATGCTGTCCGGTCGTACGCCGTAGAGGTCTTGCAGGTCTGCTCCGACATAGGCGAAGCGATGTTGGACGGGTTCGACGCTGCGAACGCCGGGGGTGGCGGCGATCGTGCCGGCCGCGGCGGGACCGACCGAAGTTCCGGGCGATTCGGTGACGGTGACGTCGGCGCCATTGGTCAGTTGTGCGTCGGCCTCGGCCTGCGTCCGGTAGGTCGCGTTGAACGTGGCGGTGGACGCGGCGAACGAGAGCGCCAGCGCCAGCAGCACGATGGCGTGCGCGAGCAGCCGTCGCTGGCGCGACAGCGAGCCGGCCACGACGTTCGCCAGCGAGCCGGCGAAGGGCCGGAGACCGCGGCCAAGGAGGCGGCGGCCGGGGCCGAGCAGGAGATCGGCCAATCGCCACGCGAGCAGCCCGGAGCCGAGCCAGAACAGCGCTGGTGAGGCGAACGCCCAGTACGACACCGAAATGGCAGGCACGCCTTCCGGTGCCAGCACCAGTTGGTAGCCGGTACGGCTCGTCAGCCAGAACACGACCGCGGCGGCGGCAAGGAGGAGCACATCGAGGCCGTACCGGCTCCAGGCCGGCCGCGCGCGGCGCGTCAGGGCGGCCCGTCCCGAGGCCACTGTGGTCCCGCGCAGGTCACGCCAGGCCGGAGCAAGCACCGTCAGTCCGGCGATCGCCAGCCCGGCGAGAACGGCGGCGACGGTCCAGCCGGTCGCGTCCGCCCCGCTCGCCCCGAACCGCGCCGACCCGAACGCCGTGACCCCGATCAAGGCGGCAGCGACGGCGCCGACGATTGTGCCGGCGGCGCCGACGAGGAGGGCCTCCGCCGCGGCCAAGCGCAGCAGTTGGCGGCCGGTAGCGCCACGAGCACGCAGAAGAGCCTGTTCGCGTCGGCGGCGAGGGGCGCCTGCGGCTACCGCCACGGCCGTCAGCAGGCTGGCGAGGACTGCCCCCGGCAGCCCGAGAAACAGGAACAGCACCCGGGCATAGGCGGCGTCGGAGCGCGCCGCGTCCAGGGCGGCGCCGAGGTTGTTGCCTACTACGGCAGTGCCAGCGGAGCGGGCCTCGACATTGTGCGCCGCGCCCACGACCTGGGTGTAGGCGGTCGCCGGGTCTGCCGGGAGCGAGCGGTTCAGCGCGGCGTGGATCTGGGTGGTTACCAGGTCCGGGCGGGCCGCGGAGAGCGGGTCGAACAGGGCGTGCCAGGCTCGGCTGTCGAGGATGAGGACGTTGTCCGGGGGCGCGGAGGGCTGCGCACCGGCCGGGGCGCCGACCTTCTGGAACAACGAGTCCGCTTGCGGCAGGTCGACGACCTCGGTGACGCGGACGCTGACCGGGGGCAGTCCCGCCCGTCCGATCTGGACGAGGTCGCCTGGTTTCGCGTGCAGGTTCGCGGCGGTTTGCTGGGCCAGTGCGACGCCGTGATCGGATCCGGCCAGCGTGCGCACCGCACCGGGGAAGTCGCCGCGGTAGGTGCTGGGCAGCCCGAGCACCACCCCGGGGCCGGTCGTCTGAGCGCTGCCGCCGCCGGATGCCGACATGCCGGTTGTCCGCGCGAATCCCACCGCGTCCGAACGCAGCACCCCCGGCCCGTTCCGGACGAGGTCGCGGACGGACGCCGGCTTCGCGCCGGGTTGCACCTCGACCTGCCAGTCCACGGCGACGCTGCGGGCCGCGCGGGCGGTCATCGAACCTTGTGCGGCGGCAAGGAAACTGCCGAGAGACACCAGGAGGGCGACGGCGATCGCGATGCCGCCTGCTGTCGCGCCGAGCCGGACCCCTCGGTGGCGCACCAAGCCGGAAATCCAGCGCCAGATCATTTCGCCTCTCCGTTTCGCTCTGCCCGGTCGGGATCAGCCGCGCCGTGGAGCCGGCCGTCGCGCATCGTCCATTCCTGCCCGAGCCGGGCGGCCACGAACGGGTCGTGCGTCGCGACGACCAGCGCGGCGCCCAGTTCGTCGGCCGTGGCGGTCAGGACCGTCATGACCCGTTCGGCGGACTCGTGATCGAGCTGGCCGGTGGGTTCGTCGGCGACGATCAGCAGCGGGCGGGCAGCCAGCACCCGCGCGACCGCGACCCGCTGCGCCTGCCCGCCGGACAGCTCGTCCGGCAGCTTGCCTGCCAGGTCGTCGATCGCCAGCCGGCTCAACGCGGACCGGGCCCGGCGGAAGGCCTCGTCCTCGGGCTCTCCGGCCAGCAGCAGTGGCAGCGCCACGTTCTCGGTCACGTCCAGCGCGGGCAGCAAACTGGGACCCTGGAAGACGACGCCGACCTCGGTGGCCCGGTCGCGCAGATCCGGCCACTCCACGGTGCCCGCGGTGGGCCGGTCGATCCCGGCGAGCAGGTGCAGCAGGGTGGATTTGCCAGATCCGGACGGTCCGGTGACCGCCAGCCGTATGCCCCGACGGATCCGGCACGTGACGCCGTGCACCGCCACGACGGCGGTCGGTCCCCTTCCGTAGGTGCGGGCGACATCCCGGCATTCGGCCAGCATGCCCGGTTCGTGTTCGGCGCGGCCGAGTCGCACTGCGGGTGCGGTGTCGCCGGTCATTCGCATACCTTTCCGTCGTCGAGCCGGACCGTCCGGTGCGCGAACGCGCTCACCGCTGGGCTGTGACTGGCGACCACCACCGCCGTCCCCTCGCGTGCCGTCTCGGCAAGCAGTTCGAGGATCCGGTGTTCCGTCGTGCTGTCCAGTTCGCCGGTGGGCTCGTCGGCCAGCACCACGGCCGGCGTGTTGGCCAGCGCGACCGCGAGGCCCGCCCGGGCGAGTTCGCCGCCGGAAAGCTGGCTGGGGTAGGCACTGTCCCGATCCGCGATGCCCAATGCGGACAGCAGGTTGCCCGGGTCGCGCGCGGCGCGCTGGCCGGCGAGGCGCTGTGCCACCACCACGTTGCCTATTACGGTGAGGTGCTCCAGGAGATTGCCGTTCTGGAACAGCATCCCGATCCGGCGGGATCGCAGTCTGGCCCGTACCGGCTCCGGCTGGTGGCTGATCCGGCTGCCGTCGACGTGGACGCTGCCGCCGTCCGGATCGTCCATGCCGGCCAGGCAGGAAAGCAGGGTGGACTTTCCTGATCCGGACGGACCCGTCACCGCGACGATCTCGCCGCTTTCGACGGCGAGGGAAACCCCTTTGAGGGCGAGGGTTTCCTCCTCGCCCGAGCGGTAGAAGCGATACAACTGGCGCGCGTGCAGCGGCGCTGTCATCACATCCACCGCACTGAGTCGGTGATCGTGCGCCACGGGTCGACGTTGTCCGCCCCTTTGGGGCCGCTCAGGGTGAGGATCAATTCCTCGCCGTTGTTCCAGAATTCGTATCGCTCCACCGAGTCGACGACCGTTTTACCGGTGACCGGGTCGGGCGGCGAGTCGGCTTGATAGGTGATCAGGACCGCGTTCCCCGCCTTGCGCGCGACGGCGCTGACTGATCCCGCGACGTAGCCACGGCTGCCGGTCCGGATGGCGGGCAAGTCCTTCGCGGTCGCCGACCCAGTGGTGGGGGCTTGCGGGCGGGCTGTGGTTTCGACGCGGACGCTGTTGAATTTGTCGGTGAACAACGAGGCGTTTCCTGCTGCGCTTCGTGCCCAGCCCTCCGGAACGGACACGGTGAAACGGCGGTCGGGCGTGGTGAACGGTACGTATACCTGGTTGTCGGGAATGTCGCCCGCCGGATTGACTTCCGGGGCGTTCGGGGCGGCGGGCGAAGCGCCCTGGGATGTCGGGCTGTTCGATGCGGAGCAGGCACTCAGTCCCAGCGCCACGGCGACCGACGCGACAACGATTCCGGCGGGACCGGTCGTGCGTTTCATTGCGGTGTCCCTCCCACGGCGACTGGTGCAAAGACGACGCTAGAGAGAGGCGCGAAAAGCCTTCGGCTCGTTTCGGCCAGCGCACGGCAAATTCCACGGGGCGGCGGACTCCCGTTTCCCGCCGGAGCGGCCGACGGTTAGCAGACGGCAAACGAACCGCTTCGCGAACGCACGATGGCCGGGGCGGCTGCACACTGGACGCCGAGGGCGCGAGCCCGCCGCCGAAGGAGCCGTTGTGCGCAAACGAATCATCCTGTTGACCGTGCTGGCCGGCGTGCTGGCGATCAGCTTGTTCGGCTTGCCGCTCGCTATCGGCGTCGCCCGCTACTACCTCGACGACGAGCGCGCCGAGCTGGAACGGCTGGCCGACTCGGCGGCTTTGTCCGTGTCGGCGCAGGTGATCCGGCACGATCTGCCTGACCGGCTTCCGGCCGCCGAGGCGAATACCTCGCTGGCTCTCTACAACCCGGCTGGCAGCCTTTTGACCGGCAGCGGACCCGCGCGGCTGGAGGCGGCGGGCGCGGCGATCCGGGCGAACGAGGTGATCGCCGACGACACCGGGACGGACCTGGTCGCCACCGTTCCGATCACCGATGCCGGGGCGGTCGTCGGCATGGTGCGCGCCGCGACCCCGCACAGCGAGGTGGACCGGCGCACGGCACTGACCTGGCTGGGCATGGGCGGCCTGGCGGTGGTGGCGCTGGCTGCCACCTGGCTCGTTGCGCACCGCCTGTCGGTCCGGCTGGCCGCGCCGCTCGAAGAGCTGTCCACCAGCGCCGCGCGGCTCGGCGAAGGGGACTTCACCGTGCGGACTCGTCGTTCCCGCATTCCCGAGATCGACCGGGCGGGCATCGCACTGGACACGACTGCCGGGCGAATCGGGGAAGTCCTCGCCCGTGAGCGGGCGTTCTCCGCGGACGCTTCGCACCAGCTGCGGACCCCGCTCGCCGGTCTGCAGCTGCAACTCGAGGTTGCGCTGGAGAGCCCGGACACGGCGTTGCGTCCGGCCGTCACTGCTGCGCTGGAGACGACCTACCGGCTCGACCGCACCATCCGCGACCTCCTGGCCCTCGCCCGCGACGCGCATCCCGGCACCGAACTTGTCGAGGTGAAGACTGTGCTCGCCGAGATCCGGCAGGACTGGCACGGTCTGCTCGCCGCGCAAGGCCGGGTCTTGCTGTTACCGGATCCGCTCGACGTCGCGGAGACCCGCGTCTCGGCTCTCGCGACCCGTCAAGCCATGACCGTGTTGCTGGACAACGCTTCTCGGCACGGCCGTGGCACGGTCACGGTCACGGTCCGCGACATGGGCGACACGGCCGCCTTTGACGTGACCGACGAAGGACCAGGTCTTGCCTCGGATGCTGATCCGTTCCGGCGCCGGTCCGATTCCGCCGCCGGGCACGGGATCGGCCTCGCTCTCGCACGCAGCCTGGCGGAAGCTGAGGGGGGCCGGCTTCGGCTGGGGCGGTCGGTGCCGCCAACCTTCACCCTGCTGCTGCCGATACGGCAGGACGATGCGCGCGGTGTGCAGGACGACGACCGGCATGGCCGCGCCGCCGTGGACGAGGACCGCTGACGCTGGCAACACGGAGAAATCCCTGCCGCTGCCGCCGCATTCGGCTGGACCCCGTCCCGGCCCGCCACCTTGCCAGGCAACGGTTCGTCACGGCCTGGCGGCTCGCTCCACGCCCGGAGGCTTGTCCTTCAGCCAAAGATCCGCAATTGCTCGTCATCGGTGACCAGACCGATTCGCCGCAGGCGCCGACCGCACCGCTGCGCTCGGCGAACCGGACCGGTCGAGCAGGCTGCTGAACTGCGGTCAAGGGCTCGGCGGCCGCACCGGGATCCGCTTCGTGCGTCGAGGGGCTACCCGGTTCCGATGTCCAGGGTGAGTTGCCGGACGTGGTGGTCGAAGTGCTGGGTCGGGAAGCGGTAGACGTCGGCGAGGTCATGCGGTCGTGGAAGAAGGGGTCCCAGCGGGTCGGAAAATGCATCGCCCGGGCGAGGTCGGCGTCCGTTTCGCGGTCGAGGCTCCGGTGCAGGCGCGCTATCGCCCGGTCCGCCAGCGCCGCCATCCGCCGCGGGCTCAGGAGAGCGCCGCCGAGGCGGGAGCCGGCGTAGTTGACGGCGTCGAATGGCACTGTCGCTGCGTTCAGGATTCGCGCGTAGCACTGGCTCGCCCTGTCGGGCAGCCGGCTGAGCAGCCGGACCAGGTTCCGCAATGCCCACACGATCAGGTAGCCGAGCAGCAGGTGGAACAACAGTTCGCGATTGGTCCAGCGGGTTCCGTCGCTCGCGCGGCGCAGGTCGGCGTCAGTCGCCTGGTCGAGGAATTGGTGAAACCGAGCGCGAGCGAGTTCCATCTCGTCGTGAACCGCCTGTCTGTCCACCTTCCCAGTGTCCGTCACGGCGGGCGCGAAAACCAGACGCCGGCGGTGCCGGGCTTGAACCGGGCGCTGGCGAAAAAGCGGACGCGGCTGCGGAACACGGCGCAGGCCGACGGCACGCATGGCCGGGACGCTAGTCGTGGTCAGGGATGCTGTGCAGGTGGTGGTCGGCTGCGTTCATGACCTCGGTCAGGAGGCGTCGCACGTGGCCGCCGCGGGCGCGGTAGAGGGCGCGTCGCCCGTCCCGGCGCAGGCTGACGAGCCCGGCCAAGCGGAGCTTGGCCAGGTGCTGGGAAACCGACGGCCGGGCAATGCCGACTGCCGCGGCCAGCGACGCGACGTCGTACTCCTCGCCGCTGAGCAACCACAGCATCCGCAGCCGGCCGGGCTCGGCGAGCATCCGCAGCGCGGTCGACGCGGTTTCGACCAGGTCGGGCGGCGGCAGCTGGGCCCACTGGGCACCTTGTTCGTCATGTGCGTACATATGCACCTATCATGGAGGCAGTCCTCGTCGGGTAGTAGGAGTGTGCCGCTGTGTTGTCGTTGTTCGGCCGCCGGGACTATCGGCACCTGTTCGGGGCGCAGCTGGTGGCGTTGTTCGGGACCGGGTTGACCACGGTCGCGCTCGGGCTGCTGGCGTATGAACTGGCGGGTGCGGACGCGGGCGCGGTGCTGGGCACCGCGCTGACGATCAAGATGGTCGCCTATGTGACGGTGGCGCCGGTCGCTGGCGCGTATGCGGACCGGGTCCCGCGGCGGGTGCTGCTGGTTTGCCTGGATCTGGTGCGAGCGTCGGTGGTGCTGGCGTTGCCGTTCGTCGACCAGGTATGGCAGATCTACGTGCTGATCGTCGTGCTGCAGTCCGCGTCGGCCGCGTTCACTCCGACGTTCCAGGCCGTGCTGCCGGACATCCTGCCCGACGAACGCGATTACACGCGGGCGCTGTCGGCGTCGCAGCTGGCCTCGACGATGGAAAGCCTGCTGTCTCCGGTGCTGGCCGCGGCTCTGTTGAGCGTGGTGTCGTTCCATTGGCTGTTCACTGGCACGTCGGTGGGGTTTCTGGCGTCCGCCGCGCTGGTCGTGACCACGCGGATCCCGGATGCGGCTCGCAGCCGGCGCGACGGTGTGTGGGAGCGGACCCTGGCCGGGGTGCGGATTTACGCCGCGACGCCGCGGCTGCGGGGCGTGCTCGGGCTGAATCTGGTCGTAGCGGCGGTCGGGGCGATCGTGATGGTCAACACCGTCAACTACGTCCAGAGCGAGCTCGGCCGGTCGCAGGCCGACGTGGCCTGGCTGCTGGCAGGCAACGGCGTCGGGACAATGGCGGTCGCGCTGCTGGTGCCGAGGTTGCTGGGCCGGGCCGGTGAGCGCACTGTCATGTTCGCCGGTGCCGCCGGGCTTCTGGCCGGGGTCGCCGGTGCGGTCGCGCTGTCCACCGCGGACAGCGGCGGCTGGCGCTGGCCGGCCGCACTGGTCGTGTGGGCGGTCGTCGGCGCGGGGACCGGGCTGGTTCTGACGCCGGCGGGCCGGGTGTTGCGGCGTTCGAGCGCGCCGGTTGATCGCCCGGCTGTCTTCGCCGCGCAGTTCTCGCTGTCGCACGCGTGCTGGCTGCTTGCCTATCCGATCGCGGGATGGCTGGCCACGGGCTCGGGGTTCACCGCGGCCTGGATCGTGCTCGCGGCTCTGGCCGCAGTGGGCGCGGTGGCTGCGGCCCGCGTGTGGCCGCGGAGAGATCCTGCGCTGGTCGAGCACACGCACGACGCGAGTACGGACCCCGAGCACCTCGCCGATGCGGTCGAGGGCTAGGACGGGCTGTGGCGGCACTGCCACGAGTTCGTCATCGACGGTCGGCATCGCCGCTGGCCTGTCTCGGCCGGCCGGCCGGATCGGGCGTGAACGGCGGGACGCGCCGATAGCGGCGAATGTCGATCAGCAGCGCACCAAGCGCGCCGAGGCGGGGCGAACGCGGAGCCCGGTTCGGCGCGGCGGGGTGCCGCGCACTACGGGCTGGACATCGCCGAAGTGGCGGCGACCCCCGGTGCGGGAACCGATGGGCGGCGTCGTGATCGAGGGCGCACCAGCGAGCAGATCCGTGCTTGTGGGTACGGATTCGTGATGAGGACGGGACGATCGCCGGCTACGGCCGCGGCAACAGCGTTTCCGTTGGCGCGGGGGGACCGGTCGCGGCGGGGGAGTTGATCGCCGAGATCGGCAACCGGGGGATCCAGACCGGGCCGCACCTGCACTTCGCGGGTGTGGTCGGAAGGTGAATCCGCTGGCGTGGTTGCGGGCGCGCGGAGCAGACGTCGAGAACTGCTTCACTGAACGCAGTCGTTCAGTGAAGTGCGCTGCCGGCTTGCCATTGCGGCCAGGACGCGGCCCAGTCGCCGTAAGTGTCCCAGACGGGCAATGCCGAGCCGCCGGAGTTGGTGATCTCGACGACGTCGCCGAGTCCGAAGCGGTCGTAGAACCACTGGGCGTCGGCCGGGGCGAGGTTCACGCAGCCGTGCGACACGTTGCTGTTTCCCTGCTGTCCGACTGACCATGGTGCGGAGTGGACGAACTCGCCGTCGTTGGAGATCCGCTCGTCGAGGGCGACTTGCTCCCGGTAGTAGCCGGATTGTCCTTTGCAGACGCCGTAGGTGCAGGAATCCATGATGATGCTGGGCTGCTTGTCCGAGACGACGTGCGTGCCCTCGTGCGTCGGGAAGCCCGGCGAGCCCAGGCTCATCGGCATCGTGTTGACCAGCTGTCCATTGTGGAATATCTGCAGCTTCTCGGTCTTGCCGTCGGCCTTGGCGATCCAGGAGTCGTGGATCTTCAGCGTCTCGGTGCGGTCGGTCTGGCCGTACACCCCGTTGCCGAGGTTCACGCCGTACACCTTGGCGGTCAGGGTGACGGTGCTGCCGGGCCGCCAGTAGTTTTGCGGCCGGTAGTGGACTTCCCGCTTGGAAAGCCAGTACCAGCCACCGGCCTGGGGCGGGTTCGCGTTGACCTGCAACGCTTTCTCGGCGGCTGCTTTGTCGGCGACGTCCTGGTCGAATTTCACCACCAGAGGCTGGCCGACGCCGACGTCCGGGACGTTCGGGGCCGGGATGAAGGACGGGAACGCCTGGACCCTGGGCTGAAGGGTGCGCACCGAACCGGTCTGCTCCACCGGCTTGCCGTCCGGGGTGGTTGCGTATGCCTTTACCTGGTAGGAGATGCCGTAGGCGAGCGGTTCGGACGCGGTCCAGGTTCGCTTGTCCGGCGTCATGCGGCCGGACACTTGCTTGCCGGTCGTGGTGTTGGTCACCGTGACACCCGTCAGCGCCGCGTCCGTCGCGCGCACGACGACCGGAGTCGCCGGGCTCACCGGATCCGCGCTGACTGGCTCGATGGCGATCGACGCCGCTTTGGCCGGAGCGGCCGACGTTCCGGCCGTCGCGGGTTGCCGGTCTGTCGCGGAGGTACATGCGGCTGCGCCGAGGGCCGCCACTGCCAGGAGCGCCGCAATGCGGTGCCGCCGGGCCGCGTCCCGCTGCTGTGCAGTGACTCGTGCCACGGCTGCTCCCTCGCTCCGAAACGGACCCGCTCATCTCTACGAAGAAGGATAGTAGCCCCGCCTCGGGTGTGCGGCGTCTTGACCTAAGGCAGATCGGTCGGGTCCAGGCATGCCCGAGGCGGGGAAGCGACTGCGCGTTCCCCGATCGCGCGGCGCGGCAAGGCGGATCTGCCGAGCGACGGGCAGTCGGCGACCGCTCGCTCGAATCGTTGCCCCGTCGTTGTCGACACGGCTGACGCGCGTCGCGTTCGCGGCCGCGTCCGGATTTCCGCTCTTCCTCGGTTTGCGCCGCGCCCCCTGCTGCCAGCTGCTCGATGGCGCGGCACGGGTGCCGCGAAGCGGGCGGTCATCAACTAAGAGAGGTAGTACTATTGTTTTTAGTTGATAGTGCGGCAGGGAGCGTGACGTGGGAAAGAAGGCACACAGGAGCGCGGCCGGCGCGGGAACCGGAAGTGCTTCTGCGACCCGGAAGCCGGCCGGAGCCGCGGCGGGCGGCCCGGCGTCGGCGGGGAAGCGGCAGGCGCACGGCGGTGTCCCGCCTGCCCTCGCCGGCCGGCCGAGGCCGGAGGCGAACGTCCGCGCGCCGACGCCGACGAGTGCCGGGGCTGAGGAGGAGCTGCAGGTCGAGCAGGGCCGCAGGGAATCCCTGGGGTGTCTTGACCGCGTCACGGCCGACACCGGACCGCAGGTCGTGGCTGCGACGTACTGGTTCGATGCCGCCCCGGCCGGGCAGCCCTACTCGGTCGACATCCGCTTCACCGGGGTACGCGACGGCGTGCGCGGCAAGCGCACCTCGCAGGACCGGTTCGACGTCGTCGAGCGTGTGGCCGACGTCCTGCCCGGCAGCGGCCGGATCGGGGTCACGTCGCGGGTCGAGGGGCTGAATCCGGGCGCGTGGCGGGTCACCGCCGGGCCGGCGCCGCGGGGCGGCTCGCCCGGCGTGCGGCTGCCGCGACGGGCCAGCACGGCGAACAGCCGGTTCGGGGTGCTGGCGCAGGGACCGAACGTCAGCCTGCTCTCCTGGCCGGTGCTGGTCGGGCTCGGTGCGGTGCTGGCGCTGGTCCTCCAGGCGGTGCTGTCCGCGCGCTGGGGGATGAACTTCGGCGTTGTGCTGGCGATTTCCGCGATCGGCTGCCTGCTCGGTTTCGTCGGCGGCAAGGTCTGGTACCTCGTGCTCCACCGCAAACATCCGCGGGAACTGCTCACTTCGGGCGCGTGCATCCAGGGTTTTCTGCTCGTCGCGCTCGGCGTGGTGGCGGGCGGATCGCTGCTGGCGGGCTATCCCGTCGGGACAGTGCTGGACGCCACGGCTCCGGGGATCTTCCTGGGCATGGCCGTGGGCAGGCCGGGGTGTTTCCTCACCGGGTGCTGTGCGGGCAGGCCGACGTCGTCGCGGTGGGGCCTGGTCTCTTCCGACCGCCGCCTGACCCTTCGCCGGTTCCCGGTCCAGCTGGCCGAAGCGGCCGCAGCGCTGGTGATCGGCGTGGTGTCGCTGGTGCTGGTTCTCTCTGCCGAACCGTCGGTGCACGGCGCGATCTTCGCGGGCGCGCTCGCCGCGTACACCTTCGCTCGGCAACTGCTGTTCCCGTTGCGCCGTGACCCGCACACCGCCACGGGCCGCGCGGTGACGATGGCAGGGTGCGGGCTGGTCCTGATCGGCGCGGTGGCGGTGCAGGCGTTCGGCTAGGGCTCCGCCCCCGTTCATCGCTGCTGGTGCGCGTTGTCCTTGTCGTCACCGGAGACGTCCACGAGCCTCTGCGACGGGGCCGCGACGTGCTTGGCCTTGCCGAAGAAGCCGATCTCGCCTTCCGCGTGGAGGCGTTCGACCATGTGCGGGTAGTGCAGCTCGAACGCGGGCCGCTCGGAGCGGATCCGGGGCAGCTCGGTGAAGTTGTGCCGCGGCGGCGGGCAGGACGTGGCCCACTCGAGCGAGTTGCCGTAGCCCCACGGGTCGTCGACCGTGACGATCTCGCCGTACCGGTAGCTCTTGAACACGTTCCAGATGAACGGCAGCGTGGACGCCCCGAGGATGTACGCGCCGATCGTGGAAATCGTGTTCAGCGTGGTGAACCCGTCGCTGGCCAGGTAGTCCGCGTAACGCCGCGGCATGCCTTCCGCGCCCAGCCAGTGCTGCACCAGGAACGTGGTGTGGAAGCCGATGAACGTGGTCCAGAAGTGCCACTTCCCGAGCTTCTCGTCCATCATCCGGCCGGTGATCTTCGGGAACCAGAAGTAGATCCCGGCGAAGGTCGCGAACACGATCGTGCCGTAGAGGACGTAGTGGAAGTGCGCCACCACGAAGTAGCTGTCCGACACCTGGAAGTCCAGTGCCGGGGCGGCGAGCAGGACTCCCGAAAGGCCGCCGAAAAGGAAGGTCACCATGAAGCCCATGCAAAAAATCATCGGCGTTTCGAACGTCAGGCGGCCCTTCCACATCGTGCCGATCCAGTTGAAGAACTTCACGCCGGTCGGGACCGCGATGAGGAACGTCATGAAGGAGAAGAACGGCAGCAGTACCGCGCCGGTCGCGTACATGTGGTGCGCCCACACCGCCACCGACAATGCGGCGATCGACAGTGTCGCGAAGACCAGGCCTTTGTAGCCGAAGACCGGTTTGCGGCTGAACACGGGAATGATCTCGGAGACGATCCCGAAGAACGGCAGGGCGAGGATGTACACCTCCGGGTGGCCGAAGAACCAGAACAGGTGCTGCCACAGGATCACCCCGCCGTTGGCCGGGTCGAACACGTGGGCGCCGAGCTGACGGTCGGCGAGCAGGCCGAACAGCGCGGCGGTGAGGATGGGGAACGCGATCAGGACGAGGATACTGGTGACCAGGATGTTCCAGGTGAAGATCGGCATCCGGTACATGGTCATGCCGGGAGCGCGGAGGCAGACCACGGTGGTGACCATGTTGACCGCGCCGAGGATCGTGCCCAGGCCGGAGATCAGGAGCCCGGTGATCCACAGGTCGGCGCCAGCGCCGGGTGAGTGGATGGCGTCCGACAGCGGGGTGTAGGCGAACCAGCCGAAGTCGGCCGCGCCTCCGGGTGTCACGAACCCTGACACGACCAGCAGGCTGCCGAACAGGTAGAGCCAGTACGACAGCGCGTTCAGCCGCGGGAACGCCACGTCGGGCGAGCCGATCTGCAGCGGCAGGATGAAGTTCGCGAACCCGAACACGCTGGGCGTCGCGTACAACAGCAGCATGATCGTTCCGTGCATGGTGAACATCTGGTTGTACTGCTCCTGCGACAGGAACTGCTGCCCCGGCTGGGCCAGTTCCGTACGCATCAGCATCGCCAGCGCGCCGCCGATCATGAAGAAGCCGAACGAGGTGACCAGGTACATCACCCCGATCTGCTTGTGGTCCGTCGTCCGGAACAACCGCAGCAGGAGCGACCCTCTGGCCGGCGGCGGGGAGGCCGGTGACGGTCGGACCTCGACCGGGCTGGGGGTGACGACCATGGACGACTCCGTTCGGCTTGTCCGCGCCGCGCAAGGAACCTCGGCACTGTCTACTATTGCCGATAGTACAATGGCCGATCGGTGCACTCGGAGGTTCTCGCGCGCGGCGCGGCAAGGCAGGCGACGGGAGGGTACGACGGCACTGTCGCAGTAATCCGCAAAACAGCGCGGTGAATTCTCGTCGGCGGGGCCGCGGTCAGGAGTGCGGGGAAGCAGATGGACCGCGGAGGCGGGGAATCGCGCGGGAGCGTGCCGTCAGCTCGGGATCGGGCGCTCGCCGTGCGGCGACGAGATAGCCGGTGCCGAGCCATCCGCGGCGGCCGCGGCTCGTGGTGGTCTCCAAATGGCTGCGCCACCGCCGGGTCCATCGCCGGGCAACCTTGTCGAACGGCGGCACCAAGGCGGTGATGTCATAGAACACGACGTCCTCGGGCCGCAGTCGCGCGGTGCGCAAGGCTCCGCTGAGCCGGCGGGAGGTCAAGGCGCGGATTCCGGATCTGCGCACACCGTGGCGCCGATCGGGCCGGATGCCCAGCAGCCGCTCGGCCCGGCCCAGCAGCCGTAATGCGGGCCAGTAGAGGAACCATTCGAAGGCGCGATACGGGCTCAGCGGGTTGAGCATTGTCGCCACGACCAGTCCGCCCGGCCGGGTCACCCGCGCGATCTCGTCCAGCGCCCGGCGCACGTCCACGTACTCGAGAACTCCGGTCGCGAGGACGACATCGAAGCTCGCGTCCGGAAACGGCAGCTCTTCGATGCGTGCCACCGAGAGACGCAGATCGCGGTGCCGTCCGGTCTGCCGGCCGACAGCGTCGATCATGGCCGGCGACCGGTCGCAGGCGGTGATCCGGAAGTCGCCCGGCCGCGCGTCGAGCAGGTGGCGTACCAGCATGCCCGGCCCGCAGCCGACATCCAGCAGATCGCCGCCGCGGCACTGTCCGAGCACCTCGTCGACGACATGGAGACGCGAGCGGAAATACCGGGCCGGCGGACCCCACCCGTCGTGCGAGGTGGCATATCCGGACACCAGGGCGGTATCGGCATATTGTGCCCCGACGCGATCGTTGCGTGCCTCGTGCCTGGTTTGCTTGACCTGGCCGCTGGTGCCGGCGAGCGCCATCCTTGCCTCCGTAGTCCTGTGGTCTGGTCGCGAGTGGCGACTACGCCGTCTAAGACTATTTTGGATAGTAGATCGTTACAGTCATGTCGCGGGATGCCGGGAATGCGCGGATATTCCGCGGTGTCCGCTGCCTGCGGCCGGGTGTTCGCGGAGGCTGGACGGCAGGGCCGTCGCGACCGTCGGCGGCACCGCGTGTTTCGGTTTTGGCTGTCGCGCGGAGATCTTGGCATGTGTACCCTACGGGGGTAATGTAATTCGGTGGGCGGACTGGTTCACCGCAAGGCAACAGTCAACGGAAGGATCCAGGGATGGCTACCACTGTCTTCACGGTGAAGGGCATGACGTGCTCGGGTTGCTCGGCCAAGGTGACGTCTGCGGTTCAGGGCGTCGAGGGCGTTTCGGAAGTCGCCACCGACGTCTCCAGCGGAGAGCTGACCGTGGTGAGCGACGGGCTCGTCGACGCCGCCGTGGTGCGGTCCGCGGTGGCTGAGGCGGGGTACGAAGTGGCCTGAGCCGTGAAAACAGGTTCAGACGGCCGGTTGCGCGTGCGGAAGGGGAGACCCGTGACGGCGTCAGGTTCGAATCGGATGCGGCAGGTGTTCGCCTCGGAGGTCGGCCGCGCTGTGCTGGTGTGCCTGCTGGGTTGTGCGGTGCGCGCGCTCAGACACAACGGCGAGGCGGCAGCGGCGCAGCGCGGCCGGCCCCTCGCGGCTCACTCGCCGGACGGGAAGTCGTAGCGCGACGGCACGTTCTCGCCGGGCTGCGGGGTGCCGTAAAGCACTGCGACCTCGTCGTGTGCGGAGAACGTGACGGCGGCGGGATTTCCGTTCTGCTGCTTGCCGTTGACGAATACGCGCACCGTTTTGCCGTCTCCGGAGCGGAGGCTGCCGATGTTGTTCGCGGACAGGCTGAGGTCCCATTCGCTGAACAGTTCGCCGAGGCTGAAGCGGCGGGCGACCGGTGATTCGATGTGCACGACGCCGCTGGGGTCGTGGGTGTGCAGCGGGCTGATGCTGGCCCGGTTCTGGTCGATGCCCAGGAACGCCGGAACCTCGATTGCCCGGCCGTCGACGCGGACGTCGAGATGGGCGTGGATGTGCTCGACGGCGCCTTCCTCGGTGAGCATCGGCAGCCCGGCCGCGCGTACGGCGGCAGTCGCGTCGGCGGGTGCGGGCCACGGCGGCGGGGTGGCGCGGCCCACCGCCGTGGTCGCCGGCGGGCTGTTCAGATTGGTCGCGGTGGCGTTGTCCTGAGGCTTGGATGTGTTCGCCACCACGACAATGACGACGACCAGCAGCGCGACGACCGCCACGACGCCGCCGATCAGCAAGGGGGTGCTGCGTCCCTGGCCTTTCCGTGCTCGAAGCACCGGGTTGCGGTCGGTCTTCTTGCCTGCCATGAGCACTCCTAGCGTCAAAGGGGAACGGAGAATCCGGCGATCGGGCCGCGCAGCCAGGCGATGATCTCGCCCCACAGGCCGGTGACCAGTGCGATGCCGACGAGGAGGAGAAGCGCGCCGCCGACCTGCTGGACGCGGCGGATGTGGCGGCGCACCCACGCGGTCGCGTGGACTGCCCAGCGGGCGCCGAGCGCGAGCAGGATGAACGGAAGGCCGAGCCCGAGGCAGTACGCGGCGATCAGCAGCAGGCCGCGGCCGGTGGTCGGCCCCGCCTCGGTTCCGCTGGCGAGCGCGATGACGCCGGCCAGCGTCGGGCCGAGGCACGGGGTCCAGCCAAGGCCGTACACCGCGCCCAGCAACGGGGCGCCCCAGAGTCCGTCGCGGGGCTTGTGCCGAAGCTTCATCCCGCGCTGCAGCGGCGGGAACAATCCGAGGAAGACCAGTCCCATGGCGATGGTGACGACACCGCCGAGCCGTTGCAGGACTTCCTCGTTGGCCAGCAAGGCATCCGAGACCCCGAGCACCGCCACGGTCGTCGCGGCGAAGACGACGGTGAACCCCAGTACGAACAGCAGCGCCGCCCCGGCGACGCGCCACCGCCCGTGGGCGGGCAGCGACGTCTCGCCCGGCCCGGCCAGCGGTGGTTCGGCGCCGACGAGGCCGGCGAGGTAGCCGAGATACCCGGGCACCAGGGGCAGGCAGCACGGCGACGCGAAGGACACCGCTCCGGCGGCCAGGGCGAGGAGGGCGGCAAGGAGCAGCGGGCCGGAGACGGCGAGGTCGGTGAGGTTCACGCGCCCGGACCTCCGTCGGCGGGTTCGGCGGCCAGCCGCTGGACGACCGGGCGGAGGTCGGTGTCCAGCAGGGAGGTGAGGAAGACCGCGGCGACGCGGTGGCGGCGGTCGAGCACGATGGTGGACGGCACGACGTTGCGCGGGTATCCCTTCAGCGCCAGCAGGGACCGGCCCGGCGGGTCGTAGATCGAGGGGTAGGTGACGTGCCGGTCGCGGACGAAGTCCTGCGGCGCGGTCCGCGGCTCGTCGCGTACGTCGATGCCGAGGAACTGGACGCCGGACGCTTTGGTCTCGTCGTAGACCTGCTGCAACTGCGGCATTTCGGCGCGGCACGGCCCGCACCAGGATCCCCAGATGTTCAGGACGACGACAGTGCCCGGATATCCGGAGACGCGGAGCTGTTTTCCCGGATCGGCCAGGTCGTCCCCGGCCAGTTCCGGGCTGGTGCCGCGGGTGTGCGGCGGGTCGTAGAAGATCGAGGTCCGGCCGCCGGGGGAGACGAACTCGAACGTGCCGCCCTGCGCCACCGCGTCCTTCCCGGTGCCGCACGCGGTCAGCAGCACCAGTCCGGCGACGGCGAGCGTGCACCAGCGGCTGCGCGTTGCCCGCATCGTCCCACCTCCTACGTATCTACTTCGTAGGTTAGTAGGTGGGGGCGGTCACGGGTGCATCGGGCCCATGTTGCCCATCATCGACCCCATGAGGACGACTGCGAGCACGCCTAAAGCGATGAGGGCGACAATGGCGACGAGTGCGACGATCAGGACGGTGTTCGGCTTGCGCGCGGGTGAACGAGGCGGCGAGGGGCGGGGCAGGTCGCCGGTCAGCGCGGTCAGTTCGCCTGCTGTCTTCGCGTCGTACGCGCGGGCGGCGCGTTCGGAGAACTCGTCCATGGAGAGGCGGCCCGCGGCGACCTGGTGGCTCAGGCGCTCCACGGTCTCCTCTCGGTCTGCGTCAGACGCGCGGATTTTCGGGTCCGCCATTGTCATCTCCCGGGCGAGTGTTGCGGCGTAGATGCGGCCGTAGGCAAGAAAAGTACGTCGCGGTGACGGCGCACACGGCGAACAGTGCGGCGAGCCAGACCGGCATCAGCGGCCGGTGTGGGCGCGGTCGGCTTTGAGCTGGTCGATTTCCGCTCGCAACTGCTCGACCTGGTGCGTGCTGTCGTCGCGGTCCTTGTGCTGGCCGCGCGACATCATCCACATCATGAAGCCCATCCCGACCGGGCAGGCCAGTGCTGCGATGCCCAGGAACAGTGACTGCATGAGAACCTCCAGGGCTGGTATCTACGTACTTTGATAGTAGACGACGATCCGGTCGGGCGCACACTCGTCGATTACGGTGTAATGACAACGGTTTCACGCCTTTCGTGCCAAGGTCGGCGGATGGTGATGCGAGTCGAGTGGAGCGTCCGCGACTCACAGCGGCCATGGACGCTCTCCGCTGTCGTGGCGAGTGCTGCGGCGGCTGGCTTGCGCGTGGCGGGGCTTCCGCCGGTCGACGTCCACGGCCCGTTGCACTACCTCGGCGTCATGGACCCGTTCTGCGGCGGGACGCGGGCAGCGTTTCTTCTGCTGTCCGGCGATGTTGCCGGGGCCGCGCGGTACAACCCGATGGTGTTTCCGCTCGCGGCGATCGTGGCCGGTCTGCTGCTCCGCGCGGGAATCGGCATCGCCCGCCGGCGGTGGCTGAAGGTCCGGTTGCCGACCGGCTGGCGACGGGCGCTGCTGGTCGCGCTCGCGGTGGCCGTCGCCATTCTGTGGATTCGCCAGCAGGCTGAGGCCGGTTTGCTCGCTCGCGGGTGGACAGGCGCCGGGGTCAGCTGAACGACAGGTCGCACACGCCGAGGCCGCTGGCCGCCAGCAGCCCGGTCAGGACGGGACCGCCGGCCGCCGCGAGCGTGACGAGCGCGAGGACGAGGCGGGACTGCCACCGCGTCCACGGCGCCGCGGGAAGGGTCAGGCGTTCGGCGCGGGCCAGCACGCTCGCACCGGTGGCGCCCATGGCTCTGGCCGGGAGCGGAGGCTGGCCGGTGAGCGCCAGCAGGGCGTCCAGGAGAGCGTCCGGTCCGTGCCTGCGCGCGGCCGCGTCGTCGGCGCACATCTCCAGCGTCCGGGCGACTTCGGCGGCGCCGATCGTGAACAAGGCGGCCCGCGGCAGGATCGCCGCCAGCCCGCGGGTGAACGCGAGGATCTGGTGATGCCGGCCGTCGAGATGGGCGTGTTCGTGGGCCAGGACGGCGGCGAGGTTCCGCCGGTCGAGGACGTCGAGCGCGGAGCTCGTGACGACGATGGTGCCCGGGCGTCCGGCGACGCAGTAGGCGGCACGCTCGGGGGCGTCCAAGACGACCGCGTCCACGCCCTCGACCCGATGGCCGACGATGCGAGCGGTGGAGGCGTGCTCGTGAGTGCGGGCGCGCGCCGTGCACAAGGCGCGTCCGAGCCGGCAGGCCAGCGCGACGAGAGCGGCTGCGGCGGCCGTGGCCAGCGCGATGAGCCCGATCTGCAGGAATATGCCGTAGCGACCGGTGGCCACGGCCTGCACAGCGGCGAAACACGTGCTGGCCAGCTGGGCAGGGCGTCCCCAGTCGTCGACGGCCTCGACGGCGAGCGACCCGGCCGCGGTCGCCCACGAGCCCACCACGCTGACCATGACCGCCAGCCATGCCAGCACGCCGAGCCGGGGAGCGGTTCCGCGGCGGGTCAGCCGGCGCAGGGGGCGCGGCGCGAGCACCGCGACGGCGAAGCTGTAGAGCAGGAGGCAGGCGGCGACGCTCATCGGGCGCCTCGCGTCCGCTTCAGCCGCCGCAGGGCCTGGCCCAGTTCGGTCGACTCCTGGTCGGTGAGCTGTTCGACCAGGTGCGTGAGTACGGCGCCGGGGTCGCCGCCCGCGTCGAGCGCGTCCCGCATCAGCCGGGCGCTGTACTCGTCTCGGCTCAAGGTGGCCCAGTACACGAAGGCTTTTCCCCGGCGTTCGCGGGAGAGCCAGCCCTTGCCGTGCAGATTGTCCATCGTGGACATCACGGTGGTGTAGGCGATTTCCCGCTCCTGCAGCAGGTCCTCGAAAACGGCGCGGACCGTCATCGTTCCGCCGCGGCGCCAGACGCGGTCCATGATCACCGCTTCCAGATCCCCGAATCCGCGCATCCGACCTCCTCCGCCGTCATCTCCAGGGTAGCCGGGGCCGCTACGCGGACCTCACGCCAGCTAAGTACTATCTCCGTACGTAGATCGTAGGATGCAGGGAGGCGGCCGTGGGCGAGGTGCTGTTCGGCTCGACGCTGCTCGCGTCGTTCCTCGGCGGCGTAGTGGCGCTGCTCGCGCCCTGCTGCGTGTCGGTGATGCTGCCCGCCTACCTGGCGACCGGGTTCCGCCATCGGGGCGGAGTGGTCCCCGCGACGCTGGTGTTCGGCGCGGGCGTAGCGACGGTCATCTTGCCGATCGGTCTTGGCGCGACGTTCCTGAGCAGCCTGTTGCTCACCCAGCACGGCTGGATCTTCTCGATCGGCGGTGCGCTGATGATCGCCGGCGGGCTCGCGACGCTGGCGGGCTGGAAGCCGCGGCTGCCGATGCCCGGAGGCCGCGCGGTGCGCGAGGGCAGCTTCGGCTCGGCGTACGTGCTCGGTGCCTTCTCCGGTGCGGCCAGCGCCTGCTGCGCGCCGGTGCTGGCCGGAGTGGCGGTGCTGTCCGGCGCGGCCGCGTCGTTCCCGGCGGCGCTGGCGATCGGCGCGGCCTACGTCGCGGGCATGGTGGTCCCGCTCGCGGTCGTGGCGTTGCTGTGGGACAAGCGCCGCGAACACGCGACCCGGCTGCTCACCGACCGGAAGGTGCGCCTGCGGCAGCGAGAGATCGCGCTCGGCACGCTGGTCAGCGGGGCGTTGATGATGCTCATGGGCGTCCTCGCGGTGGTGCTGGCGTTCACCGGGCCGGGCATGAGCGGCGGCGGGTGGCAGGTCGAACTGTCCGCCTGGCTGCAGCACCTGAGCAGCGTCGCGGCCGGCCGGCTGTCCTGGCTTCCCGGATGGGGCCTCGCGGTGCTGCTCGCACTCGGCTTCGCGCTGCTCCTGCGCCGTGTCCTGCGAACGAGATCCGCCGACCGTACTCGACCTTCCGAGGAGAATTCCCGTGAGCAGCAGCGTTAAGACCCGGCGGACGACGATCATCGGCGTGGCGGCGGTCGTGGTGGTCGCAGTCGTCGTGTTGTTCGTCGTTTACCGGAACTCGCAGGGCGGCAGTTCGGCCGATGCCGCCGGCTCCGGCTACAAGCACGTTTCGGGTGCGCCCGGAGCCGGGGCCGCGGCGCCCGCGTTCACTCTCGCGTCCGACCGCGGCGCCCGGGTCGGCCTGGCGGACTTCCGCGGCAAGAACGTGCTGCTGTACTTCCAGGAAGGGCTGTCCTGCCAGCCGTGCTGGGACCAGATCAAAGACCTCGAAAAGAACCAGGCCGCGCTCAAGACGGCAGGCGTCGACAGCGTCGTGTCCATCACCACCGACCCGGCGGAACTCATCGGGCAGAAGGCCGCCGACGAGAAGCTGGCCACTCCGGTGCTGTCCGATCCGGACCTGCGGGTGTCGCAGGCCTACCACGCCAACAAGTACGGCATGATGGGCGAAACGCGCGACGGGCACACCTTCGTCCTGGTCGGTCCGGACGGCACGATCCGCTGGCGCGCGGACTACGGCGGCGCGCCGGACTACACGATGTTCCTGCCGACCGAGAAGCTGCTCACCGACCTGAAGGCCGAGCGCGCCTCGTGACCGACCGGTTCGACATCACCCTGCTGACCCAGGACGACTGCGCCTTCTGCGCCGACGCCCAACGCGTGCTCGATCGAGTCGGCGCTGAATTCCCGTTACAGGTCAAGGAAATCGCTCTCGCGACCGACGAGGGCCGCGCACTTGCCACGACAGCGGGCGTCCTGTTCGCCCCGGGAGTCCTGATCGACGGGGAACCGTTCTCCTACGGCCGGCTGTCGGAGCGGAAGTTGCGCCGTGCGCTGGAAAAGCGCCGGACGAACGGATGACCGCCGCGCGCTCTGCGCGGCGGTCGGCCGCACGGGCCGCGGTGCTGCTGGTGCTCTCGCTCGGCGCCTTGCTCGCCGCCGTGACTCCGGCCAGCGCGCATCCGACACTGCTGTTCACCGATCCGGCCCCGGACACCGCGGTGCCCACGGCGCCGACTCTGATCACGTTGGCGTTCAACGAACCCGTGACCGTCGGCCAGCGGGCCGTCACCCTCCTCGACGGCTCCGGCCGGGAGGTTCCGCTCGGCGCGCCGACGCTCGCGCGTGGCGGGCAGAACCTCAGCGCACGCCCGGCCGGGCCTCTCGCGCCCGGTGTCTACAGCGTGCGCTGGCGGGTCACCGGATCCGACGGCGACCAGGTCGAGGAGGAATTCCGGTTCGCGATCGGCACCACGATCACCGGGTCGGGGACGAGCGGCAGCAGCTCGATCTCCTGGCTCGAAGCCGCGCTTCGCTGGCTGCTGTTCGCGGGAGTGGCCGTCGCGCTCGGCGGACTCGTCGGCGAACGCTTCACCGCGTCGGCGCGCGCGGAGAATCCGGCGTTGCGCGCGCCCAGGTCCCAGCTGGCACCCGGGACGCTCGTCGCGCTCGCCGGGTCTGCCGGACTGGTGGCGGTGTTGCTCGCCGGAACCGGGGCAGATGCGTGGCGCAGCCGGGTCGGGCTGCTGCTGCTTGCGGAATCCGCCGGGCTGGTCGTCGCGCTCGCGCTCGGAATTGCCGCGAGCGGACGGTTCCGCCGAACGAGCGTGCTACCGCTGCTGGCCGTGGTGGTCGCCGACGGCCTCCGCTCGCACGCGAACCAGGCGATCCCCGGCTGGGGGGCAGCGCTGACCACCGTGCACTTGGCCGCGGTCGCGGTCTGGGCCGGCACGCTGGTGTACGTGGTGCGGACGGCGTTCGCCTGGCGTGCGCGGCCTCCTGCGGTCCGGTGGGTGCTGGCGGGATACTTGCGGCTCGCGGGATGGGTGTTCGCCGCGGTGGTCGCGACGGGCGCGCTGAGCGCCGTGGTCCTGATTCCGCTGTCGGACCTCTTCGACACGGCCTACGGCCAGGTCCTGCTGGTCAAAATCGGTCTCGTCGCGGTCGCCGCCGCAGCCGCGCTGGCCGGCCGGTTCGCGGCGCGCGGGAACCGGCTCGGCGGCGTCCGGGCGGTGGCCCGGGTCGAGGCCGTCGTGCTGATCGGCGTGCTCGCGGCGAGCGCGGTCCTGGTCTCCACTCCGCCTGCCGGGTCCCAGCAGTCCGGCCCGCCGCCGGCGAGGGGCCCGGTCGTGCCGCTCGGTACCTTGGCCGGGCAGGTCGGCGTGGGCGCCGCGGCCAGCGAGGGGCAGCTCGTGGTGCGCCTGAGCACGCCACGACGCGGCGACTACTACAGTCCGCGAGCGGCGCAGGACTTCTCGCTTTCGGGCCGGCTCAGCGCAGGCGACTCCGATCTGTCCTTCCGCGGCTGCGGGGAAGGCTGCTTCGTGTCCACTGTGGACTGGCGGAGCGGGGACAATGTCCTGACCCTGAATGCCGGGGCGGCCGGGTGGCACGGCGGCGCGGTCAGCCTGATCGTGCCCTGGCTCGCCCGTCCCGGGAACGGAGATCTTTCCCGAGCGGTCGAGAAGCTGCAGTCCGCGGGAAAACTGACAGTCTACGAATCCGTCACGAGCGACACGTCCGCGGCCGCCCCGCCGCCGCAGCGGCTGGATTTGACCGGGTCGTTCTTCGCCGCGCAGGAGCCCTACGCCTCCGGGGTCGCGCCGCTCGCCGCCCGGATCTCCCCGGACGGCCGCCCGGTGCGGCTGGCGCTCGGGTACCCGGCGGCGTCCACCGATGTCGTCCTCGCTCTCGACGGCCGGGGGCGGATCAGCGAGGAAACGCTCTCCGACGACACCCACCTGATCCACCGGCGGTTCGTCTATCCCGGCTGACGCAGCCCGGCGAGCGTGACGGCGACCAGCCGCTCTGCGGCGGCCTCCGACGGCAGGCCGCCGAGCAGTCCGGACCAGCTCTACGCGCGCCGGCCGCCCTGGGACATCGGCCGGCCGCAGGCGGCGTTCCGCCAGCTCGCCGACGCCGGGAAGATCCAGGGCCGGATCCTCGACGTCGGCTGCGGGACCGGCGAACACGTGCTGATGGCTGCTTCGCTCGGCCTGGACGCCACGGGGGTCGACCTGGCTGAGACGGCGCTGCGCGCGGCCGAGGAGAAGGCTCGCGCCCGCGAGCTGACCGCCGAGTTCCGGCAGCACGATGCACGCCGTCTCGGCGACCTCGGCCGGACGTTCGACACGGTGCTCGACTGCGGGCTGTTCCACATCTTCGGCGCCGACGACCGCGCCGCCTTCGCCCAGAGCCTTCGCGCCGCAGTGGCGCCGGGCGGGCGGTACTTCATGCTGTGCTTCAGCGACCGGGAAACCGGCGACGACTGGTCGCACGTGCATCGGGTCCGCCGCAACGAGATCGTCGCCGCCTTCGCCGAGGGCTGGCGGATCGACGCGATCGAACCGGCCGCCATCGAGATCGTTCCCGACCCGGACGGCATTCGCGCCTGGCTGTCCGCCCTGACGAGGATCTGACCGATGCCGGTGTCCGAAGCCCGCATCCGGACCTCGCGCGCGAGCCGGTACCTCGTCCAGCTCTGCCGGCACGCCAAGGCGATGGGCGGGAAGGCGCATGGACTGCATGCCCGCGGTGCACGGCCCGAGGTCGGCGCCGTCGAATGGACCGGCACCGCCGGGAAGATCGAGTTCAGCTGGGGGCGGTGCATTCTGCGTGCGACCGAGGACACGTTGATTGTCCGGCTCGACATCGACGACGAGGACCGCCTGCGCGCGGCCGAAAAAGTCCTCGCCGCCACCCTCGAGCGGTTCGGGCGGCGGGACGGCCTGCGCGTCGCCTGGGATCGCGTCGACTCCGTCGGGCCCGTGTCCCAGAACCCCGGACGTCCGCGGAAACGGCGGACCACCGCGGCGCTCGCTGTCGCAGTCGTGCTGGCGGTGGCCGCGCACCTGGTGGTCGGCGGGCTCGCGCTGGCGTCCTGGGAATGGACGAGCGTACTCGCCGACATTCTGCTCGGCCTGGTCGTCCTGAAGATCGTCGTGGTGGCGGTGCTCTCCCGGCATCGGCTCCGCAACGGCCACGCGCGTCTGCGGGCGCTACACCGCCGACAGCGGGCAGGTCGCGATCGCGACGCCGAACAAGAGCGTCGCGCCCATCAGCACCGGTAGCGAGGTCGCCGCCGTCGCGGCGAAACCGCAGGACAGCGCTCGGCGCAGCCGACCGGGCGGCGCCGTGCCCGCGTCCAGCCGTGCCAGCCGGACGGCCACGCCGTCCCGTGCCATCGCCAGAGACCCGTCAGGCGCACCGTGCCCAGCGACGGCGAGCAAGGCCGCGCGCACCGCTTCGGCGCCGTGACGGCGGACGGCGGCCGCGTCCGCGGTCAGCTCGACCAGCTCGCGGACGGCGGCCGGAGCCCGGCGGAACAGGGGAACGAACGGCAGCGCCTGGCCCATCGCCTCGACCCAGCCGGCCAGGAGATGATGCCGGCCGCGAAGATGCGCCTTCTCGTGGGTCAACACGGCGGCCACCTCGCGGGCGGGCAGCTGCCGGCGCAGTCCTTCGGTGGCGACGATGACACCGCGGCCGCGGGCCACGCTGAACGCCAGCGGCCGGTCGTGGTCGAGCCACCAGATCGCCGGTGCACCGCCTTCGCACCGCGCGGCGATCCGCAGCAGCGCCAGATGCTCGCGTCGTGTTCGGGCTCGGCGGCGGGCGATCCGCAGCCCGATCACCGCGAACCGGACTGCCAGCGCGGCCATCAGCACGGCACCGGCCAGCCCCGCGAGTTCCTCGGCCCGCGGAGACGTGCCGTGCGAGATCGCCGCCAGGCAGCCGTGGACGGCGGACACCACGCTCGTTCCGGTGCCGTGGCCGGGAAACAGCAGCAGCACGATGCCGGACACCGCCGCCGCCAGCACGCCCGCCGTGGCCAGGAGCCACGCGGTGAGCAGGGCGGACGGATCGGTGCGGGTCAAGTCGGCCCGGCCGAGCAGCCCGGGAACGGCGCGGCCCGCGAGGAAAGCGCCCAGCAGCAACGCGAGGGCTGCCGTCATCGGGGCGGTCGCAGACCCTGCCGGAGCGCTTCGGACTCCTCGGCCGACGCGGAGCGGGCGAAGTGCAGCAGGACCGCCTCCGCGTCCCCGGACTCGGCGAGAACCTCGCGCAGAGACCGCGCCGCCGCCTCCGCGCGGCTGATCGACGGCCGGTACAGGTACGCCTTCCCGGCGCGCTCGCGGACCGCCCAGTCCTTGCGGTGCAGGTTGTCCAGCACCGTCATCACCGTGGTGTAGGCGAGATCCTTGCCGGTGTCGAGCCGGTCGAGCACGTCGCGCACCTTCACCGGGCAACCGGTCTCCCACAGGACGTCCATCACCGCCCGTTCCAGCTCACCGAGACCGCGCACCGGACCTCCAACGGGCAGCTCGCCGCCGACTACTATGACTTCTAGTATAGCTGGCCGGAGCCGCCCCCTCGCGCCACGCCAATCACGCGCCCACCCGGGTCAAAGACGGGGAGAAGTCCATGCTGAGCCCATTGAGGAGCCCCAAGCAGATTTCCCCAAGGGGTCTTCACGGTTCGAGCCCGGCGACGAGGTTGAAGGCGCCGGTGAGGTGGTTGAGCGACACCAGGCCGACGACGTCGGCGAGCGCCCGGTCGGTCCAGCCGTGCGCACGCAGATCCGCGATGTCTCCGTGGGAGATCGAGGCCGGTTCGGCGAGCACGCGGACCGCGTAGGTGATCAGTGCCGCCTCTCGGGCGTCGGCCGACGTGCCTTGCCGGGCTAGGGAGATGTCCAGGTCAGACAGTCCCGCGGCGCGCGCCGCCTCGGTGTGCGCGGCGAGGCACAGCGCGCAGCCGAGCCATTCCTGGACGGCGAGGGAGATCTTCTCGCTGAGCGCTCGGGGGAGCTTGACCCGTTTGATCGCCCGGGAGAGTTCGAGATAACCCTGCAGCAGCGCGGGCGAGTGCGCCATCGTCGCGACCATCGCCCCGGCCTCGCCGGTGCGGGCGGTGATCTCGTCGAGCAGTTGCCGGGATTTCTCCGGTGCGGCGGACGTCGCGGGCGGGGTGAGGCGGGTCATGTCGGCTCCTGTCGTCGGGTCCTTTGACTACGGTACCCCCCTAGGGTATAAAGGTGCCATGAGCGAGTCACCCGCGGCCACCGGGCCCCACGGCTACAGCGAAGGCAAAGAGGACTACCTCAGGCGGCTGCGCCGGAT
Source organism: Amycolatopsis ultiminotia (assembly GCF_039536925.1). Taxonomy (NCBI): domain Bacteria; kingdom Bacillati; phylum Actinomycetota; class Actinomycetes; order Pseudonocardiales; family Pseudonocardiaceae; genus Amycolatopsis; species Amycolatopsis ultiminotia. The sequence continues at coordinate 251,795 of NZ_BAAAZN010000007.1, read as the reverse complement.
CGAGGGCCAGATCCGGGGGCTGCAGAGGATGGTCGAGGACGACAAGTACTGCATCGACATCCTGACTCAGGTGTCGGCGGCCACGAAGGCGCTGCAGGCGGTGTCGCTCGGGCTGATGGACGAGCACCTGCACCACTGCGTCGCCGACGCGGTCGCCGAGGGCGGAGCGGCCGCCGACGACAAGATCCGCGAGGCGAGCGACGCCATCGCCCGTCTCGTCCGTTCCTGAAAACCGTTGTCCCAGAAGGAGAGAACCGTGAGCGAGCAGACCTACACCGTGACCGGCATGACCTGCGAGCACTGCGTGCGTTCGGTCACCGAGGAGGTCAGCGGGATCGACGGCGTCACCGGCGTCGACGTCGACCTGCCGACCGGCAAGGTGACTGTGCGCACCGTCAAGGACATCGACGTCGCGGACGTGCGCGGCGCGGTCGAAGAAGCCGGTTACCAGCTGACCGCCTGAGCGGCGGCTCTTCGGACTGCGGGCCAAGCCCGCGGTGAGGACTGAGGACATGAACACAGCAGCGAAGCTCTCCGCCTACGGTGTGGCGCTTGCTCTGGTCGCCGGCGGCGGCTGGGGCATCGGCACCGCTGTCGGTCCCTTCTCCGGTGCGGCCGGGGTGCACGGCGAAGAGGACGCCGGGCACGGGGACGCTCACAGCGGCACCGTCGCGGAGGCCGCGAACACCGACCAGCCCGGCGGGCTGGCGTCGTCCAGGGGCGCTTACACCCTCACGCCCACCAGCACGACGCTCACCCCCGGCACGACGAACCCCTTCGCGTTCCGGATCACCGGGCCCGACGGCGCGGCAGTGACCGCGTTCGACGTCGAGCACGAGAAACGCATGCACTTCATCGTGGTGCGCCGCGACACCGCCGGATATCAGCACCTGCATCCGCAACTCGGGCCGGACGGCACCTGGACGGTGCCGTTGCCGGTCAAGGAGGCGGGCAGCTACCGCGCGTTCGCCGACTACACCCCGGCGGGCGGGAGCGGGACGACGCTCGGCGTCGATCTGGTGGCCCCCGGCGACTTCCGGCCGGTGGCGCATCCCGGATCGCGACTGGCCACTGTGGACGGTTATCAGGTCCGGCTGACCGGGGACCTGGTTCCCGGCCGCGCGTCGAAGGTGACTGCGACGGTCACGCGCAACGGCGCGGAGATCACCGACCTGCAGCCCTATCTGGGCGCCTACGGCCATCTGGTGGCGTTGCGGCAGGGCGATCTCGCCTACTTGCACGTCCACCCGGACGGCGCTCCCGGCGACGGGAAGACCGCGGCCGGACCGGCGGTGAACTTCTTCGCGGAAGTTCCGTCCGCAGGCGGCTACCGGTTGTTCCTGGACTTCCGGCACGGCGGCGCCGTGCACACCGCGGAGTTCACCGTCAGCACCACCGCACAGGAAAGGAACGGGTCATGACCGCCGAAGTGGAAAACCTGCCCGCGACCGGCGAGGTCGAGCTGGCCATCACCGGGATGACGTGCGCGTCGTGCGCGATGCGGATCGAGCGGAAGCTGAACAAGCTCGACGGCGTCACCGCCACCGTCAATTACGCGACGGAGAAGGCAAAAGTCGTCTACTCCGGTGACGTGGCGCCGGAGCAGCTGGTCGAGCAGGTCGAGGCGGCCGGTTACGGCGCGACCGTGCCCAAGGCGGCGAAGGCGGCGAGCGAAGACGGCGCCGAGGAGGAGGACGCCACTCGCCCGTTGCGGCAGCGGCTGATCGTTTCGACGACGCTGTCGGTGCCGGTGATCCTGCTCGCGATGGTGCCTGCGCTGCAGTTCACGTATTGGCAGTGGATCTCGCTGGTGCTGGCCGCGCCGGTGATCGTGTGGGGCGCGTTGCCGTTCCACCGTGCCGCGTGGGCGAATCTGCGCCACGGTGCGGCCACAATGGACACTCTGATCTCGATGGGGACCATCGCGGCGGCACTGTGGTCGCTCTACGCGCTGCTGTTCGGCACCGCGGGCGTGCCGGGGATGACGCACGCGTTCGAGCTGACCGTGCAGCGGATGTCCGGCGACGGGAACATCTACCTCGAGGTCGCGGCCGGGGTGACGACGTTCATTCTCGCCGGTCGCTACTTCGAGGCGAAATCGAAGCGGCGCGCCGGTGCCGCGTTGCGGGCGCTGCTGGAACTGGGCGCGAAGGACGTCGCGGTGCTGCGGGACGGCCGGGAGCAGCGGATCCCGGTCGAGCAGCTGCAGGTCGGCGACCTGTTCGTCGTGCGGCCGGGGGAGAAGGTGGCCACCGACGGCGTGATCGAAGAGGGCAGCTCGGCGGTCGACGCGAGCATGCTCACCGGCGAGAGCGTCCCGGTCGAGGTGGGTTCAGGCGACTCGGTGGTCGGGGCCACGGTGAACGCCGGGGGACGGCTGGTCGTGCGGGCCACCCGGGTCGGCTCGGACACCCAGCTGGCGCAGATGGCGAAGCTGGTCGAGGACGCGCAAACCGGCAAGGCGCAGGTGCAGCGGCTGGCGGACCGGGTCTCGGCGGTGTTCGTGCCGATCGTGATCGCGCTCGCCGTCGGGACGTTGGCGTTCTGGCTCGGTGCCGGGGACACCGCTTCGGCGGCGTTCACCGCGGCGGTGGCGGTGCTGATCATCGCCTGCCCCTGCGCGCTGGGCCTGGCGACGCCGACCGCGCTGCTGGTCGGCACCGGCCGGGGCGCGCAGCTCGGCATCCTGATCAAGGGCCCGGAGGTGCTGGAGTCGACCCGGCGCGTGGACACCGTGGTGCTGGACAAGACCGGCACGGTCACCAGCGGGCAGATGGCGCTGGTCGAGGTGCACACCGCGGACGGCGTCGAAGCCGAAGAGGTGCTGCGGCTGGCCGGTGCGCTGGAGGACGCTTCCGAGCACCCGATCGCGAAGGCGATCGCACGGGGCGCCCGGGAGAAAGTCGGCGAGCTGCCCGCGGTCGAGGATTTCACCAATGTCGAGGGACTCGGCGTGCAGGGCGTCGTGGCCGGGGCTGCGGTGCTCGTCGGCCGTGCGGCCTTGCTGGCGGAGTGGAGCCAGCACCTGCCTGCCGAGCTGGTTTCGGCCAAAGCCGAGGCCGAGCGGCACGGCCGGACCGCGGTCGGGGTCGGCTGGGACGGGCAGGCTCGCGCGGTGCTGGTCGTCGCGGACACGGTCAAGCCCACCTCGGCCGAGGCGATCGCCCGGTTGCGGGCGCTCGGCCTGACCCCGGTCCTGCTCACCGGCGACAACGAGGCGGTCGCCCGCTCGGTGGCCGCCGAGGTCGGCATCGAGGAGGTCATCGCCGAGGTCATGCCCAAGGACAAGGTCGACGTGGTCCGGCGGCTGCAGGACGAGGGCAAGGTCGTCACGATGGTCGGCGACGGCGTGAACGACGCCGCCGCCCTGGCTCAGGCCGACCTGGGCCTGGCCATGGGCACCGGCACCGACGCGGCGATCGAGGCGGCCGATCTCACCCTGGTCCGCGGTGACCTGCGGGCCGCTGTGGACGCGATCCGGTTGTCGCGGCGCACTTTGCGGACGATCAAGGGCAACCTGTTCTGGGCGTTCGCCTACAACGTGGCGGCGCTCCCGCTGGCCGCGGCGGGACTGCTGAACCCGATGATCGCCGGTGCGGCGATGGCGTTCAGCTCGGTCTTCGTGGTCAGCAACAGCCTGCGGCTGCGCGGATTCCGGGCGGCCGGCTGAGCGCAGCGTCCCGGGACCCGCTCCCGTAGTCGTCCGTGAAGGACTCCTTGAGGGAATCAGATTCCCTCAAGGAGTCCTTCACGGACATCGTGCGACAGTCCTCAGTGGACGGCCTCAGGCGAGGGTACGGCTGGTGCCGAGAAACTCGTTGAGCGCGGTGCAGGGCGGCAACCTCCGTCACGAGCAGGACACCAGGCTGGTGAGGAGCACCAGCGCGCCCGCGACCAGCGGCGGGGCCAGGAACGCGGTAAGCCCGCCGGCTGCGGCGGCGAGGCGGGCAGCCGCCCGGTTGGTGCGGGGCGGCGGTTCCCGCAGCCGGTCGAGCCGGATGGCGGTGTCGCCGCCGGCCATGGCCAGCGCACGCCGGGGACCGCCCTCGGCGCGGATCGAGAGCAGTGCCGAGCGCAGCGGTCCGGCGCCGCACTGGGCGGCTGCCGCGTGGTCGGCTGACAGTTCGGCGAGCAGCCGGACGGCGGCGGGCAGCTCACGCATCAGCGGGATGAACCGTGCTGTGCGGCCGAGAATGTCCGCACCGGCGGTGAGCAGGTGGTGATGGCCGCGGACGTGGGCACGCTCGTGGGCCAGGACGGCGTCGAGTTCCGGTGCCGACAGCCGGGCGGCGAGCCCTTCGCTGGCCACGATCATCGCGCGCCGCCCGCCGAGGCTGTAGGCGACCGGTTCGTCGTGCGGCAGCCAGAGCGTCGGCACCGGCCGGGCGTCGGCCGGACCGCACACCCGCAGCGCGGCCAGATGGCGGCGGTACTGGCGGTTGCGATGGCGGTGCCGCCCGGCCGACGCCACGGCCAGCCGGACGGCGCCGACGAGGGCGAAGGCTCCGGCGCTCCCGCCGACGACCGGGTCCAGCAGCGGCACTTCGCCGTGGCTGAGCGCGGCCCAGCAGTCGTGCAGTGCCCGCAGCACGGCGTCGGCCGGGCCGTGCCCGGGCAGCACGAGGAGCAGCACTCCCGCGGCAGCGCCCGCCAGGACCCCGGCGGCGCTCAGCAGCCACCAGGCGATCGCCGTGCCCGGGGAGATCCGCCCGGCGGTCAGCCTGCTCAGCGGGCGCGGCGACCACCAGCCCACGATCAGGGCCCCGAACAGGAGCGCCGCCGCGACGATCACCGCTTCCGCGACTTCCGGCGCAGCGCCCGGCGGAGGATGTCCGACTCCTCCTCGGACGCCGTCTGGACGAAGTGCAGCAGGACCGATTCCCGGTCGTCGGTGGAGTCCAGCAGCTCGCGCACCGTCTGCGCGGTCGCTTCCTCGCGGGAGGTGACCGCCTGGTAGTGGTACGCGCGGTTCTGCATCTCGCGCTCGACCCAGCCCTTACGGTGCAGGTTGTCCAGCACCGTCATGACCGTGGTGTAGGCGAGATTGCGGTCCTGGTTGAGCTCGTCGAGCACTTCCCGGACCCGCATGGGTTCCGCCGCGTTCCAGAGCACGTCCATCACCGACGCCTCGAGCTCGCCCAGTTTCAGCATGGCACCTCCGGGGCACAGGATACTTGCTCCGCCGGGGTCACCCGACGATGCGCCGCGCTCCCGTCAAGTGCCCGTCCCCGCGGATCGGCCTCACGTCGACCAGCTGGCCTTCGGTGGGCGCGTCGACCATCTTGCCGCTGCCGACGTACATGCCGACATGATGGATCGCACCTGCGTCGCCGGAGCCGTCGTCGTAGAACAGCAGATCGCCCGGGACGAGCTGGTCCAGGGACACGGCTTTGCCTGAGGAGAACTGCTGCCGGCTCGTGCGCGGCAGGGTGATGCCGGCTTGTTTGTAGGCCCACGACGTCAGCCCGGAGCAGTCGAATTGGCTGGGACCGGTGGCGCCCCACTGGTATTCGGAGCCGCGTTTGGACAGCGCCGCCTGCAGCGCGTCGTTCGCCGCGCCAGGAGGGCCGAGATAGGAACCGTCGTCCTGCACCTGCCCGAGCTTCGTGCGGTCGGCCGACGGCAGCTGGGTCAGCGCCTTGCGGACCTCGGAGATCTGCTTGTCGAGGTCGGCCTTGCGGCCCTGGACTTCTTCCAGCGCGGTGGCGGCGTCGTCCGCGGCCAGCTGCGCCGACTTCTGCGCGTTCACCGCCGCTGCCTTGGCCTTGCCCGCGGCGGCGACCGCCCGCTGCAGACCGGCCACGGTTTCGTTCTTGCGCTCCGCGAGCAGGGAAAGGACGGCGGCCCGGTCGAGGAACTCCTGCCGGTTCCGGCTGTCGAGCAGCATCGCCGCGTTGTTCAGAGAACCGCCTTCGAGCGCCGCGTTCGCGACCTGGTTCGCTTGCGGACGGAGCCGGTCGATCGCCGATTGCGCGCCGGAGACCTCGCCGTTGGCCTTGGCTACGGCCGCGTCGGCAGCGGCGCGGTCGTTCTGCCGGGCGGTGAGCTGTTCCTGGGCACCTAGGAGATCCTCGTCGGCCTTGGCCGCCTGCGCGCCGAGTTCCTGGTAGCGCTGCATCGGGTCCTGGCTGCCGCTCGGGGGCGGTGCTGCCTGCGCGGCCGCGGGCAAGGTGGCCAGCCCGAGGACGACGAGTGCGGCGGTGGCGGCTATCGGATGTCGGAAGGCACGACGCCGTTGCGGTGTCACGGGTACGGAATCTCCTGTCGTGGGGACCTGCGTTCGGGGTTGGACCGCCCCGCCGGCCCGCGGTCACCGTAAGGTAACGCGCGGATCTTGTCCACTATCGCATCTAGTACTAGCGAAGTAGTTGTCGGTATCCCGTGAACAGGAAGGGAAACGGCGTGCGGGAACGCACGAACCCGGTGGAGATCCGAAGAACGGGAAGCGGTGCGCCGGGGCCACGGCGGCCGTGACCCCGGCGGCCCGGATCAGCCCTGCGAGAGCAGTCCCTGCATTTCGGCGATCTCGGCCTGCTGGCCGTCGATGATCTTCTGCGCGAGCGCCTTGGCGTCGGCGTTGCCGCCCTTGGCGAGTTCCGTCTTGGCCATGTCGACCGCGCCCTGGTGGTGCTTGATCATCATGCCGAGCCACATCTTGTCGAACTCGGCGCCCTTCATCGTGTCGAGCTTGGCCATGTCCGCGTCGGACATCATGCCGGGCATCGATCCGCCCGGCATCGGCATCGAGGACGAGCCCATGCCCGGCATGGACGACGGGCTCATGCCCGGCATGTTGTGGCCGCTCATGTCCGGCATGGCCGAGGAGGAGGCGACGCCCCACGTGTTCAGCCAGCCCTGCATCTGCTGGATTTCCGGGTCCTGGGCCTTGTCGATCCGGTTCGCGAGGTCGACGACCTTCGGGTTGGTGCTGCGCGAGGACACCATCTTCGCCATGTCCAGCGCCTGCTTGTGGTGCGGGATCATCTGCTGGGCGAAGGCGACGTCGTCGTTGTTGTGGCCCGCGGCCTGCTGGTTCGACGCGGGCGCGGGGGCGGACGACGAGCCCGGCTGCGTCCCGGACGGCTGATCGCCGCTGTTGCACGCGCTGAGCGCGAGGGCCGAAGCCACCGCGATGCCGCTGATCACCAGAGTTTTGCGCACGACAAATCCTTCTCTCGAAAAGTGGTTGCTGAGACGACCGGCGGGGACCAGGCAGGTCCGGCCGGTCAGATCCGCAGCACGCAGAGAGAAGCGAGGACCAGACGGCCGCGTCTGTCCGGCGGCCGCCCGGGCGAGGGCGAGCCGCGCGGACCGGCGGGGACCGGGAGCTGTGCGGCGGTACGCCGGCGGAAAGCCAGCAGCGCCAGGAACAGCGCGCCGACCGCGTACAGCACGGCCAGGCAGAGGTGCAGCATCGTGTGCGCGCCGTCCGGCATACCGGGGTGTTCCTCGCCCGAGCCGGCGGCGGCCGCGCTTGCCATCGCGGTGTGCGCGGCGCCTGCCTCCGCCATCGCGGCGGGCACGGCGGCCGGAGCCATCGGGTCCGCGGAACCGCCGGGGAGGCTGACGTGATGCATGACGGCGACGCACAGCGCCAGCGCACCCAGCAGAAGGATCTGCCGGATGCTGCCGAGCCGGTTCGCCGCCATGCCCCAACCGTACTCAAGCGCCGGGCCGCCGACGCCCCGAGCCCATCTGAGCGCTACGTCACCCAGTACGAGCCCGGGTAGTCGACGGCCCTGTCCTAGGCTGCCGCCGGGACCAGCCGGTTCGCCGCGCCGAGGGTCCGGATGCCCCAGGCGCAGGCCGCGCCGAGCAGGGCCAGGATCAGCCACGGCGCGGCGGGGACCCCGGCATCCCGGGCCAGGTCCAGCACCGTCCCGGTGAAGAGGTTGCCGAGCAGGATCCCGACGCCCACCACCGTGTTGTACAGCCCGTAGTGGGTGGCGACGAGCCGGTTGCCCGACAGCGCGACGATGGTGTCCATTTCGAACGGGAACACCACCAGCGTGCCCAGGGCCAGCAGCGCCGCGGACAGGATCAGCGGGAGCCACGTCAGGACGGCGGGGCCCCCGGCGACTCCGGCGGTCATGGCGGGCGGCAGGAACGCCGCGGCCATGAGCAGCAGGCCGGTGGCCAGGCAGCGGCCCGGGCTCCACCGCTCGCGGCACCAGGCGGTGATCCGGAGCTGCCCGGCGATCGCGAGGGCCCCGGACAGGCCGAAGAGGATCGCGACCAGTGCCGTGCCGGAGAAGCCGGGTCCGGCGATCCGGCGTGCCTCGAGCGGGAGCGCGAGGTACACCTGGAACGACAGCACGTACGAGCCGATCATGGCGAGCGAGAACAGCACGAACGAACGGTTCCGGAACACCCCGGCCCAGTCCTGCCGGATCGAGCGCGGTTGCGCGGGACGTTCCGCCGAGTGCGCCGGCAGCGCGCGGATCTGCAGGACCGTGAGCACCGCGAAGACCGCCGCGGCGGCCAGGCAGGTGAGCTTGAACGCCACACTGGTCAGTACGAGCCCGACGACCGGGCCCAGCAGGATGCCGGTCTGGTAGAAGACGTTGAACAGCGCGAACGCCTCGACCCGCCGTTCGCCGGCGTCCGCGGCCAGGTATGCCCGCACGGCCGGATTGAACAGCGCGCCGGCGAACCCGGTGGCGGCCGAGGCGATGATCAGCGCCGGGACCGAATCGACCAGGCCCAGCAAGGCAAAACCGCCCGTGCGCAGGGCACAGCCGGCGATGATGAGCGGTTTGTAGCCCAGCCGGTCGGCCAGCGTGCCGCCGATGAGGAACATGCCCTGCTGCGAGAAGTTCCGCACGCCCATCACCAGCCCGACGACCCAGCCTGCCAGCGCGAGGTCCGCCGACAGGTGCGAAGCCAGATACGGCATCAGCATGTAGAAGCCGAGGTTGATGGTCAGCTGGTTGAGCATGAGCAGCCGGGCGGGCCGGTCGAAGGACCGGTACCGGGCGATGAGCGACGTCACCGGGCCACCGCCAGGGTCGGGTCGACGACCTGCGCGCACCGGGTCCAGCGCCGCACGACCCGGTCGGCGGGCGTGCCGATGCGGTCGGGTTCCGCGGCGGGCGGCGTGTCGAGGAGACCGTGCTGCCGGCAGTAGTCGTCGTTGTAGACGGTGTCGAAGTAGCGGTGCGGTCCGTCCGGGAACACGGCGGCGATCCGAGCGTCGGCGGGTTCGGTGCGGGCCAGCCAGCCGGCGACGTGCGCGACCGCGCCGACGCTCCAGCCACCGGTGGCGTGATGCGACGCGGCGAGCCTGCGGCAGGTCCAGGCCGCCTCCGCCGGGGAGACCCAGTGAACCTCGTCGAACCCTGCGTAGTCGACGTTGCGCGGGTAGATGCTGGAGCCGAGCCCGCGCATCAGCCGCGGTGCCGCCGGCTGGCCGAAGATGGTCGAGCCCACCGTGTCCACGCCGACGACCTTCAGCTGCGGGAAGTAGTCGCGCAGCACTCGCGAGACCCCGGCGGAATGGCCGCCGGTGCCGACCGAGCAGACGAGAACGTCGACCCGGCCGAGCTGGGCGACCAGTTCCAGGGCGAGCGGTGCGTAGGCCGCGACGTTGTCAGGGTTGTGGTACTGGTCCGGGCAGTAGGCGCCCGGCTGCTCGCCGAGCAGCTGCCGCACTCGTTCCCGCCGGGCTTCCTGCCAGCCGCCGGCCGGGTGCGGTTCGGTGACGAGCTCGACCCGGGCGCCGTAGGCGGAGAGCATCCGGTGCACGATCGGCTCGAGACCCGGGTCGGTCACCACCGTGACGGGGTGGCCGTGCACGATGCCCGCCAGCGCGAGGCCGAGGCCCAGCGTGCCGCTCGTCGATTCGACGATCGGGGCGCCGGGCGCCAGCTCGCCGCGGGCGCGGGCCTGCTCCACCATGTGCAGCGCAGGCCGGTCCTTCATGCCGCCGGGGTTGAATCCTTCGAGCTTCGCCCAGAAACCGCGTCCTCCGGCGGCGAAGGGCTGATCGACCCAGAGCACCGGGGTGTTGCCGACCGCGCGGGCCGGGTTGTGGCACCGCGGTGCGGCGGTGAGCAGTTGCGGGGGAGAATTCGTTGCAGCGTCGGTCAATGCGGTGTTCATCGAGTCTCTCTTTTCGCGTGGGCGCGGCGGAACGGGGTGACGGCCGGGGGTTTCCGGCGCCTGTCAGGTCCGCGAGACGCAGAGCTCGATCATGAGTGCCGGGCCGGAGGGTCTCCGGGGCGGCGGCCGGACTGCCCACCGGCGCGAGAGCGGCCGGGCCGCGAGGACCAGGAAGGCCAGGGCGGCTGCAGCGAGCATGGCGAGCCACAGGAAGTCGTTGGCGCTGCGAAGGAATCGACAGAGCGTGTCGCTGCCGGCGTGGCCGTGGTGTCCTGATCCGCATCCGGGGTCGCTCGGTGCGGCGGCGTCGCTCCCGGCCGCGGCATGCACGACGGCCGACTCGGCATGTCCGGTCTCGCAGCAGCGTTCCGCGTGCAGGAACAGGAAACCGAAGAGCACGGCGAAGACAGCCAGAGTGCGCCAGTACGCGCGACGCTTCGTGGCGGAATGACACCTCACAGTCAGCGGACCGTATCAGTGATGATCTTGATCTCGCCATGTTCTGGGGTGCCGATCACCGTGCCATGCCTGGGTTTCACTCGTTCGATGCGACTACTACGGACCGTAGTTGAAATCCGCGTGACGGGAATCCGACGAACGGCCGGAGCCGGTCGGGTCAGCGGCAGGCCGCCGACTGGCGCAGGTGACTACTACTCTACTAAGTAGAGAAGTAGCAGTCGGCCCCATTGCGACTTTCGTAGCTGTGCCGCCGGATCGCGCCGGGCTACCTTCATGCGCACTGTCCGCACTCCCGGACGGGTCCCCACGGAAATCGCAAGGAGTTTGCCATGCGCAAATGGCGGCTGCTTTTCCTCACGTCGTTCGCGGTCGCGGCTCTCGCGGCCACGACAGCGGAGGCCTCGGCAAGCAACAGCTGGAACGGATACCACTGGGCTCGTTCGTCCCCCTCCAGCACGGTGCGGCTCACCGTGCTGGACAGCGTCACGTCGAGCTGGGACGCCAACCTCAGCAAGGCCAACGCGGACTGGAACCGGTCGCCGGTGTTCGAGAACACCCTGTCCTCGAGCGACAGCAGTGCGACGACCCGGCGCAGCTGCCCGGCCGCGGCCGGGAAAGTCCGGGTGTGCAACTACGCCTACGGCAGCACCGGCTGGCTCGGCGTCGCCGAAATCGATCTGTCGAGCGGCACGCACATCGCGTGGGGAACCACGAAAGTCAACGATTCCTATTCGATGGGCACCTACGCCAAACAGCACGTGATGTGCCAGGAGGTGGGCCACGACTTCGGCCTTGACCACCAGTTCACCAACGCGGGTTCGTGCATGGACTACGCCGGGCAGAGCGACCCGGCCTACGTTTCCCCGAACTCGCACGACTACAGCGAACTGCTCTCCATTTACAACCACGGAGACGGTTCGGCCGCGGCTTCGAACGGCTCGCAGTCGAAGATCGTCGCCGGGGGCGTCGTGACCTCGATCTTCTGGAAGGACTGACCGTCCGCACCGGCCGGCCCGGCACGTCCGGACCGGCCGGCGCCCGCTGTGCGAGGAGATTCCATGAAACGGTCAGTGCCGGCGGCGTTGCTGGGAATGCTGGCGGTCGCGGTGGGCGGCTGCAGTTCGGCGGCGCCTCAGGGCGGCTCGATCCCTTCGCATCAGCCGTCCGTGGTCAAGGGCCCGTCCGGGACGGTCGACATCGTCGTGGCGGAGCCGGCGAGCCGCGCGGACCGCGCCGTCCGCTATTTCCGGCTCGAAGACGACCAAGGAAAAACGTTGCTGGAGCGCGAATTCCGGACCGCCCCGGCAGAGTTGTCCGCGCCGTTGGCGGTCGGCCGCTACCGGACGGTCACCTGGACCAGGGACTGCGCCGGCGCCTGCCGGGGCGTCACGGACGCGACCCTCGGCCGGGCGACCGGCATCTGCGGAACCCGCATCACCATCTCGAATGCCGCGGCTACACGGGTTTCCGTCAGTGCACCGTCCGGCGTGGACTGTTCGATGCGGGCAGGCTAGGACGCCGCCGCGGTCCGGCCAGGCTGGCCGAGCAGGACCACGAGCACCGAAACCAGCGCGGAGACAGCGACGACTCCGCCGACCAGTTCGGCAGACCAGCGAACACCGTAGGACAGCTGCACCGCGGTGAGCACCCCCGGCCACAACAGGACCGGCACAATCCCCGCGGCCGCCAGTGATTGCGCGCGGCGCGACGCTCCCGCTCGTCGCAAACCGTAGAGCGCGGCATCGGCCACGAGGCCGGCTACGGCGGCGGCGAGAACGACCCGCCCGCCGGTGAAGCCGAAGTCGACGAGCGTGGACGCGAGAGCCGCGTGTGCGGTCAGGAACAGCGTGGCGGTGCCGAACGGCAGCCGCCACGTCCGGGCGAGGTAGGCCAACGGGGCGACGATCACCAGCGAGGTCAGCACGTAACTGCCCAGTCCGGCCTCGGCCCTGGTCTCCGCTGCGATGTGGGCCGGGGTGCCTTCGGGGAAGTGGCCGACCGCGTAGACCGGAGCATCGCTGAAGAATCCGGACAGGAAACTCAACGCGAACGCCGCGACCGCGGACAACGCCAGCAGCGCCAGCACTGTCGCCGCCAGCGACGGTTCGCCTTTCACTCGAGCGGAGAGGACCGGCCCTGACAACAGGAACCCGGCGCCGACGAACAGCAGCAGATGAGAGGGGCTCAGCAAGGCGTCGATCCCTGCCTCGACGCCGAACACCTCGTGCCACGCCAGGTCGGCAGCGCCTCCCGCGGCGAAGATCCCGGCGCCCACGAGCGACCAGCCGTATCCCGTCGGAGGGGCGAGGGCCGCCCTCCATGGCGGTGCCGTTCCGCGCCGCCGCCAGCCCATCGCCAGCAACCAGAGACCGAGCAGGAGCAAGCCGCCGTAGAGCAATCCGTGCCACGGCGTGAAGAACGAGTCCGGCAGGCCCAGCCAGTGCGCCCGCCCGTCGAGGAACACCGCGACGACGATCCACAGGCCCAGCAGCGCGGCTCCGACGTCCTCCCAGCGGGTGCTGAACGCGCGACCTGCCGGTGCGGGGTCGAACCGGCTCGCGGTCGTTGCTGCTTCCCGATGCGTGACCATTACGCCCTCCTATACCGCTCAGGGGTATCGAATAGACTGAATTTATACCCCCTGAGGGTATCAGGCAAGAGGGGTGCGCGCCGCCGCGACGAACAGGGGGACCGCGACGAACATGCGGTCACGGGCGGCTCGCTGTTCCTGTTCGGCGAGCCAGGCGTCCAGCGCTTCCGGAGGGACCGTCGCAGGGGCCGCGTGGACCGTCCTGGCGAGCATCGGGAACAGGGCCGCGTCCGTGAAGACCGCGGTCTGGACTTCGACCGACACGCCGGTGAATCCCGCGTCCAGGAGAAGGGACCGGTAGGCGCGCGCGGCACGCGGACTCGCCAAGGTGTCGGCTCGGGCCTGGGCGAGGGTGCGGGTGAGCGCGGGATCGCCGGAGTCGATCACGACCGTGTCCCAGTCCTGTCCGAGGAGCACGATCCGGCCGCCGGGGGCGAGGACGCGGCGGGCTTCGGCGAGAGCGGCGGCCGGGTCGGCGAGCGCGTGGAAGACTTTGTCCGCGCGGTACCCGCCCAGCGCGCCGGCGCCGAAGGGCAGTCTGGCGGCGTTGCCTTCGCGGAACCGTTGGCCGGGATGCCGCTGCCGCGCTGCCGCGACCATGAGCGGATCGAGGTCGACACCGACCGCGGACGCGCCGCGCCCGGCCAGCTCGGCGACGGCTCGCCCGGAACCGCTGCCGACATCGACGACGACAGATCCTGGTCGCACGTCGAGCAATTCGTAGGTGCGGGTGCGCAGTTCGGCGGCCCCGGGCAGGGCGTCGGCGGCGTCGAGCAGGGCGAGAAGATCGGCGGTTTCCGCGGAGTTCGTGGACATGGCCGCCATCGTGGGACTTAATGTCGGCATGAAGTCAACTCTTCTGCCCATCGGGGAGGTCGCCGACCGCTTCGGCCTGCCGGCGCATGTGCTGCGCCACTGGGAATCCGTCGGCCTTCTGGCTCCTTCGCGCGTCGAGGGGCGTCAGCGCCGCTACGGCGCAGACGATCTGTATCGGGTGGCGGTTATCCTGCGCGCCAAAGAGGCTGGGCTCGGCCTGGACGACATCCGGTCGATGATCGCGACCTCGAACCCGGGCGAGCGCCGATCCGTGCTGCTGCGGCAGCGGGAGGAACTTCGGCTCCGGATGGCCGGCTTGAGCGCGTCGCTGGAACTGATCGAGTGCGCGTTGGACTGCGATCACGAGGATTTCACGCAGTGCGCCCGTTTCCGTGCGGTCGTGGCCGACCGGCTCGGGATCGAGGCGGGTGCGGCTCCGCCGGCGGGCACGGACGCGGGCCTCGGCGGAACGAGGCCCGCGTCCGCGTTACGCGCCGGCCGAGGGGGAGGGGACCGGCGCGGCCGCGAGACAGCATGCGGGAAGCTCGCGACATAACCGACATACTAGGCAACTTAGTAATTAATGGCAAGACGAGATTCCGGGAAGTCCCTTCTCGTACTACGATCCATATTAGTAGAGATGACGGGTGCGAGGAGCTGGTGGCATGCCGAAGGTGTCGGCGAGGGGGCGTGACCGCCGTGCGCGGCAGCGCAAGCACGAGGCCGGGGTCCGCCGTGCAGCCGTCAAGCCCGGGAAGGCCGGCTACACCGGCGCGTACCGGACGTGGCTCGTCGTGCGGGTCGCCGGTTTCGTGCTGATGGGTGCCGGGGTCGTGATGGCGATCGTCCACATCGGAGCGCACCTGGGGAAGTTCTCCTTGCTGCCGACGGTCGGCTTGCAGGACCTGCTGATCGGCTGGCCGATGGCTGGTGTGCTGTTCCTCATCGGCGGCGTGTTCGCGGGCCGGCGGTTTCGCGCCTGACCGTCCCGCGCCGCAGGAGCACCGAGCCGAGCAGGGCTCCGGCGAGCGCGCCCGCGACGTTGGCGAGCACGTCCGCGAGGCTGCACCATCTGCCGGGGATCTGCGATTGGGCCAGTTCGATCGCCGGCGGCAGCGCGAGGGCGAGCACGACTGCCGGTGCGGTGCGGCCGATCGTGAGCACTGCCGACGCGGTCAGCGGCAGGAAAAGGAGCAGGTTGAGCACGTTGCCGGCGACCCCGCCGCCGGAGTTCAGCACCGTGCGCACCAGGTCGGGGAAGTCCTCGGGCAGGCAGGCGTGCAGGCCGTTGGTGTGCCGCTCGCTGCCGGGTGGCAGAGTGAGCGCGAGAACCGACGACAACAGCACGACGGCGACCAGGATTCCGCGCGCCGGCCACCCGGTCCGCTTGGCCAGCCGGCGGGCCGCAGAGAGGCCGACGAGCGCGCCGACGGCCGGCACGGCGATGGTCCAGGCGGACACGGGCACGACGGCGCCGAACACCAGCACGGCTGCTCCTTGCTGCGGTCCGGCCGGGAAGCCGGGCGGGACACCGGGCCCGGCATCGTACTAAGTGACATAGTATCAACGAGGTGAGTTCATTGCGTCGATCATGCTGTGGAACGGATCCGCTGCCGCCGCGGCGGTGCGGAGGGAGCACGGCCGGCCGGGTGGTGCCGTCCCGGGAACCGGTGTGACCGAGACAGCGGAGGAAACCGCTCCGGTCCGGACGCGCTCGCGGGTGCGGCTGCACCCGGTGCTGGTGGCCGTCCCGATCGGGTGCTGGTTCGCGAGCACGGTGCTGGACCTGGCGGCGCGCTCGCACGATCCGCGGGAATTCACTACGGCGGCGACCTGGCTGGTCGGGATCGGGCTGCTCGGCGCGGCGGTCGCCGGGTTCGCGGGTTTTGTCGACGGGTTGCCGATCCGCCCGGGCACTGCCGCCTACCGGAGCCTGCTGGTGCATCTGAGCCTGGCGATGGCGCTCATCCTGGCTTACCTGGTCGAGTACGTGCTCCGGCTGGGCACTCCGCCCGACCGGACGGTTCCGGTGGGCGTGCTGGTCTTCGCGCTCGCCAACGCGGCGGCGCTCGTGGCGACAGTGGTGTGGGGCGCGTTGGTCGCGCACCGGCTCGGGGACGCGGAAGCGAGCTGACCGCCGGGGGTCAGCGGCTCTGGCCGGGTGCGGGCTGGACGGAGCCGTCGGTGCGGGACTGCGGTTTTCGCCCGGCGACGATGTCGTCGAGGGCGGACTTCAGCAGCGGCGGGTCCACCGGGCCGGTGACCTTGGCGACGATGGTTCCGGAGCGGTCGAGGAAGAAGGTTTCCGGGATGCCGTAGATCCCGAATTCCATGGCCGCGCGGGAGCCGGGGTCGGTGACGTACTGGTAGCCCTTGCCGCGGCCGAGTTCGTTGAGGAACCCGACGGCGGACTGCGGCTGATCCTGGTAGCTGACGCCGACGAAGGTCACGCCCGCCGTGCGGTAGGCGTCCGCGGCGGCGGTCAGCGTGGGCTGTTCCTCGCGGCACGGGACGCACCAGGAGGCCCAGAAGTTGACCACGACGACCTGCCCGCGCAGCGAACGCAGCGCGAGGCCGCCGTCCCGTTCGAGATAGGCCAGGGTGAGCTCGGGTGCGGGTTTGCCGATCAGCGGGGTGTCGACCAGGTTCGGGTCGTCGCCGATCCGGGTGCTGATGAGCACGCCGACGGCGACCGCGGCGACGGCGACGGCGAGCGCGATCCAGCGGAGCCATCGCATGGTGCCCCGGCGAGCGTCGGCGGTCATCGTCCCTCCTTGGCCAGTTCGCGCTGGGCGGTGGCGATCATGGCGTCGACGTCCTGGCGGGTCAGCTCGGGCAGCCCGGGCCGTTGCCCGAGCTGGTCGAGGGTGCGCAGTGCGGCGGCCGGGTCCTTTTGCGCGAAGAGCTGGAGGTTCGCCTGCATCCACAGCGCGGTGTCGGCGGCACCGGTTCCCGAGGGCAGCGGCGCGGCGGGGGTGTTGGACGGCATGACCTCGTTACCGGTCACGAAACCGTTCTGGGGACGCTGTTGCACGGCGGCGGGGAGGACGACGACGGCGGCGATCCCGGCGGCGGCGAGCGTGCCGAGGTACGCGATGGCCCTCGTCCGTGCCTCGCGGGTGCGGCGTCGCCGGGCGGCGGGCTTGGCGGGTTCGTCGAGTCGGTTGATCGCGTCGGCGGCGGCCTGCTCGTACTCGGCGCGCAGGCGTCGTGCGGCGTTGGGCGGGATTTCCCCGGCGTCGACTTGTGCTTCGAGCGCGAGGATGTCGCGCAGCGCCTGGTCGCGTTCTTCGGCGGCGGTCACGACAGCTCTCCGGCGCCTTGTTCACGGGCGTGGCGCAGCGCCAGTTCGACGCGTGCGCGTTCGTCGTCGGGCAGTTCCGGGACGTCGGGCCGGTTCCGGAAGAGCCCGGCCAGCACGAGCGCACCGGCGGCGACACCGGCGAGCGGCAGCAGCCACACCCATAGCGTGCGACCGTGCGCCGGCGGGTCGAGCAGCACCCAGTCGCCGTAGCGTGCCCGGAAGAAGCCGAGGATCTGCTGGTCACTGCGGCCGGCGGCGACCTGGTCCTGTACCGCTTGCCGCATGGCGGTGGCCGTCTCGGAGGGTGATTCGGCGATGGACACGCTTTTGCACACCGGGCAGCGCAGTCGCTGATCGAGGTCGTGCGCCCGGTCCGGGGTCCCGCTCCCGCCGCTGAGGAGCAGCCCGGCGGTGATGCCGAGCAGGACGAGGATTCCGGCGAGCGCGAGCAGGCTTCTACGCATGGCTCACCGTCTCCGCCGCGGGCTCGGCTGTCGGAGAACGGCGACGGCTCCGGCCGCTCAAGGCCCACGCGCCGCCTGCGGCCATGAGGAATCCGCCTGTCCACAGCCAGGACATGAGCGGGTAGCGGTAGAGGTTCACCGTCACAGTCCCGGGGGCGATCTGTGCCAGCGCGACGTAGACGTCGCGGCCCGCGGTGCTCCACACGTCCGGGGTGCCGACCGCCTGGGGCTGGTTGGCGAAGGTCTCCAGCTTGGGCTGGGCGGTCCAGGCGAGCTGCCCGTTGTCGCGGAACTCCAGGTGCGCGTCGCGCTGGGTGCGGTCGGGTGCGGTGTGTTGCTCGCTCTTGGTGAACATGACGGTGTAGCCGGCGAATTCGGCGGGGTGCTCGGGGGTGAGGGTGACCGTCGCGCGGGTCGCGGTGGCTCCGGCCACGGAGACCGCGAGGGCGACGACCGCGACGCCGATGTGCGCGAGCTGCCCGCCCCAGTAGGCGCGCTGCCCGGACACCAGCCGCCGCAGACCGGACGGGCGCCGGTTGGGCGCGGTGGCGAACAGGTGCCGGATGCTCGCGGAGACGATCGTCGCCGAGAGGAAGGCGACCGCGACGACCCCGAGGGAGCGGATTCCCGCCACCGCGAACGCGGCGGCGGCGATGCTGCCGATCAGCATGGGGAAGCCCAGCCGTGTCCAGAGCACGCGCGCGGTCGCCCAGCGGTAGGGGGTGAACGGTCCTGCGCCCATCGCCAGCAGCAGCGCGAACGACAGCGGCACGGCCATGCGGTCGAAGAACGGGCGCCCGACCGAGACCTGCCCGCCGCCGAACGCCTCGACGAAGATCGGGTACACGGTCCCGAGCAGCACGACGAAGGCGAAGAGGCACAGCACGAGGTTGTTGATCAGGAAGAGGCCCTCCCGGCTGGCCAGCCGCATCGACCGGGTGCGGGAGGCGACGTGTTCGCCGCGCAGCGCGAACAGCGTGAACCCGCCGGCCAGGACGACCACGAAGAAGCCGAGCAGCGCGGGCCCGACCCCGGACTGGGTGAACGAATGCACCGACGCGACCACCGAGGACCGGGTGAGGAAGGTGCCCAGGATCGTCAACGCGAAGGTGGCCAGCGCGAGCACGAAGTTCCACGCCTGCAGAGTTCCGCGCTTCACCTGCACGACCGCGGAGTGAACGAACGCGGTCGCGACGAGCCACGGGATCAGCGCTGCGTTCTCGACCGGGTCCCACGCCCAGTAGCCGCCCCAGCCGAGCACCTGGTAGGACCACCACGCGCCCACGATCAGGCCCGCGGTGAGGAACGTCCAGGCGACGAGGTTCGCCCGCCGGGTCCGGACCAGCCAGTCGGTCCCGCCGCGGCGGATCATCAGCGCCGACATGGCGTAGGCGAACGACACCGTGAACCCGACGAAGCCGAGGTACAGCAGCGGGGGATGGATCGCCACCATGATGTCGTTGCGCAGCAGCGGGTTCGGGCCCGGGCCGTCGGCAGGCGGGTTCGCCACGATCTGGAACGGGTTGGCGACGGTGGTCACCAGCCCGAAGAAAAAGGCCGCCACGAGGCCCATGACGCCGAGCGCGCCGGTGCCGAGGCGGTCGCCGGGATCGGTCACCTTGCGGCCGGCGACGAAGACGTACCCGGCGAGCAGCAGCGTCCACAGGACGATGCTGCCGCCGAGCGCCGACCACGCGCTGGTGATGGTGAACAGCAGCGGCGTGGCACGCGAGTGGGTCTCGGCGACGTAGGACATCGCGAAATCGTCGGTCAGCAACGCGGTCTCGAGCGCGGCCATGGACAGCACCGCTCCGCCGAGCATCACGAACGAGGCCAGCCGCAACTGTCCGATTCGGACGGTGCCGGGCTTCCGCTGGACGCGGAATCCGTACCAGGCCAGCACGAGCGACGCGGCGAGACCGAGCAGCGCGCCGCCCCAGCCCGCGGCGGGAAGGACGACGGTCATCGGCGATCACCTCCGGGCGGGGCCGGGGTCGTGGGCGGGCGGTAGTTTTCGTCGTGTTTGACGATCATCGTGTCGGAGTCGAATTGGCCGTCCCGCCAGGAACCTTCGACGATCACGCCGATGCCGGGCTGGAACAGCTGCGCGAGCGGGCCGGTGTGCAGGACGGTGACCGCCGGACTGCCGGGTTTCACGTCGGCGGACACGACGAAGCGCAGCCCTTCCGGGGTGTGCGTGACGCTGCCGGGCTGTACGAATCCGCCGAGCTGGAACCGGCGGCCGTCGGGGTAGTCGGCGTGTTTCGCGATCGCTTCGGCCGGCGTGAGGTAGTAGACGAGGTTGCCGTTGAGATTGCCGAACATCAGCACCCCGACCAGGACGGCGACGATCCCGATGCCGGCGACGGCGAGCAGGCGGTACCGCTTCACCGCCGCACCCGTTCCCGCCGGATCGCCTCGGCCCGCAGCCGCAGTCGCAGCGTGTACCCGGCGAGCGCGCCGAAGGTGATGACGAAGCCGATCGTCACCCAGGCCCATTCAGACATCCCGCATCCGTCCTTCCAGCTGAGGCGCGGTGACGACGCCGCCCGCGACTTCGGTGTCCTCGGCCGCGCGTGCCGTGGCGAGTTCGTCCTCCAGCACGGTGAGCCGGAGCCGGGCGCGCAGCAGCATCAGCGCGAACACGGTGAACGCGACGACGTTGAGCAGCAGGACGGCCAGCATCCGGTGGTCGATGGTGGGATCGCCCGGTTTCAGTACGGTCGGCGGCTGGTGCAGTGCGCGCCACCACACCACCGACATGTGCACGACCGGCACCTGCACGACGGCTACCACGCCGAGCACCGCCGAGCGGCGTGCGCGGGCGAGCGGATCGAGCGTTGCCCGGCGCAGCGCTAGGTATCCGAGGTAGACGAAGAACATCAGCGCGGTGGTGACGAGACGGGGGTCCCAGGTCCACCACACGCCCCACACCGGTTTGCCCCACCAGGAGCCGAGCACGATCGTGAGCCCGGTGAACAGCACTCCGAGTTCCGCGCTCGCCGCGGCGAGCCGGTCGAATCGGCCGGTGCGGCGCCACAGCCACAGCGCGCTCGCGACCCCGGTGAGGCCGAAGCAGAGGTAGGCGACCCAGGCGGTGGGCACGTGTACGTACATCAGCCGCTGGTAGTCGCCCTGGAACCGGTCCGGCGGCGCGAGGACCGCGCCGACGAGACCGCCCGCGAGCAGGACGAGTGCGGCGGCGGGAAGCCGTCGGCCGAGCAGGTTCATGAGGATTCCTCCAACGCGTTCGCGCCGAGCAGGAGCGCGAGCCAGCCGATCCCGGTGACGGTGACCAGCAGCAGCAACCACAGCCACGGGACCTGTCCGTAGCCGCCTTCCTTGACCAGTTCGGTCGCGCCCAGCAGAAGCGGCAGCGCCAGCGGGCAGACCAGCAGCGGCCCGAGGGTGCCGCGTCCCGCCATCCCGTGCACCAAGGCGCCGGCGAGAGTGCCGAGAGCAGCGAGTCCGGCCGCGGTCAGCGGAAGCGCGGCCGCCAGCCACGGCCACCCGGCGAGATCTGGCTGGTACAGCGCGATCATCACCGGCAGCAGCAGCGTCTCGAACGCGAGGAGGACGACCGTCGTCGCGGCGGCGCGACCGCCGAGCCGGGCCGCGGCCGGCATCCCGGTCATCCGGAGCACGGCCAGGTGGCCGGGCGAGTCGGTGGCGGTTTGCCGGAGCGCGACCAGCACGCCGAAGAGCAGGACCACGACCCAGTACATGCCCGTGCCCAGCTGGCTGAGCAGCGGGCGGTCCGCGCCGACCGCCATCGGGGTCAGCAGCAGCGCGACGGCGCCGAACGGCGTGATGATCCAGAGCGCTTCGCCCGCGCGGGCCTCGATCCGCAGTTCGGTGCCGGCGATCGCTCGTGCCTGGCGGAGCGGAGCGGGGGACAGGACGGTCATCGCCACTCGCTTTCCGCGGCGGGCTGGCGATGCAGCGCGACGAGGCCGCCGTCGAGGAGTTCCCCGACCCGGTCGGCCAGTGCCCAGACTCGCGGCGCGTCGTGCGCGACCACGACGGCGGCACCGCCGCGCGCCCGGACGCGCTGGACCACCAGGTCGACCAGGCCGAACGAGGACCGGTCGAGTCCCGCGTGCGGTTCGTCGAGCAACAGCAGCGCCGGTTCGGTCAGCACCACGCGGGCGAGGTCGGCGCGCCGCAGCATGCCCTGCGAGCAGTGCTCGGCGCGGCGTCCGGCGGCTCGGCGCAGCCCGACAACCTCGAGCGCATCCGGCACCGCGGCACCGTCCCGTCCCGACAGCGCCGCCACGTGGCGGAGGTTCTCCTCGAGCGTCAGCCGGGGATGGAGGGCGGAATCGTGGCCTATTAAGGCGATCGACGGCCGTACGACACGGACTTCGTCGGTGCCGAGCCGCGCGCCGAGCACCGTTCCGGTGCCGGCGACAGGACGGAGCAAAGTAGCGAGCACGCGCAGGAGAGTGCTTTTCCCGGCCCCGTTCGGGCCGAGCACGCCGTAGACCTGACCGGCTCCGACCGCGAGGTCGAGCGCGCGCAGCACCGGCGTGCGGCCGACGTGCACGCCGAGCCCCGCTACTGCGATCACCGGCTCGCGTTGCTCTACTATCATCGATCGTAGAGTACAAGCCCTGGTCTGCGACCAGGTCCCGGCCCCCCGACGGCAGGTTTCTCGCTCGTGGATCTGTATGCCTCGTTGTCCCTGGCGATCGCCGCCGGGGTCATCTCGTTCACCTCGCCGTGCGCGCTGCCGCTGCTGCCGGGCTACGTGTCCTACGTCTCCGGGCTCAGCCGTGCTGCCGACGGGAACGCGACGTCGGCGCGCGCCAAGCCTCGGGTGGGTCTGGCGTCCGCGTTGTTCATCGCGGGGTTCACAGTTGTCTTCGTCGCGCTCGGGGTCACCGCGTCCGCGTTCGGGCTGTTGCTGGCCCAGCACAAGCAGTTCCTGACGATCGCAGGCGGCGTGCTGGTGATCGCCATGGGATTGGCTTCGCTGGGCGTTGTCCGGATTCCTTTGCTGCAGCGGGAGTTCCGGTTCGACCTGCACCGGGTGCGCAGCGGTCCCGGGGGCGCGGTCGTGCTCGGCGCGGCGTTCGGGCTGGGCTGGACGCCGTGCGTCGGGCCGGTGCTGGCGTCCATCCTCGCGACCGCCGCCAGCACTGCCACGCTGGGCACGGGCGCACTGCTGCTGGCGGCCTACTCGCTGGGGCTGGGCGTCCCGTTCGTGCTGGTCGCGATCGGCGTCGCCCGGGGGCAGCGCAGCCTGGCGTGGCTGCGCGCGCACACCCGGAAAATCGAAATCGCCGGCGGGGTCCTGCTGATCGCGATGGGCGTCGTGATGCTCACCGGAGGCTGGACGCAGCTGATGGGCCGGATGCTGGCGGCGTTCGCCCGGCTGGGCTGGCCTCCGTTGTGACCTCCGGCGAGCACGTATCCGCGGTGCACGCGCGCCGCCGCCACCGCAGCACGACCGCGGTGCCCAGGGCAGCCAGCGAGAACGCCGCGAGCACCGGCTGAACGGGTGCCCAGATGCCGAGCGCGCCGGAGATGCCGAGCAATCCGACCACGATCTTGTTGCACACAGGGCAGCCGACGGCGAACACCGCCGCCGTGACCGATCCGGCCACGCCGCCGCGTCCGCGCGCATCCACGCTGGGCCGAGGGATCGCGACCCACAGTCCGGTGAGGACCGCGGTCAGGACGAGCACCGGGTACTCCCACCACCGCACCGGCGTCATCCGGGTGAACAGCGGGGTGTCGATCACGTCGGTCGGCACGCCCACCGCGAGCGCGCTCACCACCGCCGCCGCGACGGCGAGCGCCCGGCGCCGCCACTTGTCATTCCACATAGGACACCACGGTCATCATTCCGGCCTCGCCGTGGTAAATGTTGTGGCAGTGGGTGAGCCATTGGCCCGGATTGTCCGCGTCGAAGTCCACCTCGACGGTGCGCCGGGGCAGGACCAGGACGGTGTCCTTGCGCGGACCGGCCGCTTTCGGTGTGCGCACTTGGAAGGTGTGGCCGTGCAGGTGCATCGGGTGGTACATGTCGGAGTCGTTCACGAACCGCAGCCGCACCCGCTGTCCCTGGCGGACCGGGAGCCCGTCGTTCGGGTTGTACGGCTTGCCGTTGATCGTCCAGTCGTACTTCGCGCCCGGCCCGGTCAGTTTGAGGTCGTGGGTGACGTCGGGGGTCTTGTCCTTCAGAGCAACTTGCTGCGCCGCGGAGAAATCGGCCGTCGTCAGGACTTTCGCGGTCTTCAGCTGTTCGGCGGCCGCGTCGTTCGCCGCGGACGCGGTGCTGCCGCCCGCGTGCACCAGGACCTGGGCGTAGCCGCCCTTGCCCTCGGCGAGCGCCAGGATCGGGACACCGCTGGAGGGAACGGTGATCAGCGCGTCGACCCGTTCGCCCATACCGAGCAGCACTGCTGCCGCGTTCCCAGGCGCGGTCGCAGGGAAGCCGTCGGTGTGGGTGATCCGCATCGGGACCCCGGGCACGCCGACGCGGAACGCGGTGTCGGCCGCCGCGTTGATCAGCCGGAGCCGGATGCGCTGTCCGGGTTTGGCGCGGAGGCTGGTCGGCGCGACCGAGCGGGCCCCGTTGGCCAGGAAGTAGGGGTAGGTCACGTCGCCAGCGTCCCCGCCGAGGGCGGCCGACTGCGGCATGCCCCCCATGCCGGACATCGGCGGCGTGGCGGATCCGCTGCCCATCCCCGGCATGTCCGGCATCGAGGACGACTGCCCGCCGCCCATGACCATGCCGTTCTGCTTGAGGTTGGCGAGCACGGCGTCCGGGTCGGTGCCGGTGCCGTCGATCCAGTCGTCGAGGACGACGACCAGCTCCGTGTCGTAGTCGCGGCCGTCCGCGGGGTCCTCGATGACGAGCGGTCCGTAGAGGCCCCGGTCGAGCTGGGTGCCGACGTGCGGGTGGAACCAGAACGTGCCCGCCTCCGGCGCGGCGAACTCGTAGGTGAAGTCCTTCCCGGCCGGGATCGCGGGCTGGGTGAGGTCGGGCACGCCGTCCATGTCGTTGCGCAACGCCAGTCCGTGCCAATGGATGGTCGTCGGCTGGGGGAGCCGGTTGGTCACCTTCGCGCGCAGCACCTCGCCCCGCTTGAGGCGGATTTCCTGGCCGGGCAGCTGCCCGAAGCTCCAGGTCTTGACCTGGACGTGCCCGAGGTCGAGTTCGCCTGCCTGTGCGGTCAGTTCGACTTGGCGCACTGGCGCTCCGGCCTTACGCCGGGCTGCCTCGGCGCGCCCGACCAGCGGCGAGGACGGTCCGATTTTGGCCGGTGCCGCGGCCGATCCTCCGGACGAGCAGGCGGCCAGCCCGAAGGCGGCGGTCGCGCCCGCGCCGAGCACGAGGAAACCGCGCCGGTCGAGCAGGCGGTTCGGGGCGGTCGGCGAAGGGTCGGCAGGCGTCATGGGGTCCTGATTCCGTTGTCGTTGCGGGGCGGGTGTGCTGTGAGGGGAACCTTCACGGACTCTGAGTCTCAATGCCAGGAACTTAAGGCTGTGACGTGGACGCGCTGCTGCCGTGTCTCTGCAGCTCGGCTGACTCGATCCGGTTGAGCGCACGTCGCTGTGGGCCCCGGGCCCGGGAGCGGAAGCCGGGCAGGAGTCCTTCACGGACTTCACGGCACAGCCATATGGTGACAAATCGGTCATTTTCGGCACTATTGGCGTCCTTTGTGGACGGTCAGCGGGCCGCGTCGACGCGGCTTAAGTTCCTGGCATTGACTCTGAGTCCCTCATGGTTCCCTCACGGCACGTCGCGTCCTCCCGGAACAGCTCCGGGGGCCTACTAGAGCCGATAGTACATATCGGGCGGGTCAGCCGCTCCCGGCGCAGACGACGGTAGGCTCCGGGTTGTAGCGCACGTTGCGGGTGTGCCGGCTGAGTTCCTTGCCGCCGAGGTCGCGGATCACCCGGGTGTCAGAGGCGGTGAAGCCGGGCTTGCCCTGGACCGGCTTGCACGAGGCGTCGGATTTCGTGACGGTCGGCGGGTTCACGAAGTCGTGCTTCGGGCCGGGGACCGACTCGACGTTGACGTGCTTCGTGCCCCACAGTTTGACGGTGATCGACGAACCCGTCCAGATCGTCTGGATCGCGACGCCGGTGGCGGAGTCGTTGGCGAATTTCAGGTCGATCACGCTGCTGCCGTCCGGGTTCTGGAACACCGTTGCCTCGCGCGCCGCGGGGTAGCGGCTGATGTAGAAGCTGTGTTCCTTGTGCCCGGCGTCGGTCATCCCGGCGAAGTACGCCGCGTTGTAGGTCGTGGTGGCGAATTGCGAAATGCCGCCGCCGACTTCGCGGGCGGGCACGCCCTCTTCGATCACGCCGGCTTCGACGTAGCCCTGCGGTGTGCCGCGCGGGCCGGTGTAGCCGTTGAGGCTGAACGTTTCGCCGGGCTTGACGATCGCGCCGTTGACCTTCTGCGCGACGACGCGGATGTTCACGCCGGAGTCCGCGGCGAACCCGGTGGTCGTGAACTCGCCGATGACTTCCTTGATGCCGAGGCTCTTGACGGCGTCGGTCGTGACCTTCGCCGGCGCGTCGGTGTATTTCGCTTGCACCGCCCGTTCTCCTGGTCCGGTGATCGCCTTCAGGAGACCGGCCAGGGTCTGGTCCCAGTCGATCTTCCGCCCGTCGCTCGAGGGCGCGACGACGGGAGCGCCGCTGGAGAAGTCCATCCGGGCGTCCTGGCCCGGCTTTTCGGTGGCGGAGAGTTTGTCGACGACCGCGCCGAGCTTGTCTTTGTCCAGGCTGGGCACCAAATTTCCGTTGCCGCCGGGCCGGAAGCGCAAGGCGGCCGCGATATTTTCCGGGGTCACGGCGACGTCGCGTCCCTCGCCCCGCACGGTCGCGGCAGCCGACACCGCCGGTTTGGCTACCTGCTCGACCGCTCGCCGGACCTGCTCGGCCGGCACCTTGGGCTGGAGCGTCCGGATCGGCAGCTTGACGTCCGCGGCGTGCGCCCACTCCGTCACGAGAGCCTGGCGGGCCGCGGTTTCGTCCAGCTCCTGCCCGGATTCGGGCTCCACAGGCACCGGGGTGGTGCCGTCGAAACGCACGTCGCCTTCCGTCATGGGACGGTCGACGGCCGGGCGGAGGCCGGCGATGACGGCGTTGAGCGCCTGGTCGTCTCCGCTGGACACCACGCGGAATTCGCGGTCTCCGAACAGCGAGCCGAGAAGACCCCACGGGGTCAGGGACTGGGTTCCCGCCTGGGCCACCGTGGCGGTGTAGTCGACCTGGATCTTCGCTGACGCGGGCACGAACTGGGCAGTGCGGTCGCCCGCGCTGATCTGGACGGGCTGGGCGAGGCGAGGCGTCAAGGCCGCGGTCAGCTTGGCCTGGGCCTCTGCCGGGGACAGCCCGCCGACCGCCACGCCGGCGACGGTGGTGCCGCCGGGCACCTCGCCGGCCGTCGCGATCGCGCCGACCACGTACGCCACGGCCAGAAACCCCGCCGCCGCGGCGAGCGCGACAGTCAGCGGTCGTCGCCACCAGGGGCGCGCGGCGGCATTTCCGCCGCCAGGTCCCTGGTCGTCCGGATCCGTCGACGGCCAGCTCGCGTTGTCGGTCGCTGGATGCAAGAAAACCCCCGGGTCGCCGTGGTTTCGCCGCGTGCGGCGGCGCGCAGGGTGTCCAGGCTACTATTGACCATAGTTTCCGGGTCGGGCGGCCCAGCGCCAAGGGATCCCGCCGTCACATCGAGGCCAGGTCTCCGCGCAGGGCGGCTAGCGCGAGCCCGGCGAGCGGGCCGAGCACGAGGGACCCGGCTGCCGTGACGTACGCGGTCGCGGCGGCCCAGCCGCCGGGAACGGCCGGGTTCGGCCCTCCGCCGCGGCGGAGGGCGGGGGCGATCCAGCGCAGGTAGTAGAACAGGCTCGCCGCGGTATTGACGGCTGCTACGACGACGAGCCACGCGTAGCCGCCGTCGAGGGCCGCGGTGAAGATCGTCAGTTTGCCGGCGAACACCGCGGTCGGCGGGGTCCCGACCAGCCCGAGCAGGCAGACAACCAGGCTGAGGGCGAGCCACGGCTGCCGTCGCAGGAGCCCGCGGTACTCGTCGATGGTCCGCCGCCCCGGCAATGCGCACACCACGGCGAAGGCGCCGAGGTTGGTCACCGCGTAGGCACCGAGGTAGAGCAGCATGCTGGGCAGGGCGAGTTCGTTGCGCCCGGCGACGGCGACGGCCATCAGAAGGTAGCCGACCTGGCTGATCGTGGAGTAACCGAGCAGGCGGCGGACGTCGCGCTGGAAGAACGCGGCGAGGTTGCCGAGCGTCATGGTGGCGGCCGCGACGATGGCGATCAGCAGGGCCCAGTCGACGTGCGAGCCGGTCATCGCGGCGGCGGCCAGCCGGTACGCCGCGATGACGCCGCCGATTTTGGGGACGGTGGTGAGGAACGCGGCGGCGGGCGGGCGGGTTCCTTCGGTGACGTCCGGGATCCAGAAGTGCGCCGGGACCGCGCCCATCTTGAACAGCAGTCCGGCGAACACGCCGACGAAGCCGACGGCGACGGCGGCCGCCGGGGCTGTGCCGAGGGCCTTCTGCAGGTCGGCGTAAGCGGTGGAGCCGCCGACGCCGAACAACACGGTGGCCCCGGCCAGCATCGTGATCCCGAGCAGCGCGCCCAGCAGATAGAACTTGAGCGCTCCCTCGGTACCGGCGTCGTCTTTGGCGAACCCGGCCACCGCATACAGCGGGATGCTCGCGAGCAGGTACGCGGCGACGAGCAGCAGCAGGTCGTTGGCTCCGGTGAGGCCGATCGTGCCCAGCGCCGCGAGCAGGACGAGGACGTACCACTCGCTCTCGCGCGGCGCCGACCGGAACTCCCGCGCGCTCACGCCGAGGGTGAGCAGCACAGCGACCAGGACGATGACGCGTCCGGCGTTGGTGCCGACATCGACGGCGTAGCTGCGGCCGAAGACGGTGCGGACCGGGTCGCCCCACACGGCCACGGTCGCGGCCAGCCCGCCGACGCAGGCGAGTGCGGCGAGGAGGCGGACCGGCCATTGCTTCCGGCGCGGAAGGTAGGAGCCGAGCAGCAGGCCAGCGACGGCGACGGCGGCGAGGATGATCTCCGGCAGCAGTGCGAGCGGGTCTTCGTTCATCGTCTCCACGGCGCGGTCACCGGGCCAGGAGGTTCAGGACCGACCGCGACGCGGGTTCGATCAGGTCTAGCAGGAACCTCGGGAAGATCCCGAGCACGACGGCGAGCACCAGCAGGGGTGCGATCGAGACGCCCTCGGCGACGGTGAGGTCGGCGGCCGGCGTGCCGGGCTTGCCGAGGAACACTTTCTGGAACGCGCGCAGGAACAGCGCCGCGGTCACCAGGATGCCGAGGAAGGCCAGCACGGTCGCGACCGGGGCGGCGCCGAGGGAGCCGGTGAAGATCTGGAACTCGGCGATGAACCCGGAAAACCCCGGCAATCCCAGCGAAGCGAAGGCTGCCGCGGCGGTGAGGCCCGCGAAGCGGGGCGCGCTGGCGGCCAGCCCGCCGAACCGGTCGAGATCGTAGGTGCCGCCGCGTTCGTAGAGGACCCCGGCGAGGAGGAACAGCGCGCCGGTGATGAGGCCGTGGCTCACCATCTGGGTGACCGCGCCGGTCACGGCGAGTTCGCGGGCTTCGGTCGCCGAGCTCGCGGCCATCCCGGCCGCGCCGATCGCCAGGATGATGTATCCCATGTGGTTGACCGAGGTGTAGGCGATCATTCGCTTGAAGTCCCGCTGTCCCAGCGCGACCAACGCTCCATAGAGGACGCTCACCACGCCGACGACCACGAACACGACCGCGTAGCGGCGCCAGGTGTCGGGCAGGATGGGCATGGCGATCCGGATGAATCCGTAGGTGCCCATCTTCAGCAGCACCCCGGCCAGGACCGCCGAACCGGCGGCGGGTGCTTCGGTGTGCGCGGGCGGGAGCCAGGTGTGGAACGGCACGGTCGGAGTCTTGATCGCGAACCCGACGCCGAGCGCCAGCAGCACCAGGCCCGCGGCCCAGCCGCCGCCGGCCAGCTGGTTCTGGCGAGTCAGCTCGACGATGTCGAAGGTGTGCGGCGACGCGGTGACGTACAGCGCGATGAAGCCGACGAGCAGCGCGAGCGACCCGACGAAGGTGTAGAGGAAGAACTTGAGCGCGGCCCGCGCGGCGTCGCGGTGGCCCCAGCCGGCGATCACGAAGTACATGCCCACAATGGACAGATCGAAGAAGACGAAGAACAAGATGAGGTCGAGCGCCACGAACAGGCCGAGGCTCACCGTCTCCAGGAACAGAAACAGCGCGGCGAACGACCGTGCTCGCTTCTGTTGGCGCAGCGAATAGACCGCGCAGGCGAGGAACAACCCGGCCGTCAAGACGACGAGCGGCAGGCTGAGGCCGTCGACCCCGAGGTGGTATCCCGAGCTGATGCTGGGAATCCACCGCAGGTTGACTTCGTAGGCGTAGCCGTCGCCGCCGGGGCGGGCCGCCCACAGGACAATCGTCAGCAGGAAATCGGCCGCCGCGACGGCGAGCCACCACCAGCGCACGAACCGGTCGGTGACGCGCGGGATCGCGAACGGGACCACCGCGGCCGCCAAGGGCAGGAACACCACGACGCTGAGCACGCGTCACCTCACGTTCGTCACAGGAAGATCACCAGAATGGCCAGGACGCCCAGCGCGATCGCCGCTTGGGCGTAGTAGTGGTGCAGCTGCCCGGTCTGCGGCCGGCGCGCGAGCCGGCCGAGCGCTTGCGCGCCACCGGACACACCGCGGACGACGGCCTCGATCGACACCTCCACGCGCAGATCGGCCACCCGGGCCAGCGCTGCGGCGGTCGCCGCTGCCGCGCGCACGCCGCCGTCCACGACCCGGTCGTCGAAGCGGGCGAGACTGCGCGCCAGCCAGTCGGCCGGCACGACGAAAGCCCGGTGCGCCAAGCGTTCCAGCCGCAACCAGTCGGCCAGCGCTCCGCTCTCGGGCAGCGTTCGGGCACGGGTCCAGGCCGCGGCCCCCGCGACACCGGCGACGGCGATGACGCCGGACGCGGCCAGCTGCGCCCAGCCGGGCTCGACGGGCTCCGAGGCGCCGAGCAGTTCCGCGAACCGCCGCGACAGGCCGGGCACGCCGCCGATCCCGAGCAGCGCGGCGGCGGCCGCGAGGACCGGCAACGGCACGAGCAGCAGCGCGGGCAGGCGGTCGCCCGGCGCGGCGTCGGCAGGAGCCCAGAGGATGGTCAGGACCCGCCCGACGTAGGCGCCGCTGATCAGCGCCGCGGCCAGCCCGGTGACGTACAGCGCCGGCGAGTGCGCGAGCGCGGACGCGAGCACCGCGTCCTTGGTCACCCAGATCGACAGCGGCGGCACTCCGGCCAGCGTCAGCGCGCCGATGCTGAACACCGCGCCCAGTAACGGATACCGCCGTGCCGCGCCGCGCAGCTGATGCAGGTCCTTGGTGCCCAGCCCGGCCAGCCAAGCCCCGGCGCCGAGGAACAGCAGGCTCTTCGTCGCCGCGTGCGCGACCAGCTGGCCGGTTCCGGCCGCCTGGCCCCCGGCTCCGGCGGCGAGCACCATGAACCCGATCTGCGAACACGTCGAGGCCGCCAGCACCTGCTTGAGGTCCCGTTGCACCACTGCCACCACGCCGAGGACGAGCGCCGTCGCCACCCCGGCCCACGCAGCCGTGTCCGCCGCCCAGCCCGTCGCCGCCAGCAGCGGCTGCACCCGGATCAGCAGGTACGCCCCGGCGGCGACCATGGTGGCCGAGTGCAGCAGCGCCGAGACCGGGCTGGGGCCGTCCATCGCGCGGGAGAGCCAGAAGCTGAACGGCAGCTGCGCGGACTTCCCCAGTGCGGCCAGCACCAGCCCGGCCGCGACGGCGTCGCGCCAGCCGCCCGCCGCGCCGGGGAGCCCGGCCAGGGAGAGCCCCGGGACCCCGCCCGCCAGCGCGGCGCCTGCCGCGAGATACAGGCCGAGATCGCCCGACCGCGTGGCGAGAAACGCGATCGCCCCGGATTCCACCCGGTGGTTCTCCCGCCACCAGAAGCCGATCAGCGCGTACGAGCAGGCCCCCATGACTTCCCAGGCCATCAGCAGGACGACGAGGTCGCGTGCGGTGACGGTGACCAGCATGGCCCCGGCGAACACCAGCATCAGCCCGTGAAAACGCGCCCGGGATTCGTCGGAGCCGAACTCGCCGGCCGCGAACACCAGCACTGCGACCAGAATCGCGGCGACGGTGATCACCATGACCGCGGACAGCCCGTCCACCGCCAGCCCGATCGGCAGATTCGCGAGCAGCGGGACACTCGTCGCGGGTCGCGCGATCGCCGTGGCCACCGCCAGCACGAGCGTCACCACGGCGGTGCCCACCCCGGCGGCGGGCGCGATCCGGTCGCCGCCGCGGCGCGAGAGCAGCAGCGCCGCGCCGGCGACGAGGGGGAGCCCGATCAGCAGCCACAGCGTCATCGGATCAGCCCTTGAGGTCGGCGGCGGAGTCGGTCAGGTCGACGTCGCGCCGCCGGAAGATCGCCGTGACGACGGCGAATCCGATCGCCATGTCCACCGCCATCAGCGTCACCGCCACGAGCACGACGACCTGGCCGTCGGGCCGGTCAGGGGAGGCGAAGTACCAGAAGGCGGCTCCGGCGACGATCACGGCGTTCGCCATCAGCTCCAGGCCCATCATGATCATCACGATGGACTGCTGCGACAACGCGCCGTACAGACCGACGCTGAACAACGCCGCGCCCAGCAAGAGAAAAGCCTGCAGGGTCACCGGTTCAGCCCTCCTCGCACCGGATCGTCCGGCCGTTTCGCGTCCAGGCGATCGCCGTAGCGGTCATACCGGCCGCGATGAGCCGCCAGCACGATCGTGGCGACCATCGTGGCGAACAGGCACAGCCCGAGCACCATCATCACGAGCATCTTCGAGCCCATCAACGCTTCGCCCAGCGCCCGCGTCGGGTCGGCCGGACGCGGCCGGCCGGAGGTCGGCCACCGCACCAGGAAAATCCCGGCCGCCAGCGCGGCGAACACTCCGCCGGCGATCGCGAGCGAGCCCTTCTGGTTGTGCACCATCGTCATCGGCATCAACCCGGCCGGGTTCATCATGTACATGATCATGAAGACGACCATCACGACCATCTCCATGATCATCATGAGCACGACCAGGATCCCGAGGTAGGCCAGGTTCAGCAGCAGAAGCGTGCCCGCCGCGAAGACGAACGACGCCAGCAGCGCGAAGGTCGCCCGCGCCATCGAGTCGACCCGGAACACCGCGACGCCCGTCGCGACCGCGGCGACGGCGCAGACCCAGAACGCGACCTGCGTCCACATGCGACTGCTCCCTTCCTCAGCGAACGAGCACGACGACGGCGACGATGAGCGCCTGCACCAGGGTGACCGGAATCAGCACGACCCAGGCGATCTCCTGGTAGCGCTCCATTCGCACGGTGGGGAGCCGCCGTTTCAGCCACACCAGAACCGCGAGCACCGCCAGCGTCTTGACCAAAGACCACAACCACGGCGGCAGCGCCGGCCCGGCGCCCCCGCCGAGGAACAGCGGCACCGCGAACGCCGCCCCGGACACCAGCAGCAGCCAGCGTCCGCCGAGGAACACCAGACGGTCCACACCGGACAGTTCGGCGGCCGCCCCGCCCGCCGCGTCCGCACCGACCGGATGATCGAACGGACCCCAGAACGCCATCGCCGGAACCGACAGCAAATACCCGACGAACGCGGCCGGCATCCACACGACGAACCACAGCGAACCCTGCGCAGCCGCCACATCCGACACCCGCAGCGAGCCCGCGCCCAGCGCCGCGGTGATCAACGCGAACATGTGCGGCAGCTCGTAGGCCAGCCCCTGCGCGATGAACCGGTAGCCGCCGACCAGGCCGTACGCCGAGTTGGCACCCCAGCCGACCAGCCAGACCGCGGCCCACGCCACCACCTCCATGGCGTTGAACCAGACGATGCCGATCGAGAAGTCCGCGACCGGCCACCGGCCGAGCGGGGTCGCCAGCGACGCGAGCACCGCGGCGACCAGGAGCGCGAACGCCCCGCTCCGTCCCAACAGGACATCCGCCGCCAGCGTGCGCCGCCGTTGCTGGACAAGAAGTCCGCCGATGTCGCGCAGCGGGAGCGTCAACGCCTGCCGTGCCGGTGCGCCCGCGGTTCGAGCGGTGAGCACGGCGTCCGCCGACGCGGTCGCCGCGGCGAGGGCCACCAGCACGAGCGGCAGGAGCAATCCCGCCCACCAGGGCAGTTCGTCACCCATGGGCCGCCCGCATCCGTTCGAGATCGGGGTCGAGACTCGCGATGATCAACCGTGCCGCCGCGAGTTCCGCGCCGGCCAGCAGATCGGGCAGGAGCGCGAGGATTTCGTCCGGGTCCTCGACGGCGGCCGGTGCGGTGCCGGTCGCCTCGTCGAGCCAGCGGCAGAGGCGATCGGCGGTGTCGCCGGCGAACGGTCCGCGGTCGAGCCGTCCCAGTCCGGCCAGCGACCAGCGCAGCGTCCTCGACCGCCGGACCCGGCGGGCCCACCGGGTCAGCTGGCCGTCGACGTCGCGCCCGGCGAGCAGATCGTCGCGCAACCGGCCGGCGGCGACCGCGGCGTCGTCCCAGCCCGCGACGGACAGCAGCCGCACGCAGCTGTCGAGCCGCCGCGCGGCGACCCGGGTGCTGTCGAGCGACACCGTGTCCCAGAACGGGGTCACGACGTGCGCGTGGCCGCGTACTGTCTCGACTTCGGCGTCCTGGATCACGTCGCCTTGCAACGTCGTCCGCACCAGCAGCCCGGCCGGCCACGCGGGCAGCACCGGGCCGAGCGGCACCGCGAGCCGGTCGAGTTTCAGGCCGTCGCGGTCGTCGGCGCGGTCCGCCATCGCGATGCCGCCGGGCATGGACATGCCGCCCATGTCGTGCCCGCCCTCGCCCATGTCGTGGGCTTGGTGGCTGCTGTGGTCCATGGCGTTCTCGTGATGTCCGCCGTGCTCCCTGCCGGGTTCAGCGTCGCCGCCGTGGTGCACGGCATGGCCGTGCCTGCCGTGGTCGTCGGCTGGAGGCTGGTGGTCGTGCGCTGCCTCGTGGCGTTCCTGGCCGGTCTCCGGCGGCAGCGTCCCGGAACGGAGCTGCTGTTCCGCCTCGGTCAGCCTGGCGTCCGCCTCGGCGGGATCGGCGATGTCGGCCCGGGACCGGGGCCCCGGGACGACGCGCCACACGGCTTCGACGAACGGGTCCATCGCCGGATCCCGCGGTCCGGCGACAATCAGCAGATTCGCCTCGGCCGGGTTCAGCGCGGGACGCCAGCCTCGCCGGCGGAACCGCCGTTCCACGGCGAGCCGGGCGGCAGTTCCCCCCACCGTGCTGACGAGCAGCGGCCGCACCGAGATCCGCTGGAGCAGCCACGTGGTCAGGTCCATCGGAACACGCCTTCCCGCCGTGCGTACCAGACTCCGGCGAAGAGCACGGCGAGGAACGCGAACATCTCCACGACCGCCGTGGTCCCGACCTCCTTGACGACCAGCGTCCACGGGTACATGAAGACCATCTCCATGTCGAAGGCCAGGAACACCATGGTGATCGGGTACCAGCGGACGTGGTAACGAGACACCGCGTGCTCCGCCGGGGAAGCGCCGGAGAGGAACGGCAGGACGTCCCGTGCGGTCGGCGCGAGCCGGACCAGCCGCGCGACCGCATAGCCGGCGGCGACCAGCAGGACAACCGCGGCAAGGGCCGCGAGCGCACCCAGCACTCCGCCTCCTCGGTCCACGTCGGTCTACTACGGAGCTTAGAGGGCCGGATCGGGACCGGCAGCTCGACGCTCCGATACGGGTACGGGGTAAAGCTATCGACGAGTCTGCCGGGCAGTCGACCCGGGATCAACCTCGGGGTGGAAGCAAGCGAGCGAGATCGTTCGTATGGTTCGGCCATGGCATCGACGCACGACAGCTTCCCCGCGCGAACCGTGGAGCTGGAAGACGGCAGGCGGGTCGCGTTCGAGGAGCGGGGCGACCGCGACGGATTCCCGGTGCTCCGGTTCCACGGCACGCCCGGGTCGCGGTGGGAACAGTTCCCCGGCGAAGAGGCGACGGCCGGACTCGGCGTCCGGCTGATCACCTTCGACCGTCCCGGCTACGGCCGCTCCGACCCGCGGCCGGACCGGACGCTGCTCGACGTCGCCGGCGATGCCGAGCAGCTGGCGGATGCTCTCGGTGTCGACGCGTTCGCCGTGACGGGGATGTCCGGCGGTGCGCCCTTCGCGCTCGCGACGGCATGGTCCTATCCGGACCGAGTGACCGCGGCGGCACTCACGTGCGGCATCGGACCCCTCGACCGGCCGGGCGCGTTGGAGGGCATGCACGCGCCGAACGCGCGCGAATTCTCGTGTGCGGCACAGGAGCCGGAGCGGTTGGAGAACCTTCTCTCCGACGGGAGCCTGGCGGCGGACTTGCCTGCGGAGGAGGTGCGGGCATTCGGCGAGATCGACGGGCTCGGCGAAGCGCTGGCACCAGGCTTGGCCGAGGCGGCCCGGCAAGGCTGGGTCGGGGTGCTCGCGGACGACCTGGCATTCGTGCGACCGTGGGGATTCGACCTGGCCGCGATCACCGTCCCGGTGTCGCTGTGGCACGGCGACCGCGATTCGCTGGTCCCGTTCCACCACGCCGAACACCTCGCGGCACAGATCCCGGGCGCGACCCTGCACCGCTGCCGGGGCGAGGGGCACCTCGCGATGTTCGGCCGTCAGGAGGAAGCGCTGGCGAGTCTGCTCCCGCGGCTGATCCGCGGGGGTTGCCGTCAGGTGGCGACGGGCAGGTCGGCCAGTCGCCATTCGAGCATGCCGTAGGCGAGCCGCCGGGCCGGCCGGCCGCGGGCGGTCAGCAGCCGGACCGCGTCGTGGGCGAGCACGCAGTAGGCTCCGCGGCAGTAGGCGACTATCTCCTGATCGGAGGGGAGCTCGGCCAATCGCGCGGCGAGTTCCTCGAACGGAACGGAGACTGCGCCGGGAATGTGCCCTGCGGTGTATTCCTCGGCGGGCCGGACGTCGATCACGGTGGCCTGGCCGGTACGGACGCGGTGCAGCAGCTCCTCACGGGTCACTTCGTCGATGTCCGGTCCCAAGTAGGCCGCGCGGGCGGGCTCCACGTCGGAGAGATGCTCGCTGGCCACGCTGCGCACCAAGGCGTAGAGGGAAGCGACATCGCCACCGGAGAGCCGGTAGTGGATCTTGGTTCCTTCGCGGCGGGTCGCCACCAGTCCGGTCTGCTTGAGGGTCTGCAGGTGCGCTGAGGCGGTGCTCAACCCCAGTTCCGCGGCCCGCGCCAGTGAATCGACCGTCCGCTCGCCCTGTGCCAGCAGATCCAGCAGCTCGAGTCGCTTGCCGCTGCTCAGCGCCTTGCCGACGCGGGCGAACTGCTCGAACAACGCGGTCTTCGCGCCTCGCTCACCCATCGTTCTCCAATCATCCTTGGAATAATGTAGAACGGAACCCGTGCGGGCAACCCGTCCCGCCCGCGAAGCCAGGGAGGTGCCGGGTGAGCACGGTCGAGATCGTTCCGTTCGTCGACGAAGGACTGGGCAACTCCGCCTACCTGCTGGATCTCGGCGATGGCCGCGCGATGGTGGTCGACGTCAGTCTCGACTTGCGTGCGACCTCCACCGCAGTCCGGCGCCGCGGGCTGACGGTGGCGTTCGCCGCTGACACCCACCTGCACGCCGACTTCCTTTCCGGCGCCCGCCAGCTGTCGGCCACCGAGGGCACGCAAGTGCTGGCCTCGGCGGCTGGCCACCGCGAGTTCGCGCACAACGGTCTGCGCGACGGTGACGAGGTCGACCTCGGCGGGCTGCGGCTGCGCGCATTGGGCACGCCGGGTCATACCCATGAGCACCTGTCGTTCCTGCTGCTGGACGGCGACAAGCCGGTCGGCGTGTTCACCGGTGGCTCGCTGCTGGTGGGCGCGGCTGCCAGGACAGACCTCGTCTCGCCCGAGCAGACCGAGGCGCTGGCCCGCGCCCAGTACGCGTCGCTGCGGCGACTGGCCGCGCTGCCGGACAATGTGGCGGTGTGGCCCACCCACGGCGCGGGTTCGTTCTGTTCCGCCCCGCCGGGCGCGGAACCCACCAGCACGATCGGCCAGGAGAAGACCACCAACCCGCTGCTGAGTGCCGCCGACGAGGACTCCTTCGTCACCGCGCTGCTCGGGTCGCTGGGCAGCTTCCCGCCGTACTTCCTGCGCCTGGGCGAGATCAACCGCCGCGGACCCGGCGTGTTCGACCAGCCTCCGGCGCTGACCGGCCTGGACGTCGCCCAGACGCGATCGCTGCTCGCCGATGGCGCGCTGCTGGTGGACGTGCGACCGGTGGCGGACTTCGCCGCCGCGCACGTGCCGGGCGCGTTGTCCATCCCGCTGCGGCCGGTGTTCGCGTCCTGGCTCGGGTGGCTCGTCCCGCCCGACCGGCCGCTGGTCATGCTGCGCAACCCCGATCAGGATCCGGCGGAGATCGCCTGGCAGGCCACCAAGATCGGCTACACCAACCTCGCGGGGGAGCTCACCGGCGGCCTGGCCGCGTGGGTCGCTGACGAGCAACCGACGACTACGACCCGGCTTGTCGGACCCGGCGACGTCGGTTCGCCGGTGCTGGACATCCGGCAGAGCCCGGAGTTCGCTGCCGGACACCTGCCCGGCGCACTGCATCTCGAACTCGGCGACGTGTCCCGCCGGGCGACCGAGGTGCCGCACGGGCCGCTGGTGGTGATGTGCGGACACGGCGAGCGCGCGATGGGCGCGGTCAGCCTGCTCGAACAAGCCGGCCACCGCGACCTCGCCGTGCTGACCGGCGGCCCCGACGACTGGGCGGCGGCCACCGGTCGCCGGCTGGAGACCGGAACGTGAGCGTCGCTGGCGGGCTTCGGTTGGGGATTCGCGCCAACCTGGCCCAGTTCAGCCTGCTGGTCGCGGTCAACGCCTTGGTCGGCGGCGAACTCGGCCAGGAACGCACCGTGCTTCCGCTGCTGGCCGAACAAACCTTCCACCTGACCGGCTACACCTTCCTGCTCACCTACGTGCTCGCCTTCGGCATCACCAAGGCCGCGACCAACTACGTCGCCGGCGCCTTTTCCGACCGCTACGGCCGCAAGCCGGTGCTGCTGGCGGGGTGGCTGATCGCGCTCCCGGTGCCGCTGATGTTGATCTGGGCGCCGTCGTGGGGCTGGGTCGTGGCCGCCAACGTCCTGCTCGGGGTCAACCAGGGCCTGACCTGGTCCACCACCGTGATCATGAAGATCGACCTCGCCGGACCGGCCCGCCGCGGCCTGGCGATGGGCCTGAACGAGGCCGCCGGGTACATCGCGGTCGCGGTGACCGCGCTGGCCACCGGCTACCTCGCCGCCCGCTACGGACTGCGGCCGGCGCCGTTCCTGCTCGGCCTGGCCTACGCTGCCCTCGCCCTCGGCCTGGCCACGTTCGCCGTCCGCGAGACCCGCGAGCACGCCCGGCTCGAAGCCGCCCAGCACACCGCCCGCGCCGACGGGCGCCACGATCACCTCCACGCTGGCCTGACCGACAACCAGGTCTTCGCGCACACCAGCCTGCGCGAACCCGCCTTGTCCGCGGCCAGCCAGGCCGGCATGGTGAACAACCTCAACGACGGCCTCGCCTGGGGCCTGTTCCCCATCCTGTTCGCGACCGCCGGGCTGTCGGTGGCCCGGATCGGGATCCTCGCCGCGCTCTACCCCGCGGTGTGGGGGCTCGGGCAGCTGGTCACGGGGCCGCTGTCGGACCGTTGGGGCCGCAAACACCTGATCACCGCTGGCATGCTCGTCCAAGCCGTAGCCCTTGCCCTCATCGCGGTCGCCGACGTGTTCGCGGTGTGGGCGGTGGCGGCGGTGGTGCTGGGCGTCGGGACCGCGCTGGTCTATCCGACGTTGCTCGCCACGATCGGCGACGTTGCCCACCCGGCGTGGCGCGCCCGCGCGGTCGGGGTCTACCGGCTCTGGCGTGACGGTGGCTTCGCCGTCGGCGCTCTGCTCGCCGGCATCGTGGCGGACCTCTGGGGCCTGCGCGCGGCGGTGTGGGTGGTCGCCGCGATCACCGCCGCCTCCGGGCTGATCGTGGCGATCTGCATGTACGAAACACATCCACCAGCCAACCGCAGCACCACCGCCCCGGCGCGGGAGAAAGGCGCATCGTGACCGTCCCCAGTGGACTCGCCGAGGGTCCGATCTACCTTGACTACAACGCCACCACCCCGATCGACCCGGCCGTCGTCGAGGCGATGCTGCCGTACCTGACCGGCGGGTTCGGCAATCCCTCCAGCGACCACCACTACGGCGTCGCGCCCGGCGCGGCGCTGGAGCATGCCCGCGGCCAGGTCGCCGCCCTGGTCGGCGCACGGGACGGGCGGATCGTGTTCACCGGATCCGGCTCCGAGGCCGACAACCTCGCCCTGCGCGGCGTGGTCCTGGCCGCCGAAACCGACCGGCCGCACGTGATCACCCAGACCATCGAGCACCCCGCCGTCCTGCAAGCGTGCCAAGCGTTGCGGCGCCACCACGGCGTCGAGGTGACCTACCTGCCCGTCGACGCCGACGGCGTGGTCGACCCTGCCGCCCTGGCCGCCGCGTTCACCGACCGCACCGTGCTGGTGTCGATCATGGCCGCCAACAACGAAACCGGTGCCCTGCAACCGATCGCCGAACTCGCCCGCGTCACCCATGAGCACGGCGCGGTGTTCCACTGCGATGCCGCCCAGGCCGTCGGGAAGATCCCGCTCGACGTGACCGATCTCGACGTGGACCTGCTCACCGTGGTCGGGCACAAGATGTACGCACCCAAAGGCATCGCCGCCCTCTACGTGCGCCCCGGCCTGACGCTGGAACCTCTGGTGTACGGCGGCGGGCAGGAACACGGCCTGCGCGCCGGGACCGAGAACGTCGCCTTCGCCGTCGCACTGGGCACCGCAGCCAAGCTTGCGTCCGCCGATCTCGCGGCAGGCGGACACCGCCGCGTCCAAGACCTGCGGGACCGCCTGCACGACCAGCTCACCAAGCGCCTGCCTGGTCGGGTGCTGCTCAACGGACCCGCGGCGGCGCGGCTGCCGAACACGCTCAACATCAGCATCCGCGGCGTGACCGGGCACAGCCTGCTCGCCGCGATGCCGGGCATCGCCGCGTCGACCGGCTCGGCCTGCCACGCCGGCAACCACCAGCCCTCGCCGGTACTGACCGCGATGGGCCTGGATACCGACCGGAGTATGTCCGCACTGCGGCTCTCTCTCGGCCGCTGGAGCACCCCCGCCGACGTCGACCGCGCCACCGACTTGATCACGACCGCAACAGGAAGCAGGGATTGATGACTGAGCCGAAGGTGACCACCACGCCCGCGCAGCCGCGGCCCGGCTTGTCCACCCGGTGTGTGCACGCCGGCGACGTCCGCGATCCACAAGGCGCCATCCACCCACCGCTCTACGGGCACTCCACCTTCGCCTTCAACTCCACCGCGGACCTGCTCGACGTTGTCGAGGGCCGCACCGAGGGCAACCTCTACACCCGCTACGGCCTCAACCCCACCATCCGCGCCCTGGAACGCAAACTTGCCGACCTCGAAGACGCCGAGACCGCACTGGCGTTCGGGTCCGGCATGGCGGCCGAAGCCGCGACTTTCCTGTCGCACATCAAAACCGGTGAACACATCGTGTGCCTGGGCGACGTCTACGGCGGCACCTTCGAACTGCTCGGCGAGAACCTGCCCCGCCTCGGGATCGAAACCACCTTCCTCACCGCCGGCGAAGTCGACCGGCTCCCGGACGTGCTCACCGACCGCACCCGGATCGTGTTCTTCGAAACCCCGTCCAACCCCGGCCTCGACGTCTTCGACATCGCCGCGATCACCACCCACGCGCACCAGGTCGGTGCGCTGGTCGTGGTGGACAACACCTTCGCCACCCCGGTCAACCAGAACCCGCTGCACCACGGCGCCGACCTGGTCATCCACTCCGCCACCAAGTACCTCGGCGGGCACAGCGACCTGACCGCCGGAGCTGTCGCCGGCCCCGCCGAGCTCCTCGCCCCGATCGCCGGCTGGCGCAAGAACCTCGGCCAGGTCATCGCCCCCGAGATCGCGTCCCTGCTCGCCCGCAGCATCCGCACCCT
Source organism: Amycolatopsis ultiminotia (assembly GCF_039536925.1). Classification (NCBI taxonomy): domain Bacteria; kingdom Bacillati; phylum Actinomycetota; class Actinomycetes; order Pseudonocardiales; family Pseudonocardiaceae; genus Amycolatopsis; species Amycolatopsis ultiminotia. Next base: position 209,934 of record NZ_BAAAZN010000007.1, on the reverse strand, counting down.
GGTCGTCCGGGTCCGCGCCCAGAACACCGCCGCCACCGCCGTCGCCGAGTTCCTGGCCGACCACTCCCGCGTGGCCAAGGTCAATCACCCCAGCCTGGCCGCCGGAGACCAGGCCGCCGTCGTCAAAGCGCAGATGCGCGGCCACGGCGGGATGCTCAGCTTCCTCGTCGATGGCGACGCCGCAGCCACCGCGGCCGTGGTCGACCGGCTGCGCGTGTTCAGCATCGCGGCCAGCCTCGGCGGCGCGGAAAGCCTGGTCACCCAGCCCATCACCACCACCCACCACGGCCTCGATCCGGCCGAACGCGCCCGCCGCGGCATCGCCGACAGCATGGTCCGCCTGTCCGTCGGCCTCGAAGACGCCGACGATCTCATCGCAGACTTGGCCCAGGCCCTCGACGGCACGGTCGTACCCAGCGGCGGGTGATCGCCCGGACAACAGCATCGAGACAGTTCAGCCTCGCATTGGTAGCCGTCGCTGGGTGGGCAGAGCAGCAGCCGTCGACTCGGATCACCTGGCTGCCGCGCCGCGGCGCGGTCAGCGCAGCGTTCGGCGGCGGCACCGCGGATCAGCTTCCGGGTGACGAACTGCGGTGGGCTTTGCTGCGTGAGCTCGCCGGCAGTGATCGGCGGGTCGGCTAGCTCATCACCGCTGTCGCGCAGCGATCAAGCTGCGTATGCGGTTTCTCTGTAACGGTCGTCGATTCGAGTACGCCGTCGAGCTGAAACGTGAGGACGGTGAAAACGGGCTGCCGTCATGGCCGGCGGATCGTCAGCGGCAACGACGTTGCCGTAGTGCTCGTGGCAGCGTTCGTGGCAGGAGCGCAGCAAGCACACCCGTCGCTGTTCTCTGTCGCTGTGGCAAGCGGAATCTGTTGCGGGGAAAGCGATTTGGGTTTCGCCGCACCGGCGAGAGGACGCAGACGTCCGGCGCGGACGCCGTTGCCGATGACGAAGACTTCGGCGAGTTCGTGGATGAGCACGACAGTGGCCAGGCCGAGGACGCCCAGCGCGGCGAGCGGCACGAGAGTGAGCACGATCGCCGCGGACAGTCCGATGTTCTGCAGCATGATCAGCCGGGCGCGGCGGGCGTGGGCCAGGGCTTGGGGCAGGTGACGGAGGTCGGTGCCCATCAGGGCGACGTCGGCGGTGTCGATGGCGACATCGGTGCCCATGGCGCCCATGGTGATGCCGACGTCGGCGGTGGCCAGCGCTGGAGCGTCGTTGACGCCGTCGCCGATCATCGCGACCGCACCCCGGTGCCGTGTGCGGAGCTGTTCGATGAGCGCGGCTTTGTCGGCGGGATGCAGTTCGGCGTGCACGTCGGTGATGCCGGCCTGCGCGGCCAGCGCGGTGGCGGTGCGGATGTTGTCGCCGGTGAGCATGGTGACCGACACCCCCGCCGCGCGCAGCGCGGTGACCGTCTCGACCGCTTCGGGGCGCAGTTCGTCGCGGATGGCGATGAGTCCCAGCACGGTGCCACCGTGTTCGACGACGGCGACGGTCGAGCCCGCGTCCTGCAGGCGACTCACCTCGTCCGGTAACGCCTCCGGCTGGATCCAGCCGGGTTTCCCCAGCCGCGCGGGACGGCCCTCGACCGTGCCCTCCAGACCGGCACCGGGCACAGTCGACACATCGTGTGCCGCACCCGGTTCTGGTGCGGCGGCGAGGATCGCGGCGGCGAGCGGGTGTTCGCTGCGGGCTTCGAGCGCGGCGGCCACCGCGAGTACCTGGTCGGTGCCGGTACCGTCGGCGGCCACGATGTCGGTGACGACCGGTCGGTTGCGGGTCAGGGTGCCGGTCTTGTCGAGCGCGACTGCGCGGACCGCGCCGAGGGTTTCCAGGGCGGCGCCGCCCTTGACCAGCACGCCGAGGCGGCTGGCGGCGCCGACCGCGGAGATCACGGTGACCGGCACTGAGATCGCCAGCGCGCACGGCGCCGCGGCGACCAGCACAACCAGCGCCCGTTCGATCCAGGTCGCCGGATCGCCCAGCAGTGCGCCGAGTCCGGCGATGAGCGCGGCGAGGACCATGATCGCAGGCACCAGCGGGCGGGCGATGCGGTCGGCGAGACGCTGGCGGGCGCCCTTGCGCTGTTGTGCGTCCTCGACGATGCGCACGACCTTGGCCAGCGAGTTGTCCTCGACCGTGGCGGTGGTCTCGATCATGAGCACGCCGTTGGCATTGATGGACCCGGCGAACACCACGTCGCCCGGTCCGGTCTCGACGGGCATCGACTCGCCGGTGATTGCCGAGGTGTCCATTGAGGACCGGCCTTCGCGGACGATGCCGTCGCTGGCGACGCGTTCCCCGGCGCGCACCACCATTCGATCGCCGACACGCAATTCATCCGGTGTGATCGTGGTCTGGACGCCGCCGTGCAGCACGGTGATCTGGGTGGGCACCAGGGCCAGCAGGGCGCGCAGGCCGCGGCGGGTACGGGCGAGTGAATAGTCTTCGAGGGCTTCGCTGATGGAGAACAGGAATGCCAGTGCGGCGGCTTCGGCGAACTGGCCGAGGACCAGCGCGCCGGCCAGGGCGATGGTCATCAGGGTGCCGACCCCGATCCGCCGCTTCCCCAGGGCACGCAGAGTGCCGGGCACGAACGTCCAGCCCCCGATCGCCGCTGCCAGGAGGTGCAGCACGACACTGACGATGTGCCAGCCGACGAGTTGGGCGAGGAAACCCGCGCCCAGCAGGATTCCCGCGACGGCGGCCAACTGGAGTTCGCGCACCTGCCAGAGCCGCTGCGGAGTGCCGCCGTCGTCGTGCGTGTCGTCGTGGCCGTGCTCATCTGGCCCGCAGCAAGCGTCACTCATGCCAGCTCTCCGGTCACCGGGACGCCGACAGCGGCGCCGAGCAAGAGGTGTCCGGTCTGGTTGAGCCGGTACATGACCAGCTTCCCGTCCCGGCGTGAGTCGACCAGCCCCGCCGAGCGCAGTTGCCGGAGATGATGCGACACCAAGCCCTGAGCGGCGCCGACAATCCAGGCCAGGTCGCACACGCACAGCTCATCGCCGACATGCAGGGCGTGCGCGATCCGGAACCGGGTCGGATCACCCAGCGCGCGCAGCCGCTCGGCACGCACGGTGACCTGCTCCGCCGCGGGCAGGGCGGCTCGCAGGGACTCGGCGTGGTCGAAGTCGATGCACAACAGCTCGCAGCGGTCGTCGCTCATATGCTCAATCTAACGTGTGTAGATATGTTCGGGCAATCGTGACGGGTGGCGCATCCGCATCGGCGGCGCGGTCGAGACGCAGGCGGCTCGGATCGGCGCGGGCGGCTTCGCCGCGGGGATCAGCTCGCCGCACAAGTTCTCGGCACTGCGGTGGTCGGGCCAGATGCGGGTCAGAGCCCGAACGCGCCGCCTTCGATGAGGATCAGGAGGCCGATCCCGACCAGTACGACCGGGAGCACGACGTGGCCCCAGCGCGCCAGCGCGCGGGCGACCACCGGCCGGGCGGCGAAAAACCGGCCGACCACGCACCAGACCGCAACAAGAGCGAGGAAGACCGCGGCGAACACAACCAGTCCGCCGGTTCAGGCGGTGGCGAAGACCGGCACGTACACGCCGATGTTGTCGCCGCCGTTGGCGAAAGTGACAGCCGCGACGGCCAGTACCGCCGGGCCGTTTCCAGTCTTGGCCAGCTCGTCGTCAGCGTGGCGCTCGCGCCATGCCTGCCATGCCGCCCGGAGGCCGAGCAGCAGCGGCATCAGCCCGAGGTAGGGGACCGCCTTGTCCGGAAGCAGGCCCGCGCCGAGCGCCCCGACGATCGAGGTGGCCAGGATCGCGGCGAACCCCAGGTACTGCCCGGCCACCACGTGCACGGCGGCCCGGCGATCGTCGCCGGCCTGACCGAAGAACAGGGCCAGAATCACGAGGTCGTCGACGTTGGTCACCGCGAACATGCCGACGGCCTGCCCGGCCTGCCCCAGCACCATCCTGGATCCCCCGTCCTCGCTCGCCACCGTAGGAACCTACGGGCCGGTGCTACCAGGCCGGTCGGATGGCAGGGCGATAGGACCGATGCGCCGTCGGCCAGATCATTCCGGCGGTGCACTTGGCGGGCCTGCGCTGCGCGCGGTGGCTGCAGCGGCGCGCGGTTCGGCGTCACGACGAGCGCCATCCGTCGCCGGGCGCACGACTGCGCGGCGGGATCAACGTCGTTCGGGAAGCGGTGATCCGGAAGGGCTGGCACAGGCGCGGCAGGCTGGGCGCCATGCTGCGCCGACTCGACCGGCACCTGCCGTAACGATATCGGCATCGCTCGCCTTGACCCTGTACCGGGGTACAGGGTTCATGCTGGTGAGGTGCGAACGAGTCAGTTGGCCGCGCAGGCCGGGGTGAACACCGAGACGCTGCGCTACTACGAGCGTCGCGGCCTGTTGCCTGAGCCGGATCGCACCGTGTCGGGATATCGCGCGTACACCTCCGCCGCGGTTCGGACGGTGCGGTTCATCAAACGCGCCCAGCGACTCGGTTTCACTCTCGACGAAATCGCGGAGTTGCTGCACCTGGCCGACGGCGGCCCCGACAGCTGTGACTCGGTCCGGTCGATGGCAGGGGCCCGGGTCGCCGATCTGGAGCGCCGCATCGTCGAACTGCAGGCCATGCGCGACGCACTGGGCCGTCTCGCCGGCACCTGCGACAAGCCCCGCGAACAACGGGAGTGCCCGATCCTGCACGCGATAGCCCTCGACGCCCCACCGGGAGAAACATTGTGATCACGACCGACTCGACGGGGCGATCCCCGGTCGATCCTCGCGACGGCGCTTCGGGAGTGCGCGTCGAACTGCTGTCCGCGCCCGGTTGCCCGAACGTCGCCGCGACCCGCCAGATACTCGTGGACTGCCTGGCCGAACTCGGCCTGTCCACGCGCCTGATCGAGCGCGTCGGCCGCTACCGGTCGCCGACCGTCCTGATCGACGGCGTCGACGTCATGAGCCCGGCAGCAGGCGACCGCGTCAGCGGAGATGCCTGCCGGCTTGATCTGCCGAGCCGGGACCGGGTGCTCACCGCGCTCGCCGCGATCCGCACCGGGCGCAGCAGACCGCTCACCCTGGACTCGCTGCGCGACGCGGCGCGAGACGGCACCGCGGCGCGCGCGGCTGCGCTCCCCGGCACCGTTCGTGATCTGCACCGCGAGGTGCTTCGCGCGTTCCTGACCACCGGTCGGGCACCAGGCCCGGCGGAGCTTCAGTCGATCGGCGACGCGGTCGGGGCGAGCCTGCCGGAAGCGTTGCGCCGCCTCGGCGAACTCGACTTGGTCCATTGTGGACAGGACGGGCGGGTCCGGGTGGCGTACCCGTTCTCCGGCGAGCCGACCGGGCACGTCGTGCAGCTGCCGGATTCGCCGGCGACAGATGCCATGTGCGCCATCGACGCCCTGGGCATTGCACTCATGACCGACCAGGACGCGGTGGTCACCAGCACCGACCCCTCGACGGGACAGGCTATCTGCGTGCGGCGGCGTGATCGGGGATGGCTGTGGGAACCGGCTGCCACGGTCGTGCTGCTCGCGCAGGCCGTCCGGGCCGGAATCGCGGCCGAGTGCCTGTGCCCGTCGATCACCTTCCACATCGACCATGACCACGCCCGCCGCTACCTGTTGCAGCATCCGGAACTTCGGGGCTCGATTCTCGGCCAGCGGGACGCAGTCGAGATCGCCCGCTTGTCCTTCGGCTCGCTCTTGACCGGATAGCCGTTCACGCCGGGGTTCTCCCGCGATTGCCGTGCCGGGCAACTTCCGGACGCTGCCCGCGCGAGCCGAAACCGGGGCAGGATGGGACATCCGAGGCCACTGTCGTCGTGCTCGTCTATGAACGCAGGTCATTCACGAAGGCCTGAACTAATTCCGGCGAGGGGGGACCCGGAGGCAACGCTCCCCTCCGGGGGTCTAGATGCATCAAACTAGGTTGATGTATTGTCCGTCGCGTGCCGACTGCTGAACCGTCCGAACCGCCGCCCTTCGTGCGGCTGGCCGGCGACCCGCTGCGCTGGCGGCTGATGCGCGAACTGGCGCAGAGCGACCGCAGGGTCCGGGAGCTGGTCGAGGTGGTCGGCCAGCCGCAGAACCTGGTGTCCTACCACCTGGGGAAGCTGCGTGCGGCGGAGCTGGTCACCGCGCGGCGAAGCAGTTTCGACGGGCGCGACACCTACTACCACCTCGATCTGCGGCGCTGTGCTGATGCGTTGACTGAGGCGGGGAGTGCGCTGCACCCCAGCCTCGGCGGACCGCGCACCGACCGGAAACCGGTTAAGCCGCGCGTGCTGTTCCTCTGCACTGGCAACAGCGGACGGTCGCCGATGGCTGCGGCGCTGCTGCGCCACCGCACGGGGGCAGAGGCGGTCAGCGCGGGCAGCCATCCCAAGCCGCTGCGCCCGGAGGCGGTGCGGGCGATGGCCGAGTACGGCATCTCGCTCGCCCACGAGCCGACGCACCTGGACGCGTTCCGGCAGCGGCGTTTCCACTGGGTGATCAGCCTGTGCGACCGGGTTCGCGAGGTCTGCCCGGAGTTTCCCGGCCGTCCCCGGACGATCCACTGGAGCATTCCCGACCCGGCGCGGGACGCGGACGGCTACCCGGCCTTTCGCCGTGTTGCCGCGGAACTCGACACCCGGATCGGATTCCTGATGGCAACCATTCCCGAAGAAGCGAGCCGAGCATGACCACGGAGCTGGTGAGCGTGCGGTATCTGGTCGGCGACGTCGAACCGTTCGTCGGCTTCCGCACCGCAAAACTCGGCTTCACGATTCAGCTGAATGTGCGTAAGGCCGGTGTTGAGTTCCGCCGGGACATCGTCACCGGCCCCGGAGGCCGCCAGCCCGTGTTCGAGGACGCGGCAGGCAATCCGGTCGAAGCGTTCCAGCCCGCCGTCTGATGACGCCGAACCCCGAGCAGGAGCCGATGTCCGACCACCCCGGGTCCACGTCCGAACCGGCCGCTGCCGACGTCGTGCCGAGCCTCGGCACGGTCCTGAAAGAATGGGGCCGGATCGGGTGCATCGGGTTCGGCGGGCCACCGACGCACATCGCCCTGCTCCGCGCATTGTGCGTGCAGCGGCGGAAGTGGTTGTCGGAGCAGGAGTTCGAGGACGCGATCGCGGCCTGCAACCTGCTGCCCGGCCCGGCGTCCACCCAGCTCGCGATCTTCATTGCCTGGCGGGTGCGCGGCCGCGTGGGCGCGCTGGTCGGCGGCGCCGCGTTCATCGTGCCCGGCCTCGCCGTCATCCTCGCGCTGGCCGGCTTGTTCCTCAGCGGCTCCCAGCCGGCCTGGGTCCGCGGCGCGGGCGCCGGAGCCGGTGCCGCAGTGGCGGCGGTCGCCGTGCACGCCGGAGCAGGCCTGCTCCCGGCCGGCTGGCGTCGCGCGGCGAAGACGAGCAGGGTCCGCTGGAGTCTCTACGTCCTTGCGGGCGGCGCGGCGGCTGCGACGCTGGGGCCGTGGCTCGTCCTTGTCTTGCTCGGTTGCGGCGCCATCGAACTCACCGTGTACCGCGCTCGACGTGGCGGCTCGGGGCCGGCGTTGCTCGCCGTGCCAGCCAAACCGCTGGCCGCCGCGGCGGCGGGCGTCGCCGGGGCTGGGGTGTTCCTGTCGGTCGCGTGGGTGGCGCTGAAGGTCGGGGCACTGTCCTATGGCGGCGGCTTCGTGATCATCCCGCTCATGCAGAACGACGCGGTCAACAACTACCACTGGATGACGGGCGGCCAGTTCCTCAACGCGGTCGCGCTCGGCCAGATCACCCCCGGCCCTGTCGTGCACACCGTCGCGGTGCTCGGCTACGCCGCAGCGGGACTGCCCGGCGGCATCCTCGCCGCGGTCGTCGCGTTCTGCCCTTCCTTCGCCTTCATCCTGTTCGGCGCCCGCCACTTCGACCGGCTGCGCGGCAACCAGCACGTGCGGGCGTTCCTGGACGGCGCAGGCCCCGCCGCGGTCGGGGCGATTCTCGGATCGGCTGTCCCGCTGGCTCTCAGCCTGACCCAGCTCTGGCAGTACGCCGTCCTGGCCGGCGCCGCGATCCTGTTGCTGGCGCTCAAACGCGGAGTCGTCACCACACTGCTCCTCGGCGCAGCCGCAGGATCGCTGCTCGCGATCGCCGGAGCCGCGATCCCGCACTGACAGATCGGCTCTGCGGCAAAGCCAGCGGCCCGAACGGCAGACCGGTCAGCAGCGGCCGGAGCGGCTTGCGTCCTCGACGGTGGCGATCCGGTCGACGAGCGGGCCACCCGTGTCCAGCAGCGTCCGGAGGCCCTCCAGGGGTTCGGGGACGAGCCGGTACCAGCTCCAGGTGCCGCGGCGTTCGCGGGTGAGCAGCCCCGCGGAGACCAGGACGCGCAGATGGTGGCTGAGCGTGGGCTGGGGCATCGCGAACTCTTCGGCGAGGTCGCAGAAGCAGGCTTCGCCGCCGGGCGAGTGGCGGATCAGGGAGACGAGCCGGATGCGCAGCGGGTCGCCCAGCGCCTTGAACAACGGCGCGGCCCGCTCGGCGTCGGCATCGGCGACGACCGCGGCCGGTTCGGCCAGCAGCAGCGTGACGGGGGTCGGAGTGTGCCGGTGTTCGGCAGCCATTCGTCCTCCCGTCGTTCGGTGTGCCGTATTCGACCATACTCGCTGGATTGACAAAGTTCGATCCAATCGAGTTCACTTGCATTGAGAGAAATCGATCCAAGGGGTTGGGGGGTGCCAGACGGGCAGCCGCTGGCGGCGGTGCGGCGCATCCGCTACGACCTCGACGCCCGCGTGCGCGGCGAGCTGACCGCGTGACCCTCGTGCCCGCTGTTTCCCTTGTGGAGAAAGGAATTCCTGTGCCGCGAGTTCCGGAAGTGCTGTTCGTGTGCGTGCACAACGCCGGCCGTTCCCAGATGGCCGCGGCGCTGCTGGCGCACCACGGCCTGGGGCGGGTCGCAGCCCGCTCGGCCGGGTCGGAACCGGCGGAGAAGGTGAACCCGGCCGCCGCGCAGGCGCTGGCCGAATGGGGCCTGGACATCACCGCGGAGATCCCGACGAAGCTCTCCGCCGAGGACGTCGAGACCTCGGACGTGGTGATCACGATGGGCTGCGGCGACAGCTGCCCGGTGTTCCCGGGCAAGCGCTACCTCGACTGGGCGCTGGACGACCCGGCGGGCAAGGGCGTGGACGCGGTGCGCCCGATCCGCGACGAGATCGACCGCCGGGTCCGCGGCCTGCTGGCCGAACTGCTCGACGCCTGAACCCACGCTGCTGCGAGGAGAATCCCCAGTGACTCAGACCGCCGACGAGCCCGCGTCCGCCGAGGGCGACGTTCTGCACAAGCTCTCGTTCCTGGACCGGTTCCTGCCGGTGTGGATCATCGTCGCGATGGCCGCCGGACTCGGCCTGGGCAGCGTCGTGCCCGGACTGGCGAGCGTGCTGGACGCGGTGAAGATCGGGCAGGTGTCGCTGCCGATCGCGCTCGGACTGCTGCTGATGATGTACCCGGTGCTGGCGAAAGTCCGCTACGACAAGCTCGACACCGTCACCCGCGACACCCGCACGCTGGTGCTGTCGCTGGTGCTGAACTGGATCGTCGGCCCGGCGCTGATGTTCGCCCTGGCGTGGCTGCTGCTGCCGGACCTGCCCGAGTACCGCACCGGGCTGATCATCGTCGGCCTCGCCCGCTGCATCGCGATGGTGATCATATGGAACGACCTCGCCTGCGGCGACCGCGAAGCCGCCGCAGTTTTGGTCGCGCTGAACTCGGTGTTCCAGGTGATCATGTTCGGCGTGCTGGGCTGGTTCTACCTCGACCTGCTGCCCGGCTGGCTCGGCCTCGACACGGCCAGCATCTCCTTCTCCCCGTGGGAGATCGCGCTGGCTGTGGTCATCTTCCTCGGCATCCCGCTGGCGGCCGGGTACCTGTCGCGGCGCATCGGCGAACGCACCCGCGGCCGCGAGTGGTACGAGGGGAAGTTCCTGCCGAAGATCGGGCCGGTCGCGTTGTACGGGCTGCTGTTCACGATCGTGGTGCTGTTTGCGCTGCAGGGCGACAACATCACCTCCCGCCCGCTGGACGTCGCCCGGATCGCGCTGCCCTTGCTGGCGTACTTCGCGATCATGTGGGGCGGCGGCTACCTGCTCGGCAAGGCGTCGGGCCTGTCGTATGCGCGGACGACGACGCTGGCGTTCACCGCGGCGGGCAACAACTTCGAACTCGCGATCGCGGTCGCGATCGGCGTGTTCGGCGTGACCTCCGGCCAAGCCCTGGCAGGGGTGGTCGGGCCGCTGATCGAGGTCCCGGTGCTGGTCGCGCTCGTATACGTGAGTCTGTGGCTGCGCAAACGCTGGCACGCCAACGCATCCCGGACGTGAACCGCGCACAGGTCGTGGTGATCGGCGGCGGGCAGGCCGGGCTCGCCGCCGGGTTCTATCTGCGCCGTGCCGGGCTGGACTTCGTGATCCTCGACGCCCAGGCCGATCCGGGCGGGGCGTGGCGGCACGGGTGGGAGTCGCTGCGGCTGTTCTCCCCGGCCCGCTACAGCGCCCTGCCCGGCTGGCCGATGCCGCCCCACGCCGGAGACGGCTATCCGCCCGCTGCGCATGTCGTGGACTACTTGGCCGCGTACGAGAAGCGCTACGCCCTGCCTATCGTACGCGGCGAGACGGTCACCTGCGTCGTCCGCGACGGCGACCGGTTGCAGGTCGTCACCGACGCCGCGACGTGGGAAGCGGCGGCGGTGATCTCGGCGACCGGGACGTGGTGGCGGCCGTTCCTGCCGCTGGTCCCCGGCGAGTTCGCCGGTCGGCAGCTGCACACCGTCGACTACGACGGTCCCGCCGCGTTCGCCGGGCAGCGGGTCGTGGTGGTCGGCGGCGGCAACTCCGGCGCGCAGATCGCCGCCGATCTCGCCCCGGTCGCCACGGTGACGTGGGCGACGCGGCGGCCGCCGCGATTCCTGCCCGACGACGTCGACGGCCGCGCCCTGTTCGACCTGGCCAGCCGCCGCGCCCGCGCCCTCGCCGCCGGGAACGAGGATCCGGGCGGGGTCGGGAGCCTGGGCGACATCGTCGCAGTCCCGCCGGTCCGCGCCGCCCGCGACGCCGGGCTCCCGCGGCGGCGGCCGATGTTCGCGCGCCTGGCCGCGGACTGTCCGGTGTGGAGCGACGGCAGCCGCCTCTCCACCGACGCGGTGGTGTGGTGCACCGGATTCCGGCCCGCGCTCGGGCACCTCGCCCCGCTCGGGCTGCGCACCGCGGGCGGAGCGATCCGCACCGACGGCACCCGCGCCCTGGACGAGCCGCGGCTGCACCTGCTCGGCTACGGCGACTGGACAGGCCCCGGTTCGGCCACCCTCGCCGGAGTCGGCACGACCGCCCGCGCAGCCGCCGCTGACCTCGCGGCCCGCCTCGACGCGGCACCCGCGTGATCCCGGGGCTCCGCGTTGTCCGCCGAGCAGGCGGGATCGTTCGCGGCCGGGTTCACAGCGCTGGGCGATCCGATGCGGCTACTGTCGCTGATCTGCACCGCCGGGGACACTTCGGCCGGCGAGTTGGCGGCGGCGTTCACGCTGACCGGCCCGACCATCTCCCACCGCCTGAAGGTGCTGCGCGAGGCCGGGCTGGTCGACTCCGACGGGTGTACGGCACCTCGATCCGCTACCGGCCCCGCGAACACGCCCTGGCCGCGTTGTCGGGGCTGCTGGACGTCCGGCTCAGCTGACCGGCTGGCAGCAGCGCCGCCGCGCCGGTACGGCTGTGTCGATCAGCCGGTCGACGAGGTAGGCGGCGTCGCGGCCGACGCCGCGCAGCGTGGCGGAGGCGAAGCTGCGCTGCCATTCCAGCCCGACGTAGCCGAGCCCGGGCACCGTGGTGGACAACCCTTTCCGCTGCACGGGGAGCCCGTCCCGCAACGCCCCGGTTCCGTCCAGATAGGACAGTCCGGGCCGGAACCCGGTCGCGAGAATGACGGCGTCGGCGCGCTCGCGGGTGCCGTCGGGCCAGCACACACTGTCGCCCTCGATGCGGGTGAACATGCGCCGCTGGTCGGGGCGTCCGGCGGCGATCGCGGCGCGGTAGCGGCCGGGGTCGGCCACGGGCGTGGCGGGCGGGGCGGACAGGAGGTGTCCGACGGGCAGGTGGTCGAGGCCCAATACGGCGGTCCACCAGTGCGCGTCGCGGCCGAGCGGGCGTTGCGGGGCGAAGCGGATCGGGGCGCGGGTGGCGAGGGTGACGCGGGACTGTTCCGCGAGTTCGGCGGCGATCTGCACGGCGGAGTTCCCGGCACCGACGACGATGACCCGCTGCCCCGCGAACGGTGCGGGGTTGCGGTACTGGCTGGAGTGCAGGACGGTCCCGGCGAAACCGTCGAGCCCGGGCAGGGCGGGAATGCGGGGCTGGCTGAACCCGCCGGTCGCGGCGATGACAGCGGGTGCGGCGAAGGTGTCGCCGTGCTCGGTGCGGACAGTGAAGCCGTCGCGGTCGCGGGTGACGGCAGTGGCGCGGTGGCGGGTGCGGATGTCGGCGTCGAGCGCGGCGGCGTAGCGGCGCAGGTAGGCGACGACCTCGTCCCGGTGGGGGTAGCGCTCGGGGTCGCCGGGGAAGGGGCAGCCGGGCAGGCTGCTGTAGCGGGCGGGGGAGAACAGGGTGAGGCTGTCGTAGTAGCGCGGCCAGGACCCGACCGGTTCGGGTCCGGCTTCCAGCACGAGCGGCCGCAGGCCTTTCGCGCGGAGGGCGTAAGCGGCGGCGAGGCCGGACTGGCCGCCGCCGAGGACGATCGCGTGCGGGTCTTCGGTCATGGTGTGCTCCGGGTCGGGGTGACGGTCAGGGCGAGGATCGCGGCGGCGAGGTTGACGGCGGCGAGGGCGAGGAAAGCGGGACGGTAGCTGCCGAACACTGCGGCGAGGGCGGACCCGGCGAACGGTGCGAGCGCCATCGTGACGGTCATCGGTGCGGAGAGCAGTCCGTTGAGGCGGCCATAGTGCGCCGGGCCCCAGCGGTCGGTGATCGCGGTGGCCTGCAGCAAGGTGAACACCCCGCGCGCCATCCCTGCCACGACCGAGGCTGCGATCAGCGCGACGGTGGTGGTGAGCAGGCTCAGCAGGACGGTGGTCAGCGACGTCGCGGCGAGGACGGCGGCGGTGCGGACGCGGACGCCGGTGCGGCGGGAGAGCGCGGCGTAGCCGAGACGGCCGAGGACTTGCCCGGCACCGCCGAGGCCGAGCGCGAGCGCGGCCGTGCCGGGGCTGATCCCGCGTTCGAGCAGCAGCGGCACCAGGTTCACCACGACGGCGAACACGGAGAACGCCGCCAGGCTCAGCGTCGCCACCAAGATCCGGAACCCGCTGCTGCGCGCGATCCGCGCCGGATCCCCGTGGAGATGCTCGTGTCGTGCGGGCTCGGCCGGCGGCCACGGGCCGCGCAGTCCCCACCAGTGCCCGGGGATCGTGATCGCGGCGAGGATCGCCAGCAGCACCAGATAGGTGTGCCGCCAATCCAGGTGCGCGGCCAGCAATGCGGTGAGCGGCGCGAACACGGTGCTCGCCAGCCCGGCGACCAGGGTGAGAGTGGTGAGTGCCGGGACGCGGCGCGGGCCGTGCCAGCGGGTCAACGCAGCGAACGCGGGCGGATAGAGCACCGCGCTCATCGCGAGCCCGGCGAGCGCCCAGGCCGCGAGGAACCACGCGAGGTTCTGCGCGGTCGCGACCATCACCACCGCCGGGACCGCCAGCAGTGACCCGACAGTCATCAACGCCCGCGGGCCGTGCCGGTCCAGCCACCGGCCCACCCCGATCCCGGCCACCGCGGACACCAGCTGCGCGCCGGAGAGGGCTGCGATCACCGCGGTCGCGGGCCAGCCGGTGTCGCGGCTGATGTCCGGGGCCAGCACGGGAAACGCGTAGTAGAGCACGCCCCAGCTGGTGATCTCGGTGAGGCAGAGGACGGCCAGCACCCGGCGCAGCCCGGACACTGGCAGTGTCGCGGGCCGCGCCGAGGTCATGTCCGCCACGTCGGTCAGCTCCGGGAGCGCGACGGCGCGGCCAGCGTCAGTGCCTCCGCTTCAGCCGGACCGCAACACCCGCCCGAGTCGGCCTGTGTGCCTGGGTCGTCGAACAGCCCGGCCCCGCCGCACACGCCCGTCTCGGCGAGGACCAGCTCCACCCGCCCTGCGGCGTCGTGGTCGCCGGCGAGTTCGGCGGCGATGCTGCGGACCTGTTCGTAGCCGGTCATCGCGAGGAACGTCGGCGCGCGGCCGTAGCTTTTCATCCCGGCCAGGTAGAACCCGGTCTCCGGGTGCGTCAGTTCCTTTGCTCCGTGCGGATACACCGTCCCGCACGAATGCACGTTCGGATCGACCAGCGGCGCCAGCCGCACCGGGGCCTGCAGAGTCGGATCGAGTTCCAGCCGGATCTCCGACAGCCACCCCAGGTCCGGGCGGAACCCGGTCAACGCCACGACTTCGTCCACATCGGACAATCGCTGCCCGTTCGCCGACACCAGGCTCAACCGGCCCGTCTCGTCGCGCTCCACGGTCTCGGTGCGGAACCCGGTCACCACCGACACCAGCCCCGCCTCCACCGCTTCCCTCGCGCGCGTGCCCAGCGCGCCGCGAGCGGGGAGCTGGTCGGCGTCGCCGCCGCCGAAGGCGGTGCCGATCCCGCCGCGGCGCAGCACCCAGCTGATCCGCGTCGCCGGATCCTCGGCCGCCAGCCCGGACAACGCCACCAATGCCGTCAGCGCCGAATGCCCGCTGCCCGCCACCGCGATGTGCCGCCCGGCATACCGCGCCCGCACCCCCGGATCGGCCAGATCCGGGACCCGGTAAGCGATCCGGTCGAACGCGGCCTGTTCGCCGATCGCGGGCAAACCCTCGCCGCCCAGCGGGTTCGGGCCGCCCCACGTCCCGGACGCGTCGATCACCGCGGACGCCAGCAGCCGCTCCTCGCCCTCGGCGGTGCGCACGTGCACCGAGAACGGCTCGCCCTCGCGGCCGCTGTCGACCACCCGGTCCCGGCCCCGCCTCGCCACCCCGACCACCTCGGCCCCGAACCGCACCCGCGACCCCAACACCTCCGCCAGCGGCCGCAGATACGACTCTGCCCACTCCCGCCCCGTCGGATACCCCGACCCGTCCGGCCGGACCCATCCGGTCGGCTCCAGCAGACGCCCGCCCGCAGGGTCGACCAGCTCCGACCACGCCGAGAACAACCGGACGTGATGCCACGCCGCCACCGCCGCGCCCGCGCGCTCGCCGCGTTCCAGCACCAGCGGCTCCAGACCCTGCTCCAGCAGCTGCGCCGCCGCGGCCAGCCCCACCGGGCCCGCACCCACCACCACGACCGGGTACTCGCTCATCCCAACCCCTGATTCATCGATCGGATTCGATTAACGAGGCAGACTGTATCGACCGGAATCGATGTATGCAACCATCGATTCCGGTCGATACACTGTGCGCATGCCGATCGCGCTGCCCCAGGCCCAGGTTCTGCCCGCCGCGGACGCCGCCACCTACGCCGAGTGGTTCGCCTGCCTCGCGGAACCTGTTCGCGTGCGGCTGCTGCACGCGGTCGCGACCAGCCCCAGCGGCGTCACGGTCGGCTCGCTCACCGGCATCCTCGGCACCAGCCAATCCACGACCTCCCATCATGTGCGCAAGCTCGCGGACGTCGGGTTCGTGCACCTGGAGAAGGTCGGCACCGCCACCGTTGTCACCGTGAACGGAGCCTGCTGCGCCGGTCTCCCGCACGCCGCCGACGCCGTCATGGGCATGCTCGGCCCTCGCCCCTGCTGCGCGGACAACGTGCCGGCCGACGTCACCATCCGCGCCTTGGAAGCCGGGGACTGGACCGCCGTGCGGCGGATCTACGGCGAAGGCATCGCCACCGGCACCGGCACCTTCGACACCGCCGTCCCCACCCGCAAAGCCCTCGACGCGAAGTGGCTGCCCGAACACCGGTGGGTCGCCGAACTCAGCGGTCAGGTCGTCGGCTGGGCCGCCGCCAGTCCCGTATCCGACCGCGACTGCTACTCCGGCGTCGCCGAAACCTCCGTCTGCATCGCCGAGGAACACCGTGGCCGCGGCGTCGGGAAAGCGTTGCTGCGCAAGCAAGTCGCGGCCGCCGACGACGCCGGACTCTGGACCCTGCAAACCTCGATTTTTACCGAGAACCGCGCCGGCCTCGCCCTGCACCACTCCGTCGGCTACCGCACCGTCGGCGTCCGCGAACGCATCGCCCAGCGCGACGGCACCTGGCATGACACGGTCGTCCTCGAACGCCGCAGCCCTGTCAACTGACCGGCCGACGGAGCATCCGCCGCTGGATTTCCTGCGGGTCGGGGCGGACACTGAACGGGTGGACAGGCAGGCCGTTCACGACGAGATGGAGCGTGCTCGCATCGAGTTTCACCGGCTTCTCGACCAGGCGAGCGACGCGGACCTGCGCCGCGCCAGCAACGGGACCCGCTGGACCAATCGCGAACTGCTGTTCCACATGCTGCTCGGCTACCTGATCGGCTGGGCACTGCGGAACCTGGTCGCACTGTTCAACCGGCTCCCTGCCAGCGTCGGCAAGCGCTACGCACAGGCCCTGAACGCCGTGACCGTCCCCTTCGACGCCGTGAACTACGTCGGCTCACGCCTCGGCGGGAACCTCCTGAAACGTCGGGGGATGGCAGCTGTTGCAGACCGGGCGATCGCGCGTCTGCACCAGCGACTCGACCGGGAAACCGAGGCCGGCCTCGCCCGGACGATGCACTTCCCGACCCGCTGGGACCCGTACTTCCGCGACCGCATGTCACTGGCCGACGTCTACCGGTTCCCGACTCAGCACTTCGACCACCACGCACGACAGCTCACGCTGCACTCCGGCTCCGAGTAACCCCCCAGTCAGATCGAACTGCGGCCCGGCGTGCGGGCCCGGGCGAGCACGGCCAGCGCGAAGGCCATGCAGACGGCGACGTAGCCGAAGGCGACCGTGGGCGAAGCGACGGTGCAGAGCAGTCCGAACGCCGAGCCGCGCAGATACTCGGGAGCGAGCGCGGCGACGGCGGCGTGTTCGGCGGTTTCCGCGCAGCCGATCCCGGCCCCAGCGGTCACCACGCCGGCGGCGGCGACCAGCAGCGGGCCGCGGTCGCCGAGCCGGTCGGAGATCTTGCCTGCGGGAAACGACACGACGGTCGCGGCGACGTTGTAGGCGGTGTAGAGCCCGAGCGCGATCTGCGTCGCGGATTGGAGACCATGCGCGGGGGAGAGCAGGTCGATGGCGCGCAGGATGAGCAGGGTCGCGGCGAGGTTGCCGATCTCGAACAGCGCGAACGCGCCGATCAACGGGCCGAGCTGCCGTGCAGGACCGGCCGGAGCCGGAACCGCAGCTTCCGCCGCCCCCGTGCGGCCGGGAGCCGGGTCTGGCGGATGGCGTAGACGATCGCGGCGGCGGCGAACAACCCCGGGACGACGGAGACCAGGATCGCGGTGCGGACGGAGAAAACCGCGACCAGTGCGAGCGCGAGCAGCGGGCCGACGATCGCGCCGAGGTTGTCCATCGTCCGCTCAAACCCGTCCGCCCGCTGTAGGCACCGGAGGGAACGACGTAGGCGAGCCGCCCGCAACAGCCCGGCGGTGACGACGTTCCCGGCGGTCCCGATCAGCGAGGAGAGGACCGCGGTCGCGGTGTAGCCGCCGACCGCGAGGCGCTGACGGCGGGCCGGGTCGTCGGCCAGCGGGCCGCCGAGCAACCGTCCGGCCCGGCGAGTCCGTCGGAAATGCCCTCGATCAACCCCAGCGCCGACGCCGGGGCGCCGAGCGTGCGTCTCGATCCGCCGTCACCGGCTCGGCGCGGCCGATCTGGAGGCGCTGCGCGACCGCGGAATGATCTCCACCGCCCAACTGGCGCTGCTGCGCGCCGCGGTCCGCGCGGAGAAGAACATGGTGGTCAGCGGCCGGCAGAAGGCCGGCGCTGGTCCCGTTCCACCACGCCGAACACCTCGCGGCACAGATCCCGGGCGCGACCCTGCACCGCTGCCGGGGCGAGGGGCACCTCGGGATGTTCGGCCGTCAGGAGGAAGCGCTGACGAGTCTGCTCCCCCAACGGATTCGTTGAGGTAAAAGCCCTTTCCGCGGTACCGAAACCCCTCCTGGTTCTCCGGCCGAGGTCACCTGGCAGCGTGGAGCGCGCGGCAGAAGGCGTCGATCTCGTCGACGGTGTTGTAGTAGTGCAGTGACGCGCGCACGACCTCGGTCAGGCCGCGACGCTCCATGTCCCAGCGAGTCGACGGTGCACGGGACACGCTCACGTTGATCGCGTGTTGCGCCAGCACCGTTTTCACCGCGTCGGCGGCCATTCCATCGACGGTAAAGGAGACGATTCCGCACTGCTCGTGGCCGACGTCGCGCACGCGGACCCCCGGCAGTTCGTCCAGGCGGAGGCGGAGGTCGGCGGCAAGCCGGTAGACGCGAACCCGGATGGCGTCGATACCCCAGCCGAGCGCGTAGTCGACCGCCGCGCCGAAGCCGATTTTCGCGGCGACGTTGAATTCCCAGGATTCGAACCGGCGGGCGTCCTCGCGCACCTCGTAGCGGTCGCGGGCCACCAACGTGGCGGCGTGCAGGTCCAACATTGGCGGTGCCATCTCGGCCAGCCGTTCGCGGCGGACGTAGAGGATCCCGGTACCGCGCGGCCCGCGCAGATATTTGCGCCCGGTCAGCGACAGCAGGTCGCAGCCGATCGCGCCGACGTCGAGCGGGATCTGGCCGGCCGACTGGCACGCGTCGAGCAGGAACAGCACCCCGGCCTCGCGGGCCGCGCGGCCGACCTCGGCCGCCGGGTTGACCAGGCCGCCGTTGGTGGGCACGTGGGTGAGCGACACCAGCCGGACGCGGTCGTCGAGCATCTCGCGCAGCCGCGGCACCGAAATCTGGCCGGACTCGTCGTTGGGCACCACGTCGACCTCGATGCCGTGGCGTTCGACGGCCTGGAGGTAGGCGATGAAGTTGCTCGCATACTCGGCTTCGCTGGTGAGGATGCGGTCGCCGGGCCGGAACGGAATCGCGTAGAACGCCAGGTCCCAGGCTCGGGTGGCGCTGTCGAGGAACGCGATCTCGTCCGGTGCGCAGCCGAGCAGACGCGCCGCCGACGGGTAGACGCCTTCCAGGTCGTCGTTCGCGGCGGCAGCGGCCTCGTACCCGCCGATGCGCGCCTCCAGATTGAGATGCCCGATGACGCTGTCCAGCACCGGACGGGGCATCAAGGCGGCACCGGCGTTGTTGAAGTGGACGACCGTTTCGCAGCCGGGTGTTTCCTTGCGTGCGGTGTCCACATCGAACGGGGTCATACCGCCTCCTCTCCGGCGCGGGGAAGCGGCGCGGCCGCCGTCGCGCCCGGGTGGTCGACGAGGCGCAGGAACGAGCGGGCCCGTTCTTGGGTCGGCCGGGTGAAGAAGTCTTCGGGCGCGGCCTCTTCGACGATCACGCCGCCGTCCATGAACACGATGCGGTCGGCGATCTCGCGGGCGAAGTGGGTTTCGTGCGTGACGATCACCATGGTCATGCCTTCTCCGGCCAGCTCGCGGATGACTTCCAGCACCTCGGCGTGCAGTTCGGGGTCCAGTGCGGAGGTCGGTTCGTCGAAGAGCACGGCCTGCGGTTCCATTGCCAGTGCTCGGGCGATGGCTACTCGCTGCTTCTGGCCGCCCGAGAGGCGGGACGGGTATTCGTCGCGTTTGCCGGACAGCCCGACCCTGGCCAGCAGCCGTTCGCCGAGGGCCGTGGCTTCGGCCCTCGGCAGCTGACGGACTTGGCGCGGCCCCTCGATGACGTTGTCCAGCGCGGTCATGTGCGGGAACAGGTTGAAGTGCTGGAAGACCATGCCGGTCCGGCGGCGGGCTTGCTGCGCGAGCCGCCGGCCGGCGCGGTCGCGGCTCCGGCCGCAGTCGAAGGCGCAGTCGCAGACGCTCAGCTGCCCGGAGTCGGGCTCTTCGAGCAGGTTCATGCAGCGCACCAGGGTGGTCTTGCCTGATCCGGACGGGCCCATGAGGACCACGACCTCGCCAGTCTGGATTGTCAGGTCCACGCCGCGGAGCACCTCGAGGTCGCCGAACCGCTTGTGGATGCCGCGAAGTTCGATCATCGGCTGGGTCATTGTCAGTACGCCCTTCCCATCCGTTTTTCGAGTACGCTCTGCCCGAGCGACAGCAACGTGTTGATCAGCCAGTACGCGAGTCCGGCGAGCAGGAACGCCTCCATGTAACGGAAACTGGCGTTCCCGACGCTTTCCGCGACCCGGGTCAGCTCGACCACGGTCACCACTGAGGCGAGCGAGGTGTCTTTCATCAGCGCGATGAAGCGGCTGCCGACGGCCGGTGTGGCGATCCGGATCGCTTGCGGGAACACGATTCTGCGGAAGGTGCGCCAGTACGGCATGCCGATCGAGGAGGCGGCTTCCCACTGTCCTTTGTCGACACCGAGGATTCCGCCGCGGAAGTTCTCGCTGAGGTAGGCGGCGGAGAACAGCGTCAAGGCCAGGATCGCCGACGGGATCGGCTCCAGCTGGACACCCAGCTGAGGCAGTCCGAAGTAGATCACCATGATCTGAATCAGCAGCGGGGTGCCGCGGAACACCGAGACGTAGCCGATCGCGACGGCCCGCAGCACCCGGATCGACGAGATCCGGGCCAGTGCGATCAGCGCGCCGAGCGCCGAGCCGAGGACGAACGACACCACGCCGAGCAGGACGGTGACGCCGAGCCCTTTGGCCAGCATGGGAAACGCGTTGGCGAACAGGTCCATGACGTCCTCCCTAGTTCGCTGGCGCGGTCTTGAGTTCGGCAGCCATGTCCAGGCCGCCGAGCCATTGCTTCGAGATGCGGGTGAGGGTGCCGTCGGCGATCATCGCGGCGATGGCCTTGTCGGCTTCCTGTTTGAGCGCGGGCGAATCCTTGCGGAAGGACATGCCGTTGACCTCGCTCTCCAGCAGCGGGCCCACCGGCTTCACGGCGAGGCCGTTCTTGCCGGCCAGGTAGCTGCCTTGGAACCGGGAAACCAGCATCGCGTCCGCGTTCCCGCGGGACAGATCGGTCAGGCCGAGTGTCGCGTTCTCGTAGGTCTTCACCCGTACGTCCCGGATCTTGTCCTGTGCGAAGCTTTGCTGCGTCGTGCCTGCCGACACCGCGACCGTTTTGCCGTTGAGGTCGGCCAGCGAGGCGATCTTCGGATTCGACGCCTGAACGAAGACCGA
Source organism: Amycolatopsis ultiminotia (assembly GCF_039536925.1). Taxonomy (NCBI): domain Bacteria; kingdom Bacillati; phylum Actinomycetota; class Actinomycetes; order Pseudonocardiales; family Pseudonocardiaceae; genus Amycolatopsis; species Amycolatopsis ultiminotia. Next base: position 188,753 of record NZ_BAAAZN010000007.1, on the reverse strand, counting down.
GATCCCGTTCACCTCGTAGGGCCGGGAGAAGTCGACCTGCTGCTTGCGGGCCGCGGTGATGGTCTGTCCGGAGACCACCACGTCATATCGGCCCGCCTTGATCCCTTCGATGAAAGTCTGGAAACTCGCCTGGACGAATTCGACCTTCCCGACGCCCATCCTGCGCGCCAGTTCGTTCGCGATATCGACGTCGTAGCCGATCGGAGTGCCCGACGGGCCGACGAAATTCCACGGTGGATTCGCTTGCGTCAGCGCGACCCGTAAGGTCCCGCTGTCGCGCACCTTCTGCAGCACGTCTCCCGAGGCGGCGTTCGAGCAGCCGAGCAGCGTCCCGGCCGAGACGAGCAGAACCGAGAACAAGACCATCGTTCGAGATAACTGCACCCCGGTCGGATCGGACGGGTTCCGGTCCGGATTAGCCCTGGGTCGTGCTGCTGGCCGCTTCGATGGCCTATGTGTTCGCGCCGTCGGAGGAGCGATGGATGCCCGGGATCGGGGTCAGACGGGGAAACCATGCGGTCCGATTGGTTGGCCGGTTGCGCTGGCGCGTACTGCCGACGTGCCGGCTGAGCCGGTCAGGTCCGGGTCCGGTTCCAGGCGGCGGTCCGCAGGAGCCGGAGGCCGTTGAGGCCGACGATGACGGTGGAGCCTTCGTGTCCGGCGACGCCGAGCGGCAGTGGCAGGGTGCCGATGAGATCCCACAGCACGAGGCCAGTGATGAATATGGCAGCGATGATCAGGTTGGCGGTCACGACGCGCCGCGCGCGGCGGGAGAGGGCGATGACGGCGGGGATGGTGGTGAGGTCGTCGCGGACGACGACGGCATCGGCGGTTTGCAGGGCGAGGTCGGAGCCAGCGCCCCCCATCGCGATCCCGGTGTGGGCGGCGGCCAGCGCGGGCGCGTCGTTGATGCCGTCCCCGACCACGGCGACTCGCCCGCCGCGGGCTTGCAGCTCGCGCACGGCGGTGACCTTGTCCTCGGGCAGCAGCCCGGCACGCACGTCGGCGATTCCGACCTGCGCGGCGAGCTGGGCCGCGGTGACGTGGTTGTCGCCGGTTAGCACCACAGGGGTGCGGCCGGTGAGCCGGGTGATGGCAGCGACCGTGGGGGCGGCTTCAGGGCGAACCTGGTCGGTGATGCCCAGCACGCCGACCGGGCGCTGCTCGCAGAGCACGACGACGGCGGTCATGCCACGGTCCTGCAGGTCCTTCACCGCCGCCTCGGCCGTACTGTCGCTGGAGGTCGGCATTACCGCCGGTGAGCCGACCTCGAGGTAGTGATCCTCGACCAGGGCCGAGACACCTCGGCCGGGCTGGGAGGAGAACTCGTCAACGGTAGGCAGGTCGAGGCCGCGGGTGCGGGCGGCGCGCACGATCGCGGCGGCCAGCGGGTGCTCGCTGGGGTGTTCGGCCGCGGCCGCGAGGCGCAGGAGGTCGTGCTCGGCGAACGGTGCCGCGGGCAGCGGGTGGATAGCGGCGAGTTCGGGTGTGCCGCGGGTCAGGGTGCCGGTCTTGTCGAACGCGACCTGGGTCGTGGTGCCTAGCTGTTCCATGACTACGGCGGATTTCACCAGCACGCCGTGTCGCCCGGCGTTGGCGATCGCCGCGAGCAGCGGCGGCATCGTTGCGAGCACCACCGCGCAGGGCGAGGCGACAATCATGAAGGTCATCGCGCGTAGCAGCGAGTCTTGCAGCGCCGCGCCCCACAGCAGCGGGAGCACGAACACCGCGATCGTGACGATGACCATGCCGACCGAGTAGCGCTGTTCGACCTTCTCGATGAACAGCTGTGCCTTCGCCTTGGTCCGGCTCGCCTCCTCGACCAGCGTGGCGATGCGGGCGACGACCGAGTCCGCGGCGCGGCGGTCCACCCGGACCCGCACGGATCCGGTGCCGTTGAGCGTCCCGGCGAACACCTCGTCGCCGGCGGTCTTGTCCACCGGCAGCGGCTCCCCGGTGATGGTGGCCTGGTCGACCTCGCTCGCACCGGCCACGACGACACCGTCGGCGGCGATCCGCTCGCCGGGACGGACCAGGACCACGTCCCCGACCTCCAGGTCGATGGCCTGCACGGTCTCTTCGGTACCGCCGTCGGTGAGCCTGGTCGCGGTGTCGGGGGCCAGATCCAGCAGCCCGCGCACGGAGTCCTCGGTACGGGCGGTGGCCAGGGCTTCGAGCGCGCCGGAGGTGGCGAAGATGACGATCAGCAGGCCGCCGTCCATCACCTGCCCGATGGCCGCGGCGCCGATCGCGGCGACGACCATCAGCAGATCGACGTCCAAAGTCTTGTTCCGCAACGCTTTCAGACCCGCGAGCCCAGGTTCCCAGCCGCCGGTGACGTAGCAGGCGAGGTAGAGCGGCCACCACAGCCAGCCCGGCCCGCCGAGGAACTGCGCGGCCAGCCCAGCTAGGAACAGCGCCAGTGCCGCAGCGGCCCACCGCATCTCCGGCAGCGCGAACAACCGCGTCCGCCGCACCGGTACCGCAGCCGGGCGAACGGGGTTCGGGCGGGTCGGTGTGGCGGTGGACGAAGTCACAGGGCACCTCCAGGAAGAACAGCAGACTCTTCCGACCATAGCAGCACACATGAAGATGTCTTCATAGATACTGGGATGGGTTAGACTCCACGGCCATGGGACATGGTGTGGAGGGTCGCGATCGCCCGGCGGGCCGACTGGACGCCGACGCCGCTGCCCATGTGGCGACCACGCTGCAGGCCTTGGCCACGCCGAGCCGGCTGCTGATCCTCACCGAGCTGCGCCAAGGCCCCCGCCCGGTGACCGAGTTGGCGGACGCAGTCGGTATGGAACAGTCGGCGGTGTCCCACCAGTTACGTCTGCTGCGCAACCTCGGCCTGGTCACCGGGACCCGGGCCGGGCGCAGCATCGTCTACAACCTCTATGACGACCATGTCGCCCAACTGCTCGACGAAGCTGTCTACCACACCGAACATCTTCGACTCGGTCTTACCGATCGCTCCGATGCCGTCGGCTGAGCAGCCGACGGCGCCGGGACCGGCTGCGGGTGGGGCATCTGGACGCGATGTTCGAGGCGATCGTGGAGCGCAACGAGCTGATCGCCTAGTACCGCACCAGCGGCGACCCGCGCAAGATCGCTACGGTGAAGTGGCAGCGCCCGGTCGGGCCGTCGTCGCTGCACCGGATCAGGGAGTCGTTGCGGGCGATCCTGAGTCCTGCGGTGAACGAGGGGCTGTTCCCTCTTCGGGTTCGGGAACAAGACCCTGGCGTTGAAGCTGCAGGTGCCAATGTTCGTGGCGTCGCTGGTGGTGCCAGCTGTCGACTTGACGGTGCTGGGACACGTTGACCGGACTAGCGAGCTGGTGGTCAGCGTGTCGTAGTTGATCGTCTCCGCTTGCCAGATAGACCTCGCGCAGTTCCTAACGAGAGGTCTGCGTGCGATGTCTGACGATCTTGATCGTGTGATCGAGGTGATCGATCCGCCGAGGTGGGGACGCGTGATCCGGGCGAGCGGTATCGAGCCGTTCTGTCTGGTTGACGACGCGGGGCGGCCGGTCGAGCCGGCCCGGCGGTTCTTGCGTGATCCGGTGGCTCAGGGCAGCTCGGCCGCGACGGTCCGCAGTTACGCGTATGCGCTGCTGCGGTGGTGGCGGTTCTATTAGTGGTGGAGGTCGAGTGGGTGCGGGCGAGTCCGGCGGAGGCGCGGGATTTTGTGTTGTGGCTGCAGCACGCGGTCAAGTTGCGCCGGTCACCGCGGACGACTTCGGTGTCAACGGCGGGCACGGTGAACCCGATTACCCGGAAGCGCTACCAGGACGACACGTACATGGTGGCGACGATCCGGCATTCGAACGCGGTCATCCGGTCCTTCTACGCTTTCTGGATCGAGTGTGGCGAGGGGCCGCTGATCAATCCGGTGGTCCTGGCCAGGTCACGCGGACGTCATCCGAACGCGCATCACAATCCACTGGAACCGTTCGCGCCGGAAGGCAGGCTGCGCTACAACCCTTCGCTGCCGAAGCGTCGGCCCCGGGCGATGCCGGACGGACTATGGGACGACCTGTTCGCGGTGATGCGGTCGAACCGGGACCGGGTGATCCTCGCCTTGGCGGCCGGCCCCGCTGCCCGAGCCGGTGAGCTGCTGGGCATGCATGGCACCGATCTGGACTGGGGCGACCAGCTGTCCAGGTCCGACTGTGCCTCGCACGCGGCGGATGAAGGTCGAACAATAGCGGCCCTGACGCGTTTCGGCCTAGCGGCATCGGAACGCCCCTGGCGGGATTCGAATGGAGGAGTTCCCGGTTAGCGTCGCGGTCGTGTGTCGTCGCAACGGGTGAATTAGCGCTTGCCCTCGGCGAGGGGCAAGGATCAGATCCAGCAAGGGAGACGCAGGTCGCTCTGAAGGTCGTGGCGAAGCGGGTCATGACTTGAGGAGGGTCTGTGATGAGTTCACCGCATGCTGACGAAGTCCGGGACAGCCCGTCGACGGTGTTGCAGGGTCGTCTTCGGCACCCGCGCGCGGTCAAGAGGTTCGACCAGGCGTTATCGGGCTGGTCTCGCACGGATCCGGCGTTGGCCGAGACTCCGAGCCGGGAGGATCTCGCGCGGGTGCTCGCGACGCGAGAGTACGAGACTCACGACCGGGTCCTGCACGCGTTGCTCGAACGTGCCGCGGTGTCGGGGCGAGACGGTGCGACAGCGGCGGAGATCGTGCTCTCGGCGATGCTGCCAGCGGTCCCGGGCGTGACTGGCAGGGTGATCCGCGTGGTGCGGGCCTCGACCGGCGCGAGGGGTGTTCGAAGGGGCGTTACCGGTGGGGGAGCCTCGGCGGGCGAGGAGAACATCGACGTGCAGGCGACGGTGATCGGGCATTTGTGGGAGCAGATCCGGTGTTTTCCGTTGCGTCGTCGTCATCACGTGGCGGCGAATCTGGTGCGGGAGACGCAGCGGGCGGCGTTGCGCTCGTTCGGGGTGGACCACGTTCAGGCTGCGGTCGACGTAGTGAGTGTGGACGATGACGCGTTCCGCGGCGCGTTGGCGCAGCCGGAGCGCGAGATCGCCGCGTCGGAAGAGTTGCTGTCGGTGCTGTCGTGGGCCGTGGCGCGCGGGGTGCTCGACGAGCGGGGCCAGGCAGTGCTGACGCGTCGGTTCTTCGGTGACCGGGCGGGCCGGGACGGAGTGGCCACGGATCGTCAGGTCGGCGAGGAACTGGGGGTGAGCCAGCCGACGGTGACCCGGTGGCGCAACCGGGCGATCGCCACACTCGCGGACGCCGCAGAACAGTACCCGGGCGGAGGGCTGCCGTGGGCGAGTTGAACACGGCCGCATCAAACCGGGTTACAGCGGGCGTGTCTGTGCGGTCAGCGTCCGTAGGCAGGCAGGAGAGTGCCATGGCGTGCGGCGCGAGGTCCGTCGTTCCGACTGCGGGGACGCCTGGTCAGCGACGGAACCGTGCGCTGGCACGGATGTTGCCGGACGCTGCGGTCGAGCCCACAAGGCGCGCGATAACCGGCAGGGCAGGGCGGGCTGTGGCATGGCTCGTTGTCCTGGCCAGCCCGTTGGCGACCGTCGGAGGACTCGTCGCGTTGCGTCCCGGGGCAGCTCCGAACCCGGGGGCACCGGCGGCCGAGGGAATCCAGCGGGGTCCGGAGGGGTGGGCGGAGATGTATGTGCGTTCGTGGTTATCGGCGAGCCGCGATGACACTGCAGGCGTGGCGGCTTTCTACCCGGACGGGATGCGGTCCGAGCGGGAAGTAGGGTCGCAGATCCCGGTGGCCACCGCTGCGGTCTCGGCGGTCTCGCCCGAGCCGGGGGTGTGGATGGTGATAGTCGCGGCGAACCTGCTCACCCTGCAGCCGGACAGCACTCGCCCCGCCAAAATCACCTGCGAGCAAGTCAGCTTCGTCGGGGACGGCACCTCGTACGCGGCGACGTCGCTGCCGACCCCGGTGGCTTGCCCCGCGACTGCGGCGCAGCCCCTGCTCGCTTACGGCCAGTCCGCTGATCCGGCGGGTCCGATCGGGCAATCGGCCATCGGGTTCCTGACCGCGTATCTAGCAGGGCAGGGGCAACTCGACCGGTATGTCAGTCCCGGGGCGAGCGTTGCGCCGGTGTCGCCGACGCCGTTCGCGTCGGTCCGGCTGCAGGACCTGCGGACCCACGAGACGTTCGAGCCGGGCCAGGCCGCGCGACCGCTGGACGGCACGCTCGTCCATGTGCTGGCGCGGGCGAGGTGTTTCGACGCGACGGGGCAGAGCACGCTCGCGGACTATCCGCTCACCCTGTCCGCGCGGTCGGGCCGATGGGAACTGACGCGCATCGACCCGGTCCCGTTGCGGGAACAGAGCGCAGGAAGGCGTTAACGATGGGCATGCTGCTGGCAGCGGACGTGAAGTCGTGGCTCGATGCGAATCTCGCGTGGGGGAGCGAGGCGGTCCGGCGGTTGATCCTGCTGGTCGCGGTGGTGGGCGGTATCGGGCTGTTGGTCGGCACTCGCGGGAATTTCACGAGGGCGATCAAGTACGGGGTGATCGCGGCGGTGTTTCTCGGGATTCTGCTGAATCTTGATGCGGTGTCGGGGATGTTCGGTTCCTGGTTCACCCGCTAGCCGTGCCCGCGGCGAAGCCTCGCGGCGAGATACTGGTCGGCCGGTCGTATACGCGGTCGCGGCGGTATCCGCGGATGTTCGGCCGGATGCCGGGCCGGGACGGCGGGTATCTGCTGGGCGGTCCGTACACGCTGACCCAGGGCGTGGCGTTCCTGCTGTTGTTGGTTGTGGTGTGGAAGCTGCCGCTGCTGGACTGGCTCGGCGCGGCCCGCTGGTGTGTGCCGTTGTCGGCGGTGTTCTTGCGCCGGGCACGGATCGAGTCGCGCACCCCGCTCGGCTGGTTGTGCGGATTTCTCGCGCACGTGCTGGCTCCGCCGTCGGGGATGCTCGGGCGCCGCCCGTACCGGCCTGCCCGTCCTGTGCGGACACAGCACCGGATCCACCTCCACTTCGGCGCGACGCGGGAAAGGCCGCAGACCGGGGCGGAGAAGGCGTGCGCCCCGAAGGAGCGGTGATGGAGCAGATCCTCGACCTGAGCGGGAACCTGGTGTTCTGCGCGGACGGCTCGACCTGGGCTGTGTGGCGGGTGCTGCCGAGGGAGAGCGCGCGTTCGAGCGGGCGGCAGCTGCGCACCCTGTACGAGCGCACGGTGACATTCATGAAGTCCCTGCGCGGCGAAGCGCTGATCGTGTCGCTATGCGAACAAGCCGAACCGCACGCGATCGTCCGCCGCTGCCTGGCAGGGGTTGACGTCGAGGCCAACCCGCATTGGGCCGAAACCGTGCACAACGCCTGGGACCAGATCGACGCACTCGACCTGCTCGGCCGGACCTACTGGATCGCGCTCCCGCTGACCGGCCACGGCTGGCGGGACACCACAAGCGGCCTGCTTCGCGCGACGGGTGCCGCGCTGGCGGCCAGTCTCGGTCTACCCACGAGACCAGCGACAACCACAGCCCAAACGCAGGCCAAGGAACGGGCCCGAGTTGCGGGCCAGGAACTCGGCGGAGCATTGCCGCTGCGGGCGGCGACGGAAGCCGAATTGCTGTGGTGGCTGTGCCGCGCCCCGGTCCGCGGCGTGGGCGAGCCACAGCTCGAGACCAGCGAGATCGTCCACAACACACGAGCCTCGGTCTCGAACCAACGGAGAACTGCTCTCGCGACGTTCCCGGCGAGCGTGCTCGACGAAGGCGGCCGCACCGACCACAACGGCCGCGGACTGCTGTCTCCGCTGGCGACGTTGAACCGCCGATTCCTCAAATGCCTGACCCCGTCCGACGACGGCCTCCTCGCGAGCTACCAGGCCTACCTTGTCCTCGCGGAAATGCCGCGTGCATTCACCTTCCCCGGCCACGAAATCCTCGCCCGCCTGGCCGACCTCGGGTTCGGCATCGACTACGCGCTGCGGATCACCGCGAAAACCAACGAGGAAGCCCGCGGGGCCAACCGCCGCCGCACCCGCGACCTGATGGGGCAGGACGAAGAGCATGCCGCCGACAGCGCCGGTGTGCCTGCTGACGTGCATTCCGCGCAGGAGGAGATCCAGCACAAGAACGCCCGCCTCGGAGCCAGCTCGACCGAGGTCGACCTCGACGTCGGCGTCATCGCCTGCGTGTGGGGCCAGACCGCGGACGAGTGCGACGCCGCAGCGAAGTCCCTGCGGCAAGCGTTCCTCGGCGGCGAATACCGGTGGGAACGCCCGCTCGGCGGGCAACGCCAGCTCTACCAGGCGATGCTGCCCGGCTACCGCACCCCGACGGTCGTGCGCGAATGCAGCCAGAACCTCCTCGCCACCGACGCCGCAATGCTCCTGCCCTTCTCCGCCACCGACTTCGGCGACCCGACCGGTGCACTGCTCGGGCTTGCTCTCGACGGCGGGGCACTTGCCCCGTTCCTGCTCGACCCGACCTACGGGCCGACGCACGACTCGTCCGGCGGGATCGCCGTCGTTGGTGAACTGGGTGCCGGGAAGTCGGTCGTGCTCAAGAACGTCGCCGCCATCGTCCGGCTGATGCTCGACGGCCGCGTCATCGCCATCGACCGCACCCGTAGCCGCGAATGGGTCCCGGTCGCCGACGCCCTGCCCGGCAACAGCCAGGTCGTCGACATCGTCGACCCCGTCCTCGACGGCGAACGCGCCAGCAGCGCCGAGCTGCGCTACTCCTGCGACCCGCTGCGCGTGTTCCGCGGCAAGACCAGCACCGGCATCGCCGAGATCTTCTTCGCCGCCTGGCTCGACCTCGAATCCGCCTCACCCGAACGAGACGCCCTCGGCCGCGGTCTCGACACCGTCACCGCCGCGGCCGACGCGTCCAGCAACAAGCTCATCGAAACCCTGACCGCGCAGGGCAAACGCGACACCGCCGCGCAGGCGCTGGCATCGCGTTTGGACCGGCTCCGGCGCGATCCGATCACCCGGCCGATCTTCGACCCCGATCTCCCTCCGGTCGACGTGCACACGGCGGACTTCGTCGTGTTCTGCACCCACGAAGTCCCGCTGCCGACCACGCTCGAGATGAGCAGCGAACGGATGGCCGCGCGGATCCCGCCGCGGAAACTGTTCGGACGCGCCTTCCACCTGCTCGTCGCCGCCATCGCCAAGGAAGTCTGTTTCGGCACCACCCGGTGGGGCGAGTTCATCTGCGACGAGGCCTACAACGTCACCGGCACCCCCGAAGGCCAGCAGATCGCCCTGGACTTCGTCCGCGACGGCCGCAAACACGGCGCCGACGCGGCATTCGGGTCGCACGCGCCGCAGGACCTCGGCGACGACGTCCTTCGCGGCCTGATCGCTGTCCGGCTCGTCGGCCGCCATCGCGACGACAGCCTTGCTCGGCACAGCCTCGCCTGGCTCGGCGTCGACCCCGCCGACTCGCGCCACCACGACGCCGTGACCAAAGACCTCTCGCCGCTCAACCCAGTCGGCGGCGAGGCGGAGCGGAAAGCCCGCGCCGGGGAGTTCCTCGTGCGGGACCACTTCGGAAGGACCGGGAAGATCAAGGTGCTCGCTCAGCCGTACCGGTCGTTCCCGAAGGCGGTCCTCACCACGCCCACTGTCACGCGCAGCGGGAAAACGCCGCGTTCCTGAATCGGAGACGTCTGGGCACGTGCGTGTCCAGGACGTGTCCCGTCCCAACGTTTTGGCCGTGTGCGCGGCTGTTCTCCTGGTGCTGCTGGCTGCGGCGCTGGCGGGTGCACCACGCGCGGTTGCCCAGCCTGCACCGCCGAAGCCGCACTCCTGCGAGCCCTACCCCTACTGCGTCACCAACCCGGACGTGGTCGTGCCGCCTCCGGCGGACAAGCCCGTGCCGCCGACCGCGCTGCCACCGCTTCCTCTCGTCGATCAGCAGGGACACGCAGGACACGGCAACGGGCTGTTCAGCATCGACGACGGCTACGGGCGCGATCTGCACAACTACGACCTTTTCGCGAATCTCCCGTCGTTGTTGAGCGATCCGATGCCGACGATCTGGCTGTGGCTGGGGAACATGGGTTTCGCTGTCGGCAAGTACGCGGTGGGTTTCTCGGTGTGGTTCACTGAATGGTCGATGTCCGCGGGCGTCGTGGACTGGGTGAAAGCCCCGGCCGAAAGCCTGGAGCAGGTCTGGCAGACCTCGGTCATCGGCGACCTGCACCTGCGCCAGATCGCCCTGCTGATCGCGGTCTGCTATCTCGGTTTCCTGTTCGCGCGCGGGCTCACGACGCGGGCATGGCGCGAGATGCTTTCGACGATCGTGATCAACGCGCTCGCGGTCTCGGTCGTCACGCATCCGATCGGGTTCCTGCTGGGCGACGACGGAGTGCTGAGCCTCAGCCGCGCTCTCGGCGCCGACGTCAGCGCAGTGGTGCTGGGCCAGCGGCCGGGCGGCACCGGGAACCCCGCCGCTCCGATCGGACAGGCGTTGATCGACAACCTCCTGGTGGCGCCGTGGGAGCTGCTGAACTACGGATCTCCGATCACGGGCGACCGCAAGGCGGACGGTGCGTGCCGGTATTCGGTGAAGAAGGTGCTGGACGACGGTCCGTGGTCGGGCAAGGACGACAGCACCAAGGCCCGCGAGCTGGACGGCTGCCCGGACCGGTACGGCAAGTACAACGAGGTCGCCGACGCCGATCGCGCGTTCGGCGCGTGGGGCTACGCGATCGCGATGGTGCTGTTCGCGATCCTCACCGTCTGCCTGAACGCGATCCAGGTGCTGGCCCCGTATCTGCTGTTGTTCGAGGGGCTGCTGCTGGCGCTGGCGCTGGTGGTCGCGGTGGTCCCGGCGTGGCAGCACCAGCTTGCCTACCGGGTCAGCTCGATCGCGGCGACGGTCGCGAAAGTGCTGACGGGCATGCTGTTCGTGGCCGTGATGACGGTGATCGTGCGGTCGTTGATGACCGCCGACCTCGGACCGCCTCTGGTGCGGTTCGCGGTGATCGACCTGGTCGTGTTCTCCGGTTTCCTGTTCCGCAAACGGCTCGCCGCCAACGTCGCGCGCGTGCGGTCGCGCGTCAGCGCCGGAATGCAGCGGCTCGGACAACCGCGCACCGCACCGAAATCCCTTCCTGAACCCCTTGTGGAACCCGGACCGCACCGGTTCTCGCGGACGGTGAAAGCGGGGACGGACGCGTTCGCCGAGTCTCTCGCCCCGGTCGGAGAATTGAAGAACCGGCTTGTGACAGCAGGAAAAGCAGGTGGCAAAGCCGGAAGCACGGCGCTGTCCTACACGATCGGCGCACCGGTGTCGTGGCCGCGCGCCGCGAAGCGAGCCAGCACCGCGCTGACCGCGAAGAGCAGCGCCGCGAAAGCCGCGCTGGCACAGCGAGTCGCGGCCGCAAGGTCTTATGGAGCCCGATACGCGAGCGGGCTCGGCACGATGTCCAGCGCGACACCGACGTGGCACGCCGTCACGACCGCCGCCGCAGCACTGCAGGCCCGCGGCACGGCAGGGGAGAAGACGCACTTGTCCAACGACGTCGCCGCACACGTCCCCGCGCGCATCGCCGCCACGCCGCGTTTCACCGGCACGGACCACGCTCCACCGGCCGGACCGCGCGCTGGCGCAGCACCGGAGGCGACGCCGTTGCCGCCCGGCATGCTCGCGCCGCCCGCTTCGTGGAGCCAACGCCTGCGCGACCGGCTGAACCAGAACAAGGGGGCATGAGATGAATCCGTTGCTGGCACTGCGCTTGGCTGGATATGCCCGCGACGCGTATCGGCAGCATCCGTGGCGTTGGCGTGTCATTGCCGCGCTGCCTCTGGCCGGACCGCTGCTCGCGGGAATCCTGGTCACCGGCGTCCTGATCGCGATCGCCGACGACTCCGGCGGATCCGCCGACACGCCCGCGCAGGTGCCCGGCATCCCGGCGGTCATGCTCACCGCCTACACCCGTGCCGCACAACGGATCGCGCAGCTCCGCCCCGACTGCCGCGGGATGCGCTGGCCCGTCCTGGCCGGCATCGCCCAAGAAGAATCACATCACGCCGCGGGCCACGCCATTGCGCCGAACGGTGACATCGCCCCGCCGATCCTCGGTCCTCTGCTTGACGGCAGCGGCACCGGCGGCAACCGCAGCCCGGTCCGCAATCTCCACGGCACGTTCGCCCGCGCCGAAGGACCGTTCCAGTTCCTCTCCACCACCTGGAGCACGGTCGCCCAGGACGGCAACGACGACGGAAACCGCGACCCGCAGAACGCCTTCGACGCGGCGCTCACCGCCGCTGTCTACCTCTGCGGCCGCGGTCCCCGCGACCTCGGCAAGGACCCTGACCTGCGCGACGCGATCTACTCCTACAACGCCAGCCAGGTCTATGTCGACCGTGTCCTGGCAGACATCCGCAACTATGATGCGCTGCAACGCAAACCCGTGGCGAACGCCCCGGCAGGCGGGCGGGCGAAGCAGGTCATCGACGCGGCGACGTCCCAGATCGGCGTTCCGTATGCGTGGGGCGGCGGGACCGCGACCGGCCCGAGCCGCGGCATCCGCGACGGCGGCGAAGCCGATCGGCACGGCGACTACAACAAGATCGGCTTCGACTGCAGCGGCCTCACCCTCTACGCCTATGCCCGCGTGGGAGTCGTCCTGCCGCACCAGAGCGGAGCCCAGTTCGCTCTCGGCACCCGACTGTCCAAAGCCGATGGCCTCACCGCGTTGCGGCCGGGCGACCTCGTGTTCTACAGCCCCGGCGTCATCCACCACGTCGGGATCTATCTCGGGGACGGTCAGATGATCAACGCGTTCGCCTCGGGAACCGTCGTCCGCAAGGACCCCGTCGACCTGCACGAGTACGCCGGCGGCGCGCGCCTGCTTCCGTAGCGGCATGCCGAAAAGCGGCGCGGTCCTGCTCGGTCTCGGCGGCATCGTCGCGATCGGCAGTCTCACCGTGGTGATCCTCGGCTTCGGATCCTCCACATCCGCGATCTCGCCGACACCGCGATTAGCGCCATCGCCGATGGCGTCGCGCGACTCCTCGCCGCCGGAGCAGATCCGCGGTCTGCCTGCCGGCCGCGAGAACGACAACGACCTCGACCGTGCCTTGCGTGCCGTAGAGCCGACCGATCTGGACCCGCAAGTCGAGCGACCGCTCCTCGCGCTCGCCGAGGCCGCGCTGCGCGCGGACCTGACCGGTGTCGGCCGTGAACGTTTCCCCCGCTACCTTCCCGGCCAGCCGCCGAACCAGGTGTACCGGGACATGCGCATTCAAGCCAGCGTCGCGCACCGCATCGACGGCGCCACCGTCGATGCGCACCTGCTCTGGACAGCCACTAATCCGAACGGGGAGCGTGTCGAGCGCCGGACCGCGATCATCCGGCTGAAGTACGTAGGCCATTCCTGGGCACCGCAGCCGTCACCGCACCGATGACCGCCACGCTGACCGGAGCACTGCATGGACGGCGTCGGGCAGCATCAGTACGGCTTTTGGTCTCCGTTTCTATCGGTGCGGCGGGCGAGACCTCGTAGGCGGCTTGCGGCTGCGTGGTGGTGTGGCGAACCTGATCTGGGCGTCTCGTCGGTCGATGACGAAACGGTCTCGGCGTTGAGATTTGAGGCTTGATGCCGTAACAATCGTTCGGATCAAGGCGACGTGTGTGGTGCGATCGGGAAATTGCCGTGCGGTGTCGAGGTTTCCATGACTTCCGAACCAGTGCCATCGGCGAGATCGCGTTTCCATGGCGATCGATCAGGAGTCCTCTATGCGCCCGCGTGTGCTGTTGTTCTGTGCCGTTGCGACCGTAGCGGCGTTTTCGGCTGGCTGTTCCGGGAATGGCGATGCTGTTGCGGCGGGTTCCCCGACGACCGTCACTGCGACGGTCACTGCGGAGGCGTCGACCACGGCACCGCCTACGTCGGAGACGGTGCAGGCCGCCGGGCCGACGGGACCGCGAGGTAACCCGGTCAAGAAGGTGGGCGAGGCCGTGCGTTACTCGCGGACGTCGGCTGCGTCGGCGACGGATCCGTCGTTCACGGTTGTCAAGATCGCGAAGCAGCGGTCGAAGTACGGCTCGGAACAGGTTATGGCCGTGATGTTTCATGTAGAGACGGGTGCCGACTCCGAATTGAACAGCGAGTTGAGCCTGGCGTTGAGTCCAGTCGTTTACGTGACAGATCCAGACAGTGGGGAGAGCAAGTCACCGCACGGAGCGATGCAGTTGGGGGAGATGCCGGGCACGTTCGGCTGGGACAAGAAGTACGATTTCGGGTTCGAGTACAAGCTGGCGGACGTCTATGACCACGGATGGCTTACGGTCAACAGCAACGGCGGTCCGGGGGCGGGGGTCGACATCCAGTACGACCTCCGTTGAGGTCGGCCGAAGAACGAGAGGAACTGTCGCCGGTCGGTGAGCCGCCCGTTGTCGCGATCCGCATGCCGATGCGCTGTCAAGGGCGTGTGGCCTTGTCCAGGAACCTGGGGTCCTTGCCGATGCCTGCCTTGCGTTGGTCTGAATGGAGGAGTTCGGCGCTCCGGTTCACGCCAGTGACGGCTACAGAATGTGTTCGGGGTGCTTGACGATGGTGATCATTGGGTGGAGGGAGCTTTTCGGGCAGCGGCGTAGCGACGTTGGACGAGAACCGGGCCAAGTCGCGGTTCGGGGTGGCCTATGTCCGAGCCGTGTGCAGCCAGGCCGGGGTCGGCTTCGACGAGACCAGCCCGGACGAAGACGTCCTCGCGGTGGACGGACACGTCGAGTTCGGCGGTCGCGCCGGTGAGGGGCCAGGTCAAGTGCACCGGCCAGTTTCGGATCAAGGGCGGTGCGACGGCGACCTGGCAGGTCGAAGAGGCTTGGCGCCGGCGCTGGGAGCGCAGCGGGCTGCCCGTATATTTCGTACTCGTCTTTGTCGATCCGGACGACCCGGTGTCTTGGCTGCACCACGACGCCACCGCGACCCTGCATCGTGCAGCTGCCTTCTGGGTGCGGGTCGACACGCTGCCGGGTACTGGTTGCGTTGCCTTTGATGCGGAGCACCGCAAGTCGGATACGGCAGCGTAACTCTCTTGACTGACTTGCCTCTGTCGTAGGCCGGTTTCGATCGAGTACCGGCCGTGCTGCATGAGCTGCGATTCCGTGCGGCGTGTCTGCTGCGGAGTGCGCGAGTAAGAGGAGGCTGCTGTGTTGATCTTTGCCGTCGGGCACTACCTTGGCTCGGCCGTTGGCAGTTCGGTCGGGCTATTCGCCACATCAGATAAAGCCGCTGGTCAGCTGTGGCGCGAGGGGCTTGCTCGTAAAGCCGACATGTTCTCCCGTACGCATGGCCGTCAGGCCGTGCAAGAGAACGGTGCGCCGCAGGCGCTCGATACGGACCACCTGCTCACGAGTGCCGCGCTGTGGTGGGTGACCACGGCGGTGGTCGCGATCCTGATCGCGGTCTTTGTCCTCCACCGACACATCCGTTCCCGCCACCTCCGCTCTCGTGTCCGCTACGACCTGCTGCCGACAGCCGCCTTCGATCCGTCGCTGCCGGCTGTTCTGGCGTTCGCCCATCAGCTGGGCCGGGCGCGTCCGGTGCACGGCTGGGTGCCTCGTTCGGTCGTCGGCGTCCGGGTCCGGTTCGGCACCGACCCGGATTTCGGGAAAATGGTCATGAGCATCGAAGGGCGGGAGTCGATCGCCGGGGTGCTGAACAAGCTCAGCTATCCGCAGGTGGAAATCCGCCGCGCGGTGCCGCCCGGCGACGGAGAAACCGCCCTCGCCGGCGGAGGAGAGGCCACCCCGGGCGACGGGCCGGAGAAATGACCTCGACGGCCGCCGCCCGGGATCGCTGGCGGGGTTATTTCGCGGCGGCTTTTTCGCGGTGCGCTTGCGGGCGGGTTTCGCGTCCTGCTTCAGGCTTTCCTCGTAGGCCGCGACGACGTTGGCCGGGATGCGGCCGCGTTCGGAGACGGCCCAGCCGTTGTCGACGGCCCACGCCCGGATGGCTTTGGACCGCTCGCGGTCCTCGGCGGTCGGCGCGGCTGCGGAGGACCCGGTGGTCTTGCGGCCGCCGGTCCGGCGGGCGGAGGCGATGAACGCGGCGAGCTGGTCGCGCAGGGCCGCGGCGTTGCCGTCGGAGAGGTCGATTTCGTACTGGGCGCCGTCGAGTCCGAAGGGGACAGTCTGGCTGGCTTGGGTGCCGTCGAGGTCGTCGATCATCTCGACGAGGACTTTCTGCGCCATTGCGGTGATTTCTCCTGGGAATGGGGAAGTAATTGCTGCTGACTGTAACAGCGGTCCGCTGTGGCCGGTCAGCGGCGAGAATCATCGAGGTCGGTTGCCGCCTTGTCTCCTCCGCGAATCCGTGCTGGTGGAGGGAATCAACATGGCTGACGGAGCGTTGCGGCACGTCGGATGGCCGGGAGGAGAAGCGTCCGCCCGGGTGAGCGCGGGATGAGCCGGGCGGAGCGCGGCGACGTTCGTGTCGCACGGGCGGAGTTGGTGCTGGCGCGGCCGCCGCGATTCGCGTTGAAGGCGTTGCCGGTGCGGCCGGACGATCCGTTGCAGTCGTTGGCGAATGCGCTGGGCGACGTCCGCCCGGATCTCGGCGAGTCCGTCGACGTGTGCCTGGACTTGGTGCCGTTGACCCCGGCGCGGATCCGGCATGTCTCGCGGAAGCACCAGCCGTCGGGCGAGTCCGCAGGTGTGGTGCGCGCGGTGGGGGAGGGGCTCGCGGAGGTCGTCGGCGAATTCCTCCCGGCAGTACGCGGGCAGGGACGGTTCTCCTCCCGGCAACCGGCGCGGAAGCCGGTGCAGCAGAACAAGTTCCTCACCGATGAGCCGGTGTTCGCGGTTCAGCTGTTGTTGCGGTGCGTCTCGGAGATTCCCGGGCGCGCGGAGGCGCACCTGCGGAGCGTGATCGGTGCGTTCGACGTCTACCTCGGCGAGAACTACTGGCGTTTGCGCGGTGTCCGGTTCCTCGGCCGGCATCTGGGGGCGGACCTGCCGGTGGTGCGGTGGTTGTTCGACCGGCGGTTCGCGAGCGGCCTGGCGAAACCGCGGCCGGGCTCGTTGGTGACGGCGGGCGAGATCGCTGCGTTGCTCAAGCCGCCGTCGGGCCGGTGTTTGTCTCCGGTGATCGCGCGGAGCCGGGGCTGGGTGCTGCCCGCGCCGCGGGAGGTGCCGACGTACCGGCCGGACGCCGGTCTGGTGCGGCTGGGCTACGTGACCGACGTCAACGGCGAGGAGCGGCTGGTCGGCATCCCGAAGCGGGAGCTTTTGTTCTCTGCGCGGTTCGGTAAGGCTGGGTTCGGCAAGACGGAAGAGGCGCTTGCGCAGGCGATCGAGATCGCCCGTGCAGGCGGAGGGATGTGGTTTCTCGACCCGCACGCGGACGGCTGGCAACGCGCGAAGCCTTATCTGTCGGACCCGGAGCTGCGGAACCGGCTCTGGGAAATCAACCTCGACGTCCGCGGCCGCGAGAAGCGTTTGCCGGGCTGGAATCCCCTCAGCATGCAGGGCTACGACGAGACCGATATCGAAGACCGGGTCGACGCCGTGGTCACGTCGTTCGCCGCCGCGTTGAGCTGGGGAGACGCGGCGCCGCGGGCGAAGTCGATTCTGACGAAGGCGTGCGAGGCGTTGTGCTACGTGGCGATGAGGGTGCCAGCCGAGTGCGCGCCCACGATCTTCCAGATCCCGACGCTGCTGGACGACGCGGACTGGCGCGAGGAAATCCTGGGCTGCCTGCGGCCGAGCGTGCGCCGGTACTGGACCGATTCCTTTACCCGGCTTGCTCCGGACGCGACGACGGTGGTCACGAACATCATCAACCGGCTCCGCACGAGTCCGACGCTGTCGGCGTTTCTGGGGTCGTCGGTGACCACGTACGAGGTGCGCAAGGCGATGGACGCGAACCGGATCGTGTTCGTGTGCACCAGCGGGGCCGGCGAGACGAGCAAGCTGATCACCTCGTTCATGATCTACGACCTGTTCCGCGCCGGCCGGTCCCGCGCGAGCACTCCGGTGGAGAAGCGCCGCAGGTTCGACGCTTTCATCGACGAGCTTGCTGCGGTGGACGGCGCGGCGAAAGGCTATGTCGCGGCGATCCTCGAGCAGATGCGGAAGTTCCAGGTCCGGCTGCACGTGATGAACCAGATGCCCGACCGCCTCGCCGCGGAGACGCGTCGTGCGTTGCTGCAGAACCAGTCGCTGCTGATGACCAGCGCCGCGGCGATCGACGGCGCCCGTACGGTCGCGCGCGAGTTCGGCGGTCTCGTCCAGCCGGCGACGATCACCGAGCTGGAGCAGTTCCACCACGTCGTGACCGTGACGCTGGGCGGGCAGCGGACGACGCCGTTCAAGATCCGCGGCCTGCATGTGGACGGCGAGTTCGCCGAGCACTTCCATCCGGAGTGGAACGACAAGGTCGACGAATGCCTGGACCGGAACCTTGCCCGTCGCCCGATCGGCGAGGTCCTGGACGAACTCGAAACCCTCGACGAACGCATCATCACCGCCCTGCACGGCAGCGAACCGCCCCGATCACAGCGCGGCAGACCGCCGGGGCGGGGGAGCGGAGCCGCTGTCGATCTAGACGGCGGCGAGATCGAGTCCAGTGTGGAGTGACGGATGGTGCTCGATCCGTTTCAGCTGCAAGCGCTGTTGCTCGCGTATTGGCACCGGCTCGTCTCGACCGACCAGCTGGGGCGGCTGATCGCGCCGGAGATGCCGCTGCGCACGGTCCGGCACAAGCTTGCTGTCCTCCGCCGTACCGGCTTGCTGGACGCGGTTACCCGCGAGCACAGCCCGCGCGCCTGGTACGCCACCGCGGAAGGCGCGGTGATGGCCGAGCTCTCCGACTCGGTCGAGAAAAGGCAATACCGCGTCGCGGACCCTGAGGTGGCCCAAGTGCTGCTCGCGCACAGTCTCGACGTGGTCGAGACCGGTCTCGCGTTCGTCGAGACCGCCCGTACGCACGGGCACGACTGCGGTCCGCTGTCCTGGACGCCGGAAGTCGCGCACCACCGCGACGGCCGCCGCGCCACAGTGATCGCGGACGCCGTCCTGCACTACGTCCTCGACGAGGGTCATCGTTCCCAGCGGATCTTCTTCCTCGAACTCGACCGGTCGACCATGCCGGTCGCGCGCCTGGCGCAGAAGCTCGTCGCGTACGTGCGTTACCACGACTACGTGCCGCGGCGTCCGGGAGCAAGTCCGGTCTGGCGCTCGCGGTACCCGCGGTTTCCCCGCGTCGTGATCGTCCTGTCCGGTGCTGCGGAGCACGTGCTCGAACGCCGGCTCGCGGACCTGCGTGCTCACGCGCAGGCATTGGCGGTGGCCGCCTCGGCCGGTGACCGGGTCGATCTGGCCGTGACGACCTTGCGGCGACTGCAGAACGACGGGGTGCTCGCCGACGTCGCCGTGCCCATCCTCGGCACGGACACACGCCGCCGGTCGCTGTTCGCGCCGCTCCACGGGAACACACGATGACCAGCGAAGAAGCAGAAGAAGCGGTCCAGCAGTTCGGGTTGTCGCCGAGGTTGCGGCAGCGGCGGTTCGCGCTGCTGCCGTTGCGCGGCGAGGGCACGGCGTTCACCGAGTCGCAGGGACGGCTGCCCGGGGACACCACCGCGCCTGCGGACCTCGCCGACCTCATCTCCTCGATCTCGACCGTCGGCGTCTTGCAGCCGGTGCTCGTCGAGGAGGTCGCATCCCGCGAAGGTCGCGCTCCGGCGATGAAGCTCGCGGCAGGGGAGCGCAGGCTCCGCGCGTGCCGGTGGGGTGCAGTTCACAAGCCGGACAATCCGCATTTCGCCGCGCTGCCCGCAGTCGTGTGCCCGGGGCCGTTGTCGGACGAGGAGCGGCGAATCTGGCAGCTGGTCGAGAACCTGGCCAGGGAGAACCTCCGCCCCGGAGAGTTGGCCGCTGCCCTCGTGCTCGACCGGTGTGCGGTCTTGCTGGGCAAACTGCTCGCGAACGACCACCCGGTCCCAGCTGACGTCTACGCCATCGACGACCCGATCGCCCGCTTCGCCGCGATGGAACGCATCCGCGGCAGCGACCGCAGCTGCGCCGCACCCTGGTCCGAGGTCCTGACCAGACTCGGCCTGCAGCTCACACCGCGCAAAGCGCGCGAACTCGTCCGCGCCTTCGCCGAGATGCCGCGCGAACTCGCCGAGGAAATGGACGAAGCCAAAATCAGTCTGCACACGCGCATCCGGTTCATCGAACTGCGCCGCGGCCGCGAGGGCGCCGCCGAAGGAATCTGGGCCGCAGTCAAGGAAAACGGCCGGACCCGACTGCTCGGTACCGCCCTCGCGCACGCCCACGACCGAGACCTCTCCGCCGAGGAGGCTCTCGCCTCGGCCGAGGAAACACACCAGCACGCCGACGAGGCCCGCGCAGCCAAGCTCCGGGCTCAACCGGCCGACGAGTACCTCACCGAGGAGGAAGCACCGCCGGTGGACCAAACGCTGGTCGACGCCGCACTCAACGCCCTTCGTGCGCTCGTGCACGCGGTGTCTGCCGGGAACCGGCTGCACGACCACGACGCCTCGTCCCTGCGCTTGCTCACCGATCACCTCGCCGATAATTCAGGGAGTACGCCGTGACCGTATTTCTCGGCCAACCAGGTTCCGCCGCGCCCGCCGCAGCCTGCGATTGCCGCCGATGCCCGTGGTACTCCGGCGAAGACGCCGAGCCCGGCGTCACCATCGCTCCGTTGTGCTCCGGCTCCAACTCCGACTGCAGCTACTGCGGCTGCGCTCGCGCGGACATGCCTGGCCCCGCTCGGCAATCAGCGTGCGGCGCTTGCCCGATCCGATGCGGTTCCCGCGTCGACATCCGAGCCTGGATGAGCGACGTCGGCGGCACCTTGGAATTCGACGACATCGAGCTGACCGGCACGCTGCCCGCCGGGCTGCCCGCGTTCATCCCGCAGATCGACGGCTCCCGCCAGGACCAGGTCGACGCCGCACTGCACTGGCCCGCTTATGCGGTCGGCCTGCGGCGGGTGTTCTCCCTGGCGAGCCACGCGATCTTCCCTCGCTGGCGAACCGGCGAGACCGCCGCCGAGGTTCTCGGCCTTCCGTCCTCGACCCTCACGGTGCTCTCCGGCTACGGCGAGGATCCGCTTGTCGAGTTGTTCTGGACCGTCCGTGACCGCGAACGGCTCGTCGACCGGATCGCCGCGCTCAGGTTCGACCTCGTGCTCGCCCCGAACTTCTCGGTCTACGGGAACTGGCCGCGCGCGGAGCACCTGCTGAACATGCGCCGGTCCCTGCTGATCGCCGCCGAATTCGCCGACGCGGGAGTCGCCGCAGTCCCGAATCTGTCCTGGTACCGGCTCGAAGACCTCAAGCGCTACGTCGACTGGCTCGGCACCGCAACCCCGCCGGCCGTCGCGATCAACCTCCAGACCGTCCGGGAAAGCGCCAACTGGGACACCTGGACCCTTCCCGGACTGGACTGGCTCGCCGAGAACCTTCCGGCCCAGCTGCCGGTCGTCCTCACCGGACTCTCGCGGCGCGACCGGATCGCCACCGCGGCCGAGCTCTTCGGCGAACGGCTGGTACTGGTCAGCGAGAACCCCGCCCAGTACGCACTCCACGGGGCCGTCATGACCGACGAAGGCCGCCGCGACCTCCACGCACGGACTGCCGACGCGTTCGCGCAATCGGTCCGCTATATGGCCTCGCTCCTGCCGTGCAGCACCGTGTCCGGCGGTTCCTGATGACACGGCGCGTCTGGATCCTGCTCGCCTGGTCCTCCGAATACGGCGCGGCGACAGTCCCGGTCGGAGTCCTCGACCTGCAGATCAACCGGCGTCGTGCCCTCGACGTCGCTGAGGTGCGGGTCGAAGGGCTGCAGCTGGAGCTGACGTTGACCACAGGCCAGGCCGCGGTCGTGCATCGGGTCCCTGCCCGGTTGCCTTGTCTCCCATGCCATTGCGCGGTCCGAGGGAGGCGACGTGGAGCTGCTGAGAACCGTCGAATGGGTCGCGAACCACGACGAGGCGCACGGCCAGTTGCTCGTCCGGGGCGAGAGCCTGGGCGGGATGATCGATTGTGCGTGTGCATCGGTGGCCGGACGTTTTCCGTACGGTCGGTTGCCGGGTCGGCTGCACCTGCTGCGGGTGGGCTGGTGGACGACCGTGCCGTGCCGATGCCATCGGACGATTGCTGTCTCTAATCACCCGAGCTGGCACTACCAACCAGCGCACCGCGGCGATGGCGGTGCTTGGTACGGCGCGGAGGTGCGGGTCGAGGTTCGGCGTGACGGTTGAATCTCTCGTCTGGACAGTCGTGGCCACGGTCGTCACCAGCATCGGCGGGGGCGTCGTGCTCTGGCACGTCGGGGCAGCGAGCCGCCGGTACGGACTGCTTCTCATCGGTTCCGTCGCGGTTGTCGCTGCCTGCACCACTGCATGGCCGCAGGCACTCTGGCCGGCTGCAGTCCCGCTCGGCGCGTTCGGGTTGCCAGCGGCCGTCGTGGACCTTGTCGAGCACCGGATCCCGAATCAGGCCAGCGCGATGTTCGTCGTGTCCGAGGCAGCGGGAATCACTGGGATCGCTTGTGTTTCGGAGACGCCGGAGATGCTGTTCCGCGCCGCGGTCGGCGGTTTGGGGTGGGGCGGCCTCTTGCTCGTGTCGTTCGTTGTCAGCGGGCAGCCTGGTCCCGGCGACGTGAAGCTCGTCCCGTCGCTGGGGATGCTCGCGGGCGCGGCGGGGTGGTCTGCGATCGGAACTGCGATCGCGCTCTGCTACCTGCTTGCCGGATGCGCCGCGCTGGCGCTTGTGGTGTCGGGTCGGCGGCAGGCACGAATCCCGCTGGCACCGGCGATGGTCGGCGGCACGGTGTTGGCCGTGACGATGACATCGCTGGCGGCCTGAATGATCGGTGACGGGGGGCGACCGTGTCTTGCGGGGAATCGGCGACGAAAGGGGTTTACTCGTGAATGAGCAGATGTGGCCGGAGGAAATGCTCGATCACGCCGCAGCGAACGCGGCCGACCGTTTCGACCTCGACCAGGACGAAGCCCGCGACATGGTCGGCATGGTGTCCGAGGCACTGGAGGAAGGAGGCGACGCCGTCGAGGACGTCGCATGGGACGTGCACCAACACGACACTTCTGTCCCCGGCGAAGACTTTGTCGAGGACGTTGCCGACAGCCTGGGCTACGACCTCGACTAGTTCGTCCGCCGAAGACCTCACTCGGCGGCGGACGTGTGGTAGGTGCGGCCGAATCCGTATTCGAAGCATTCCCGCGCGGTTCGCGCGTAGCCGACCATCGAGATCTGTTTCAGCCCGTGACGGGTTTGTTGACGAGGTTGACGGTCTTGCCGATGCGGATCGGCGCATCGGCTGGGCCGCGCCAATGGCCGGCGACGAGCGTCCGGCGGCGCAGTTGGCGGCCCGGCCCATATGCCTGCCGACGGACGAACGGCGCGACCGGGAACCGGACTCCGACTGTGCGGCCGCTCGGTTCGGCCGGTCGCGTGGCGGATCGCTGGGGCGTCCGGCTGACGGACACGACGCGTACCGGCGAGGTTTCGAGCCCCGCCCGTTCCGCGCGACGGCGCATCGTTCGCGGAAGGTGCTCGTCTTCGGCGACGGTGAACGAGTTCGGGCGGCAGAACAGCCACGCCGCGATCACGATCGGAAGCCACGCGGTTGTGGTTTGCCCGGCGACGACCACGCGCGGGTCGATCAGCCGTGGTCCCTCGGCAGGATCGGCGATCACTGGTGCCGCGGTATGCCCGAACGGCAAGTAGATCTCGTTGTCCCAGGTCAGCTCTGCATGGAGCGTTCGGGCATAACGTGCTGCCTCCGCGGCGGAAAGATTGGCACCGCGCAACGCCTTCTCGACGGCCGAATAGTCGGTCGCGCTCCAGAACGTGATCCATACACCGTTCGACGGGTCCTCGATGAGGTCAGTCGGCCCCCACGAGAACGCGACGATGGGAACGCTCGCCCCATCCGCCCTCGTGTACGTCGCCAGGGGCGTTGGGAACACTGCAAAGCCGGTGAGGGCAGGAAGTTCCTCCGGCTCGATCTCCCATTGACCCGTGACGCTTCGTGCGGCGTGCTGCACCAGCTGGGCGATGTCCTCGGTGAAGTAGAACATCTTGGCTTGGCTCAGTCGTTGGTGCTCGTCAGAAAAGCCGCCATTGCCGGGTCGCCTACCGGACGGATCGTGCCGAGCCCGTTGAGCATCGCTACCGCGGTGAGCTTCAGGGACTCGTCGCTGAGCAAGTACTCGACCTGCCGCTCCCGCAGCGCCGGAGTTCGCGCGGTGCCGGCGCGGCCCAGGACACCGGATCCGGCTGGTTCATCGCATCCTCCAAAAACATTGCAAGTACTGGTTGCAACGTTTACGGTAGATCAACGTTGAGGCGCATGTCTTCAATGTTTCTGGGATCTGCTCGATCGGAGGAACCAAAGGTGAGGACTGACGAGATGGCGACCCGCGTCGCCGATGCGGTCGACGAGGCCTGGCACCGGAACGGGAGCGGGGGCGGGCACGAGGTCCCGGTTGGCGTGGCCGCCACGCTGTCGCTGCTGCAACCCGACGACCGGCCCGCGTTCGCGAACCAGGTCGCGGCGATGACGCCCCGTGCGTACTGGTACCAGTCGCGCGCTGCGTGGACGGAGATCGTCCGGGCGCGGACTGATCTGGTGGACGCGATCAGTCCGATGATTTCCTGGTTGTTCGACGAGCCGGACGAGCCTCTCCGCGAGCGGGTAAAAGCGACAGCAGACGCGGCTCTGGCCGCAGGCTTGCTGGATCTGTACAAGCCGGAACTGCGGCATGACGCTGACCTGCTCGGCCGCTTGCTGGCGGTCCTGAAAACCCGCACGGAGGCCAAGGTCAATGCGCAGGTCTACACCCCGCCGGACATAGCTGACGTGTTCGTTTCGCTGACCGTGGATGCCGTGAAGCCCGGCCAGGCGATCTGTGAACCCACCGTCGGCACCGGCAGCTTCTTCCGGGCGACTGCCAAGCTTCTCCGGCAGCGGTCACTGGATCCGGCATCGATGATCTGGGTCGGAGCCGACATCGACGAGCTTGCCCTGGCGGTGACCGGAGTGAACAGCATGTTCTGGGGCCTCGGGCACCAGGTGATCCTCTACCACGGCGATACCCTCGCCCGCGCCGACTGGGTCGAGGTGGCGTTCAAGCGCCGCCACCACGTTCTGCGCTTGGCCAGCGAGGTGCGTGCCGCGCGCCGGATATTCGACCTGATGTGATCAGTTCAGTGCGCGTGGCGATGCTGCTGGAGCTGCAGGTTCGCTGCTATCTTCCGCGACGTGACCGACCGGCGAACCGAGGTCGACGGCCAGCCCGCCGAGCCCGACCAGACCCTTCGCTACCTCGACCTGGGCGAGGTCGGCAGTTGGTTCGGCGTTACCCAGACCACTGTCTCCACGTGGCGCAGCCGCTATGCCGAGACGCATCCGTTTCCCGAGCCGGACGTGGTCGTCGGCCGTACTCCAGGCTGGGCTCGCGGACGCCGCGAAGAGATCGAACGATGGGAGCGTGGCCGTCCCGGCCGCGGGGCTGGCGGAGGCCGGCCGCGGAAAGACCGCTCCGGCAAGTCCGGGCAGTAACCGGGACGATCCTTGCAGGGCTACCGGTTCGCCTTGAGATCGTGAAGGGTCATCTTGATCGCGTAGGCCGTCTCGGCCGTGGAAAGCGCTTCATCGGAGAAGCGCTGCATCGCGCGGACATAGGCGGAAGTCGCCAGGTCGGATGTCAGGTAGACGTTGCAGTGCGCGTGTCGCAACGCGACGGTGGGAGTCTTGCCGTCGATCTGATAGACGGCGAAAGCCGGAAGGTCTCCGACCTCGAAGGCCACTAGCCGGAGGCGTTCCGGTCCGTCGACGAGGCGGAGCAACTGTTCGGACTGTCCGGGGATCGCTTTCCTGCTGATGAACAAGTCCCGCGTGGCTTGCGGGTCGTCCGGCTGCGGTGCTCGGCGAACGAGCGGCAAGGTTCGGCGCGGCCCGCCCACGGTGAATTCGGGGCGCTGCAGGCGGTCAGGCAGGGACACCGGGGCCCACTCGACAATGTGGGATGCCAGTTTTTCGTAGGCGGTCCTGAGCCGTGCCGCCGCGCCTTGATCGGGTTCGACGTGGTCTTCTCGGCGCGCGTCCGCAGCGAGTTGCCGAATACGGCGGTGCTCGGTCATCGTCATGCGCAGCAGTCCCGCCAGGAACGAGACGCAGTCCGCTGGCGGAATTCGCTCTCCGCGCTCCCAGCTGCTCACTTGGGCGGGGTTTACGTCCGCCCTGCGGGCGAGTTCGCGGACTCCGAATTTGGCTTTCACGCGTGCAGCGCGAAGCTCGAGCCCGATAGCTACGGCGGCGGGACATGTGGCGCGAGTGAGCGTCTTCACGGTTCTGTCGATCTGGTGCGGCTGTCGAAGGCCCGCTGCTGCCGAATGCGTCGGCGAAGAGCCTCGACGGAGTTGGCGGAACGACGGACAGTCAAGTTCTGCCGGTGCTCGATGATGCCGGTCGCGGTGAAGAAGACGACGGGGAAGGCGATGACTGCGAGCACGAAAACGACGCCCCAGCTCATGATCGCGGATCCAGTGCGGTCACGCTGGCGAGAATGCGGTCGGCGTCAGCCTCGGTTTCGCGCTGAAGCTGCACGATGCCGCGTGCTTGGTCCTCGGCGTGGTCGCACACCAACTCCGTGGCTTCGCCGAGGAGATCGGCGAACTCGCGAACCTCGTCCGCTGTCAGTTGACCGTCTACGAGGCCGACAATGATCCCGGGCAGTCGGCGATGCACGCCTGCCAACGCAGTCAGCGTGTCGGTCGTCAAGAGATTCACGAGATCACCCGGCCGATCAGGCTCAGAGTCCGGGTCTTTCGTGGTTCTGTCATCGCGGCTGTCCTCCGTTGCTCGGGAAGCTGAGCAGCAACCCGGAGGCCGGGGCAGATTCGCACGCCGGGCTAGTTTGGCCCTCGACCGAATCCTCGGGGGGGGGCGGCCGCGCGGAACCTCCGGGTTGCCTGGCACGACTGTCGTTCTTTTGCCTGGAAGGGGCCAGGGCGGTAACGGGGCGGACGGGACGTTCTGGGGGCGGTGAGCCCGCTGGCGGGGTTGTACAGCGTGTTCCGCAAGTCGCGCTGAACTGGGGTAACTTGTTAGCAAGGGGGTAGATCATGAGCGCTCCGCGGATAAAGCTGAAGCGTGCGCGCAAGGCTGTGGGCTATACCCAAGAGGCGTTCGCCTATGCACTCGAAGTCGACCCGCGCACGGTCAAACGCTGGGAGCACGGCGTTTGGGCGCCGAGTCCGGTCCGTCGCAGCGAAATTGCACGGCTGCTGGGCATAAGTCTGAGCGAGCTCGAAATGCTGCTCGCCGATGCGGAGCCCGTCGGGTCTGAGAACGAACAGCGTCCCTATGTGTCCACTGTGGATTGTGAATCCTGGTCCGATGACCTGGACCGTGCGATAGTCCACTTCGGACGGCAAGACTTTCCGGCGGCGACCATGCTCGTCGATCGCTGGCTGCGTCGGTTTTCGCCGGACAACAATGATAGCTGCGGCATGTCGCTCTACGCCCGAAGCCTGCGGCTGCAGGGAGACTTGCGCCAGGACCAGGGCTTGCTCCGCGGGCCGCTGTCGGCCAGGCAGAGCTACTCGCTCGCCCACCAGATCTTCACCGAACTCGGCATGCACAGACGCGTCGCACAGATCGAGCTGCAACTGGCGGTGAACGAAGAGATGACAGGTGCGCACAGCCGGGCGGCGGAGAAATACCTCGACCTTGCCGGTGACGCGCGGTTGTCGGGACGTGACCGCGCAAGGTCCCGGCTTTGGGTCGGCACCGCGCTGAGCAAAGCGGGCGAGCCCGAACAGGCCGTCCACTTCATCGAACCAGCGATCATCGAATTCGACCGGCTGGAGGAACCGCTCGACTGGTCGACTGCCCACCAGAAGCTGGCGCTCGCGCACCGGAGCGCTGGCGATCTCCACCGAGCGACGGCGGCGATCAGCGTGGCATTGGACGCGCGCGGTTCCGGTACGCCCATGCAGCAGGTCCGCCTGGACACCGCCTACAGCCACATCCTGCTGTCTGATCCGCGGACGGAGACGGCTGGGCACCGTCGGCTTGAGGAGGCTGCAGACGTCGCTCGCCAGTACGGCATGATGCACCAGTTGCAGAGCATTCGAAGTCTTCGCTTCGCTCAGGAGGGCCAGGCGTGACCGAGAGGGGTTGACGGAGCACGTGGTGCGCGAGCTGACCGCTCAGGACTGGGCGGACGCCGAGGTCGTCTGGGACTATCACCAGCTCCACCACGAGCTTGTTCCGTGCTCGGCCGCGCTGGTTCTCGGCGGCAACGACATCGGCGTCGCGTCGTTCGCGGCCGAGCTGTACCACCGGAGCGTATTCCCGGTGATGGTCATCAGCGGCGGGAAGGCTCCAGGGACTGAGAAGCTCTTCCCCCGAGGCGAAGCCGAGCACTTTCGCGAGGTCGCGCTCGACTGCGGAGTTCCAGGCGAGGTGATTCTGTTGGAGCCGAACGCTCGGAACACCGGCGAGAACATCATTCTGTCGCGCGAGGTGTTCGCTGCGGCTGGGATTCAACCGACCTCGTTGCTGTTGGTCGCGATGCCGTACATGGAGCGTCGCGCCTACGCGACCTGCCGGCGGCAATGGCCAGAGGTCGACCCTCGGTGCGCGTCTGCGCCTGTCACCCTGCGCGAGTACGTCAAGACTATCGGGCCCGCGGCTGAGGTCGTCGACATGATGATCGGCGACATGGAACGGGTCATGCGTTACCCCGACCTGGGCTTCGCGATCGCGCAAGATGTGCCGGAGCCTGCTCTCGAAGCCTATTCGCGGCTCGTCGAGCGCGGCTTCACCAGCCGGATGCTGAAAGCCTGATACTCACGGAGTGGCGCTGCTCAGCTAAGGGGCGAGCTTGAGGCGGCGGTTGAGCACTCCACGGGGGTCGTAGCGGGCCTCGGCCGCAGCGAGCGGCCGGTGCGCTTCGCCGAGATGGTTTCGCCAGTCGCCCTCAGCGAAGGGTATTGCGCCGACTGGGTAACTGGTGCCGCCGAGGTTGACGGCGGTGTCGTACCAGCGGCGGTTGCTCTGCACCATCTGCTCGGCAATCGGTCCGGACGAGGCGAAGCGGAGCGCTGCGACGAGGAAGATGGTCGGTGCGTCCGGCACTCGGAAAAGGGGAGTGGCGAGAACGTCGGCGGGCACCGGGTAGGTCAGGATCAGCCCGGAAGCCCCGAGGTCAGCGTGGGTGAGGTCGTGCATGATCTCGTCGACGAAAGTGTCAGTCGTACGGTCGGGCAGGAACAGATTGGGCCACGGGTGCGGTGAACGCCATTCGCCGGTGCTTTCGAGGTAGGTGACGGTTTCGTCGAGCCGGGTGGCGAACTCCCAGTAGCTGAGGTCTTCGATCTTGTCCCGACCTGCGTCGAAGCCGATGCCGTCCAGCAAGTCGGCGTCGTCTGGCTCGGCGGGCGAAGTGTAGAAGGCGGCGACGTCGAGCAGGTGGACCCAGCCCGCGTCGCTGGGGAGGATCTGTCCTTGGAGGAAGTCGAACCGGCGCTCGCCGAGGAGTTTCCGTTGCTGGGTACGTAGTTCGGCCGCAGTCGAGTAGTAGACCTTGATCCGCCGCACCCGCGCCGGCGCGGCGATCAGGGGGATGGTGGCACGCACGATGACCCCGCAGCGGCCGAACCCGGCGAGCACCGCGTTGAAGAGATCGGGTGATTCGGTCGGTGAGCAGGTTCGGAGTACCCCGTCGCCGGTGACGACGTCGAGGGACAGCACGTTGTCGGTTTGGACTCCGTAGCGGTGGGTCGTCCCGCCGATGCCGCCGACGGACAACGTTCCGCCGACGGAGGTGCCGAGATAGTCAGTGAGGACGCGGGGAGTCAGCCCGTGCTGGAGAGTAGCGGCCAGGAGCGCGGCCCAGGTCGTGCCGGCGTCAACGACCACGCGATCGTCGCTGATGTCGTGCACCGCATTGAGATCGCTGAGGTCGAGCACGATGCCGGAGCGGGCCTGGGCCTGCCCCATGCTGCTGTGGCCTTGTCCTCGCGGAGTGACCGAGAGACCGTGGTCAGCAGCGAAGGTGAGGACGGCGGTGACGTCCTGTGCCGAGCTGACCTGGGCGACGGCGAGCGGAATTTGGGACACGATTCCGCCGAAGTCAGTTGCCGCGTAGGCGATTTCTTGGGGATCAGTGGACAGGTTGCCCTCAAGCCGTAGTCCTGAGAAGGATTGTTCGGGCATTCACTGCCTCCCAGTGTCGAGGTCGTCAAGCCGTGCACGGACTTCGGCTTCAGCCGGTTCACCGCGCTGGCTCAGGATCGTCGCCGCCTGTTGAAGGTAGTCCCGTGCGGTGTCGTGGTCGCCGGCGGCGGTCAGCACTTCGTTCAAAAGCAGGAGAGTGTCAGCCTCTCCCTTGCTGTCCCGGGCGGCTCGCTGGCTCGCAAGTGCCTCCTCCAGGTAGCGCACCGCGGCTTCGAGTTTCCCTCCTGCGAAGTTCGCTTTGCCTATTTGGTGAAGGGCGAGTCCTTCGCCGTACTGATCCCCGACCGTGCGGCAAAGCGACAACGCGCGGAACGCGTACTGGACCGCGTCCTCGTGGTCTCCTTCTTCCCCGCACACTTCGGCGAGGTGCATGAGAGTGACGGATTCACCATGCTGGTCGCCCTGCGCCTGCTGGATCGCGAGCCCTAGTTCGAACGACTCTCTGGCCTCGGGGTGGCGTCCTGCTCCCGCGTAGGCGAGCCCGACGCCGACGTGGCACCACGCAGTCCCGTCTGGGTCGTGATGGTTCTCAAGCGTTTCCAGCGCTCGCAGAAAGAAGTCGAGACCCTCGTCGTACAGGCCGAGGCCCAGCCGGACCAGGCCGAGCCCGGTGAGCATTTCCGCTTGGGCACTGGGGTCGAGCGCCTTGTGCGAGCCTTCGAGGCCGAGTTGGTAGATGCGGTCCCAGGCTGTCCAAGGCTTGCGCAGGTGCAGAAACGGAAACAGTGCCTGCGAGATTTGCCAGCCGATTTCTGGATATTCGCCACGCAGCGCGCATGCGATGACGGAGGGGAAGTTTTGCAGCTCCGCTTCGCTCCACCTGAAGGCAGCTGCATAGTCGAGTTCCACGGTGGCGGCACTGGGTTCGCGGTACGGCGCAAGGGCTTGTGCCGCGGAACGACACATGTGCAGGTACCACGAAAGTTCGCGCAGTTGTGCGGCGTCGCGTTCGGCCGGAGGCTCTTCGTCGAGCGCACGCTCGGTGGCGTAAACCCGGAGGAGGTCGTGGAGCCGGAAGCGGTCTCGATCGATCTCGGCCACGAGATGCCCGCCGGCGAGGACTCGCAGCAGTTCGCCGGCGCGTGCGACCGGGAGATCTGCGAGTGCGGCGATGGCCTCGACGCTGATGTTCTTGCCGGGATGTAGGCCAATCATCCGGAACACGCGTGCGGTATCGGCGGCGAGAGCTCGGTATGACCACGAGATCACCGTTCGTACGTTGGTGTCGTCGTCCTCGACCGTCAGCGCGCCGAGCCGATTGCGCTCTTCTTCCAGCTCTTGGGCGAGATCGGACAGCCGGAGTGGGTGCGCCGCAATGCGTTCCGCGGCGACTGCCACCGCCAGGGGCAGGTGTCCGCACCGGTCGAGCACGTCGCGCGCGGCATCCGGCTCCTGATCGACCCGCAGTCCGACCACGTCGCGAAGGAGCCGAAACGAATCGTCCGGCGCGAAGGGGTCGAGGCGGAGTTGCGTCGCTCCCGGTCGCACGGAGAGCCCGGTGAGCACGCGCCGCGTGGTCACCAGCACCATGCTCGTCGCGTCGCCGGGCAGGAGCGCCCGGATCTGTTCCGAGGACACGGCATTGTCGAGCACGATCAGCAAACGGCGTCCGTGTGTCATCGTCCGGAACAGAGCTGCCCGCTCTTCGGCTGTCGCGGGTACGTCCGACGGGGAGAGCCCCAAGGAAATGAGGAATTCTTCCAGGGTTTCGGCTGCTTCGACCGGATGGCCATGCCGCGAGTATGCGCGGAGATCAGCGAAAAGCTGGCCGTCCTCGAAATGGGCGGCGTTGCGATGTGCCCAATGCAGGGCGAGTGTCGTTTTTCCCACGCCGGGAGGACCGTGCAAGACCGCGACCGAGAGTTGGTCTTGGCGCTGCGCGAGGGTGTCGATGGCCGCGAGATGTTCGCTCCGGCCGATGAATCGACCCGCGGCGGCTGGCAGTTGGGCCGGACGTGTCTGGGGCTTCGGAGCCGCCGATCGTTGTTTCGGGATGAGCGCTTTGAGTTCGCCGTCGGCGCCGAGTGCGTCGTCGCACGCCTCGGCGAGTTCGAAACTCGCTGCTTTCGTGCCGTGCTCGACATTGTTGAGGTGGCTGCGGCTGTAATGGACGCGCTGCGCCAGAGCAGCCAGCGAAAGTCCTTGAGAGGTGCGCAATTCGTGAAGCTTCTTCGCGAATTCAGTTCGCATTCGCTCGGGCTGCTTCGAGTGCGTCTTCTGTATTCCCATCATGAGAAGACGGAAACCCCCTAGTCATACCCGTTGCCGCATTCGATCC
This sequence comes from Amycolatopsis ultiminotia, assembly GCF_039536925.1. NCBI lineage: Bacteria > Bacillati > Actinomycetota > Actinomycetes > Pseudonocardiales > Pseudonocardiaceae > Amycolatopsis > Amycolatopsis ultiminotia. Next base: position 156,257 of record NZ_BAAAZN010000007.1, on the reverse strand, counting down.
TTGACGGAGTGAAGGCGAGCATCCCCCTCGCACGACCCCTCGTCTGTTGAGGGTAACGCGACCGGGCTCGGCTCACATGCGGCTTCCAGTGTTCACCCTAAAGGAGCTGGTTTTAGTGGCTATCTGTAGTCGAACTGACCACGGCGGCCAGGTGGCGTACCTCGGGGAACGTGGGCAAGCCGCTTGATGATCACTAGTTGTGATCAGCGTGAAGCAATTTCGTTTTCATCGGGGAGGAACTATGTCCATTTCCGGAACGATCAGACGTGCCGTGGTGACGGGGGTGGCGGTGCTCGCGCTGGGCGCGGGTGTCGCGACGGAGGCGTCGGCCAGCCCGGCGAGCGTCCGTATGCCGTGCGGCTACATCGATCCCGGGACGTACCGGCACTGCGACGGCGGATCGGGTTCGACCGTGATGCTCGATGTGCAGGACATTTTCCGGAATCTCTTCCACTACTGCGTCGGACCGGGCATCACGAACGTGCAGCCGGTGGTCCATTGGCGGGTGATCGACGCCTGGTGGAACGGTGGCGTCGGATGCCAGCCCGGCTACTACGGCCCGGCCTGACCCTGTCCGCTGCGGTGTGGCGGACCTGCTCAGGCCCGCCACACCGCCAATCCCTTGGAGACCCTGATGACTCAGCTCAGGTATCCGGCCGCCGGCCTGATCATCGTCGGTGCTGCTCTCGCCGGATGCTCCAGCGCGGTGCCGACACCGCCTTCTGCACCGCCATCGGCCGCCGCGCCGTCGTCTCCCTGGATCCCCACACCTGAACACGAGATCGCGCCGAAGGCGTTGGCGGTCTACCGCCAGTACTGGGAACTGAGCGAGCAAGCGGAGGCGGCACCCCGGTCCCACGATTGGCGTCCGGCGCTGACTCGCCTGATGGCTGACCCCGCCCTGACGTCGTTCGTCGACGAGCTGGCCAACCTGGCCTCGGTGCCTGCCCACTCGATCGGGCAATATCACCGGGCTCCCACGGTGCGCTCGGTCAGCCTCGCCGACCCGGCCCGCGTCGTGATCGATGACTGCCTGGATGCTTCCGACGAACACCTGGTCAGCGACCGGCTGGGGGAGACGGGCAAGTACCTCGACAGCCCTGGGCAGCCTCGGCGTTATCGGCTGGAAGCTGAGGTGGTCCGGTATCCGGCACCGTACCGGTGGCTGGTGCAGAGCGTGCGACCGCACGTGGACCAGCCATGCTGAGCCGCACCGACGTCGCTATCGGCGTGCTTCTGCTGCTGATCCTCATTCCGGCGCCGGCTGCCGGGCAGGAGGGCGGGTGTACGTCGACCGGTACGCGCGGTCGCTGCTGGGTGGCCGCAACCGACCCTGGCCGTCCAGGAGGTCCTGCTCCTGTGCCGAGCCCTTCTCCGCCCGGCACAGGAGGCCAAGCGCCGCGGCTGAAGTTCACGTGTGTCGAGCGGCCATGGGCGCAGCAGCCGCCTCCGGGAGATCCGATGTGGGGCGGGCACGACCCGCACGAGGGGTCGTTGAAGTTCCAGATGTGCCAAGGCGACGGAGCGGCGCTGCCCTGGCCGAGGGTCGTGTTCGCTCCCAACGGTCAGCCTGCCGCCGCTCCGCAGGTTTCGCCCGCGGAGCTGGCCCGGCAAGTGATCGCTGAACTGGGGCTCGAGGCCCCGGATATCCAGCTCGCGCCGCCGGGAGATTCGCCGCACGGCGCGACCGTCGGTTTCCCGGTCTGGATGTGGACGACCCGTCGGCCGTCAACGACCGGCCCGATCTCGAAGACGGCAGCCGCTGGCGGGATCTCGGTGACTGTGACCGCCGCACTCGAGTCGATCACCTGGGCCATGGGCGACGGCGCGACGGTCACCTGCCCGGGCCCGGGCACCCCGTTCACCGACGACCAGGCCGGCCGGCCGTCTCCGTCCTGCGGGCACGTCTATGTGCAGCCCTCCAAGCCAGGGTTCTCCATCGCCGCGACTGGGCACTGGCGGATCAGCTGGTCCGGGGCAGGGCAGGGCGCGGCCGACTCGATGGACCTGACATCGCGGGCGCAGCTGGCCGTCCGGGAGATCCGCACGCTCAACACCGACGTGCGGGGAGGCTGAGATGACCGTCAAGTCCGTGCCGCCCGCGGTACCACCTGCGCCGACGCCTCTGCACCCGCCGCGGCGGCACCGGTCGAAGCTGCTGATCCTCGTCGGCGTGGTGCTCTCGGCGATGTGCGCCGCCGGAACCGTGGCCGTCTTCCGCTCGGCCAGCGACACCATCGCGGCAGTCGGCGTCGCCGCACCGGTTCGCTTCGGCGAGGTGGTAACTGAGCTTGCGTTGCGAGAGGTCGAGGTCCATCCGACTGCTGGGCTCGACCCGGTTCCGTGGGACGACCGGGCGGAGATCGTCGGCAAACCGGCTACCTCGGACCTTGTCGTCGGCAATCTGGTGACGCGGAGCCAAGTCGAAGGCCCGCTGCTTCCCGTCGTCGGCCAGCAACTCGTCGGCGTCCCATTCAAAGCCGGGCAGATGCCGGGAGACGCACCGACCACTCGATCGCCGGTCTTGCTGGTCTCGGCCGAGGCCGACAGTTGGCAGCCGGTCCGCGCGACCGTGCTGCGGGTCGGTACGCCCGACGCCAGCGGAATCCGCGTGGTCGACGTCGTCGTGCCCGCCGCCGACGGTCCTCGTCTCGCGGCCAAGGCCGCCGCCAGCGCGGTGGTGCTGATCATGCTTCCGATGGGGGCTGGATGACATGCTGATCTCGTTCTTCTCACTGGCTGGCAGCCCCGGCGTCTCAACTGCGGTGCTCGCTCTCACCTGGTCGTGGCCGCGCGATGCCGTCGCTGTCGAAGCGGATCCGACCGGCGGGCACGCGCTGGCGGTCTTCGACCCGGACGGCACTCACGGCCACCGCGGTCTCCTTGAGCTGACGGTGGCCGCCCGCAGGACTCCGCTGCACCACGCCATGTCGGCGCAGCTGATCACCTTGCCGGACGGAACCGGCCGCCATCACCTGCTGCCAGGATGCCGCGGTCCGCTGGAGTCTGACGGGGTTCCCTGGACCTCGCTTGCGGGACTGTTCCGCGAGTTCAAGACGGTCGACGTCCTGGTCGATTGCGGTCGGATCCGGGCACCCGGGGCACCGCGTGCGGTCATGGCCGCCTCGGACCTGGTCGTGCTGGTTCTCCGGAACGACCGCCATTCGCTGGCTCGCGCGGTGCGCTCATTCGATCTCGTCCAGCGCGAAGCCGGGCTCACCGCGTCCGGCGACGGCAGTCTCGTCGCCGTGGTAGTCCCTAGCGGTTCTGCAGTGTCCCAATGCTTTCCGCCTGCAGAGGTCGCGAAAGTGTTCGCCGCGCACGGGCTGCCGTTGGCAGGCGTGCTGGCCAAGGATCCGGCGGCGGCCGCGCAGTTCGCCGACCTGTTCCAGCCGTCGCGGCGATTCCTGACCTCCCCGTTGCTGTCGTCGAGTCGCGCGGTCGCACAGGAACTGGGGAGGCGCGCCTCGACCCGGGAAGCCCTGTTGCGCTCCGCCAACGTCGTCCGGTTCCCGCCCCGCCCCGGGCCTCCGTCGGTGCGCATGGCACCGGTGCCTGCGGTTCGGCCGATCCCGGTGCCGAGGCCGAATCACGGTGGGGAGCCAGACGATGCCGGATGACGCGGAGATATTCGAGGGTGCCGACGAGCTGGTCGATCTGGTGCAGGAACGCTTGGCCCCGCGCGTCCAGAACGCGCTGCGGCACGGAAGCCACGCTCCGGCCGACGAACGAGCGGTCGCCGGGAACCTTCTCGACGAAGTACTGAGCGAAGTCGGAAAGGAGTGGATCGCTCGCGGTCGGTCGCTTCCGGATCCGGATCAGGATTGGGTGATCCGGCAGGCCGTCATGGCGGAGATGTTCGGTCTCGGCCGTCTCGAGCCGCTGCTCGCGGACGACTCGATCGAGAACATCGACGTGATCGGCAGCGACGCCGCGTGGCTGTCTTACAGCGACGGCCGGGTCATGCGCGGACCGAGGATCGCACCCACCGATGACGCGCTGATCCGTTGGCTGCAACGCGTCGCCGCGCGCCACGGTCGGACCGAGCACGCGATCAACGCGACGCATCCGCTGCTGAACATGGAGTTGCCCGGCGGCGAGCGTCTCGCCGCGACAGTCGGGGTCACCGACCGGCCGCACGTCTCGATCCGCCGCCACCGGCTCGGCGCGGCCGACCTGGAGGCGCTGCGCGCCCGCGGAATGATCTCCACCGCCCAACTGGCGCTGCTGCGCGCCGCGGTCCGGGCGGAGAAGAACATCGTGGTCAGCGGACGGCAGAAGGCCGGCAAGACGACGCTGCTGCGCGGCCTGTGCTGGGAGATCCCGCCGACCGAACGGTTCGCGACCCTGGAGACCGAGTTCGAACTCGGCCTGCACCGGCATCGCGACCGGTTCCCCGCCGTGGTCGCCTTCGAAGAGCAAGAAGGGAACGCCGAGCACCTCGAGAACGGCCATGCGGCCGGTGGCGTCAGCCTGATGCAGCTCGTGTGGCAGGCCCTTCGCATGCACACAGCCCGGATCGTGGTGGGCGAGGTCCGCGGCAAAGAGATCGTCCCCATGCTCAACGCCCTGTCATCCGGCGGAGCTGGATCTCTGTCCACTGTGCACGCCCGCAGCGCGGACCAGGCGATCCAGCGCATGGCCTTGCTGTGCCTGGACGCGAATTCCGCGTGGACGCCCGAGTTCGCGCGCGACATGGTCGCGCAGTCGGTGGACCTGATCGTCCACGTCGACCTCGCTGCCCGCGCTGGTGCACTCGACCGGTCGGTGTCGGAGATCGTCGCCGTCGAACCCGGAGAACACGGGCGCCCGGCGCGCACCCACCTCTTCCGACGTCCGACCGGAGCGTCCCGCGCTGTCCCGACCGGGAACCTCCCGACCGACATCGCCGACCTCGAAGCCTGCGGCTTCGACCGGAACTGGCTCACCACGAACGGAGACGGCGACTGGACACTCCCGGCTGAGGGGCGGGCGTCATGAGCAGCCTCCTCGTCGCACTCACCGGTCTCGGATTTGCCGCCGGACTGACCGCAGTGCTGGCCGGCCTGCACGGCACGACCGCAGCCCGCGTCGGGTGGCCGCATCGTCTGCGGCGCCTGCGGTTCACGCGACGCCACCTGGCCGCTGTCGGCACCGGGGGAGTGCTGTGGCTGGTCTCCGGGTGGCCGGTTGTCGCGGTCGGCGGTGCCGCAGCGGTGGTGTTCCTGCCCTGGCTGGTCTCTGCCGGCCGTGAGTCGGCGGTGCGGATCGCTCGGTTGGAGGCGATCGAGACCTGGCTCCGCCGCCTCGGCGACCTTCTCGGTCCCGGTCACATCGGCCTGTCGACCGCGATTCAGGCGTCCGCGCACGAAGCACCGCCGGAGATCGCCTCAGAGGTGAGCACTCTCGCGCAGCGGTTGCGGATCTGGGAGTTCCGTCCGGCGCTGCTGGAGTTCGCCGACGACCTCGACGACCGGGTCGGCGACATCGCCGCCGCCGGTCTGTGCGTGGCCCACCACTACGGCGCAGGCGCTGCCGAACTCCTCACCGCACTGGCACGCCAAGTTTCCGACGAAGTCGGCGCACGCCGCGCCGCCGAAGTCGACCGCGCCCGGCGACGCTCGACCGCGCGAATCCTGCTCGGGATCTGGGCCTTGATGTTCCTCGGCTCCGCCCTGCTCGGCGGCTCGAGCTACACCGGCGTCTACAACACGGTCGGCGGCCAAGCGGTGCTCGCCGCCGTCCTGGCCCTGGTCGGTGCCGCGGTCGCGTGGCTGCGCCGGCTCGGCATCGAACCGAAACCGCCGCGGTTCCTGGGAGCGCCGCAATGACCGCGCTCTCGCTGCTGATCCTCCTGTCCGTCGGATTCGCGACCGGCGTGATGACGGTGGCCGCGGCATTCGTCCAGGCTCCGCCGCGACTGGCCGACATCGTCGGCGACCCGCGCCCGAAGGGCGTGCCCGTGCGATTCGCCTTCCTCACCGCGCCGCCCGCCGACCTGGGACTGGCCGGGCAGACACCGGAAGCGTTTCTGCTGCAACGGATCGTGTTCGCGACGATCGGCGCGCTCTGGGTACCGCTGCTCGCCGTCGTCCTCGCCCTGGGCGACGTGGCCCCACCTGTCATCCTCACCGGCGCGCTGTCGCTGGCCACGGCCGTCGTCGGGTGGATGCTCCCGGCCGCGAGCCTCAAATCAAAGGTCGCCCGTGCACGGGCCGAACTGCGCGGCGCGCTCGCGTGCTACTGCCGCCTTGTCGCGCTCGGCAGGGTCGGCGACCGCGGCCCGGTCGAGGCACTCCGCTACCCCGCAAGCTTGGGCGACGGCTGGACGTTCCGCCGCATCCGCGACGCGATGGACGAGACCGCCCTGCTCGGCGAGATGCCCTGGGACGGCCTGCAACGACTCGGCGTCGCGACCGGTGTCCGCGAACTGAGCGACCTGACCCACGTCGTCGCCAGCGCCGGTCGCGACGGCGCGAGCATCGTCACCTCGTTGCGCGCCAAGGCCGATTCCATCGAGCAGCAACTGTCGGCCGAACGCAAAACCGGCGCGGCGGTGCGTTCCGACCGGATGGATCTCCCGCTTGCCCTGCTCGGGCTCGCGTTCGTCGTCTTCCTCGCGTTCCCCGGCGTCGTCACCATGCTCACCACCTAACGAAGGGAAGCCCGTCATGACCCGCCTCTTTGTGACCTGCTGGCTGTTCGCACACGAGCTGCTGTCCATTCGGCTGCAGGAGTTCCGCCGCGACAGCGAATGCGGCGACGAGAACATCACCAAAGCGCTGTACGCCGCGCTCGCCGTCGGCATCGCCACCCTCATCGCCGGTGCGATCACCGCCTACGTCAACGGCAAAATCCCCCTCATCGGCGGACACTGACATGAGCCGCGTCGAACAGTTGCGAACAGGGGAGCGGGGCGACGACACGATCACCGCGGTCCTGATCGTCAGCACCCTGATCATCGCTGCACTGACGGTGTTCCAGCTCGTCGCGGTGTTCCTCGGCCGCACGATCGCACTGGAAGCCGCGCGCGACGGTGCCGACCGTGCCCGCATCCCGCCCGTCGATGTGACCGGAGCCGCGCAACAGGCCGCCGCCTACGCCCGCGACGCCACCGGCACGTGGCTGTCGCATGTGGACGCCAGCGGACACTCGGCCGGCAACGTCGTCCGGGTAACGGTCGACGCTGAGGTCGCGTCTTTTGTGCCGTTCGTGACCGTGCGGATCAGCCAGACCGCCGCCGCACCGATCGAGCGGATCCGGCCATGACAACTCGCCTCGCCGAACTGCGCACCGAACGCGGCGACATGAACATCGAAGCCGTCATCGGCATCTCCGCCCTGATCGCGCTCCTCGGCCTCGGACTGCTCGGCATGCGCGTCGAAACCGCCCAATCCGCCGTCGACGCCGCTGCCCGGGCAGCAGCCCGCCAAGCATCTCTCGCCCACGACGGCCGGGCAGCCGCCTCCGCAGCCGAGCAGCAGTCCCGCGCCGTACTCGCCGAGCAATCCATCACCTGCGCACGCCTGACCGTCGGCGTCGACGCCAGCGAATTCGCTCGCCCCGCAGGCACCGACGGCACCGTCACCGCACGCATCCGCTGCGACGTCCCTCTTGCCGACCTCATTCCTGGGCTGACCGGGACCAGACCAGTCGAAGCAACGTTCCGTTCCCCGATCGACCGATACGGAGCCCGACGATGAACCTGTTCCGCGACGAACGCGGCTCCGTCTCCGTGCTGATCCTCGGACTCAGCCTCGCCCTGATCATCGCCATCGGACTCGCCGTCGACGGCTCCCGCAAAGCCCTCGCCGCCTCACGGGCCACTGCGGTCGCCGAAGAAGCCGCCCGCGCCGGCGGCCAAGCCCTCGACCCGCACGCGCTCGCCGCCGGACGCACCGCGCACGTCGACCCAACCGAAGCTGCTGCCGCAGCGAAACGCTATCTCGCCGAGGCTGGCATGACCGGGACCGTGCAGGTCCGGACCGACCGCATCGCCGTGGAGACAACGGACTCGCTCCGCACCGTTTTCCTGGGCGCTGTCGGCATTTCCGGGCTCATCGTGCACGGCCACGGCGCGGCGGACTTGTTGTCCGCCGACTGACCACGAAGGAGTCGATCATGCGTCCCGTCACCAGCATCGTCCGGTTCCTGGGCGGACTGCTCGCCTTGGCCGCGATTCTCGCCGGGCCGCCGACCGCCTTCTGGACCTTCCGCGACGTCCTGCTCCCGAGCCACGTGCACAGCTTCGCAAACGTGGTGGCCGCACTCGTCACGCGCGACAGCGGTCAGGTGTTCCTGACACTACTTGCGTTCGCTGGCGTCGTCGCCTGGCTGCAGCTTGCCGCCGCGGTGCTCGTCGAAGCGACCGGCCGCCTCCGCGGACTCCCGGTCCGCCGAGTCTCCGGGCTCGCCTGGGCGAGGAAGATCGTCGCCGGAGTGCTCCTGCTAATGATCGGGACCGCCACCGCCGCCGCAGCAGCGGAACCACTCGCTTCTTCCGCATCTCCATCGCGCACGACGCCATACGTCGTGAGGCCCGGCGACAGCCTGATGCGCATCGCTGCCGAACACCTCGGCGACGAACGCCGCTACACCGAGATCTACGACCTCAACCACTCCCGTCGCCAACCTGACGGGGAAACCCTCCGCGACGTCGCTCTGATCAAACCGGGATGGCGCCTTGACCTGCCCGCGAAGACGGTCTCGGACGAGTACCTCGTCCGCCCGGGCGACACGCTGACGTCTATCGCCCGGGATCGACTTGGCAACGCGAACCGCTACGGAGAAATCGTGCGGCTCAACAAGAACGTGCACAGCCCGGACCGCATCCGCGCGGGTGAGACGCTGCAGGTGCCGACCGTGCCCCCGGCCGTCCCCGCACCGCGGCCGCAGCCGGACCCTCGGATTCCGCCTCCACCGGTGATTCACCCGATGGCGGAACCGCCGACGAAGCAGGACAGCATCGCACCGCCGGCCCCGCAGCCCGGATCGACCGTCAACACGCCGCTCGTCATCGCAGGAGCCGCCGGGCTGGCAGCGGCAGCCGTCCTGAGCGCTCTCGGCATCCGCCGGCTCCGCGCAGCCCGCAGACACGGCCCGGACGACGCGGAAGCCGCACCACTCGCGGACCCGATCGACAATCTCGACCGCGCCCTGCGCCAGCTCGCCCACGAAGCCGAGAGCCAGGGGAGCAAACTGCCGGGAATCCGAATGGTCCGGCTCGGCCGCGAGGACACGATCGTCTGCCTGGACGAGCCCGCGGAGCCGATCGCGCCGTTCACCGGCACCGCGACGAGCACTGAATGGCACCTGCCCGATCCCGTCCCGTCGGCGGATCACTCCGACGGAGACGCGCCGTACCCGTTCTTGACCGGCCTCGGCCACGACACGGACGGCGCCCTGATCCTGCTGAGCCTCGACCACGCCGGAGCACTCCTCCTCGACGGAGACCTGACGGACATCGCGGAAGTCGCCTCGGCCGTAGCCGTCGAAATCGCCAGCTCGCCCTGGACTCGGGACGTCACCATCGACCTCGTCGGAGCCGGTGACGCCCTCGGCGACGCCGACCGCATCAAACGCCATCAATCCGTCGGCGACCTCCTCGAACGCCTCGCCGACGCAGATCGAGGTCCGCACATCGTGATCGTCCCGGAGCCCCTTGCCCAGGACGACGCCGACCGGCTCGCGACCAGCGACGCCGCCGCCGACATCGTCGTCGTCGTCGCCGGCGCCGATCCGGACACGGACCTCCCGGGCGCGTGGGAACTCGACCTCCGCCAGCATCCGACCCCGGTGGAGCAACTCGGCGTTCGCCTCGCACTGCAGCGCCTCCCCCGGGACGACCCGCCGGATCGTGCCGAGACCGTTAGTCCCGATCCCGTCGAGACCGACGCCCGTCCACCGCTGACTGGCCGAGACGAGCCCGAGACGCCTGTCGAGACCGGTCTCGAACCGGCGGTGCCGGAGCTGCGGCTTCTCGGTCCGGTCTCGCTGCGCCGGGTGGACTACACCCGGGTGGAAGGCAAGAAGGTCAACCGGCTCACGGAACTGGCCGCTTTCCTGGCTCTCAACTCGGGCGTCCACGCCGACGAGATCTCGCAGCAACTGGGAACCGCGACCCAGCCATGGTCGGCCGCCACGAGGCAGGGCTACATCTCCCGCCTGCGCACTTGGCTCGGCCACGACCGCGACGGTGCGCTCTACCTGCCCAACGTTGATGCCAAGAACGGCGGCTACCGCCTCGCCGACACCGTGCTGTGCGACTGGTTCCGGTTCCAGCACCTCGTCAAGACCGCCGACGGTGAGAACCGGCTCGAGCAGTTGCAAGAAGCATTGGACCTGGTCGGGGGCACGCCCCTGAGCAATGTTCCGCGGGGCCGCTACGAATGGAGCTCCTGGCATCAACGCGACATGATCGACCAGATCGTCGAGGTCGCCCACGCCCTCGCCACCGCCTATCACGAAATCGGCGATCTCACCTTGGCGCGCCGTGCCGCCGCACGAGGTCTCCGTGCTGAACCCGCAAGCGAAATCCTGAGCCGAGACCTGCTCCGCGTCGAACACTCCAGCGGGAATCGCCCGGCGGTAAACGCAGAGATCGGGAGATTGAAGCAGAGCGCTGCGACGCTCGGCGTGCCATTGGAAACAGACACCGCCGAGCTGCTGCGCACCGTTTCGAGCGAACACCGTTGACCGGCTGCCTCTCGTGGGCGGCGGTGGCACCAATTCTGGCCGCCGTCGTCATCACGGAGTATCAAGTGATGTCGCATTGTTCCGTGTCTGTTTTAGCCAACAGTCACGGAGGCAGGAATGACCAATTGCGAAATATTCCCAGGAACTTCGAAGACGGGCCTCTCTGCTATTCCTGATGCTTCAGTGGACTGCTGTCTTGCTCGGCTGTCCGCGTCCGCGGTACCCGCGCATCAGGTGCGAGCCCTTGCCGGAGAACTCGATCGGATTTTGAGGCCGGAGGGATCGGCGTGGTTCAGTGTGGACGAGAGGTGCACTGCGGGCGGTCTTGACGGGTTGCCGTGGCGGGTCGCGTTCGCGCTCCAGAATGACGGCTGGCTTCTCCGCAACGCCGTCATCGTCGGCTCCGATGACGGCAAGTACGAAACTGTGCTCTTCTGTGTGAAGCAACGTGGCTATTACTTAGATTTGGCGGCAGCTCGCTCGGTGTTGGGGCCGGATCGCGGTGATGTCGTGCTGTCCGGACGAGCGGAACTCGCGGACCGGGTCGTGCTGGCGGCCTGTCCGGTCGGCGGGGTTGTTCTGGACTTGACGGACTGGCCGGAAGCACGGGCTGCTGCGGATCGTTGGGGGCGCAGGATTGCCCAGGCTCCGCGGGCAACGGCGGTGGCGTGATGTTGGTTTATGACGACGGGCAGGTGGCTCTGTACTGCGAGGACGCGGTCGTGGCGTTGCGGTGTCTGTCGGCCGGTTCAGTGGATTGTGTGGTGACGTCGCCGCCGTATTGGGGTTTGCGGGATTACGGGGTTGCCGGGCAGATCGGTGCCGAGGCGACGGTGAGCGAATATGTCGACCGGATTGTCGCTGTGTTCGACGAATTGGCGGTCGTGCTGGCGTCGTTTGGCTCGGTGTGGCTGAACTTGGGGGACAGCTACGGCGGCTCCTGGGGCAATTATGTCGCTGACGGTTCGGCGGCGCGCTCGGCGGCGAGGCGGTCGGGGTCGTTGTATGGCCGTCATCGTCCGCCGCAGGCGCGGCATCGGGCGAAGGATCTGGTCGGGGTTCCGTGGCGGGTCGGGCATGCGTTGCAGGATCGCGGCTGGGTCGTGCGTCGGTCGATCGTCTGGCACAAACCCAACGCACGTCCCGAGAGCGTCCGAGACCGGTTCTCCCACCGGTACGAGACGATCTTCGTGTTGACCCGGGACCGTCGAGACCTCGCTGAGACCGGCACCGAGACGTGGGCGGGACGGGACCTGTGGACGGTCTCGGCCGGCCGCAGCGGAGTGGGGCATCCGGCCGTGGGGACGGTGGAGATCGCCCGCCGATGCGTGCGGTCGGGGTGCCGGCCGGGCGGGACGGTGCTGGACCCGTTCTCCGGCAGCGGGACCACGGGTCTCGCTGCCCGAGAGCACCGATGCCGTTTCATCGGCATTGACCTCGATCCCGGCAGCCATCGGGTGGCGTTGCGGCGGCTCGTCCTCGACGAGGCGCAGTCGTGACAGCCGCGCGCGAGATGACGTTGGCGGAGGCGGCGGCGTTACCGGCGGTGGTGGATCTGATGACCGCGGCGCGTGCGTTGCGGATCCGGCGGACGACGGCGTATGCGCTGGCTCGCGCTGGCTCGTTCCCTTGCCCTGTTCTGCGGGTGGGCGGCGTGTATCGAGTTCCGACGGCGGGGTTGCTGCGGCTGCTGGGCGTCGATCACCTGATGCGGTGATCTCGCATCTGCTCGGGCTTCCCCGAGTGTGGGTCGCAGCGCGAGTATCGATGCCCGAGAAAACGCCCTGGTGGGTGATGGCCAAGACGAGAGGGGCGCGACGTGCCTGTCGCGAAGGGATCGGTGTTCCGGCGTTGTTCGTGCCGGGACGCGAGCGGGAAGTCGTTGGGCGGCGAGTGCCCGAAGCTGTCGAACCGGCGGCATGGGCAGTGGTTCTTCCGTATCGAGCTGCCATCTGATGCGGCGGGCAATCGGCGTCCGCGTCGTCGTGGCGGGTATGAGAGCGCGACGGATGCCGAGACTGGTCTCGGTCGTGTCCGGGACTTGCTCGCGATCGCGGGGGAGGAGGACGAGGAGACGCTGCGCAAGATCGGCGATCTGGTTGCTTCGGTGATCGCGGAGAAGCTGCCGTTGCCGGAGGTGGAGTCGGTGCGGAGGTTGGTGCGGGCGGCGGCGCCGGTGTTGGAGCATCCGTTGATGGACGAGGTGTTCGATGCGTTCCTGGTGTTGAAGAAGCGCACGGTGAGCCGGAACATGTATCGCTCTTACGAGTCGCATGTGCGGCTTTATCTTCGGCCGCATCTGGGGAAGGTCCGGCGGGACCGGTTGCGGGTGGGGCATCTGGACGCGATGTTCGAGGCGATCGTGGAGCGCAACGAGGTGATCGGCGAGTACCGCGCGAGCGGCGATCCGCGCAAGATCGCTGCGGTGAAGTGGCAGCGTCCGGTGGGGCCGTCGTCGCTGCACCGGATCAGGGAGTCGTTGCGGGCGATCTTGAGTCCTGCGGTGAAGGAGGGGTTGTTGGTGGTGAACGTGGCGAAGCTGGTGGAGTTGCCTGCGGCGGTGCGGCCGCGGCCGAAGTTGTGGACGCCGGAACGTGTCGCGCTGTGGCGGGAGACCGGAGAGGTCCCGTATCCGGTGATGGTGTGGACGGGGGAACAGACCGGAGAGTTCCTCGATTCCGCCATGAACCATCCGCTGTATCCGTTGTTCCATCTGGTCGCTTACACGGGGTTGCGGCGGGGCGAGGCGTGCGGTCAGCGCCGTTCGGACACCTTCCTGGACGCGGCGAGCCTGGAGGTGGCGAACCAGATCGTGCAGTACGGGTGGGAAACCGGGCAGAGCAAGCCCAAGACTCCCTCGTCAGAGGGCATTGTCGCGCTGGACCCGGACACTGTGCTGGTCTTGCGGGCGCACCTGGCGGATCAGGACGAGGCGAAAGCCCGGCTGGGCAGCGACTGGGTCGAGAGCGACTTGCTCTTCACCTGTCCCGACGGTCGGCCGCTGCATCCCGCGGACGTCGCGGACGAGTTCGCTCGCCTGATCCAGAAAGCGGGTCTCCCGCCGATCACGTTGCATGGGCTGCGGCACGGCGCGGCGACCCTCGCGCTCGGAGCGGGGGTGGACATGAAGGTGATCCAGCACATGCTCCGCCACTCGTCGATCAAGGTGACGATGGATCTCTACACCAACGTCGCCCGGGAAGTCGCCGCTGACGCTGCCCGCAAGCTCGCCGGCGCGATCCCGCGGAAGACAGCGCTGCACCCGGCCCGCGCTCTCGGGCTCCCCTCGGGCTCGCAGGAGACCACAATGGACAGTGCGGAACCGGAAGAAGCGTGTCCGGATAACACAAATCCCCAGGTCGAAAACTTCTCGAACCTGGGGAGTGAGGGTGCGCCATCAGGGACTCGAACCCCGAACCCGCTGGTTAAGAGCCAGCTGCTCTGCCAATTGAGCTAATGGCGCTTGGTGCTGGTCGCCGTGGTGTTCTCTCGGCGACGTGGGAAAGATTAGCAGGGCGTTCAGCCGGTGTTTCAGGGGGGTCCGGTTACCGGGGTGACGGGTGGCTGTGCAGGTCGGAAGGGGGCGGGGTGCTGGAGCCGGACGGCGGCGGAGGGCTTGCGGACACGAAAAACCCCAGTCCGCGCGGAGACTCGGGGAGTCTCGGACGGACTGGGGTGCTGGGGTGGACGACGGGGCTCGAACCCGCGACCTCCTGGACCACAACCAGGTGCTCTACCAGCTGAGCTACGCCCACCATCGGCTCAGGGATCCTGCGATCACCTTGCTGGCGGTAATCGTAGCGTGTCCTCGGCGCGGGGATTCAGCGGGTCACCTCCGGTGCCGTTCCTGCACTTCGGCGGCGGCGGCCTTGGCCTGGTCGCTGGTCGGGCCGGGCTGGGGGACGAAGGCGGCGCTGCGGTAGTAGTCGAGTTCGCTGATCGATTCGCGGATGTCGGCCAGTGCGCGGTGGGCGAGGCCCTTCTCCGGCTTGGCGTAGTAGATCCGCGGGTACCAGCGGCGGACGAGTTCCTTCACCGACGACACGTCGACCATGCGGTAGTGCAGGTGGCTGTCCAGCGCCGGCATGTCACGGGCGATGAAGCCGCGGTCGGTCGCGATGGAGTTGCCCGCGAGCGGGACGGTGCCGGGGTCGGGGATGAACTCGCGCAGGTAGGCGAGCACTCGCTGCTCGGCCTCGGCCAGCGTCACCGTGGACGCCCGGACCTCGTCGGTGAGGCCGGACTTCGCGTGCATGTCGTGCACGACCTCGGGCATGCCGTCGAGGAAGGTGTCGTCGGCGTGGATGACGATGTCCACCCCGTCGCCGAGCACGTTCAGGTCGGCATCGGTCACCAGTGCGGCTATTTCGATCAACGCGTCCTTGCCGAGGTCGAGCCCCGTCATCTCGCAGTCGATCCAGACAAGATGGTCGCTCACCTGTAGCACCCTAACCCGACACGGTGATGTCGACGGCGTTACCTGGGCTTCCGGCGCGTTACGCTCGCCCCGGCCAGGTGCAGCGGGTGATTTCGGACTCGGGAACGGGGTGTGGCAGATGGCCGGGCAGACGTCGGGACCAGCGGCGGAGATCGCACAGGGGTACGCGAGCGAGGGGACCGCGGTCGAGCTGGGTGCCGTGGTGATCGACGGGAAGACGGAGTCCTCGGCGGCGGTCCGGCTGCCGCTGGCCACGCTGAACCGGCACGGCCTGGTCGCGGGCGCGACCGGGACCGGCAAGACCAAGACCTTGCAGCTGCTCTCGGAGCAGCTGTCCGCGGCCGGGGTACCGGTGGTGCTCGCCGATGTGAAGGGTGATCTGTCGGGGCTGTCTGCGGCAGGCGAGGAGAACGACCGGCTGGCCAAGCGGGCCGAGGAGCTGGGCGACGACTGGGCACCGGAGGCGAGTCCGGTGCAGTACCTGTCGCTGGGCACCGGGGGCAAGGGCTCGCCGATCCGCGCGACGATCACCAGTTTCGGCCCGGTGCTGCTGTCGAAGGTGCTCGGCCTGAACGAAACGCAGGAGTCGACGCTCGGCCTGATCTTCCACTGGGCCGACCAGCGCGGTCTGGCGCTGCTGGACACCAAGGACCTGCGGTCCGTCATCACCCACCTGACCAGTGACGAGGGCAAGGCGGACCTCAAGGGCATCGGCGGGGTGTCCGCGGCCACCGCAGGGGTGATCCTGCGCGCACTGTCCAATCTGGAGGCCCAAGGCGGCGAGGAGTTCTTCGGCGAGCCCGAACTCGACGTGCACGACCTGATGCGCCTGCAGGACGGCAACGGGGTGATCACCTTGCTGGAACTGGACAATCTGCAGTCGAAACCGGCGTTGTTCTCCACCTTCCTGATGTGGCTGCTGGCGGAGCTGTTCGAGGAACTGCCCGAGGAAGGCGATCTCGACCAGCCGAAGCTGGTGTTCTTCTTCGACGAGGCGCACCTGTTGTTCTCCGACGCGTCGAAGGCGTTCCTCGAGCGCATCGAGCAGACCGTGAAGCTGATCCGGTCGAAGGGCGTCGGCGTCTTCTTCTGCACACAGCTGCCGACGGACATCCCGAACAACGTGCTCTCCCAGTTGGGTGCCAGGGTGCAGCACGCGTTGCGCGCCTTCACTCCGGACGATCAGAAGGCGCTGGCCAAGACGGTCAAGACGTATCCGAAAACCCCGCACTACGACCTCGAGACGGCGTTGACGTCCCTGGGTACCGGGGAAGCGATCGTCACCGTGCTGTCCGAGCGCGGGGCGCCGACCCCGGTGGCCTGGACGCGATTGCGCGCGCCGCGGTCGAAGATGGGTTCGGTGGGTGCGGACGCGATCGCGTCCGCCGTCGCGTCGTCCGATCTGCACGCGAAGTATGCGGAGACGATCGACCGGGAGTCGGCGTACGAGAAGCTGACCGCGAAGGTGGCGGCAGCGGAGGAAGCGGCACCGGCCAAGCCGGACAAGGCGGCACCGGCGCCCGCGGACAAGGCGGAGAAAGAGGAGCCGGGGTTGATCTCGCAGGCGATCAGCAATCCGGCGGTCAAGTCGTTCATGCGGTCGGCCGCGAGTTCGCTCGGCCGGGAGATCAGCCGCGGGCTGTTCGGCAACCGCCGGCGGTGACCTCCGCTGCCACGACATGGTGAAGGCCGTTCTCCCCGGGCCCCGATTCCCGCGGAGAACGGCCTTCAGCCACCTCAGTGCCCCGACCGCTGAGGTGCGGGACGGGCCGCCCCGACCGCGGTCCGTCCCCGGTCCGGATCAGTCGTTCACGATCTGGTCCACGATCTTCTTCGCGTCGTCGATCGGGATGGCGAAGCCGATACCGACGCTGCCCGCCGAGCCGCCGGCCGACGCACCGGGGCTGTAGAGCGCGGAGTTGATGCCGATCACCTGGCCCTGGGCGTTGACGAGCGCGCCACCCGAGTTGCCCTGGTTGATCGAGGCGTCCGTCTGGATCGCGGTGTAGCTGGGGCCGGAGGTCTCGTTCGAGGTCTGCTGCCCGAACGGGGTTTCCTGCTGCGGTCCGTCGCCGTTGCCGACGTCGGAGAGCGGCCGGTTCAGCGCGCTGACGATGCCGGTGGTCACCGTGTTCTGCAGCCCGCCGGGCGAGCCGATCGCGATGACTTCCTGGCCGACGGCGAGCTTGCCGGAGTCGCCGAGGGTCGCGGCGGTGAGCCCGCCGGCCCCCTGCGCCTGCAGGACCGCGATGTCGCCCTTCGTGTCCGATCCGACGACGGTGGCCTGGTACTTCTTGCCGTCCGACGTGGTGATCGTGACGTTCCGGGCGCCCTCGACCACGTGTGCGTTGGTGAGGATCCGGCCGTCGGAGGTGAGAATGACGCCGGAGCCGATCGCCTCGCCCTGCGCGGTGGTCACGTTGACCTGCACCACGCTGGGCACGACCTTCGCGGCGACCTCGCTCACGTCACCGGAGGACGTCGTGGTGCTGACCGTCTGCCCGGTGGTGGACGACGACCCGGCCGCCGCGGCGTCGCCGCCGGTGAGCCCGACGATCGCCGCCCCGGCCCCGCCCCCGACGAGCGCGGCGGCGAGTGCCGTCGCACCGACGAGGGCAGTAAGCCGCCCGCGACGCTTCCGCGGCGCCCCGGCGAGCGCAACCGGCACCTGCCCGGCGTGCGGCGCCGGCTGCGGCCCGGGGTGTACTGCCGTGGCCTGGCCTGCGTAGGGCTGCCCGGGACCCGGTTGTGACGGGTGGCCGGGATGCGGGTTGTTCTGCGGAGCCGACGGCCGGCCGAGGTGCGGAGCCGACGCCGGGGTTGCCGGGAGCTGCCCGGAGGGCGGCGTGGGGGTCTGTCCGGGCGAGAACGGGTACGGCCCGGCCTGCGGCCGGTATCCGTACTGGCCGTCCCGGCCGTACTGCTGCGCACTGCTCTGGTGCGGCTGGTGCCCACCGGTGGCGGCGGGGCCGGGCCGGCTCTCGTTCTCGCTCATGGGTCAAGATTCGCGCCCGTGCTTGTGAGAATCCTGTGGAAATACCTTGGGCTTTGCTGAGAAGAATCAGCTGAGAATCCTCAGCAGGCCCTCAGTCGGACGGCCGCCACCGTCCCGTCGCTGCGTCCGGCCGGACGGGGCGGCCGCGGAATGTCAGTCGAAGAAGGCGGGTACGTCCAGCGCCCCTCCGGCAGCCTCGAACTCGTCGTGTACCGCCTTCCGCAGTTCTGCGTCGGCCAGGTAGTCCGCCGCGGTCAACGCGAGCCCGAGTGCACCGTCGACCACTGCCTTGTCTCCCGTGGGGGATCCGGCTGCCGCGGCGAACTCCTTGGTGTGCAAGGCGACCGTCGGTTCGGAGACGGCGATCATCGGGTGCAGGGCAGGCATCCGGTACGACAGGTTGCCCAGATCCGTCGACCCGGTGAGGAACTCCGGCACGACGCCGGGGGGCAGCGGGGTGCGCCCCGTGCCGGTTTGGTTGACCGACCACCGTCCGGCCAGCGCGGTGTTGAACCGGATCGGCAGGTACGCCGGCTGCGCGTCCCAGCGCAATTCGACGCCGCAGCCGGTCATCTCGGCCGCGCCGTGCGCGATCGCGGTCATCCGGCGGGCCAGGTCGCGCAAGGTCTCGGGATCTGCCGAACGCAGGTAGAACAGCAACGCCGCGCGCGCCGGGATCACGTTGGGCCGCGCGCCGCCGTCGGTGAAGACGCCGTGCACCCGGTCGGTCGACGGCAGTTGCTGGCGCAGCCCGGAAACGCCCTGGTACGCGGCCACTGCGGCATCGAGTGCGTTGCGCCCCATGAACGGTTGCGCGGATGCGTGCGCGCCGACGCCGTGGAACACCATCTCCAGCTGACGTCGTCCCAGGAACGGGTGCAGCGCGATGTCGTGGCTGAACGGGTGCAGCATGATCACCGCGTCCACGTCGTCGAACACGCCCGCGCGGGCGAGCGTTTCCTTGCCACCACCGCCCTCCTCCGCGGGCGTACCGACCAGCGAGACCCGCCCGCCGAGCCGCTCGGCGACCACTGCCGCACCGAGGAACCCGCCGGCCCCGGCCGTGCAGATGACGTTGTGCCCACAGCCGTGTCCGAGCCCTGGCAACGCGTCGTATTCGGAAAGCACCGCGAGGTGCGGACCGCCGTGGTCGGCCGTGCCGGTACGCAACGCCGTGTCCAAACCGCCCAGCCCCACGGTCACCTCGTGGCCGTGCGCACGCAGCAACTCGGCCAGCGCCGCGACGGACCGGTGCTCGGCGAAGCCTTCCTCCGGATGTGCGTGCAGGTCCTGGCTGAGCGCGACCAGTTCGGCCGCCCGCGCCCGCACTTCCTGCTCGACGGCGGTGCGGACTTCCGCAGGGGCCCCGGTGTATTCGGAACCGAGCGGTTCGGCTGAGGTCACGGCCTCGGCGGTGGCCTCGAGCAGGGCGCGCAGATGGCTGTCGTCGGGCGGGATGGGCGCGGCGTGGGTCATGCGGCGAATGCTAACGCCAAAACCGGCGGGGCCGGTGACCGTCCGGGCTCGTGATCACGCAGCCGCCACCTGCCCGGAGACGAGCTGGGCGAGCCCGAAGTACCGCTCCCGCACGTGCCGGAAGCCGCGGGCGCGCAGTCCCGCCGCGATCTCGCCACGGTCGAACATCCGCTGCCCGCTGAGGATTCCGCCTGCGGTGTCCGCGAACCTGGCCGGCTGCCAGTCCCGGCGCGCGCTCGTGAGCAGTGCGATCCGCCCGCCGGGGCGCAGGATCCGGGTGAACGAGTCGAGCGCCCGTTCCGGCTCGGTGAACATGTGCAGTGCGGCGAAGCAGCAGATCGCATCCACAGTGGACGATTGCAGTGGCGGCTCGACGGCGTCCGCACGAAGGTAGACGGCTGCGGGCGGACCGGATTCCTCAAGAGCGCGCGACAGCATGCCGCGTGCGCCGTCGAGGCCGATCGCGAGTCCCTTGCTGCCCACCGCGTCCCCGAACGCGCGGGTGAACCGTCCGGTGCCGCACGCGACGTCCAGCACGACCTCGCCCGGACGCAGGTCGAGGAGCTCCCTCGCAAGCCGCACTTCGCCGGCCATGCTGGGGCCGGCCAGGCCTTTCAGTGCCCGGCCGAGCACCGGTCGCCAGTAGTGCTCGTAGATCCGCGGCAGCAGTGCGGTGCTCATGAGGCGCTGGGTGAGCCCGGTGGCGGGACCGGCCGGTGGTGCCGCGCCGAGGACGTCGACGAAGCCGTTGGTCGCGGTGGCTGGTTCGCGCACCAGTGCGGCGAGCCGCTGCCGGGCGCTCGGTTGCTCGGGCACGGGCGTCCTCTCGGGTCGGATACCGGCAGTATGCCGCCGGTCCAGCCACTCGTTCGAGTGAAGATTTACCCGATCAGACGTTCGAGACCGCGCAGTGTCGGTACCCCTTCCTAACGTCGTCAGCACGGTCGCCGACCCGCGGAGGCCAGTGAGGAGGACCTGCTGATGACTGCCCCGATCCTGCGTCCGATCGATCTGCCGGTCGGCGAGATCACCGTGCACGGAGCCTTCGACCTGGCCGCCGCGGCGCGCCGGTTCGCCCCGTCCGGATTGCCCGAACCAGGTGTGCTGGCCTTGGCGTTCCCGGTGGAAGGCGTCTGGAGCCATGCCGGCGCGGTGATCCGGCAGAGATCGCCCGGCACGGTGTCGGTCGAGGTGGTCGCACCGGTGGACGTGGCCGACCGGGTGGTCGGGCAGGTGAGCCGGATGCTGTCCCTGGACGCCGATCCGTCGGGCTTCCCAGCGGTCGCCGCACGTGACTCCGTGGTGCGGCGGCTGGTGTCCCGCCACCCGGGGGTGCGTCCGGTGCTGCATCCGTCGCCGTACGAGGCGGCCTGCTGGGCGGTGCTCGTCCAGGGGATGCGGGCCGCGCAGGCGACGCGGTTCCGGGAGCGGCTCGTCGCGCGGCACGGCCGGGTCGTCGAGCACGCCGGTGTCCGGATGCTGTCGTTCCCGGCGCCGTCCGTGCTGGCCGGACTGTCCGATGAGCCTGGGCTCGGGCAGTTCCGCCTCGCGCGGCTCCGGGCGGTGGCGAAGGCGGCGGGCAAAGGGCGGCTCGACGCGGGGGAGCTGCGCGCGTTGCCCGTTGCCCGCGCTTTGGCTCAGCTGTGCGCGATTCCGGGGATCGGCGCGTTTTCCGCAGAGCAGATCCTGCAGCACGGAGCGGGACATCCGGACCTGTTCCCCCGCACGGACACTCAGCTCCACCAGGTCCTGCGTGCGGAGTACGCACTGCCGCCGGACACGCCGGTCCCGGAACTCGAGCCGTTGGCCGACGACTGGCGCCCGTACCGGTCGTGGGTCGCCCATCTTTTCCGGATTGATCGCCAGTCGCGGCGGCGGGCGGAGGAGTGATCGCGGAAGCCGGTAGTTCTTCGACGGGGTCGCCAACTGGTGATCCCGTGTCGGCACCAGCGCGCCGTCCACGATCGCCACCGCATCCACCCGGCGAGTGCGGGCCGGCACCAACGCCAGCAGCGGACCGACCGTGTCGATCACCCGATGCGCCGCCGAATGCGACACCCCGAACAACGTGGTGATTTGACGCATCGCCCGCGTTCGCCCGCCAGTAGGTCGCCACCGGCAGCACCCGATCTGCTAGCGGCAACGCCCACTGCCGGCCCGTACGACCGTCCGCGATGTTGTCCCCGTGGTGCTTCGCGACCAGCCGCACGAGCTTGCGGAGCTGGTCCGGCTGCAGCCCGGTGAACGGGGCAATCCACTTCGGCCGCGGCGCTGTGATCACCTGCGCCACAACAACGTGATCAAGTACCGGTCCGGCACCGGGGTTGCGAGACAACCCCTCAGGAGAAAGGAAGGGCTGCCATGGAATGAGACACGCCTATATCGAACGGCTGCGGTCGGCACGTGTCCGGGCGCTCACAAGGGCCAGATGTGCCCTGTGGTGAGGTGTCGGCGTGATGATGCGTGTGCTCGCTGTTTCGTCCGCTCTGCCTGTCCGTCCGGCTGCCGGAGACCTCTCCGGCGCCGCTGCGGCGGCGGACACGGGGGCGGTCGGGGCGGCGTTGGAACAGGCGAACACGCCGAGCGTGATCACGCTGGTCACGGGTGGTGTCGCGTTGCTGGTCGTACTTGCCGGCGGGACGCCGTGGCGACTTGCGCGCAACGTCGTCACCATCGTCCACGAGGCGGGCCACGCACTTGCGGCGGTGCTGGTCGGGCGTCGCCTGCGGTCGATCCGGCTGCACTCGGACACCTCCGGCGTGACGGTGTCGCGTGGCAGACCCGACGGGCCGGGCATGGCGTTCACCGCGATGGCGGGGTATGTCGCGCCTTCGGTGCTGGGCCTGCTGTTCGCGAGTCTCGTCGGTGCGGACCTGATCACCGCGGTGCTGGTGCTGATCGCGCTGTTGCTGCTGGGTGTGCTGGTCATGGTGCGCAACGCCTACGGGGTGTTCTCGGTGGTCGCCAGCGCGGTCGTGCTGGGGCTCGTGGCACTGGTGGCGCCGACGGTCGTGCAGGCACCGTTCGTATACCTGCTGACCTGGTTCCTGTTGTTCGGCGGGATCCGGCCACTGGTGGAGCTGCAGGTCAAACGGCGCCTCGGGCAGGCCCGTGACTCCGACGCCGACCAGCTGGGCAGGCTTACCGGCGTGCCACCGGTGCTGTGGGTGCTGGTGTTCGGGGTCCTCACCGTCAGCTGCGTCATCGCGGGCGGGCTGTGGTTGCTGCAACCGCTGGCGTCCTGACCACCGGACCGGCTCGCGCCATGCCTGCCCCTGCCCGAGACGGCCGCTACTCCGAGACGTTCGCTGCCCCTGCTCCGAGACGTTCGCTGTCCGGGACCGTCCCTGCCCCGGGACCGCCGCTGCCCCAGGACCGCCGCTGCCCCGAGACAGCCGCGCCACGGGGCGGGTCCTGCCCGGGGCGACCCAGTGCAGCCCAGTGCCTGCCCCGCGGTCGACAGCTACCACGGCGAGCCGCGATTGCCCAGGTGACCGACTCGGGCCGACCGGCGACCGGCGGCAACCGCGGTGACCGACTCCGGCCGTCTGACAACCGGCGGCAACCGCGGCGATTGCCCAGGTGACCGACTCCGGCCGGCCGGCGACCGGCGGCAACCGCGGTGACCGACTGTGGCCATCTGGCGACCGGTGTGGTTGGCACGGTGACCGGCCGCTGCCTCGGGGACCGGCGGCTGCCGCCGCGGTCGGCTGCGGTGGTCTGCTGACCGGCGGTGTCCGGGGGCTGGCGGGGGCTACCCGGTGGCCCGAACTGTTGGACCGGTGTGGCTCGGAGAGGAGGGCTACGCCGACCACAGCGCGAGTGACGGTGGTCTTGCACGCGGAGCGTTGGGCGGGTGCAGGCGGCTGGGTTCTTGAGCCGTAGCCCTGTGGGCTGACGGCCACCGGGTCCACGGCCTCGTGGGTCCACAGGTCCCCACAAGTCCACAGGTCCCCACAAGTCCATGGGTCCACAGGTCCATGGGTCCATGGGTGCGGTGATTGCGGCTCGTCTGCGTGCCGTCGGCTCGGCTACTGCGGCCCTGGTGATCGTCGACGTGGCTGCGCCGTGTGGCGGTGGGCTGGCTGTGGTGGGGCTGGTTGTGGCGGGGCTGCGGATCGTGGTGGCACGGTGGCTGTTCGTGGTGGTGTGCTGGCTGCCGGGGGCGGAGGTGTGTCCCGAGGGGTGAGCCCGTCGTCTTTCGATGTGGGCGGATGCGGCAGACTGGGTGTCTGCCTGAGCTGCGGAGGGAGCAAGACGATGGACGAAGTCGCGAAGGCCGTCGAGGAGTGTGCGCGGGCGGCGAAGGTGGCTGCGCCGTCGTTGGGTGCTGCCGGCGGCGATGCGGTGGACGCGGCGCT
This sequence comes from Amycolatopsis ultiminotia, assembly GCF_039536925.1. Lineage (NCBI taxonomy): Bacteria > Bacillati > Actinomycetota > Actinomycetes > Pseudonocardiales > Pseudonocardiaceae > Amycolatopsis > Amycolatopsis ultiminotia. The sequence goes on along the minus strand of NZ_BAAAZN010000007.1, from coordinate 132,313 downwards.
TCTCGGGATGGCGGAGCGGCTGGTCTCGCATCGGGACGAGGTGCTCGAGGCCAACCGGGCCGATGTCGGGCGGGCGCAGGCGGACGGGATGAGCGCCGGGCTGCTCGACCGGCTCACCATCACCCCCGAGCGGCTCGACGGCATGGCCGGGCAGTTGCGCCTGCTGGCCGCGGCGCCGCACCAGGAGCGGTCTGTCGAGGTGTCCACATTGGACGACGGACTGCGGCTGGTCGAGCGGCGCCGTCCGGTCGGGGTGATCGGCGCCAACTACGAGGCCCGGCCGAACGTGACCGTCGACGTGGCTTCGCAGCTGGTGAAGTCACGCAATGGCGGCGTGCTGCGCACTGGCTCGGCGGCGCTGGGTTCCGCGCAGCGGCTGCGGGACACGGTCATCGCGCCCGCACTCGCGGCGGCCGGGATCGATCCCGACGTGGTGCAGCTCGTGCCGCGGGTGGAGCGTGAGGCGGCGTCGGCGCTGGTGCGGTTGCCGGAGCTGGTGCCGCTGGTGATCCTGCGTGGCAGCGGCGACAGTACCCGTGCGCTGGCCACCGAGGCCGCGGTGCACGGTGTGCGCACGCTGGCCCACGCGGACGGCGGCGGCGTGCTGTACGTCGACGTCGCGGCGGAAGCCGGAAAGGCGCGCGATCTGGTGTACGCGAGCCTCGACCGGCTCGGCGTGTGCAACCGGCTGAACCTGCTGCTGATCCACGAGGACGTGCACGACGCAGTGTGGCCGCAGATCGAGTCGGCGCTGGCCGAGCGCGGGGTCACGCCTTCGCTTTCGCCGCACGAGCACCCGATCGGCTACGAGTGGGCGCTCGATTCGGATCGGGAGGCGACCGTCACGGTGGAAAGGGTGGGCAGCCTCGCCGACGCCGTCGAAATCGCGAACGAGCGCACGTCCGGTCTCGCGGCGGGGATCGCTACCGAGAACCCGGACGCGGCCGACGCGTTCTTCGACGGTTACACCGGCACGGGCGTGTTCTGGAACGCACCCACCCGGCTGCTCGACGGGTTCAAACTGCTCGCCGTGCCGGAAACCGGGATCAACCTGGACCGCGTCCCCGGGCCGCGGGGACCGGTGACCTACACCGACCTGTACGTGCGCCAGTACGCCGTGCTGCCGGCGTGACCACCGGCATGGCCTGCTCGAGCGGGCGGGTGCGATGAACCGGCCACACGTCCTGCTCTCCGCCGCGCAGTCGCTCGACGGTTATCTCGACGACGCGAGCGGCACCCGGCTGCTGTTGTCCAATGAGGACGATTTCGCCGAGGTGGACCGGCTGCGCGCGGAAGCCGACGCGATTCTCGTCGGCGCCGGCACGGTGCGGGCGGACAACCCGCGGCTGCTGGTGCGCTCACCGGAACTACGCCAGGCGCGGATCGCGGCGGGCCGGCCGGAACAGCCGATGAAGGTCACTGTCACCGGAAGCGGCAAGCTCGATCCGGAGTCGCGATTTTTCACCGTGGGAGACGCACCGAAGCTGGTCTACACGGCACCGGGCACCGCCGCCGACGGATGGGGTACGGCCGCGACAGTCGTCGACAGCGCTCCGCCGCGGCTGGAGCACATCCTCGACGACCTGGGCAAGCGCGGTGTGCAAAAGCTGCTGGTGGAGGGCGGCTCAGCGGTGCACACCGCGCTGCTCGACGCCGGCCTTGCCGACGAGCTCCGGCTCGCGATTGCGCCGATCGTGGTCGGCGACCCGCGGGCGCCGCGATTCCTCGGCACGGGCGCGTTCCCGCGGCCGCTGGCGCTCACCGAGGCGCGGCGGCTCGGAGACGTCGTGGTGCTGCACTACCGTGCGGCCGCCGAACCGTCGTCGCTCGACGTGCTGCGGCTGCGGCAGGCAATCGAGCTCGCCGGCCAATGTCCGCCGAGCTCGACGTTCCGGGTCGGCGCGGTGATCGGGCTGCCCGACGGCACGGTGCTGGCCACCGGGCATTCGGGCGAAGGCGATCCGCGCAACCACGCCGAAGAGGCGGCGCTGGCGAAGCTCGAACCCGGCGATCCGCGGCTCGCGGCCGCGACCATGTACAGCTCGCTGGAGCCGTGCAGCGCCCGTGCGTCGCATCCGAAGAGCTGCACGCAGCTGATTCTCGAGACTGCGATCCCGCGGGTGGTCATGGCATGGCGTGAGCCGTCGCTGTTCGTCGAGGCCGAAGGCGTGGAGCAGCTCCTCGCGGCCGGCCGGCAGGTGATCGAGGTGCCGGCCCTCGGCGCGGACGTTCGCCGCGCCAACACACACCTGCCGGGTGTCCGTCCCTGAGGCTCACCGCCCCGGCGCGCACTTGCTGGTGTTCGTTCTGGGGGTTCGTTGTGCTGGTGCGTGCCTGCCGGGTGTTCGTCTGGGGGTTCGCTGTGCTGGCGCGTGCCCGCCCGTCGTTCGTCCTGGGGTTTCTCGGCGGTTTGCCCCGATTCGTGGAGATGCCCGGCCCCGCTGCGGATTTCGCTGCTGCGGGGCCGGGTTTTCACCGCACTGCTGGTCTCGGCTCAGCCGGCCGGCGGGGTCGCGCCGGCGAAGCGGGTGGTGAATTTCGTGAAGTCCCAGTCCTTTTGGTCGACGTTCGAGCACACGCCGTTGTCCGTCGTGCCGACACAGGGGCGGTCGCGGTTCACCGACCAGAACGTGAAACGGCCGAGATGGTGACTCGTCGCGTAGTCGTACACGGTCTGGAAATCGGAGACGTTGAAAATCTCGGCGGAATCCGATTTACCGTTCATCCCGGAGAAGCCCTCGTGCGCGTACGCCGTGTCGCTGTCCCAGCCGAGATGGCTTTGGAGCAATCCGTGGAAGGCCTCCAGCGCCGAAACTTGGGAGTCTGCGCCGTTGAATCCGCCGTCGAAGGGCATGATGGAGAAGTTCGCCGGGCTGAACCCGATCGATTTTGCCTGGTCCAGCAGCTGTGTGCCGAACCAGCCGGTGCCGGCCGAAGTACCGGGCATGGTCACCGACACGAACAGTCCGGGATTGTCCGCCTGCAGCTTTTTCGCCGCGCCCAATTCGTTGGCGATCGCCGCAGTGTCCTCGTATTCGGGTTCTTCGAGGTCGAAATCGATGGCTTTGAGTTTGTATTTCGTGATGACCTGCTGGTAGGCCGCGGCGGTCGCGTCGGCGGTGTCGCAGGTCTGGCCGAGCTTCGTGCCTCCGTAGCCGCCGACGGAGACCGAAATGTCGCCGCCGTTGTCACGGATCTTGCCGATCGCGTCGGCGACGGCTGCGTCGTCCGAGAGCGCAGTGGTGCCGTCCCACGTCGGTGAACAGCCGCCGCCGTCGGGTGCGAGGATGAAGGCGAGCTGGAATGCCTTCTGTCCGGTCGCTTTCATCACGGCCACCGGATCGGGCGGGTTGTTGTCCTGCGGCATCAGGTACGGCGCGGACGCGTACCAGGCGGTGTCGAGGTCGGTTGTTCCGGCCTGCGCGTCGGCCGTGGTGGTCAGGACGCCTGCCGTCCCGAGCGCGGTGGCGGCTGCGACGAGGGTGGCAGCCAGTCTGCTTCGTTGCATCTGTCCTCCGGCGGTGGAGCGAGGGCGGGTGTCGGTAAGCATTGGACTAGACCATTGACAAGTCAAGGTGTATCCCGCAGAAATCGCCGAAAGGCGGGTGGGTTCGGGTGGTATGCCGGGATTCGAACCGTGGGCTTCACCTTGGCGGCGCAGCGAATCCCGGACATCCGGCCGCGGACCGCCGCCCCGACCGGTCCACCGCCGGCCCCGCGACGCGACGTCGGCGGGCCGTGGAGTGTGACAGGCGTCGGTCGGGTCGGACAGGCCCGCCGGTGCGGGTGCCGAGTACGGCGGCTCAAGCCGGTACTCGGCTCAAGCCGGTACTCGGTGTTTCGCGGGTCAGGTTCGCTTACCCGCAGCCGCCCGGAGTTCTCCGCCGCCCCGGGTACGGCGATGGGCCGCTGGCCGAGATGCCCTACCGGCGGGGCGGTCCGGATCGGGGACCTCGGCACCGACACGGACTTCGCGACTGATACCGGCGTCGACACCGGCTTCGACACTGAAATCGACACCGCCGGGCCGCGGCGTCGACACTGACCTAGGCACCACCGGTGCGGTCCGGACACCGCTCGGCCTCGGACACCGGCCCGCCCGGATGCCGCTCGGCCCCGGACACTGCCCCGCCCGGATGCCGCGTGGCCCGGATGCCGCCCGGCCCCGGCACCGCCGGTGCCTCGGGTCCAGCATTCCCGGGGCTTCGGCGTTGTCCGGGATCAGTCGGCTTCCAGGTCGCCTTCCAGGGTCAGGTACACCTCGCGCATCCGGGCCAGCAGGTCCGGGTCCGGGGTGGACCACAGGTTCCGGTCGGCGGCTTCGGAGAGGCGTTCGATGATCCCGCGCAGTGCCCACGGGTTGGCTTGGCGCAGGAAGTCCTGGTTGACCTCGTCGAGGACGTAGGATTCGGTCAGCTTCTCGTACATCCAGTCGTCGACGACGCCGGAGGTTGCGTCGAAGCCGAAGAGGTAGTCGACGGTGGCGGCGAGTTCGAAGGCGCCCTTGTAGCCGTGCCGGCGCATGGCCGAGAGCCAGCGCGGGTTCACCACCCGGGCGCGGAACACGCGGGCGGTCTCTTCGCCCAGTGTTCGGGTACGGACGGCGTCCGGGGTGGTCGAGTCGCCCACGTACGACGCGGGTGCGGTGCCGGTCAGTGCGCGCACGGTGGCGATCATCCCGCCGTGGTACTGGAAATAGTCGTCGGAGTCGGCGATGTCGTGTTCCCGCGTGTCGGTGTTCTTCGCGGCCACCACGATGCGCCGGTACGAGGATTCCATGTCCTCACGGGCGGGCCGTCCGTCCAGCTCGCGGCCGTAGGCGAACCCGCCCCACACCGCGTACACCTCGGCCAGATCCTTGTCGTCACGCCAGTTCCCGGAATCCATCAGCGGCAGCAAGCCTGCCCCGTACGCGCCGGGTTTCGAGCCGAAGATCCGCGTGGTGGCGCGGCGGGCGTCGCCGTGCGTGGCCAGGTCCGCGGCGACGTGCGCACGCACGAAATTCGCGGACTCCGGTTCATCCAGGCCGGCGACCAGCCGCACGGCGTCGTCGAGCAGGGTGATCACGTGCGGGAAAGCGTCCCGGAAGAACCCGCTGATCCGCACCGTCACGTCGATGCGCGGGCGGTCCAGTTCGGACAGCGGGACGGCCTCGATCCCGGTGACCCGCCGGGAAGCTTCGTCCCACACCGGCTGCACGCCCAGCAGTGCGAGCACCTCGGCCGCGTCGTCGCCGGACGTCCGCATCGCCGACGTGCCCCACACCGACAGGCCGACCGAACGGGGCCAGTCGCCGTTGTCGTCGCGGTAGCGGCGCAGCAGCGAATCGGCCAGGGCCTGCCCGGTTTCCCAGGCCAGCCGGCTCGGGATCGCCTTCGGGTCCACGGTGTAGAAGTTCCGCCCGGTCGGCAGCACGTTCACCAGACCGCGCAACGGAGACCCGCTGGGGCCGGCCGGGATGTACCCGCCGTCCAGTGCATGCAGGATCGCGTCCACCTCACCGGAGGTACCGGCGAGCCGGGGGACGATCTCGGTGGCGGCGAAGTTCAGCACGCGCTCGACCTCGGCGTCCGGCGCCGCCAGCACCTGCGCGACCACGGCGGGTACGGCGGACGGCGACCACGCACGGGCTTCCATCTCCACCACCAGCGACCGTGCAGTGGTCTCGATTGCGTCCACTTCGGACAGCGGAGCGTCGGAGTTCTCCTTCAGGCCCAACGCCGAGCGCAGCCCGGGTACCGCGCCCTGCTTGCCGCCCCACATCTGCTGGGCACGCAGCATGGCGAGCACCAGGTTCACCCTGGCCTCGCCTTCCGGCGCGGAACCCAGCACGTGCAGGCCGTCGCGGATCTGCGCGTCCTTGACCTCGCACAGCCAGCCGTCGATGTGCAGCAGGAAGTCGTCGAATTCCGCGTCGTGCGGGCGTTGTTCGACGCCGAGGTCGTGGTCGAGCTTCGCGGCCTGGATGAGCGTCCAGATCTGCGCCCGGATCGCGGGCAGTTTCGCCGGGTCCATTGCGGCGATGTTGGCGTGCTCGTCGAGCAGTTGTTCCAGCCGCGCCAGGTCACCGTAGGATTCGGCGCGCGCCATCGGCGGCACCAGGTGGTCGACGATCGTGGCGTGCGCCCGCCGTTTCGCCTGTGCGCCCTCGCCGGGGTCGTTGATCAGGAACGGGTACACCATCGGCAGGTTGCCGAGCACCGCGTCCGGGGCGCAGGCGGCGGACAGCCCGGCCGTCTTGCCCGGCAGCCATTCCAGCGAACCGTGCTTGCCGAGGTGTACCACGGCGTGTGCGCCGAACTCCTCCTCCAGCCAGCGGTAGGCGGCGAGGTAATGGTGGCTCGGCGGCAGGTCCGGGTTGTGGTAGATGGCCACCGGGTTCTCGCCGAACCCGCGTGGCGGCTGGATCATCAGCACGACGTTGCCCGACTGCAGGGACGCCAGCACGAGGTCGCCCTCGGGGTTCGCCGATGTGTCGACATACAGCGAACCGGGGGCCGGACCCCACTGCTGCTCCATCGCCTCGCGCAGCGATCCGGGCAGCTGGGCGAACCACTCGCGGTAGCGCGCGGCAGGCACCCGGATCGGGTTGCCCGCGAGCTGCTCTTCGGTGAGCCATTCCGGGTCCTGGCCGCCCGCTTCGATCAGCGCGTGGATGAGCGCGTCGCCGTCCGGCTGCTCGGTGCCGGTCGGGTCGACGCCGGGAAACGCCTCCGCACCGAGGTGGTAACCGCGTTCGCGCATCACCCGCAGCAGCTTGACCGCGGACGCCGGGGTGTCGAGGCCCACCGCGTTGCCCACGCGGGAATGCTTCGTGGGGTAGGCCGAGAGCATCAGCGCGATCCGGCGTTGCGCCGGTGGGGTGTGCCGCAGCCGCGCGTGTGCGAGCGCGATCCCGGCCACGCGGGCGGCGCGTTCCTCGTCCGGCACGTAGCGGGGGAGGCCGTCGGCGTCGAATTCCTTGAAGGAGAACGGAACGGTGATGATCCGCCCGTCGAACTCCGGCACCGCCATCTGGTTGCCCGCGTCCAGCGGCGACAGGCCCTCGTCGCCGGCCGACCACGTCTCGCGGTCGCTGGTGAGGCACAGCGCCTGCAGTACGGGGACGTCGAGCGCGGCCATCTCCGCGACGTCCCACGACTCGTCGTCGCCGCCCGCACCTGCTTCCGAGGGACGGGTGCCGCCCGCGGCCAGCACGGTGACCAGCAGCGCGTCGACCTTGCCCAGCTCGGCCATCATCTCCGGGGCACGCGTGCGCAGCGACGCGGTGTGGATCGGCAACGCCCGCCCGCCCGCGGATTCGACCGCGTCGGCGAGTGCGTGCACGAATCCGGTGTTCCCGGAAAGGTGGTGCGCGCGGTAGTACAGGATCCCGACAACCGGTCCGTCACCTGCGGAAGCGGGCCGCTCCAGCACACCCCACGACGGCAGCTCGGCAGGCGGCTCGAAGCCCTCGCCGGTGAGCAGCAGCGTGTCGGAGAGGAAACGGTGCAGCTGGGTCAGGTTCTCCGGGCCGCCCTGCGCGAGGTAGGCGTGCGCCTGCGCGGCGATCCCGGCCGGCGTGGTGGACAGCTTCATCAGCTCCGCGTCCGGCGTCTGCTCGCCGCCGAGCACCACGACGTGCGTACCGGACGCGCGCAGCGTGTCCAGTCCCTCCTGCCAGGTCCGGGGTGTGCCGAGGATCCGGACGACGACGATCCGCACGTCGGTGAGCAGTCCCGGCAGGTCCGCCGTCGGCAGCCGGGCGGGGTTGCCGAGCCGGTAGCCGGCCCCGCTCGCCCGTGCGCTCAGCAGATCGGTGTCCGAAGTGGACAGCAGCAGGATCACGGCGTTCCTCACTCGGGGTGTCCGCGCCCCGGGTCGTCGGGCACACCGGCGGGAGTTCCTGGCTCCCGGCACCCGCTCGCGCGGGTGCCGGTCACAGTGGCGGGACCGTCCCGGATTTCCACCGGGTTCCTCCGCGTGCCGGCGCGTGGTTCGCACTCACTCTCGCCGGGCGCGCAGGCCGCGTCAAGGTGACGGAATCCGCACCGCGGCGATCGGCCGTTCCGCCACGGTGTGCTCGCGCCGTGCGGTGACGCTCCAGGCGTATCCGGCGAACGCGCCGGTACCGGGGTCGGCGTGCAGCACCAGGTGCCCGTACCCGGCGCCCTGGCCGCCGGGGGAGCGGCTGTCCGGGAACTGCGGGGAGCTGCCGTGCGGATCGGCGGTGCAGTCCGCGACCGGGACCACGTACCGGTGCTGCTCGAATGGCCGCGGTGGTTCCCGGACCAGCACGATGTGGCCGGTGTTGACCGCCTGCCGGTGGCCGTAGTCGATCACCACCAGGTCGCCGGGGCGCAGGCCGGACACCGTGCGCACCGGCGTGAAGTACGGCACCGCGCGGCGGGCGAAGACCCAGCGGTAAGTGCGCGACGGCGGGCTCACCGAGCCGAAGTGGGTGGCGAAGAACTCGTCGTCCGCCCAGTCGTAGACCCGCTTGAGCAGCTGGGTCTGGAACGACGCGCACTGGGTGTGGTTGCGCCACCGCGGTGCCCAGCTGATCAGATCGGGTTCGCCTGCCGCCTTGTACCGGTTGTCCTCCGGCCGCACGTGGTCGATCAGGTCCTGCGCGGCCCGCAGGTGCGCGGGCCCGCTCACGCCGGACGGCTCTCGTGGCCGATCCGCGGGAACGGCGTGGTGGAGAACAGCACCTCCACGGCCACCTCGAAGAAGCCCGCGATGCGCAGCGCCAGGTGCAGGCTCGGGCTGTACTCGCCGCGTTCCAGATAGCCGATCGTCTGGTAGTGCACGCCGAGTGCCTCGGCCAGCTGGCGGCGGGAGATCCCGCGTTCCGCGCGCAGCACCGCGATGCGGTTGTAGACGTTCTCGCTGCTCACTGTGGATCACACACGCTGCAGTGCCCTTTCCCGCCGTGCCGCCACCGACGATCCCGATTCGCGCCGGGCCATCCGCCGGAGCACGACGGGGGCCAGTGTCATCCCGAGCACGGCCCACGCGAGCAGCACCCCGAGGGTCGCCGGCAGCCGCCACGACTGCCCGATCTCCGCCACCACAGCCTCCTCCGGCAGCAGTGACGAGCGCATGCCGAGCCCGAGCCAGTACATCGGGAACACCTGCCCCACGTCCTGCAGCCACGCCGGCAGCGCGGTGATCGGGTAGAAGATCCCGGAGATCGCGGTGAGCCCCGCCATCGGCAGCATCACCAGTGCCATCATCCGGGAATCGCGCAGCAGTGAGCCGATCACCGCACCCAGCGGCATGGTCGCGATCAGCCCGAGCGCGAGCACCCACAGCAGGTGCAGCAGGGACCACGCGCCGTCCGGGGCCAGTCCGTCGAACAGGATCAGGGCGGGCACGAGCAGTACGACGATGCCGGCCACCTGGGTCAGCGAGAACGTGGTGATCTTGCCGACCAGGTAGCCGAGCATGCCGTGCGGGGTCGCCTTGGCGCGCAGCAGCGTGCCGTCCTCGCGGTCGGTGATCAGCGTGCCCGCGATCCCGGACAGGCCGTTGAACACGATCCCGGCGCCGAGCACGCCCGGCACGGTCGCGCTGCCGAGCGAGAACGACGTGCCCGGCAGCTGCGAACCACGCATGAACAACAGCGCGCCGAAGACCAGCCCCAGGAAGACCAGCTGGGCGAACAGGTCTTCGCGGTTGGTCCACTGCTGGCGGAACTCGATCAGGCCGCGGCGGATCCCGGTCCGCGCGGCGGCTCCTTGCGCGGATGCCGTCATCGCACACCGACCACGCCGGATTCGGCCCGGTGCACGAGCTCGAGGTAGGTGTCCTCCAACGACGCCCGCCGGACCTCCAGGTCGGCGACCGCGTCGCCGTGCTGCTTGAACAGCTCGTACACGTACTTCGTCGCTTCCGTGGTCGAGTGCACGAAGTGCTGCCCGCGCACGGTCCAGCGCACCTCGGCCTCGCCGGCGATCTGCCGGCTCAGCTGGTCGGGCGAGCCGTCCGCGACGACCTGGCCGCCGCCGAGGATGAGGATCCGGTCGGCCAGTTTTTCCGCCTCGTCGAGGTCGTGCGTGGTGAGCAGGACCGTGGTGTCGGCGTCCGCGAGATGGTGCACCAGATCGTGGAACTCGCGCCGGGCCCGCGGGTCGAAACCGGCGGTCGGCTCGTCCAGGAACAGCAGCTCCGGCCGTCCGACGATGCCGATCGCCACGTCGAGCCTGCGCCGCTGGCCGCCGGAGAGCATCCGGATCTTCCGGTCCGCATGCTCGGTGAGCCCGACCGCGGCGATCAGCTCGTCGGTGTCCCACGGACGCCGGATCGCCCCGGTCGAATACGGCGCGTAGTAGGACCCGAGCAGGTCGAGCAGCTCGCGCACGCGCCATTTGCCGTGGTCGCGCCAGGACTGCAGGACGACCCCCAGCCGCGCCCGCCAGTCCTCGCCGCCGCGTGCCGGATCGGTGCCCAGCACGGACACTTCGCCTGCCGAGCGCATCCGGAAGCCCTCGAGGATTTCGATCGTGGTCGTCTTGCCCGCGCCGTTCGGACCGAGCAGGCACAACACCTCGCCGCGGTACGCGGTGAACGAGATGCCGTGCAGCACGTCCCTCGCGCCGTAGCGCATCCGCAGGTCTTCGACGCGCAACACCACTTCGCCGGGATCTCGCATCGGTCCACCCCCATCTTGTGAATGCAATCGAATGTAGCACATCTACTACATTCGATCCTGGGTCTGCTGAATCCGGTGCGGGTTACAGTGAGCGGCATGTCGCGAGTGCGCGCCGACGCCTGTCCCGGAGTGTTCGCCACGCATGACGCGGCGGACGGTCCGCTGGCGCGGGTCCGGTTGCCCGGCGGGGCGGTGACCGCGCAGCAGATGCAGGTGCTGGCCGGCTGCGCGCAGGACCTCGGTGACGGTGACGTCCATCTGACCTCGCGCGGCAACGTCCAGCTGCGCGGGGTCCGGCAGCCCGGTCTGGCGGCTCGGCTCGGGGACGCCGGGTTGCTGCCGTCGCCGACGCACGAACGCGTGCGCAACGTGCTGGCCTCGCCGCTCAGCGGGATCCACGGCGGGCTGGCCGACGTTCGCGGACTCGCCGGGGAACTTGATCGTGCGCTGTGTGCCCGCCCCGCGCTCGCCGGATTGCCGGGTCGGTTCCTGTTCGCCTTCGACGACGGCCGTGGCGACGTCGCAGCCGAGGGTGCGGATGTGTGCTGGCGCGCGGTCACGCCGTCGTCCGGGGTTGTTCTGCTGGCCGGTGTCGACTCCGGTGCGCACGTACCGCGGAGCGGCTCGGTGTCGTCGCTGCTGGCGGTGGCGCAAGCGTTTGCCGACGCGCGGGGTTCGGCGTGGCGGGTCGGTGAGCTGGCCGAACCGTCGGTGTTGCTGCCGGACGGGCCGCGGGAAGTACCGCGGGAGCGTGCGGTCCGCGTCGATCCGACGGTCGGCCGGATCGGGCAGGCGGTCGGTGTCGCGCCGCGCTTCGGACGGTTGACCGCGGAGCAGTTGCGGGTGCTGGCGGAGTCCGGCGACGCCATGGTCACGCCGTGGCGCTCGGTGCTGTTGCCGGCCGGGGCCGACGTCGAACGGCTGCATGAAGCGGGACTGTCCACGGATCCGGCGACGGCGGAGATCACCGCGTGCATCGGTGCGCCCGGGTGTGCGAAGTCACTGGCGGATGTGCGGGCCGACGCAGCCGTGCTGGTGCCGAGTGGGGAGCAGGTGCATGTCTCGGGCTGCGCGCGGCGGTGCGGACGGCCTTCGGGGACCCACCGCGACGTTGTCGCCGAGGGCGGCGGCTACCGTGTCGACGGGCGTTGGACCCCGGCGTCCGGTTTGGCGGATGCGTTGGCGAGAAGGGCACTGGCGTGATCGACTACCTGCGGGACGGGGCCGAGATCTACCGGCATTCGTTCGCCACCATCCGTGAGGAGGCCGACCTGGCGATCCTGCCCGGCGACGTGGCCGGCGTCGCGGTCCGGATGATCCACTCCTGCGGCATGGTCGACCTGGTCGAGGATCTGCGGTACTCGCTCGACGTGGTCGAGGCGGGCCGGGCCGCGCTGCGCGCGGGGGCGCCGATCCTGTGCGATGCCAAGATGGTCGCCAGCGGGATCACCCGCAAGCGGCTGCCTGCGGCGAACGAGGTCGTGTGCACTGTGGACGATCCGGCGGTGCCGGGGCTGGCCGAGCGGGCCGGTACCACGCGTTCGGCGGCCGCGCTCGAACTGTGGCGGGACCGGCTGCCCGGGTCGGTGGTGGCGATCGGCAACGCGCCGACCGCGTTGTTCCGGTTGCTGGAACTGCTTGCCGAAGGCGTCGGCGCGCCTGCCGCGATCATCGGGGTGCCGGTGGGCTTCGTCGGCGCCGCGGAGTCCAAAGTGGAGCTGGTGAAACGGGCGCCTGCGCCGTATCTGGTGGTGCACGGCCGTCGCGGTGGAAGTGCGCTGGCGGTGGGCGCGGTGAACGCGATCGCGAGCCCGGCCGAATGAGCGGGCGGCTCTACGGCGTCGGGCTCGGTCCCGGCGATCCGGAACTGATGACGGTGAAGGCGGCCAGGCTGATCGGCGAGGCGGACGTCGTGGCCTACCACTGCGCCCGGCACGGCCGCAGCATCGCGCGGTCGGTGGCCGAGCCGTACCTGCGCGAAGGACAGCTGGAGGAGCGGCTGGTCTACCCGGTGACCACGGAGACCACCGACCACCCCGGCGGCTACGAGGGCGCGATCGCCGACTTCTACGAGCTGAGCGCGAAGAAACTCGCCGAGCACCTGGATGCCGGACGGGACGTGGTGCTGCTGTGCGAGGGCGACCCGTTCTTCTACGGCTCCTACATGTACATGCACGAACGGCTGGCCGGCCGGTACCAGGCGGAGGTGGTGCCCGGCGTGACGTCGGTGAGCGCCGCGTCGTCGGTACTGGGGCGGCCGCTGGTGCAGCGGGACGAAGTGCTCACCGTGCTGCCCGGCACGTTGCCCGCGCCCGAGCTGGCGCGCCGGCTGGCCGACACGGACGCCGCGGCGGTGCTGAAACTGGGCCGTACGTTCGGTTCGGTCCGCGAAGCCCTTGCCGAAGCGGGAAAGCTGGACGACGCCTGGTACGTCGAGCGGGCGACCTGGGGACGGCAGCGGATCGAACCGCTCGCCGACGTCGATCCTGCGGCCGTGCCGTACTTTTCGCTGGCACTGCTGCCCAGTCCCGCTTATCAGTCTCGAGTGGACGGTGCGCCGGCGGCCGAAGCGCGGCCGGCAGCCGAAGGCGGCGAGGTCGTGGTGGTCGGGCTCGGGCCCGCCGGACCGGAATGGCTGACCCCGGAGGCTTCCGCGGAACTGGCCGCGGCGGACCACATCGTGGGCTACGGGCCCTACCTGGCACGGGTTCCGCAGCGGGCCGGGCAGCAGCGGCACGCGTCGGGCAACCGGGTGGAGGCCGACCGTGCGGTGGCGGCACTGCAGCTCGCCACCTCCGGTGCCAGGGTGGCCGTGGTGTCCTCGGGGGATCCGGGGGTGTTCGCGATGGCTTCGGCGGTGCTGGAGCAGGTCTCCGCCGGCCGCGGCACGGGCGTGCGGGTCCGGGTCGTGCCGGGGGTGACCGCGGCGCAGGCTGCGGCGTCCAGGGTCGGCGCACCGCTGGGGCACGACTATTGCGTACTGTCCCTTTCGGACCGGCTCAAGCCGTGGGAGATCATCGAACGCCGGCTGGACGCGGTCGGCGCGGCGGACCTCGTGGTGGCGCTGTACAACCCGGCGTCCCGCACGCGGGTCACCCAACTGGCTTCGGCCCGCGAAGTCCTGCTGCGGCACCGTCCGGCGGAGACGCCGGTGGTGGTGGCAAGGGACGTGGGCGGACCGGAGGAGGACGTCCGGGTGACCACGCTCGGCGGGCTTGATCCCGCTACTGTGGACATGCGGTGCCTGCTGATCGTCGGTTCGTCGAAGACGGTGGCCGAAACGGGTCCGGACGGCGCTTCGGTGGTGTGGACGCCGCGCAGCTATTCCTGAGCCGTTCTTCGCGCGCAGAGCAGCCGTTCGGCTTCGGCGAGGTGGTGTTCCGGCTCCGGATCCGGGCCGGCTCAGGAAGGTCCACTGTGGAGGAACGAGCCGGGGGTGTGCCCGAGGCAGCGGCGGAAGACGTCGATGAACGCGCTGGCGGTGGCGAATCCGCACAGCTGCGCCACTGACGTCACGGGCCGGTCTTCGGCGAGCAGGCGCAGTGCGTGGTACAGCCGCAGTTGCGTGCGCCATTGCGGGAACGTCATCCCGGTGTCGTGCCGGAACAGCCGGGTCAGGGTCCGGCCGCTCACGCCGACCTCGCGGCCCAGCGCTTCGAGGCTGCGGGAATCCGACGGGTCCTGCTCCAGCAGACGGCAGAGCGCGGCCAGCCGCGGGTCCCGCGCGGCGGGCACCTGTACCGGCCGCTCCGGGGCAGTGGCGAGCTGGTCGAACAACACGGCCCGCATTCGCCGTCCGGCGGGCGTCCCGCGGTCCCGGCCGAGTGCGGTGTAGGCGATCAGCAGTTCCCGCAACAGGGGAGTGACCGCGATCGCGGTCGGTTCGGACAGCTGCAACGGGCTGGTCTCCTGAGAGAAGCCGAACAGGTGCAAACGGGTCACGCCGTAGGCGCGGTGCGAATGCACGGTGCCCGCGGGAATCCACAACGCCCGGTGCGCCGGGGTGATCCACCGCGACCTGGCCGTGTGCACGGCGAGCACGCCGCTGCTGGCGTAGACGACCTGGTTCTCGTCGTGCCAGTGCGCGTGGACGCTCGCGGTGGCGGTCAGGTCCCGGATGTCAGTGGGTGCTTCCGGGAGATGGCGAGAATCCGACACAAATTGGCACAATAGCGGAATCGGTAAGCCCTCGGCCGGTCCGACGATGGCGGCATGACGACAACCACCGATTCCCCGGCGCCCGCCGGCGTGTCCCGGTGGCCGATGGTGCTGCTGGCCGTCGGGCACGCGGTCGACGATCTCTACCAGGGCGCTGTCCCGGCCATCGTCCCGTTCCTCGTCGCCGAGCGGCACTACGGTTATCTCGCCGCGTCCGGTATCACGCTCGCCGCGACCCTGCTGTCCTCGGTGGTGCAGCCGCTGTTCGGCGTGCTGACCGACCGGCGGCCGATGCCGTGGCTGGTCCCGCTCGGCATGACCGTGGCCGGTGCCGGTATCGGCCTGTCCGGACTGGGCAGTTCCTACGCGGCCACCTGGCTCGCGATCTGCCTGTCCGGCCTCGGGGTTGCCGCCTACCACCCGGAATCGGCCCGCATCGCCCGCCGGGTCGCTGGCGCCGGGCACGTCGGGATGAGCTGGTTCTCCCTCGGCGGCAACGTCGGGTTCGCGCTCGGCCCGGTGCTGGTCACCCCGGTCCTGCAGGCAGGCGGGCTCGGCGCGAGCCCGTTCCTGGTGCTCCCGGCGGTCGCCGCCGGACTCGGCACGGCCATGCTGCTGCGACGGCTAAGCGGCCCGCGGTCGGCCGCTCAGCACACCGCGTCCGCGGGGCGGGACGACTGGCGCCGGTTCGGGCTGCTCACCGTCGTGGTCATCGGCCGTTCGATCGTCACGTTCGGACTGAACACGTTCCTCGCCCTCTGGGTGACCCAGCGGGTCGGCAGCAGGACCGCCGGTGAGGTGGCGCTGGTGGTGTTGTTCGGGGTCGGCGCGCTGGGCACCCTGCTCGGTGGCGTGCTGGCCGGGCGGTGGGGCCGGATCCGCACTGTGCGCACCGCCTACGCGCTTTCGGTGCCCGCGGTCGCCGCCGTCGCGCTGGTGCCGGGCTACGCGGTGTTCCCGATGGTCGCGATCGCCGCGCTGACCCTGTACGTGCCGTTCTCCCTGCACGTCACGCTCGGCCAGGACTACCTGCCGAACCGGCTCGGCACCGCGAGCGGGGTCACGCTCGGCCTCGCGGTCAGCGTCGGTGGCATCGCCGCGCCCGCGGTCGGCGCGATCGCGAACGCGACCTCCTTGCAGTGGGCACTGCTGTCGCTCACGGTGCTGCCGGTCATCGCCAGCCTCGCCGCCCGTGGCCTGACCGACCCACCGCAGCACGGCCAGGTCCGTCCCCCGGAGCCGACCGAGGCAGCGTGAGCACTCAGCGGGTGGGGTCCTTGCCGTTGGGCTGGGACGGCCCGGGGCCCGGTGACCACCAGCCCCACACGGTCTTCTCGCCGTGCACCACGGTGGGCGCGACGCCGGTGCTGAACGGTTCGACCTGTTTCAGCTGACCCCACGACTGGCTCGGCTGGCCGAGCAGGAAACTGGGCACCTCCGGTTCGTCCGCGAGCTCTTCGAGCCAGCCGTTCGGCCCGCCGTTGGTGCTGGAGGCCCAGTCCGCCTCGTCGGCGAGCCCGCCGGAGGTGATCCGGTAGTCCGGCACCTCGGAGATGCCGTCGCGGGAGGGCACCGGGTTCGCACAGGGGTAGACGAACGACGCGGGCCAGTCGATGTACACCGATTTGCCGGCGAGCTTGTCGGTGAGCGTGGTGAAGGTCGGCACGCGCGGTGCGGACGCGGCGATCCAGCCGTCCTCGGTGAGGTCGTTGTCCACCATGTTGATCCGCACCGAGGTGGTCTGCGGGGGCAGGTCGCGCAGGTTGATCCGGGTGTCGGTCCACGCTCCGGTGCCCGCGCCCGGCGGCAGCACGAACTGGCTGCGCAGCACCTTCACCCCTTCCGGGGTGCGCACGCCGTAGTCGAGGCTCACCGACGAGGGCCCGCGCGGCTGGCCCGCGGTGGCGACCACGATCTGGCCGTCCGCGGGCTTCTTGTCCAGCGCGTACCAGTCGCCGCGCAGCCGCCCCGCCCGCGTCTGCGGGTCCAGGTAGCTGCTCCACATCGGCACTTCTTTCTGCGTGAAGCCGTGCGGGGGCTCGGCCAGCGGATCGTCCTCGTCGACCGGGCTGGTGTGGAACCCCAGCTGGACCCGTCCGTTGTCCCGGTTCGGATCGGGCAGCGGCGAGGGGTTCACCTCCTCCGGTGCGACGGTGCGCTGTTCGGCCTGCGGGTGCAGCACGCTCTTGGCCGCGTCGTTCTCCACCATCACGTGGTCGGAGAGGTTGCAGCTGTTGCCGAGCAGGTGCCGGAAGTTCGCCGCGCCGAGGCTGTAGCTGTCCCGCTGGGTGTAGATCGCGGCCGCCATCGTGTAGATCTCGCCCGCCGCGACGAGACCGCAGACCACCACGAGCGAGAGCGAACCCAGCCGCAGCGACCGGCTCCCGCCCTCCGGCGCACCGGTGGGTGCACCCGGCCGGTGCGCGCGGATGTTCTCCACGAACGCGTAGATCCCGGCGACCGCAGCGGCACCGAGCAGGATGGTGGACAGCGGCACCCCGGCGATCGAGGGCGCCGAACCACTCCACGGCACGCCGAGGCGGGAAACGAACCAGTAGGTGTTCGGTCCGGTCGCGGCCAGTGCGCCGACCACCAGCAGCACGGCGAGGAACGCCGCGCGATTGCGGTTCGAGCGCAGCACGGTGGAACTGGTGGCCAGTGCGGTGAGTGCGGCCATCGAGGCGCCGACCGCGGCGAACGCACCGAAGTGGTGTGTCCACTTCGTCGGCGTGAGCGCGAGCAGCAGGAAGAACAGCGCGGTGGTGCCGATCAGCCGTCGGCTCGGGCCGAGCGCGGCGCCGGGGATGCGGCCACGGCGCAGCAGCACGACCAGGCAGGTGACCGTGCACAGCAGCACCAGCAGCACCGGGAACCGCCGCGGTGCCGAGCCGTCCGGCAGGTTCGCGAACAGCAGCTGGTACCGCACCAGTTCCTGGAACCAGGACAGGTTCGGGCCCACCGCGGTGCGGATGCGGGTGGCCTCGGTGACGGTCGCGAACGTCTGGTCGGCGAACACCACCACGAGCACGAGCAGCCCGGACGCGACGATCGGCGCCAGCATCGGCAGCCAGCCGTCACCGGAGCGCTGGCGGACCAGTTTGAGCAACGGCCGGGCGGCGACGAGGAACGGGGCCACCGCGATCAGCCCGGTCGGGGTCGCGGCGAGCGTGAACGCGGCGGCGGTGAGCCCGAGGCACAACGGCAGCAGCCGCCGGGTGACCAGTGCGCGTTCCACCGCGCAGATCGCCAGCAGCGAGCCGAGCGCAGCCACCGGTTCCGGCCGGACGCCGTTGTTGTAGGGCATCCACCACACCAGGAACACTGCGGCCGCCGCCCAGCCCGCCGCGCGGCTGCCGCGTACCTGGGTGCCCAGCCGGGGCATCACCTCGCGGCTGATCAGCAGCCAGCTGATCACGCCGAGCAGGTAGGAGGGCAGCCGGATCCACGGCGGCGCCGTGCTGACGTGGGTCATCAGCTCGTACAGGTGGTAGAACCAGCCGAACGGGGCCTCCGCGACACCGAACCAGCGGTGGTAGTTCGTCAGGAAGCCGGTGTGCTCGGTGACTCTGGCCATGGTCAGGATGTAGCCGTCGTCGGAGGTCACCGGACCGATGAACACCCATGCGCCGAGCGCGACGATCACCGCCGCGTCGCGGCCGGTCAGCCGCCACCAGCCGACCGGTGCCCAGCGGGGTGCGCGCCGGGCGAAGCCGGCGTCCATCCGCCACACCGCGATCAGGCAGCCGAGGAACGACAGCGCGGCGAGGATCCCGATGGTGAGCTTCAGCGCGGTCGGCGAGGTCTGGTAGCGGGTGTCCGGGGTGACCGAAACGTGCAGTCCGTCGATCGGGTCCCGCGCGGAGCTGATCGACGAATAGATGCCGACCACCCGTGGCCGCACGTCGCCGGTGGTGTGGAAGACCGTGGTGCCGCCGACGGCGAGGGTCATCTGGCTCGCGTCCGAGGTGAGGGTGACCGTGCAGCCCTCCTGCGGCAGCGGCTGCTGCGCGATCTGCTGTCCCTGGCTGGAGGCCAGCAGCACACCGTTGTCCACGCGCAGCTGCAGTCCGACGCCGTTGCCCGCGCGCGGGCCGGTGCGTTCGTCCGGGACGGTCGCGAAGAGCAGCGCCGGTCCGTTCGCGCGCGCGTCCAGCGAACGGACCGTGGCGCAGGGCAGATCGGCCCGCATCTCCTGTGCCCAGTACCCGGTCAAGGGCGCGTTGACGGACCGGGTGTCGGACGCGTTCGGCCAGACGACCTCGGCGGTGTCCTGCACGACCGGCAGGAACGGGTAGGCCAGGGCACACAGCGCCGAAAGCAACCCCAGCAGTACGGCAATCGGACGCATCAGAGGAAAACTAATGGGTGCTGACTTCGCGCTTACTTCGGCCCCTGGTCACGCTGGGTGAAACGGTCGTGGTGCACGACCTCGGGCAGCGGGACCCGGCGGCGCCAGCCGTGCCGTTCCAGGTCGGGCGTACCGGCGAGGGTGCGCACCGGGCCGACGCACAGCCAGGCGACCGGCCGGATCCCGTCCGGGATGCCGAGCAGCCCGGCCAGCACCGGTTCCCGGTAGAAACTCACCCAGCCCACGCCGAGTCCTTCCGCGGTCGCGGCCAGCCAGAGGTTCTGGATCGCCAGGCACACCGAGTACAGCCCGGCGTCCGCGATCGCATGCCTGCCGAGTACCGCCGGGGCACCGCGCTGCTCGTCGTAGGTGACCACGATGCCGAGCCCGGCTTCGCGGATACCCTCGATCTTGATCCGCGAGAACGTCTCCGCCCGCTCGCCCTCCAGCGACGCGGCGAACACGGCACGTTCCTCGTGCACGTGCCGGGCGAACGTCTCGCGCGTCCGGGCGTCCCGTACCAGGACGAAGTCCCACGGCTGGCTCAGCCCGACGCTCGGCGCGGCGTGCGCGGCGCCGAGCACCCGCGCGAGCACCTCCTCGGCCACCGGTTCGCCGGTGAACTCGCCACGCACGTCGCGGCGCCGGTGCAGGATTTCGTAAAACTGCTCGTTCATCGGTTCAGTGCCCATTTCACGGCTTCGGTCACTTCGGCGGTTTCGGTGGTGGACGGCCGGGGCGGACGGCGCACCACGAGCACCGGCAGGCCGAGTTCCCGCGCGGCGGTGAGCTTCGCGACGGTCATCGTGCCGCCACTGTCTTTGGTGACCAGCACGTCGATGCCGCGGCCGGTGATCAGGTCGCGCTCGGCGGGCACTTCGTACGGGCCTCGGGCGAGCAGCACTTCGTGGTGCCGCGGCAGTGGCGGACCGGGCGGGTCGACGCACCGGATCAGGAACCACAACGCGTCGAGTCCGGCGAACGCGGCGAGCCCCTGCCGTCCGCTGGTGAGGAACGCACGGGTGCCGAGGCCGGGCAGCACGGCGGCCGCCTCGGCGAGATCGGCGGCCCAGTGCCAGCGGTCGCCCGCACCGGGCTGCCAGCCGGGCCGGGCGAGCCGCAGCAACGGCACGTCCGCCGCGTGGGCTGCGTGGAAAGCGTTGGTGGCAATGCGTTCGGCGAACGGATGGGTGGCGTCCACGATCGCGCGCACCTCGTGCTCCCGCAGCCACGCGGTAAGGCCTTCGACGCCGCCGAAGCCACCCACGCGCACGTCGCCGACGGGCAGCCGTGGCTGTGCGACGCGGCCGGCGAGCGAGGAGACCACCGCGGCGCCGTGCTCGTGCAGTTGCGCGGCGAGCGCGCGGGCCTCGGCGGTGCCACCCAGGACGAGGACGGTCATCCGCCGTACCCGACAGCCGCCCGCCAGCGGTCGAGCGTGCGCATGTTCGCGATCGTCTCGGCCCAGGTCAGTTCCGGTGCCTGCCGGTCGGCCACGTGCCGGGCGACGTGGTCGGCCTCGCGGGCGAACACGTCTTCGGTGGCCTCGATCTCGATCACCTCGGACTCGCCGGTCTCGGGCGTCAGCACGATGGTGGACACGCCGGGCGGGCGCATTTCGTGGGTCCACGCGGGTTTCGGCACGGAGAGGCGGCCGGTCGTGCCGTAGACGCGGATGTGGTCGTCCTGGCTGAGCCGGTAGCCGCAGGACAGCTGCGCGATGATCCCGCCGGGCAGCCGCAGCAGGCCCATCGCGAACTCGTCCACGCCACGGCCGGTCAGCCGGGCCATCCCGGTCACGCTCGTCGGCTCGGCCGCCGCGGTGCCGGTGGCGGCCTGCGCGACCAGCCGGGCCAGCGACGTGCAGTAGCAGCCGACGTCGAGGATCCCGCCACCGCCGAGCGCCGGATCGGCCAGCCGTGCTGCGTCGTTCGCGCCGGAGTCGAAGCTGAACGTGACGTCCACGGCGCGGACTTCGCCGATCGCACCGGATTCGATCAGTTCGACCAGCCGCCGCGTCTGCGGGTGCAGCCGGTACATGAACGCTTCCATGAGGAAGACGTCGTTGCGGCGCGCGGCATCGATCACCTTTTCCGCCTCGGCCGCGTTCACCGTGAGCGGTTTCTCGCACAGCACGTGCTTTCCGGCCTCGGCGGCGCGGATGGCCCATTCGGCGTGCAGCGCATGCGGAGTGGCGATGTAGATCGCGTCGACTTCCGGATCGGCGAGCAGGTTTTCGTAGCTGTCATAGGCTTTCGGGAGGTCGAAGCGGGTTGCGAAATCCCGCGCGCGCTCGGCTGTGCGCGCGGCGACCGCAGTGAGCACACCATGGCGGCTTCGCTCGACGCCCTTGGCGAACTCGGCGGCGATCGTCCCGGCGGCCAGCAGGCCCCAGCGCAGGTTCGTCACAGTGACTCCGGTTGGCTCGCGCGGTCACGGGCGCCCGAATACAGGAAACTGTCCGGAAATCCGGCCGCGGCGAGCACCCGGCCGACGAAAATCGTGGCGGCGCGGGTCATTCCGGCCGCCCGCGCCTGTCCGGCGAGGTCGGCGAGCGTGCCGCGCACCACGGTCTCCCCGGGCTGGCTGGCCAGCGCCACTACGGCGGCGGGGCAGTCCTCGCCGTAGTGGGAGGCGAGTTCCGCGGTGACGCGTTCGATGTGGTTGATCGCCAGATGCACTGCGAGTGTGGCACCGCTGCGGGCGAAGTTCGCCAGGGTTTCGCCCGCCGGCATGGTGGTGGAACGGGCCTGCGCGCGGGTGATCACCAGGCTTTGCCCGATCCCCGGCACGGTCAGCTCCCGGCCGAGCACCGCGGCGGAAGCGGCGAACGCGGGCACGCCCGGCACCATCTCGTACGGCACGCCTGCGGTTTCGAGCCGGCGAGCCTGTTCGGCGACCGCGCTGTAGAGGGACGGGTCGCCGGAACACAACCGTGCGACGTCATGGCCGTCTCGGTGCGCCGACACCAGCTTCGCGGCTATTTCGTCGAGGCTCAGGTTCGCCGTGTCGACGCGTTCGGCCTCCGGCGCGCAGTACGTGAGCAGATCGGTGGGCGTCATGCTCCCCGGGTACAGGCAGACGCCGCAGCGCTCAAGCAGATCCCGGCCGCGAACAGTGATCAGGTCCGCTGCACCGGGCCCGGCGCCGATGAAGTAGACAGTCATTCCCTGCTCCATTGGGTCACAGTGCGCGACGGGGTCCAGCCAGTGAACCCGCCGAGCGGATTCGCGTGCTCGACGCTGATTCGTTGCAGCTCGCCGCCGTGCTGTGCGTACGCGGCCGCGAGGGCCTGCTCTGCCTCCATCGTGACGCCGTGGGCGACGATGCGCGCGCCGGTGCTGAGACACGCGTCGAGCACGCCGGGCACGGACAGTCCACCGCCGAGGAACACCGCGTCCGGCTGCGGAAGCCCAGCCAGCACCTCGGGTGCAGCGCCGGTGACCACCTGCAGCTCCGGGACTCCGAGGGCGTCCGCGTTGCGCGCGATCCGTTCTGCCCGGGAGGAAGCACGCTCGATCGCGACGGCCCGGTTCAGCGGGTGTACGCGGGACCACTCGATGCCGACGCTGCCCGCGCCGGCACCGACGTCCCACAGCAGTTCCCCGGGCGCAGGAGCGAGCCTGGCGAGTGCGGAGACACGAAGGTCACGTTTGGTGAGCTGACCGTCGTGCTCGTACGCGTCGTCGGGCAGTCCGGTGAGGGGCAGCCGGGGACCGCGGCAGATCAGGGCGAACACCGTCAGCGGACCGGGCTCGTGCGTCCAGCCGTCGGCGATCCGCTCGTCTTCGGCGCCGAGGTTTTCCAGTGTGGTCAACGTCGACTGAGCGTAGCCACGTACGGTGAGCAGGTCCCGAAGCTCGGTCACGCTGCCGCCGAGTACGAGCACCTTGCGGTGGGGCGCGAGCGCCCGCGTGACCCTGTGCACCGCGCGGCCGACCACCGTGACGACCTCGGTTTCCTCGAAGGACCAGCCGAGCCGTGCGCGAGCCAGCGTGGCCGAGGACAACGCAGGCAGTACCTCGATCTCGTGCCCACGCTCGCGCAGTGTGGTGGCGATGCCGGACAGCAGGGGGTCACCGCTGGCGAGTACACAGATTCGGCGACCGTCGTATTCGCCGAGCACGCCGTCGAGCGCGGGCAGCAACGGGCTGGGCCACGGCCGCGTACGCACCTCCGCGGGCAGGTACGCGAGCTGACGCGCCGCGCCGAGCACGACGTCGGCGTACAGCACCGCTTCGCGGGCCCTCGCGGACAGCCCGGACCAGCCGTCCGCCCCGATGCCGACCACGGTCAGGCTGCGTGATTTTTCGCGCACGTCCGCCCACGCTAGACGACGTGTTTCCTGTGCGATGATCGGCCGGACGCCGACCACGAGGGAGTGCTCTTGAAGCCCTATCCGTTCACCGCCGTCGTCGGGATGCCGGACCTGCGCCTGGCGCTCGTGCTGTCCTCGATTTCCCCCGCTGTGGGCGGAGTGCTGGTGCGGGGCGAGAAGGGCACCGCGAAGTCGACCATGGTGCGGGCGCTGGCCGGTCTGCTGCCCGGGGCCGACGTGGTGGACGGCTGCCGCTTCTCGTGTGACCCGGCCACGCCCGACCCGCAGTGCCCGGACGGACCGCACGCGCCGGGCGCGCCAGCGCACCGGCGCCCGGCCCGGCTGGTCGAGCTGCCCGTCGGTGCGGCCGAGGACCGGGTCGTCGGCTCGCTGAACCTGGAGAAAGCGCTGTCCGAGGGCGTCACCGACTACCAGCCCGGCCTGCTCGCTGCCGCGCACCGCGGCCTGCTGTACGTGGACGAAGTCAACCTGCTGCACGACCACCTCGTGGACACCCTGCTGGACGCGGCCGCGATGGGCAGGGCGACCGTGGAGCGCGAAGGCGTCTCGGTCTCGCACGCCGCGCGGTTCGTGCTGATCGGCACGATGAACCCGGAGGAGGGTGAGCTGCGCCCGCAGCTGCTCGACCGGTTCGGGCTCACCGTGGAGGTCGCCTCCAGCCGGGACCCGGACCAGCGCGTGGAGGTCGTCCGGCGGCGGCTGGCCTACGAGGCGGATCCGGACGGCTTCGCCGCCGCCTATGCCGGGGCCGATGCCGAACTCGCGGCGGAAATCGAAGCGGCGCAACGGCTTTTGCCCGCGGTGAAGCTGCCGGACGAGGCGTTGCGGCAGATCGCCGAGGTGTGTGCCTCGTTCGAGGTCGACGGGATGCGCGCGGACATCGTCACGGCGCGGACCGCGGTCGCGCACGCCGCGTGGGCCGGACGCGACGAGGTCACCACCGACGACATCCGCGTCGCCGCGCGGCTCGCGCTGCCGCACCGGCGCAGGCGGAACCCGTTCGACGCGCCGGGAATCTCCGAAGAACAGCTCGACCAGGCACTGGAGAACGCCCAGCCGCCGGACGGCCCGGACGGCCCGGACGACGACGGTCCCGGCCCGGGCGACAGTGACCCCGGTCCCGACGACAGCGGACCCGGCCCCGACGACGACGGCGGCCCGGCGCCGGACGACGACGGTCCCGGTGGCAGCCCGCCTCCGCCCGGAAGCGGTGCCCCGTCCCCGCAGTCCGGGGAGGGCAACGGCTCGGCGTCGCAGAAATCGGCACCGGAGAAGACCGTCGGTGCCGGAGATACCTTCCGTGCCAGGGTGTTCCGGGTGCACGGTACCGGCGAGGGGGAGCGCGGCCGCCGGTCGCGGGCGATCACCGACACCGGCCGGACGATCGGCGTGCAGCCACCCGGGGTGCGCGAAGGCCGCCCGCACCTGGTCGCGACCATTCGCGCCGCGGCGCCGCACCAGCAGGCCCGCGGCCGCAGCGGAACCGGGCTCGAAGTGCGGCCGGGGGATCTGCGGTTCGCGCTGCGCGAAGGCCGTGAAGGCAATCTGGTGCTGTTCTGCGTGGACGCCTCCGGCTCGATGGGTGCGCGAGCGCGGATGCGTGCGGTGAAAACGGCGGTGCTTTCGCTGCTGCTCGACGCTTACCAGCGGCGGGACAAGGTCGGTCTGGTCACCTTCCGTGGTGATTCGGCCGAGCTGGCGCTCCCGCCGACGATCAGTGTCGAGGCCGCCGCGGCCCGGCTGGACGGGCTGCCCACGGGCGGGCGCACCCCGCTCGCCGAGGGGCTGCTGGAGGTCGTGCGCGTACTGCGGGTGGAGGCCGTCCGGGATCCGCGGCGGCGGCCGCTGCTGGTGCTCGTGACCGACGGCCGGGCGACGAGCGGCACCGACGCGGTGGCACGGGCGCACGCCGCCGCCGGACTGCTGGCAGGCGTGACGACGGTCGTGATGGACTGCGAGACCGGCCGGATGCGGCTGGGGCTGGCCGCGGAACTGGCCGGGCAGCTCGGTGCCGAACACGTGCCGCTGGCCGATGTCGCCGCCGAGTCACTGGCCTCGGCGGTCCGCGAGCGGACCGGGAGGGCTGCCTGATGCCACAAGGGAAACCCGAGGTCGTGCCGCAGGACGGGCTCACCACCCGGCAGCGCCGGAACCGGCCGCTGCTTGCGGTGCACACCGGGGAAATGAAGGGCAAGTCCACCGCGGCGTTCGGAATGGCCTTGCGGGCGTGGAACCAGGGCTGGTCGATCGGCGTGTTCCAGTTCGTGAAGTCGGCGAAGTGGCGGGTGGGCGAGGAGGCTGCGTTCCGCGCGCTGGGCAAGCTGCACGAGGACACCGGACAGGGCGGCCCGGTCGAATGGCACAAGATGGGCGAAGGCTGGAGCTGGGCGCGCAAACCGGGCAGCGAGGAAGACCACGCGGCCGGTGCCCGGGAGGGCTGGGCGGAGATCAAGCGCCGGCTGGCCGCCGAAACCCACGACTTCTACGTGCTGGACGAGTTCAGCTACCTGTTCAAATGGGGCTGGCTCGAACCGGCCGACGTGGTGTCCGCTCTGGTCTCCCGGCCGGGGCACCAGCACGTGGTGATCACCGGCCGCTACGCCCCGCCGGAGCTGATCGAGGCCGCCGACCTGGTCACCGAGATGACCAAGGTCAAGCATCCGATGGACGCCGGGCAGAAGGGCCAGCGGGGGATCGAGTGGTAGCCAGGGTGGTGGTCGCCGCGCCCGGCTCCGGGCACGGCAAGACCACCGTCGCGGCCGGGCTGATGGCCGCCCTGCGCGCGGCCGGGCACGCGGTGTCCGGGCACAAGGTGGGGCCGGACTTCATCGACCCCGGCTACCACGCACTGGCCACCGGACGGCCTGCCCGCAACCTGGACCCGTTCCTGCAGGGCGAGGACACGCTCATCCCGTTGCTGCGGCACGGTTCCGCCGGTGCGGACATCGCGGTGATCGAGGGCGTCATGGGCCTGTTCGACGGTGCGCTCGGCACCGAGGGGTACGCCTCCACCGCCCACGTCGCCCGGCTGCTCGACGCGCCGGTGCTCCTGGTGGTCGACGCTTCGGCCGCCTCGCGCAGTGTCGCGGCCACGGTGCTGGGCTTCGCGCAGTACGACACCCGTGTGCGGCTGGCCGGGGTGATTCTCAACAAACTCGGTTCGCAACGGCACGAGGACGAGATCGCCGCCGCGCTGGAGGCCACCGGGGTGCCGCTGGTGGGTGCGTTGCGGCGCAACGAAAACGTGCACGCGCCGAGCCGTCATCTCGGGCTCGTCCCGGCCGCCGAGCGTGCTGCGGACTCGCGGCAGGTGTTGCCGGAGCTGGCCTCGTGGGTCGCCGGTGGGGTGGACCTGGCGGAAGTGGTGCGGATCGCCCGCACTGCGCCGGCGTTGTCCGGTCCGGAGTGGACACCGCCGTCCGGACACGACGGCCCGCGCGCGGTGGTGGCCGCGGCGGCGGGGCCGGCGTTCACGTTCCGCTACACCGAGAACATCGAACTGCTGGCCGCGTACGGAGCGGACGTGGTCGAGGTGGACCCGTTGCGGGACAAGGAGCTGCCGGAGGGCTGCGCCGGACTGTACTTCGGCGGCGGCTTCCCGGAAGTGCATGCCGCCGAGCTGTCTGCGAACGTGCCGCTGCGCACCGCGGTGGCCGAGGCGATCGACCGGGGAATGCCGGTGAGCGCGGAATGCGCGGGGCTGCTCTACCTCTGCCGGGAGCTGGACGGGCAGCCGATGGTCGGCGCGCTCGACGCGACCGCGACCATGACCGCGCGGGGCAAACTCGGCTACCGGAGCGCCGTTTCGCTGGCGGACAACGTGCTCGCGACTGCCGGGCAGCGAGTGCACGGCCACGAGTTCCACCGTACCGAGGTGTCCCCGGCGGCAGGCCCGTCCGCGGCATGGGGCTGGGACCGGACCGTCGACGGATTCGCCGCCGCCTCGGTGCACGCCTCCTACCTGCACGTGCACTGGGCCGGATATCCCGCGCTGGCCGAGCGGTTCGCCACGCACGTAAGGGAATTCGCCGCCGGTGGCTGATTACGACCTGGCGCACCACGGGGACCGCGAAGTCGGTCCGGGGCTGGTGGACCTCGCGGTGAACGTGCGGCTCGCCCGGCCCCCGGAGTGGCTTCGGCAGGAGCTGGCGTCCGCTTTGGACGATCTGGCCGCATACCCCGACCCGTCCACGGCGCAGCGCGCAGTGGCGGCACGGCACGGCCGTCCGGTGGACGAGGTGCTGGTGACCGCCGGCGCGGCGGAGGCGTTCACCTTGCTGGCTTCGGCGTTGCGGCCACGGCAGGCGGTGGTGGTGCATCCGCAGTTCACCGAGCCTGAGGCGGCGTTGCGTGCGGCCGGACACGCGGTGACCCGGGTCGTGCTGTCCTCTTCGGACGGTTACCGGCTGGACACCACGTTGGTTCCGGAGTCCGCGGATCTGGTGTTCGTGGGCAACCCGACGAACCCGACGTCCGTGCTGCATCCGGCGGCCGTGCTGGGTTCGCTCGCCCGGCCGGGGCGGGTGCTGGTGGTGGACGAGGCCTTCCTCGACGCGGTGCCCGGTGAGGTGGAAAGCCTTGCGGGTCAACGATTGTCCGGAGTGGTGGTGCTGCGGAGCCTGACCAAGACGTGGGGGCTGGCCGGGCTGCGGGCCGGATACGTGCTCGGCCCGGCGGAGCTGCTCGACCGGTTGCGTCGCGTGCAGCCGCCGTGGTCGGTGTCCACTTTGGCCGCGGTCGCGACCGCGGCGTGCTGCCGTCCGGAGGCGCTGGAAGAGGCGGCGAAACAGGCCATCGTCGCGGAAACCGACCGGGAGCACCTGGTGTCCGGCCTCGCCGCGTGCGGGATCACCGTACTGGGCAAGCCGCGCGGCCCGTTCGTGCTGGTGCAGACCCCCGGAGCGGCCCGGCTGCGGGTCCGGCTGCGGGAGGCGGGCTACGCCGTGCGCCGAGGCGACACGTTTCCCGGACTGGGCCCGGACCACCTGCGACTGGCGGTGCGGGCCCCTGCGGTGACGGACGGATTCCTGACCGCCCTGCGGCGGGTCAAGGGGTGAGAAGTGCCGCGGCGGGTCAGGGAGCGAGCGTGAGGAGCACGGTCGCGGTTGCTGTTTCGACGCCTGCGCCGAGGACGTCGCCGGTGATTCCGCCGAGCCGGCGGGTGCAGCGGATCAGCAGGAGCGCGACCACGAGGTAGCCCAGTGCGATGGCGAGCGGTCCTCGCCACCAGGCGATCCCGGGCGCGAGTGTGGTGAGCGCGGCTGCCACCGCGGCGACCACCACGGTGGCAGGGATCGGGACGGAACCGGCCACCGTCGCGCCGAGGCCCTCGTCACGGGCCGAGGGGACCCCTCGTGCGCAGGCCAGTGACAGCGTGCAGCGCCCGGCCAGCACACCGGCCACTGCGGCGGCCGCACCGTGTCCGGCGGAGATCGCCCCCGCCAGCGCACCGACCTGTACCAGCAGCACGAACACGAGCGTGGCGACGCCGGTCGGACCGGAATCGCCGCGGCGCATCACGTCGAGGGCTTTCGCGCGGTCGTAGGAGGCGCCGAGTCCGTCGGCGGTGTCGGCGAGCCCGTCGAGATGCAGCCCACGACTGCCGAGGGCGACCACCCCGAGCGTCAGCGCGGCCACCGCGAGCGCGGGCAGTCCCACCGCGGCACCGCCGACCACGACGAGTCCCGCCGCCGCCGCGAGCGGGACCACCGCGACCGGCCCGAGCACCATCGCCACTGCCGCAACCCCACGATCGATCCGCCGCGGCGCCGGAACCGGCACCGCAGTGAGCGTCCCGACCCCGAGCCGAAGCCCGTCGACCAGACCCCGCGCACGTCCTCCACCGAGGCGGTTCACCGCCGACCACCCGACCGCACCGTACGGAACCGGCGATCCAACCGCGACCGGCCGGCGTGGCGGTGCGGTCGTCCGAGGCGGCGCTGGGAGGGCCGGCCGGCGCAATACGGAGGCCAGCCGGGCCGGGGTGGCGATTGGTGAGGCCGGGCGGGATGCTGCCCCGGCGACCGGCCGGTGTGGTGCTGCCGTCCGACGGCCCGATGTGGCGAGCGGTCGGGCTGGCGTTGCGGACAGCCGGGATGCCGGTGCCTACCGGAGCGCAACGACCAGCTGCGGTACCGCACAAGGTGCGGGCGGCCGGGGTGCTGGGGCCTGCCGGGGTGTTGCTGCAGCTGGCCAGGACGCTCGCGCGGCCGGTCGGGGTGCCGTGGTGACCGGGTGAGGTGCTGGGGCGACCGGGTGAGGTGCTGGGGCCTGCCGGGGTGTTGCTGCAGCTGGCCAGGACGCTCGCGCGGCCGGTCGGGGTGCCGTGGTGACCGGGTGAGGTGCTGCGGCGGTCGGGTGAGGTGCGGCGGCCTGCGGGGGTGTTGCTGCAGCTGGCCAGGACGCTCGCGCGGCCGGTCGGGGTGCCGTGGCAACCGGGTGAGGTGCTGGGGCGACCGGGTGAGGTGCTGGGGCGGTCGGCTGGGGTGCGGCGGCTCGAACGGATGCCATGGCCCGCTGGAACGCTGTGGCCCGAAGGGATGCCGCGGCCTGCCGGAGAGTTGCGCAACGTGCGGGTGGCCAGTGCGTCGCAGTCGGTGTGGGTGGTCCTGCGGGTGCGGACGCCCGGAGCGCGGCGCGCGGGTCAGGCGCCTGCCCGGGGCGTGCCCTGGCCGGGCGGGTGGGCGCTGTCGGTTCCGGGTCATTCGAGGTCTGCCAGCCGGCCCATGTTCGCGATGATCGTCTGTGCTGCACGCAGGGTCGGGACTGCCTGGACTGCGCCGCTGCCCTCGCCCAAGCGCAGGCCCAGGTCGAGGATCGGGGTGAGGCCCAATGCCTTGAGCGCGAACGCTTGCGCCGGTTCGGTCGAGCGGTGCCCGGCCAGCCACCACCGTTCCGCGCCCGGGGCCAGGTCCCGGGCGAGCACCGCGGCGGTCGCGGAGAAGATGCCGTCCAGCAGGACCGGGATCCCGCGCGTCGCTGCTTCCACCAGGAATCCGGTCGTCGCCGCGAGGCAGGCGCTGCCCACCGCGGTCAGCCGCTCGAACGGGTCGGCGCTCCGGCCGGCCGCACGGTCCAGCGCCGCCGCGACCACCGCCGTCTTGCGGTCCAGCGCCTCGCCGGACACGCCGGTGCCGGTGCCCACCACCTCGGCCGCGGGCAGGCCCAGCGAAGAGGCCACGACGGCCGCGCACACCGTGGTGTTGCCGATGCCCATGTCTCCCGGGACCAGCACGTCCGCGCCGGACTCCTCGGCCGCGATCGCCCGCCCGGCTTCGAATGCCTGCCGTGCTTCGCCGGGGGCCAGTGCGTCCTCGACATCGATTGCGCCCGAACCGCGGCGGACCTTGTGCGCGGTGACTTCGTCCGGAACGCCCGCGCCGTCCCAGTCCACCGCGATGTCGGCCACCCGCACCCGGGCGCCGACCTGTGCGGCGAGCACGGTCACCCCGCTGCGGCCCGCCAGGAACACCCGGACCATCGCCGCGGTCACCTCGCGCGGGTAGGCCGACTGCGCGGAAACACCGTGGTCACCGGCGAACACGACCACCCGCACGTCGTCCAGCGGACGCGGCGGGACCACCCCGTGCGCCGCGCTCAGCCAGGCGGCCAGCTCCTCCAGCCGTCCGAGCGAGCCGAGCGGCTTGACCAGGCCGTCGAGCCGTGCCAGCGCGGCCGCGTGCGCGGCGGCGTCGGGCACGGGGATGGCGAAACTCGGCACGGCGATCTCCTCACGGCAGGTCGAGCACCCGTCCGGCGACGATCAGCGCCACCCGGTCGCAGTCGGCGGACACCCGGTTGTTCAGTGCGCCCAGCACATCACGGAACAGCCGTCCGGACACCGTTGCGGGCACCACACCGCTGCCGACCTCGTTGCTCACCGCCACGACCGGCACGGTGGCCTGGTTCCATGCGGCGAGGAAGTCCTCCAGCCGTTCGTCCAGCCGCTGCTCCCAGCCTGCCTGCCCGGTCCACGCGCCGACCTCGTCGAGCACCCTGGACAGCCAGGTGCCGAGGCAGTCGATGAGCAACGGGCTGGTCGCGGTGCGCAGCACGCGCGCGAGATCGGTGGTCTCCACGGTGCTCCAGTGGTGCGGCCGGCGGGCCCGGTGCGCCTCGACGCGGGCGGCCCAGTCCGGGTCGTCGGCCGAGGGCGGCAGCCCCGGCGCGACGTAGACGAGATGCGGGTGGTGGGCGACGAGCCGTTCCGCGTGCCTCGATTTCCCCGAGCGGACCCCGCCGAGGACCAGCACCTTGCCGTCGTCGCGTCCGTACCGGGCCACAGCCCGTGCCAGGGTTTCCAGAGACCTGGCGAGCCGGTGCGTCAGCTTGGTCATACCCGGCATTCTCTCCCGCGCGCTACGGTGCGCCACGTGCCACTCCGACAAGCCGCCACCGCGGCCGGGCTGATCACCGGATATGCCGCCGACAGCTGGTTCGGCGACCCTCGCCGGCGGCATCCCGTCGCCGGCTTCGGCACCGTCGCCGCCGCACTCGAACGGCGGTGCTGGGCCGACTCGAAAATCCGTGGTGCTGGGTACGCCGGGGTGTGCGCAGGCGCGGTCACCGGGCTCGGGGTGGCCGCGGAAGCGGTGACCCGGCGGCGTCCGGTTACCCGGTTCGCACTCACCGCGGTGGCGACCTGGGTGGTACTCGGCGGCCGCGGGCTGGCCGGCGAGGGACGGGAGATGGCGCGGCTGCTCGAAGCGGGCGAACTGCCCGCTGCGCGACAGCGTCTCGGCCACCTCTGCGCCCGGGACGCGACCGGACTCGACGCAGCCGAACTGAGCCGCGCGGCCACCGAATCGATCGCGGAGAACACATCCGACGCCGTCGTCGCGCCGTTGCTGTGGGGTGCCGTGGCCGGGATTCCCGGACTGGTCGGCTATCGCGCGGTGAACACGCTCGACGCAATGGTCGGCTACCGCTCGCCCCGGCACCGGAACTTCGGCTGGTTCGCGGCACGAGCCGACGACCTCGTGAACCTCGTGCCGGCCAGGGCGGGGGCCCTGCTCACCGCGGCGTCCGCTCCGCTGGCCGGAGGACGGGCCGGTACCGCGTGGCGCACCTGGCGGCGAGACGGTTCGGCGCACCCGAGCCCGAACGCGGGGCAGGTCGAGGCCGCGTTCGCCGGGGCATTGGGCATCCGGCTGGGCGGCACGAACACCTACCACGGCGAGGCGGAGCGGCGCGGCACGCTCGGCGACGGGCGTCCGCCCGCGCCGACGGATCTGCGTCGTGCGGTCCGGCTGTCCCGGATCGTGGGCGCGGCCGCGCTCGCCGTGGCGGCCGCGGTGGCGGTGGCGCGATGAGCGGGCTGCTGATCGCCGGCACCACGTCGGATGCGGGCAAAAGCCTGGTCACCGCGGGGATCTGCCGGTGGCTGGCGCGGCGTGGGGTACGGGTGGCGCCGTTCAAGGCACAGAACATGTCCAACAACTCCATGGTGTGCGCGGACGGCGCCGAGATCGGCCGTGCGCAGTGGCTGCAGGCGCGCGCCGCGCGAGTGGAGCCGGAAGCCGCGATGAACCCGGTGCTGCTCAAACCGGGCAGCGACCGGCGCAGTCACGTCGTTGCGCTCGGCAAGCCGTTCGGCACGCTCGACGCCGGCGAATACGCGACCGGCCGGGCAGGGCTCGCCGAGATCGCCTTCGCCGCGTTCGCCGGGTTGCGCGAGCGGTTCGACGTGGTGGTCTGCGAGGGCGCGGGCAGCCCGGCGGAGATCAACCTGCGTCGCGGCGATTACGTCAACCTCGGCCTGGCGCGGCGGTTTTCACTGCCGGTGCTGGTGGTCGGCGACATCGACCGCGGCGGGGTGCTGGCCGCGATGTTCGGCACGCTCGCGCTGCTTTCGGCCGAGGATCAGGCGCTCGTCGCGGGCTGGGTGGTGAACAAGTTCCGCGGGGACGTCGGCCTGCTGCGGCCGGGCTTGGCCGGGCTGGAAAAGGCCACCGGACGTCCGGTACTCGGCGTGCTGCCGTGGCTGGACCGGGTCTGGATCGACTCGGAAGACGCACTGGCCGCGGCCGGCTGGCGGTACGAGGCCTCCTCCGGCGGCGGGCTGCGGGTCGCCGTGATCGGCTTCCCGCGTGCGTCGAACGCCACGGACGTCGATGCGCTCGCCGCGGAACCCGGTGTCACGGTGAACCTCACCGCCGACCCGGACACCGTTGCCGCGGCGGATCTGGTGGTGCTGCCCGGATCACGGGCCACTGTGGACGATCTGCGCTGGCTGCGCGAAAACGGCCTGGCCGAAGCGGTGACCGCACGAGCCGCGGCAGCACGGCCGGTACTGGGTATCTGCGGCGGCTACCAGATGCTCGCGGAGTCCATTGAGGACGAAATCGAATCCGGTGCCGGAGTGGTGCCGGGGCTGGGTTTGCTGCCCACTCGGGTGCGCTTCACCGGGGAAAAGGTGCTCGGCCGTCCGGCCGGGAACTGGCGCGGTCACCCCGTGCACGCGTACGAAATCCACCACGGCAGCGCCGGGCCGGCGGCCGCAGAGTCCTTTCTGGACGGTTACCGGGTCGGTGCGGTCTGGGGCACGACCTGGCACGGTGCACTGGAGAACGACGGGTTCCGCCGGGCTTGGCTGACCGAGGTGGCCGCGCAGGCAGGCCTCGCCTGGGCGCCGGTTGCGGGGGCGCCCGGGTTTGCCGCATTGCGCGAAGAGATGCTGGAGCGGCTCGCGGATGCCGTGGAGTCCGAACTGGACACCGCGCGGCTGCTCGACCTGCTGGCTTCCGGTGCACCGGAGGGACAGGTGTTCGTCCCGCCCGGCGCGCCGTGACGGGTCAGGCCAGTCCTGCGTCGTGCACCAGAATCGCCACCTGAGTCCGGTTCACCGCCTCCGTCTTGGCCATGATCCGTCCCAAGTGGACTTTCACGGTGGCCTCGCTCAGTCCCAGCCCGCGGGCGATCTCGGCGTTGCTCGAGCCATGGCCGACGGCCACCGCCACCTCACGTTCGCGCGGGGTGAGGGGATCCAGCCTGCTGCGGGCGGACGTGCTCGCTTCACCGGAGGCGAACCGGGTGAGCAGCCGCCGGGTGATCGACGGCGACAGCATCGCCTCGCCGCCGCCGACCACGTGCATCGCCTGCACCAGCTCACGCGGCGGGGTGTCCTTGAGCAGGAAACCGGTCGCGCCGTGGCGCAGCGCGGTGTGCACGTAGTCCTCGAGGTCGAATGTGGTCAGCACGACCACCGCGGGCGGATCCGGTTCGGCGGTCACCAGGCGGACCACCTCGAGGCCGTCGACACCGGGCATCTGGATGTCGGTGAGCACGACCTCCGGCCGGTGCCGGCGCACCAGGCCCAGCACACCGCTGCCGTCGGCCGCCTCGGCGACCACCTCGATGTCCGGATCGGACTCCAGGATCAGCCGGATTCCGCTGCGCACCAGGGTCTCGTCGTCGATCAAGAGGACTTTCAGCATTCCGCGCCCCCTGCGTGCGGGAAGACCGCCCGTACCCGGTAGCTGCCCGCACCGTCCGGTCCCGCCCGCAACGAACCGCCTGCCAGCGTGACCCGTTCGCGCATGCCGATCACGCCGTAACCGGCGCCGGGCAGCCCGGACGAACCGGCGAGCGGATTGGCGACCTCCACCACCAGTGCCTCTTCTTCGGTACCCAGCCGCACGTCGATCGGCGTGCCGGGAGCGTGCTTGGCGGCGTTGGTGAGTGCCTCCTGCACGATCCGGTACGCCGCCCGGCCGACCTGGTCCGAGACCTCCGGCAGCGGATCGGGCAGCTCGGCACGCACCGGCGAGCCCGCCGCGGCGAGGTCCGTGGTGAGCTCCCGCACGCCGGTCAGCGTCGGTGCCGGGAGCGCGCGCGATTCCGGGCTGTCGTCGCGCAGCACCTGGAGGATGTCGCGAAGTTCGGTCAGCGCGGCCGAACTGGACTCGCGGATCACTTCGGCCAGCTGCCCGGTCGCCTCGTCCGGCGCTCGCACGGACAGCGCCCCCGCCTGCAGCGCGACGATGCTGACCCGGTGTGCGACCACGTCGTGCATTTCCCGGGCGATCCGGCGCCGTTCGGCGGTCACCGCTCGGTCGGCGAGCAGGTCCCGCTCGCGTTCGGCCTGGTCCGCGCGGTCCCGCAGGGCGCCGAGCAGCGCCGCCCGCTGGTACATCCACAGTCCGGCCAGCGCCGGGACGATCACCATCAGCACGATCTCGAACCCGGCGACCCGCCAGCCCTGAAGGTCGTGCGGCGGTGCGAAGCCGAACATGAGGACGAGTTCGGCGAGCACCGCGACCGCGGTCGGCCACTTCGGACCCCGCAGCGCGGCGACGGTGTAGAGCGTGAAGAACGGCGGGAAGAGCGGGGTCGGCGTGAACACCGCGACCGCCGTCACGACCAGCATGGTGCCCAGCGGGTAACGCCGGCGCAGCAACAGCGCCACGAAGACGATGCCGACCGCCACCGGCCAGAACGGCGTGTGCCGGACGCCGTTGAGCCCCTCGGCCACGAGGAGCCCGGTCACTCCGAGCGCGAGGGCCACGTCGATCAGGTGGTTCCGCACCCGCTCACCGTAGGCCCTCACGGAGACCGCACGCGGGCACCCCGCCAGGTGGAAGAATCGCAGGCATGGCTGAACTGGTGGCGGCACTGGACGTCGGCGGCACGACGGTGAAGGCGGCTCTGCTCGACGGTGACCTGAACGTTCTCGCGACCCGCCGCGAACGCACCGCACGCGGCGCGGACGGCACGGCACTGGCCGAGCAGACGGCTTCGGTGGTCGCCGCGCTGATCGGGGAGGCCGGTACCGCCGCGCCGGACGCGGTCGGCGTCGTGGTCCCCGGGATCGTGGACGAGCAGGACCGGGTGGCGAGGTTCTCGGCGAACCTCGACTGGCGGGACGTCCCGTTCGGCGATCTGCTGGAACGCAGGCTGGGCCTGCCGGTGGCCTTCGGGCACGACGTGCGTGCGGGCGGGGTTGCCGAGTTCCGCGTGGGGGCGGGCCAGGGCTGCCGGGACGCGGCGTTCGTCGCGGTCGGCACCGGTATCGCCGCGGCACTGCAACTCGACGGCAGGCTTTACCGGGCGCACGGGCTGGCCGGCGAGGTCGGGCACATCGACGTGGGCCACCCCGGCCGGTGCGGCTGCGGCGCGACCGGGTGCCTGGAGGCGATCGCGTCGGCGTCGTCGATCGCGCGCCGCTACACCGAACGGACCGGCCGCCCGGCGGACGGTGCGCAGCCGGTGGTCGACGCAGCCCGCCAAGGCGACGAGGCAGCACAGATCGTGGTGTCCGAAGCACTCGACGCACTCGCGCACGGCCTGCGCACCCTGCTCACCTTGCTGGCGCCGGAGGTGATCGTCCTGGGCGGCGGCCTGTTCACCGCGACCGAGTACGTCCTCGACCCGATCCGTGACTGGCTCGGCTCGGCCCTGACCTTCCAGCGCATGCCGGAGCTGCGCATCGCGAAACTGGGCGACGAGGCGGGCCGGCTGGGCGCCGGGCTGCTGGCGCTGGATGTGCTGCGCGAGCGGCATTCCGCGGAGGAAGGCCGGTGACCCGGCCCGGATTGGTCCTCCTCGGCGGCCTGCCCGGCACCGGCAAGTCGACGGTGGCAGTCCCGCTGGCGCGCGAGCTGCGTGCTGCCTACTTGCGGATCGACAGCATCGAGCAGGCACTGCTCGACTCCGGTGAACTGCCGGAACCGCCGAGGGCCGCCGGTTACCTGGCCGGCTACGCACTGGCCCGCGACCAGCTCGCGATCGGTCTCCCGGTGGTCGCCGAATGCGTCAATCCGCTGAAAATCACCAGGGATGCCTGGAAAAACCTCGGCGACCGGTACGGCGAGTGGACGCTCGAAGTCGAACTCGTCTGCTCCCGCCCGGACGAGCACCGTGCCCGCGTGGAGAACCGGACCGCCGACATCGACGGTCTGGAACTGCCGACCTGGCAGCAGGTGCTCGAACGGCATTACGAGCCGTGGGAACGGGAACACCTGGTGATCGACACCGCGGCGTCGAGCGTCGCGGAAAGCGTCGAGGTCATCCTCGGGCACACGGCCGCGCTCGCGGACCGGTGAGCTGTCCGGGCTCGTCCGGACGAAGAAGAAGGCGGGTGCGACCACGCTGTCGCACCCGCCCGGAAGGCGGGGTGGACGCGGCGACGGTGACGCATCCACCCCGAGCTCAGGAGATCGGCCGGTCGGTCGGCGCGATCGGGGCCGGGAGCACGTCCCGGCCGCTCAGGTAGGCGTCCACCCCGGCCGCGCACGAGCGGCCCTCGGCGATCGCCCACACGATCAGGGACTGGCCGCGGCCCATGTCGCCGGCCACGAAGACGTTGTCCAGGCTGGTGCGGAAATCCTTGCCGCGCGCGACGTTGCCGCGCTGGTCGAGGTCCACGCCGAGCTCGGTGAGCAGGCCTTCGCGCTGCGGGCCGACGAAGCCCATCGCCAGCAGCACCAGCTGGGCGGGCAGTTCGCGTTCGGTGCCTTCGACCGGGACGAACTTCCCGTCCTCGTTACGCACCTCGACCAGCTGCAGCGCGCGCACCCGGCCGTTGTCGTCACTGAGGAACTGCTGCGTGTTGACCGAGTACAGCCGCTCGCCGCCTTCCTCGTGCGCGGAGGAGACCCGGTAGATCATCGGGTACGTCGGCCACGGGTGCGCGTCCGAACGCGACTCCGGCGGCTTCGGCATGATCTCCAGCTGGGTCACCGATTTCGCGCCCTGCCGGTGCGAGGTGCCGACGCAGTCCGCGCCGGTGTCACCGCCGCCGATCACGACCACGTCCAGCCCGGCCGCGGAGTACGGCGAGGAGTCCAGCTCGCCGGAGGCCACCCGGTTGGCCGGCGGCAGGAACTCCATCGCCTGGTGGATGCCGTCCAGCTCGCGGCCGTCGATCGGCAGATCACGCCAGGCGGTCGCCCCGCCCGCCAGCACCACCGCGTCGTGGTTCTCGCGCAGTTCCCCGGTGGACACGTCCACCCCGACGTTCACCGACGTGCGGAATTCCGTGCCCTCCGCGCGCATCTGCTCGATCCGGCGGTCCAGCCGGGACTTTTCCATCTTGAACTCGGGGATGCCGTAGCGCAGCAGCCCGCCGATCTTGTCCGCTCGCTCGTACACCACGACGCTGTGCCCGGCGCGGGTCAGCTGCTGCGCTGCGGCCAGCCCGGAGGGCCCGGAACCGACCACGGCCACCTTCTTGCCGGTCTGCACGAGCGGCACCTGCGGTTCGACCCAGCCCTCGGCGAACGCCCGGTCGATGATCGAGATCTCGACCCGCTTGATGGTCACCGGATCGTCGTTGATGCCGAGCACGCACGCGGTCTCGCACGGTGCCGGGCAGAGCGTGCCGGTGAATTCCGGGAAGTTGTTGGTCGCGTGCAGCCGTTCGCTCGCCTCGCGCCAATCTTCCCGCCACACCAGCGTGTTCCACTCCGGGATCAGGTTCCCGAGCGGACAGCCCTGGTGGCAGAACGGGATGCCGCAGTCCATGCACCGGCCCGCCTGCTTCTCCAGCCGGGTGGTCGCGAAGTCCTCGTAGACCTCACGCCAGTCCATCAGCCGCAGATCCACCGGACGCCGCTTCGGCTCTTCGCGAGTGGTGGTCAGAAAGCCCTTGGGGTCAGCCATGAGCGGCCTCCATGATCGCCTCGTTCACGTCTCGCCCGTCGCGTTCTGCCTGCACCTGGGCGGCGAGCACGCGCTTGTAGTCCTTCGGCATCACCTTGCCGAACCGGTCGACGGCCGCGTCCCAGTCCGCCAGCAGGTCCCGTGCGACGGCGGATTCCGTTTCGTTGTAATGCTTTTCCACGGTCTCGCGGAGGAAGTCGGTGTCCTCGGTGTCGAGTGGATCGAGGTCCACCATCTCCGGGTTCACCCGGTGCGCGGGCAGGTCCAGCACGTAGGCGACGCCGCCGGACATGCCGGCCGCGAAGTTGCGCCCGATCCCGCCGAGCACCACGATCCGGCCGCCGGTCATGTATTCGCCGCCGTGGTCGCCCACGCCCTCGACGACCGCAAGCGCGCCGGAATTGCGCACGCAGAAGCGTTCCCCGACCTGGCCGCGGATGAAGATCTCACCGCTGGTGGCGCCGTAGCCGATCACGTTGCCGGCGATGATGTGCTCCTCGGCGACGATCGGCGAGTCCTTCGGCGGACGGACCACGATCCGGCCGCCGGAGAGGCCCTTGCCGACGTAGTCGTTGCCGTCGCCGTAGAGCCGCAGCGTGATGCCCTTCGGCACGAACGCGCCGAACGACTGGCCCGCGGTGCCGGTGAAGGTGACGTCGATGGTGTCGTCGGGCAGGCCTTCGCCGCCCCACTTCTTCGTCAGCTCCGAACCGAGCATGGTGCCCACGGTGCGGTTGACGTTGCGCACCGGCAGTTCCAGCCGCACCTTGTCGCCGGAGGCCAATGCGCCCTCGGCGAGCTGGATCAGCGTGTTGTCCAGTGCCTTGTCCAGCCCGTGATCCTGGGCCACGACCTGGTGCCTGCTGGCGCGCGGGGCCAGCTCGGGCACGTGGAAGATCGGCGACAGGTCGAGCCCCGCGGCCTTCCAGTGCTCCACCGCCTTGCGCTTGTCCAGCAGCTCGGCGTGCCCGACCGCCTCGGCGATCGACCGGAAACCCAGCTCCGCCAGGTACTCCCGGACCTCGTGGGCGATGAACTCGAAGAAGTTCACCACGTATTCGGCCTTGCCGCTGAACTTCTCCCGCAGCTTCGGGTTCTGCGTCGCGACGCCCACCGGGCAGGTGTCCAGATGGCACACGCGCATCATGATGCA
Organism: Amycolatopsis ultiminotia; assembly: GCF_039536925.1. Taxonomy (NCBI): domain Bacteria; kingdom Bacillati; phylum Actinomycetota; class Actinomycetes; order Pseudonocardiales; family Pseudonocardiaceae; genus Amycolatopsis; species Amycolatopsis ultiminotia. Next base: position 92,079 of record NZ_BAAAZN010000007.1, on the reverse strand, counting down.
GCCGGACACCACCAGCGGCGCGGTCGCGAAGCCGAACTCCTCGGCGCCGAGCAGCGCGGCGATCACCACGTCGCGGCCGGTCTTGAGCTGCCCGTCGGTCTGCACCACGATCCGGTCGCGCAGCCGGTTGGCCAGCAGCGTCTGCTGCGTTTCGGCCAGCCCCAGCTCCCACGGGCCGCCGGCGTGCTTGATCGACGACAGCGGGGAGGCGCCGGTACCGCCGTCGTGTCCGGAGATCAGCACCACGTCGGCGTGCGCTTTGGACACTCCGGCGGCGACCGTGCCGACGCCGACCTCGGACACGAGCTTCACGTGGACGCGCGCGTCCGGGTTGGCGTTCTTGAGGTCGTGGATCAGCTGGGCCAGATCCTCGATGGAGTAGATGTCGTGGTGCGGCGGCGGCGAAATGAGGCCGACGCCGGGCGTGGAGAACCGCGTCTTGGCGATCCACGGGTACACCTTCGCGCCGGGCAGCTGCCCGCCTTCGCCGGGCTTCGCGCCCTGCGCCATCTTGATCTGGATGTCGTCGGCGTTGACCAGGTACTCGCTCGTCACACCGAACCGGCCGCTCGCGACCTGCTTCACCGCGGAGCGGCGCTCGGGGTCGTAGAGCCGTTCCGCGTCTTCACCGCCTTCACCGGTGTTCGACTTGCCGCCGAGGCGGTTCATCGCGATGGCGAGGGTCTGGTGCATCTCCATCGAGATCGAACCGTAGGAGATGGCCCCGGTGGCGAACCGCTTCACGATCTCCGAAACCGGCTCGACCTCCTCGATCGGCACCGGCGTGCGCGCACCGTGGTCGAAGTCGAACAGCCCGCGCAGCGTCAGCAGCTTCTCGGCCTGGTCGTCGACCGCCTTGGTGTATTCCTTGAAGATCTCGTACTTCCCGCTGCGCGTGGAGTGCTGCAGCTTGAACACGGTCTGCGGATTGAACAGATGGGGCTCGCCTTCGCGGCGCCACTGGTAGTCCGCGCCGGTTTCCAGCTCACGGTGGTTCGCGCGGACGCCGTCGGCGGGGAAGGCACGCACGTGCCGTTGCGTGACCTCCTCGGCGATAGTGTCGAAGCCGACGCCGCCGAGCCGCGAGGTGGTACCGGTGAAGCAGGTGTCGACCACCTCGGCCCCGAGCCCGACCGCCTCGAAGATCTGCGCCCCGGTGTAGGAGGCCACAGTGGACACACCCATCTTCGACATGGTCTTGCGCACGCCCTTGCCGAGCGCCTTGATCAGGTTCGTGGTCGCCTGCTTCGGCGTCACGCCCGGGATCAGGCCCTGGTGCGCCATCTCCTCGACGGTGGCCATCGCGAGGTACGGGTTCACCGCGGCCACACCGTAGCCGATGAGCAGCGCGATGTGGTGCACCTCGCGTGCGTCGCCCGCCTCCACGATGAGGCCGACCTGGGTGCGGGTCTTCTCCCGGACCAGGTGGTGGTGCACCGCTCCGGTGAGCAGCAGCGACGGGATCGGCGCGTGGTCCTGGTCGATCCCGCGGTCGGACAGCACGATCAGCCGCGCACCGTCTTCGATCGCCTCGGACACCTCGGTGCGGATCTCGTCCAGCCGCTGCACGAGGGCTTCGCCGCCGCCGTGCACGTTGTACCGGCCGAGCACGGTGACCGCCTGGAACTCCGGCAGGTCACCGTCGTCGTTGACGTGCACCAGTTTCGCCAGCTGGTCGTTGTCCAGCACCGGGAACGGCAGCACGATCCGGCGACAGGAGGAGGCATCCGAGGCCAGCAGGTTCGGCTCCGCGCCGAGCTGGGTGCCGAGCGCGGTCACCAGCTCCTCCCGGATCGCGTCCAGCGGCGGGTTGGTGACCTGCGCGAACAGCTGGATGAAGTAGTCGAACAACGGCCGCGACCGCGACGAGAGCGAGGCGAGTGGTGAATCGTTGCCCATCGAACCGATCGGCTCCGCGCCGGCGCGCGCCATCGGTTCGAGCAGCGTGTCCAGTTCTTCTTCGGTGTAGCCGAAAGCCTGCTGCCTGCGCACGAGCGCCGCGTGCAGCGGTACTTCGCGGTCGCGCTCGGGCAGGTCCTCCAGGCGCAGCAGCCCGGCTTCCACCCACTCGTCGTAGGGATGCGCGGTGGCCAGCCCGCCCTTGATCTCCTCGTCCTCGACGATCCGGCCCTCGGCGGTGTCCACCAGGAACATCCGGCCCGGCTCGAGCCGGCCCTTGCGCACGATCGTGGACTGGTCCAGCTCCAGCACGCCGACCTCACTGGCGAGCACGACCAGTCCGTCGTCGGTGACCCAGTACCGGCCGGGGCGCAGGCCGTTGCGGTCGAGCACCGCGCCGATCTGCGTGCCGTCGGTGAACGCGACCAGCGCCGGACCGTCCCACGGCTCCATCAGCGTGGAGTGGAACTCGTAGAACGCCCGCCGTGCGGGGTCCATCTCCTGGTGGTTCTCCCAGGCCTCCGGGATCATCATGAGCACCGAGTGCGGCAGCGAACGCCCGCCGAGGTGCAGCATCTCCAGCACCTCGTCGAAGGAGGCGGAGTCGCTCGCGCCACGGGTGATGACCGGGTAGATGCGCTTGAGCTCACCGGGGACGAGGTCGGTCTCCAGCAGGGCCTCGCGGGCGTCCATCCAGTTGCGGTTGCCCTTGAGCGTGTTGATCTCGCCGTTGTGCGCCACGTACCGGTACGGGTGCGCCAGCGGCCACGACGGGAAGGTGTTGGTGGAGAACCGCGAGTGCACCAGCCCGATCGCGCTCGTCACGCGTTCGTCGGTGAGGTCCGGGAAGAACCGCGCCACCTGTGGCTCGGTGAGCATTCCCTTGTAGACGATCGTGCGCGAGGAGAGCGACGGGAAGTAGACGTCGTCCTCGGCCAGCTCGTGCTCGGCGCGCTTGCGCACGCAGAACGCGGCGCGCTCCAGCGGCAGGCCTTCGCGGTTGTTGCGGCGCCCGGCGAGGAAGAGCTGGACGAAATGCGGCATGGTCTCGGCCGCGGTCGGCCCGCAGTGCGCGGCGTCCACCGGCAGCTCGCGCCAGCCCACCACGCGCATGTCCTCCTCGGCGGCGATCCGCTCGATTGTGGTCATGGCCCGGCCGCGGCGTTTCTCGTCGCGCGGCAGGAAGGCGGTGCCCACGGCGTAGCGGCCCGCGCGCGGCAGTTCGAAGCCGACCACCTCGCGGTAGAACTCGTCCGGGACCTGGATCAGCAGGCCGGCGCCGTCCCCGGTTTCCGGTTCGGCCCCGCGCGCACCGCGATGCTCCAGATTCCGCAGCGCGATCAAGGCTTTCGCCACGATCTGATGGTCTCGGCGGCCGGTCAGGTCCGCGACGAACGCGACCCCGCACGCGTCGTGCTCGGTCTCGGGGTCGTACAGGCCACCAGTGGCCGGGGTGCTGGAACTGTGGGTCACGGCTGGCCGCCTCCCAGGGCGTCGGCGCGGTTCTGCTCACTCCATCGGAGGGTTCGTCACTGAACCGGTTAACGAAGTGGTTCGGAACCGCGATGGTCAGTCGAGAAGGAAACCAGGTCCCTGCCCGGGACCGGGCAGGGTGGTTCCGGCCGCACGGCGGTGGGCGGCGGTAGTGGTCCTGCACGTCGCTGTACAGGCACACCTGCGCGTCGGTCGGCCTTTGTGGTGGGGGGCCGGCCGGGCGCGTGGTGATCACCCCGGGTTCGCCGGGTCTTATGACGATAGTGTGAAATCGTAGTTATCGACATACGTCGCGGTGCGTGGGTGGGAAATGCCACGGTTGCGTTGACGGCCCTCCGGGTACTCCCATATGCCGGACCGGGTCTCCCGGCACCCGGGCGGCAGCGGTGCTGACCTGTGCAAACAGTCTCGTGGCCGGGGGTTCTCGCGGCTGCGGCGCCCGGTTGACCTGGCGGTGTGAGGTGCAGTGCCGATGACTGATCGTTATCTGTCCGTGGTGGCCAGGGGACTGCACGAGATCGAGATCCGCCGTTCGCGGTTCCTCTGCGCCCTCGCTCCCGCGGGGGAGGAAGCGACCGCGCGCGAGGTGATCGCCGCCCGGCGCCGGGCCGAACCCGCGGCGCGCCACCACTGTCACGCCTTCGTTCTCGGCCCGGACGGCCGTACCCAGCGTTCCAGCGACGACGGCGAACCCGCGGGCACGGCAGGCGTGCCGATGCTGGAAGTCCTGCGGCGCCGTGCGGTGACCGACACGGTCGCGGTGGTGTCCCGGCACTTCGGCGGTGTGCTTCTCGGCGCGGGCGGTCTGATCCGGGCGTACGGGCAGGCGGTGTCGGAAGCGCTGGACGCGGTGGGCGTGGTGGAGTACCGGCGCTTGCGCCTGTTCGACATCGAGGTGGACTACACCCGCTCCGGCCGCCTGGAGAACGATTTGCGGGCGTCGCCATATGCCCTGCACGAGACCCGCTTCGAGGCCGCGGCCCACTTCGAGGTGGGCGTGCCGCCGGACGAGGAACCCCGCTTCACGGCCTGGCTGGCCGACACGACCGGCGGTACGGCCGAAGCGGTGGGGCTGGGGGAGAAGTGGATCCGCGGCGGCGGATGACGGTGTGTTGACTTCAAGTGCGGTTCAAGTATCACGGTGTGGGCCATGCACACGGGAACGGAACAGAGCGACGGGCAGACCCCGGCGCAACGGCTGGCACATCTGGTGCCGATCGGCGTGGCGGCCAAGCGGCTTCAGGACGGCCTGACGGCGTTCGTCGACGGCCTGTTCGAGGAGCGCTTCGGGCTGCGGCGGCGGCATTGGCAATTGCTGCGCTGGGTCCATGAGCACGACGAGCCGGCACTGGAAACCTTCGTCGCCGAAGCGGCGTTGTTCTACACCGCTGAGGAAACCCGGAAGGTGGCCGACGATCTGCTCACGCGGGGATGGCTCGGACGTCGCGCCGGATCCGGTGAAGCCGTGCTGGAGCTGACGGCCGAGGGCGAGCGAGGGTTTCGCGCCATGGCGGCGGCCCAGGACACCACGTGGCAGGTGGTGCTGCAGGGCCAGACCGAGCAGGACTACGTCCACGCGGTGCACGCGATGACGGTGATGGCCGACAATCTCGATCGGGCGCTCACCGAACGGGAGACGCTGCGATGACCGTGCTGGTCACCGGCGCGACGGGGCTGATCGGGTCGGAGGTCGTCGACGCGCTGCTCACCGCGGGGGCGCCGGTCCGGGTGGTGACGCGGCAGCCGGACCGGGTGGCGTTCGACCCGCGGGTGGAGGTCTTCGCGGGCGACCTCTCCCGGCCCGGGGATCTCACGCCGGTGTTCGCCGGGGTCGACCGGATGTTTCTCTTCCCGATGGCAGCGCCCGAGCTGGCCGGTGTGGCGCGTGCTGCCGGCGTCGAGCGGATCGTGCTGCTGTCGTCGATGAACGCGGCGGTGGAGCAGCTGCGTGATCCGCTGCACGCGCCGATGGAGGCCGCGGTCGAGGCGTCCGGAGCGCGCTGGACGCACCTGCGACCCGGCGAGTTCGCGCACAACAAGCTGCGGCTGTGGGGCGAGTCGATCCGCCGCCGTCGCGAAGTCTCGTGGCCGGATCTGCCGGCGCTGGCCTCGGCTCCGGTGCACGAGCGCGACGTGGCCGACCTGGCGGCCGCCGCACTGCTGGAGGACGGCCACGACCGGCAGGCCTACGTCGTGACGGGGCCGGCGAAGCTGAGCGTGCGGGACCAGATCGACGCGATCGGGGAGGTACTGGGCGAACGGCTTGCCCACCACGTGCTCGACCTCCGCACCGCGGAGGCGGCACTTCAGGCGAGGGGCGGCTGGCCCGCGGCCGCCGGGCGGGCCGTGCTGCACCTGGACCGGCCCGACGGCGCCGGCCCCGGCGACTGGCTGGCCGACCCCCGGTTCGCCTGGATGCTCGAGGCCTCCGGCGACGTCGAGCGAGCCCTGGGCCGTCCCGGACGGACGTTCACGCAATGGGTGCGCGACCACGCCGCGGATTTCTCCCCGGCAGGCAATCCACACCCCAGGTAAAGCGCCGGGGACAGCGCCCTGCCGAACGGCTGATCATTCCGGCCGAAATGATCAGCCGCCGGGTGACCGAGCCGCATCGGCGGGGTTCGCACGCTCCACGGACAAGAGGGTCGCCGTCGCGTGGGATTGCCCGGTGAGTGGGGTTCGGGTCTCTGCGGGGTGTCAGGCTGGTGGGCCGCGGGTTGCCCGGTGAGTGGGGTTCGGGTCTCTGCGGGGTGTCAGGCTGGTGGGCCGCGGGTTGCCCGGTGAGTGGGGTTCGGGTCTCTGCGGGGTGTCAGGCTGGTGGGCCGCGGGTTGCCCGGCGAGTGAGATTCGGGCCTCCGCGGGTGTCAGGCGGGTGGGCCGCGGGGCGCCCGGTGGGTGGGGCTGCTGCCGCGGGTGGCCACGGTGCACCCGGCGAGTGGAGTTCGGGCCGCCGCCCCAGGGGAGGTTTCGGGCCGCTCTGGGGTGCGCGGCGGCGGGGTTCAGGCCACCACGGGTTCAGGCTGCCGCGGCGGTTTCCGCTCCCTGCAGGGCTTTGGTGCCTGCCGAGGTCAGGGTTGCCGGGACGCGTTCTCCGCACGGGCGGCCGGTTGCGGCGGGTTCGATCAGGCCACGGCGGACCAGCGCGCGGGTGGTCGACTGGTCGCAGCAGCTCAGACCGTCCACGAAGAGGTCGGGTTCGCAGCTGCAGCTGATCTCCGCGTGGCCGGCGGCCACCGCGGCGAGGGTGGCCCGTTCACGGTGGTTCAGTGCGGTCGCCATGCCGGTGCCTCCTTTCGGTCCTCGGTTCAAGACAAACTCAGACCACCGACAGTTTCCGTCGCGAGGATCACGTTGTCGCGTATTTCACGCGTTCTCTGGGGGCATGTCGCGGCAATTTCAGGGGTGCCTCCCGCCACCGCGGGTGATCGGTTCCGGCAATTCCTCCACGGTCGTCTTGCGGAAGTGCCGGAAAATGATCGAACTGCGGAACCCGACCACCTCCTTGCGCAACGCCAGCCGGTCGGTGAGGAATGCGTGCAGGTGTTCGTTGTCACGCACGGCCACGTGGATCAGGAAGTCGTCACTGCCCGCCGCGACGTACACCGACAGCACCTCGGGCAGTTCCACCATCGACCGCTGGAACGCGTCGATCACCGCCCGGCTCAGCGGGCGGACCTGCGCGGACACCATGGCCTGCACGCCGCGGCCGAGGCTCGGCAGGTCGACGTCCGCGTGGTAGCCGCGCAGCACGCCCCGCTCCCGCAGCAGCCGCGTCCGTTCCAGGCAGGTCGACGGTGCGACGCCGACCTTCCGTGCGACGTCGCGGTTGGTCTGCCGTGCGTCCTCCTGCAGGTGACGCACGATCGCCGAATCAAGTTCGTCCAGCATGCTCTGTGCTCCTCCGCTACCGAATTTTGTTCGCCGTTTCCCGATGAACGGCGCTTGTGAGTCTAACTTCGGCCGTATCGACCAGTGGAAGTACAGAAGGAGTGCTGAATGACCGACCGAAACCTGCCCTGGGCACACGACCGGCTGGTGGTCCGCCGCGGCCGCCGGTCGGGGATCACCACGATGGTCGCGGTGCACTCGAGGGCACTGGGCCCCGCGGTAGGTGGTTGCCGGATGAAGCAGTATCGGGGGTTCGCCGAGGCCGAGCGGGACGTGCTGCGGCTTTCGGCCGCGATGACGGACAAACTGGCCATCGCCGGGTTGCGCGCGGGCGGCGGGAAGAGCGTCATCGCGCTCGCGCCGGGACAGCAGCTCACCCCCGCCGAACGACGTGCGGTCCTGCTCGACCACGCGGACCTCATCGCTTCGTTCGGCGGCGACTACCTGGCAGGCCCGGACGTCGGAACCGGGCCCGAAGACATGCTCGTACTCCGGGAAACCGGCCCGCACGCGTTCTGCGTACCCGCCTCGGCCGGCGGCATCGGCTCGTCCAGCGGTCCCACCGCACAAGGGGTGCTGGCGGCGTTGCGCTCCGCGTCCGCCGCGGTGTTCGGCAGCCCGGACCCGGCCGGCCGCCGGATCGTGGTCAGCGGACACGGTGCGGTGGGCGGCCTGGTCGCGCAGGCCGTGGCCGCCGCGGGTGCCGAGGTCGTGGTTTCCGACGTCGACCCGGCCACCCGGGCGGTGGCGCGCCGGCTCGGCTACGAGTGGGTCGAGCCGGAGGCCGCGATCGCCACCGAAGCGGACATCCTCGTGCCCTCGGCCGTCGGCGGCGTCCTCGGCGACGACACCGAGGTGGGTGCCCGGCTCGTCGTCGGCCCGGCGAACAACCAGCTCGTGGACGACCGGGCGGCGGAAGCACTGGCCGCGCGTGGCGTGGTGTGGGTGCCGGACTACGTCGCGAGCGCAGGAGGCGTGGTCTACGCACTGGCCAGGGAGATCGACGGGGTGGACCATCCGGTGGCCGCGGCCCGGGTGGACCGGATCGGCGACGTCGTCTCGCGCTTGCTGGCCGATGCGCGCGTGCACGGCAGGACCCCGCACGCCGAGGCAGCAGAGCAGGTGCGGCAACGGCTCGCCGCACCCCGCCCGGCGGTCGTCTGACGGGGTGTCTTGAATAGGGGGGTGGAGATCCGGACCGACCCCGCGACGCTGGCCCTCTACACGACCGACGCGTCGAACTACCGGCACGTGCCGCTCGGCGTCGTGCTGCCCGAGACGGTGGACGACGTGGTCGCGGCGGTGACCGCGGCGCGCGAACGCGGCGTGCCGGTGGTCGCGCGTGGCGGCGGGACGAGCGTGGCAGGCAACGCATGCGGGCCGGGGCTCGTGGTCGACACCTCCCGGCACGTGCGTGGTGTGCGGTGGCTCGATCCGCAGGCCCGGCTCGCGCGCGTCGCGCCCGGCACGGTGCTCGACGACCTCCAGGGGCTCGCCGCGCCGCACGGACTGCGGTTCGGGCCCGATCCCTCCACACACAGCCGGTGCACGATCGGCGGGATGATCGGCAACAACGCCTGCGGTTCGCATTCGGTGGCCTGGGGCCGCACCGTCGACGTGGTACGTGAGCTGGACGTCCTGCTGTATGACGGCACCCGGTTGACCGTCGGCCCGGCCGATCCGTCCGAAGTGGACCGCAGGGCGGCGCTGCCGGGCACCGAGGGCCGGGTCTTCAGCGAGCTGCGGTCTTTGGTGCGGGACAATCTCGCGTTGCTGCGCACCGAGCTTTCCACCTGGCCACGCCGGGTCTCCGGCTACGGACTGGAGCACCTGTTGCCGGAGAACGGCTTCGACGTCGCCAAGGCACTCGTCGGCAGTGAGGGCACCTGCGTCACGGTGCTGGAGGCGACGGTCGGGCTCGCTGCCCTGCCTGCCCACCGGGTGCTGGCCGTACTGGGGTTCGATTCGGACATCGCCGCGGCCGACGTGGTGCCGGAGATCCTGCCGTGGTCGCCGCTGACCGTGGAAGGAGTCGACGCGGAACTCGTCGGGCTCCTCGAACCGGGCGGCGACCGCGGGCTGCCGCCGGGCGGCGCCTGGCTGTTCGTGGAACTGGCCGGCGATTCGCCGGCGGAGGCGGCCGCGCGGGCGCACGATGTGGCGGCCTCGCTCGGCAGTGCGCTGACCGGTTCGGTGGTGCTCGACGATCCGGTCGCGCAACGCCGGTTGTGGCGCATCCGGGAGGAAGGCGCGGGCCTGGCGACGCGCCTGGCCGACGGTTGCGAGGCCTGGCCCGGCTGGGAAGACGCCGCGGTACCGCCCGAACGGCTGGGTTCCTACCTGCGCGGGTTCAAGGAGCTGATGCGCAGGCACGGGCGCCGCAGCGTCGTCTACGGCCACTACGGCGAGGGCTGCCTGCACCTGCGGCTCGACTTCGACCTGCTGTCCACGCCGGGGCAGGCGCAGTTCCGCCGGTTCCTGGAAGAAGCGGCGGATCTGGTCGCCGCACACGGCGGTTCGCTGTCCGGGGAGCACGGCGACGGCCAGGCGCGTTCGGAGCTGCTTTCGCGGATGTACAGCCCGGAGATGATGGCGTTGTTCGCCCGGTTCAAGGGGATCTTCGACCCGGACGGGCGGATGAACCCGGGGATCATCGTCGATCCGCGGCCGGTGGACGCCGATCTGCGGGTGCGCCGGGCGCCGCTGGAGATCGAGGACGTCACGGTGCTCGGCTATCCGGACGACCAGGGCAGCTTCGGGCAGGCGATGCGGCGGTGCGTCGGGGTCGGCAAATGCCGCAACACCGGCGGTGGCGGCGTGATGTGCCCGAGTTACCGGGTGACCCGCGAGGAGCAGCACTCCACCCGCGGGCGTGCGCACCTGCTGGCGGAAATGATCAACGGCGAGGTGATCAGGGACGGCTGGCGCTCCCAAGAGGTCGCGGACGCCCTCGATTTGTGCTTGTCCTGCAAGGGATGTCTCTCCGACTGCCCGGTGGACGTCGACATGGCCACGTACAAGGCCGAGTTCCTGCACCAGCACTACCGCGGACGGGTGCGTCCGGCCTCGCACTACTCGATGGGCTGGCTGCCGATGTGGTTGCGCGGGGTCGCGCTGGCCCCCCGCGTGGCGAACTTCTTCGCGCGCCGCCGCTGGGCGGCCACGGCGCTGAAGCGGCTCGGCGGCCTCGCCGAGGAACGCGACCTGCCGGAATTCGCCGCCGCGCCGTTCACCCGGACCCGCGCCGATCTGCGCCGCTGGGCGAGCGGCCCGCGGCGGCTGGTGCTGTGGCCGGATTCGTTCAACAACTACCTCACCCCGGACGTCCTCGACGCCGCGGCCGAGGTGCTCACCGCGGCGGGCTACGACGTGGTGCTGCCGGACCGGGGTGTCTGTTGTGGACTGACGTGGGTTTCCACCGGACAGCTGGACGTCGCCCGGCGGGTGCTGCGTCGCACGCTTTCCGTGCTGGAGCCCTATCTTGCCGCCGGGTACGAGGTGGCCGGTCTGGAACCGAGCTGTACCGCGCTGTTCCGCGGAGATCTGCCCGCGCTGCTGCCCGGTGACCCGACGGCCGCGCTGCTGGCCACCCGGACCCGCACGTTCGCCGAACTACTGGCCGACGCACCCGAACCGCTTTCGGCGGAGCTGGACGTGGAGACGATCACCCAGGTGCACTGCCACCAGCACGCCGTGCTCGGTTTCGCGGCGGACGAGGCTGCGCTCGCCGCGGCAGGTGTGCGCAACACGACGCTCGACTCCGGCTGCTGTGGCCTTGCCGGCAACTTCGGTTTCGAACGCGGCCACTACGACGTTTCGCTCGCCTGTGCCGAAGACCGGCTGCTGCCCGCGGTACGGGCGGCCGAGGAGTCCACTGTGGTCCTTTCCGACGGGTTCAGCTGCCGCACCCAGATCGAACAGGAGTCCGGACGGCGGGCACTGCACCTGGCCCAGCTGCTGCGGCAGGCCTTGCGGGCACGATCGGCGTGGTGACTCACCCGCCGGCCGGCCCGTTGCGTTCCAGCAGGCTCCGCACTGCCGGCCCGACCAGCCGTTCGATGTCGTCGGGGGCCGCGGTGGCCAGGGGATCCTTGCGGGTGACCGAGCGGACCAGCCCGATGCCCAGCAGCCACGCGAGGGCGAGGTCGGCGCGGAGTTCGGCGTCCGGCTCGTCGGTGAGGGTGGCCAGCGTGCGCGCGTACTCCTGGCCGAGCTGCTGACGCAGTGCGGCGCCGGCGCCGTCGGTACCACTGGAGCGCAGGTACGTTTCGAGCGAGCGGTGCCGGTGATCGGGCGCGAGCAGCGCGCGCAGGGCTTCCCCGAAGAGGTGCTCGGGTGGGGTCGCCTTGAGGTGCGCGAAACTGTCCCGCGTCATCACCAGCTCGAACAAGGCTTCTTTGCTGCCGAAATACCGGAAGAGCAGTGCCTGGTTTACGCCGGCGAGGTTCGCGATCTCGCGCACCGTGGTGCGGTCGAAACCCCGTTCGGCGAAGAGTTCGGCCGCGGCGTCCAGCAACGCAGCCTTCGTGGCGGCGGCGTCACGCCGGCGCGGCGGCTGCTCGGCGGTCATCCGGCCTCCTGTGCTCACGCGTGCGTTCGCCGATGTTAAACGCTTGCCGCCGAAGCCGCGGACAAGGCAGCAAACGTCCGCCGAACCGGCCCGTTGCGCAGGTAGGTGTGTGGCTTGGCCGCCTGGCGACGTTGGGAGTCGGGTGGCCTGGGTGGTTTGGTTGCCTGGCGACGTTGGGAGTCGGGTGGCCTGGGTGGTTTGGTTGCCTGGATATGCCTGTGCCCCAGCCGCTTCGCGACTTCGGCAGCCCGGTGACCTCGGCGACCTGTCTGCGCCGTTGCTCCGGCGACCTGGCTGACCTGCACCGTGCTCGGCCGCTCGCGGCCCGATCCGATCCAGCCCGAGCCGCCCGATTCGCCCCAACTCGCCCCAACCCAACCCAACTCGCCCCACCCGGCCCAACCCAACCCGGCCCAACCCGGCCCAGCCCGGCCCGGCCCAACCCAACCCGGCCCAGCCCGGCCCAGCCCGGCCCGGCCCGGCCCAACCCAACCCGGCCCAGCCCGGCCCAGCTCAACCCGGCCCACCCGGCCCGGCCCAACCCGGCTCGGCCCAACTCGCCCCAACCCGGCCCGCCCGGCCCAGCCCAACTCGCCCCACCCGGCCCGGCCCAACTCGCCCCAACCCGATCCAGCCCAGCCCAACCCGCCTCAGTGCAAGCCTCCCCGTCTGTTTGAGGTGGCCTTTATGTGTCCTCCTGTCCGATACCGGTAGACTCTTGTTAAGTCAGGTGATTGAATCACGCTGACGTGCTGGCGAGGAGGGTGTCGAATGTCTGCTGTCGCCGAAGTGCGGTCCGGCCGGGGTGGGGTGATCGTGGCGGTGCTGGCGCTGGCCGGGGTGGTCGTCTCGTTGATGCAGACGCTGATCATCCCGCTCGTGCCGAAACTGCCGTCGTTGCTGCACGCGTCCGCGGCGGACGCTGCCTGGGCGGTCACCGCGACGTTGCTGGCCGCGGCGGTGGCGACGCCTACGGTCGGGCGGCTCGGTGACATGTACGGCAAGCGGCGGATGTTGCTGGTGAGCGTGCTGATGCTGATCGCGGGGTCGGTGATCGGGGCGACCAGCGACAGTCTGGTGCCGATGATCACCGGACGCGCGTTGCAGGGGCTTTCGGCCGGTGTGATCGCGCTGGGGATCAGCATCATGCGCGACGAGCTCCCGGCCGAGCGGCTCGGCGCGGCCACCGCGCTGATGAGCGCCTCCCTCGGGATCGGTGGTGCGCTGGGGCTTCCGCTGGCGGCGTTGCTGGCCGAGCGTGCCGACTGGCACCTGCTCTTCTGGACCTCGGCGGTACTGGGCGCGGTGGTACTGGTGCTGGTGTGGGTGCTGGTGCCGGAATCGCGGGTCCGCGCGGGCGGCCGGTTCGACTTCGTCGGCGCGGCGGGACTGTCCGTGGTGCTGGTGGCGTTGCTGCTGGCGGTGTCGAAGGGCTCGGACTGGGGCTGGGGCAGCGGGCTGACGCTCGGGCTGGTGGCAGGCGCGGTCGTGGTCGCGCTGGTCTGGGGCCGGTGGGAGCTGCGCACCCGACGGCCGCTGGTGGACCTGCGGGTCACCGCCCGGCGGCAGGTGCTGCTGACCAACGTCGCCTCCGCGGTGTTCGGGTTCGCGATGTTCGCCATGTCGCTGGTGCTGCCCCAGCTGTTGCAGCTGCCTGCGGAAACCGGGTACGGGCTCGGGCAGTCGCTGCTCGTGGTCGGCCTGGTGATGGCGCCGAGCGGGCTGGTGATGATGGCGGTCGCCCCGGTCTCGGCCCGGATTTCCGCGGCCCGTGGACCGAAGGTGACCCTGATGGCCGGCGCGCTGGTGGTCGCCGTCGGCTACGCGTTGGCGATCGTGCTGATGTCCGCGGTGTGGCAGCTGGTGCTCACCTCGTGCGTGATCAGCGCGGGCATCGGACTGGCCTACGGTGCGATGCCGGCGCTGGTGATGGGTGCGGTGCCGGTGTCCGAAACCGCCGCGGCCAACAGCCTGAACACCCTGATGCGCTCGATCGGCACCTCGGTCTCCAGTGCGGCGGCCGGGGTGATCCTCGCCCGGCTGACCACCTCGGCCGGTCCGGTGCAGTTGCCGTCGCAGGATGCGTTCCGGGTGGTGCTGGCGATCGGTTCGGCGGCGGCGATCGTGGCACTGTGTGTCGCAGCGTTCATCCCCGGCCGGTCGCCTGCCGGTCCGGACGACCGGGTGAAGCCCGAGCCGGTGAGCCGGATCCCCAGCGCCTGACCGGCACCGCGGTCCGCCTGGGTGCACTGTGGATGGATCACGTCCGGTCACCGGATTGGTCGCAGCGGGTGGTCGGCCGGGGCAGGACTGGACAACCGTGCCGTCTGGGGAGTATCACCGGAGTAAGCATGTAAGCAGGTGCTTACACACCGGACTGTCCAGGAGATCGGGAGCTGCCCGCATGACCACCACGCACACCGAGCCGCTCGCCTACCCGTTCAACGAGGAGGAGGGGCTCGCCCTCAACGAGGCGTATGCGGCGGCCCGCGAGGCCGAGGGCATGATCCGCGTCCGCATGCGGCACGGGGAGCCCGCCTGGCTCGCCACGCGCTACGCCGACGCCCGGCTCGTGCTCGGCGACCGGCGCTTCTCGCGGGCGATGTCGCTGGAGAAGGACGAGCCGCGGATGTCCGAGTTCCGTCGCAACGGGGGCATCCTGACCATGGACCCACCCGATCACACCCGGCTGCGCACGCTCGTGGCGAAGGCGTTCACCATGCGCCGCGTCGAGCTGCTCCGGCCGCGGGTGGCCGAGCTGGCGGACGAGTTCATCGGGGACCTCAAGCGCCATGGGCAGCCAGCGGACCTGGTCGACCTGTACGCCTTGCCGATCCCGGTCGCGGTGATCTGCGAGCTGCTCGGCGTCCCGGTGGCGGACCGGCCGAAGTTCCGGGCGTGGAGTGACGCCTCCCTGTCCACCAGCGGGCTCACCGCGCAGGAGTCCGAGCGCAACCGCGAGGAGCTGCGCGAGTACATGGCAGGCCTGATCGCCGAGCACCGCGCCGAACCCCGCGACGACCTGATGACCGCGCTGATCGAGGCACGCGACGTGCGGGACCGGCTCACCGAACTGGAGCTGGTGGACCTGTGCGTCGGCATCCTGGTGGCCGGGCACGAGACCACCGCGAGCCAGATCCCGAACTTCGTCTACGCCCTGCTCGACCAGCACGAGCAGTGGGAACGGCTGTGCGCGGACCCGTCGTTGATCCCGGCCGCGGTGGAGGAGCTGCTGCGCTTCGTGCCGCTCGGCGCCGGCGCCGGGTTCGCCCGCTACGCCACCGAAGACGTGCAGGTCGGCGACGTGCTGGTGAGGGCGGGCGAGCCGGTGCTCGTTGCGGTCGGCGCGGCCAACCGCGACCGGCTGCAGTTCGGCGAGCCGGACCGGATCGTGCTCGATCGCGAGGACAGCCACCACCTCGGGTTCGGCCACGGCGTGCACCACTGCCTCGGCGCCCCGCTCGCCCGGCTCGAACTGCAGGAGGCGCTCAAGGCGCTCACCCGCGAGCTGCCCGGCCTGCACCTGGCGGGCGATATCGTGTGGAAGACGCAGATGCTGGTCCGCGGACCACGCGCGATGCCGATCGGATGGTGACGATGAGCTGGCAGGTCGAGGTCGATCAACACACCTGTATCGGGTCGGGGATGTGCGCATCCCTGATGCCCGAAGTGTTCGAATTGGACGGTGCGGTCGCCCGCCCGCTCGCGGACGAGGTGGAGCCGGACGAGACGGTGCTCGACGCCGCCGATTCGTGCCCGGCGATGGCAATCACGGTCACCGACGGTTCCGAGGTGGTCGGGCCACGCCCCTGAGCGTTCCAGGCGCCGGACCGGGTGCCGCGCTGCGGTGCCCGGCTCGGCGCCGGCCGGAATACCTTGGTGGGCAAGGCAACTGTGGTGCATCACCGCGCCAGCACACCGTGTTCGGTGACCACCGCGGTGATCAGCTCGGCAGGGGTGACGTCGAACGCCGGATTGAACGCGGGCGCGCCTGCCGGGGCCACCGGCCGCCCGTGGAGTTCGGTGAGTTCGGTGGCAGAGCGTTCTTCGATCACGATGCCCGCGCCGGTCGCGATGCTCTCGTCCACAGTGGACTCCGGGGCGACGACCACGAACGGCACCCGGTGGTGTGCCGCAGCGAGCGCGAGACCGTAGGTGCCGATCTTGTTGGCGACGTCACCGTTGGCAGCGATGCGGTCGGCACCGACGAGGACGCAGTCGACGAGCCCGCGTGCCATTGCGAAGGCGGCCGCACCGTCGGCCTGCACCCGGTAGGGCACCCCGGCCATCGCCAGTTCCCACGCGGTGAGCCGGGAACCCTGCAGCAGCGGCCGGGTTTCGTTCACCAGCACCGATTCCACGAGACCCCGTTCGCGCAGGTGCCACACGACGCCGAGTGCGGTGCCCCAGGCGACTGCGGCGAGGTGGCCGGTGTTGCAGTGGCTCAGCAATCGCAGCGGACGGCGGGCACACGAGCGCAGCACCACCTCCGCCGCGTGCCCGGAAGCGGTGCGGCAGATCCGTTCGTCCTCGTCGAGCATCGCCTGCCCGAGTGCCAGTACGGCTTCCGGGCCCGCGTCGAGCCTGCCGAGCGCCTGCGTGACGCCCCAGCGGAGGTTGACCGCGGTCGGCCGGGCGGCGGCGACGCGTTCGGCCTCGGCCCGGACGTCCCCGCCCGCGAACGCCGCCAGCGCGACACCCAGTGCTCCTGCGGCGCCCAGCGCGGGTGCACCGCGCACCGCGAGCCGCCGGATCGCGTCGACCAGCTCGTCCACCGTGCGCAGCCGGCACGTGCGGTACCGTCCGGGCAGCGCGACCTGGTCGATGATCACGACCGCGCCGTCCGCCCAGTCCACTGTCCGGTCCATCCGCCCTCCCGCTGCGATAACCGCCGGCCCCCGCGTGGTGCGGGCGCCATGATGCGGCCGGTGACCATTGAACGGCAGAATCCGCCCGCCCTGCACCCCGCTACCCCCACGTGACCACCGTGTCCGCGCGGACGGCCGTGCACCTCGCCGGCCAGTGCCCGCTGGACCTGGCCCGGTTCACCACCTCGGGACTGCAAACGGCCTTCCGCACGGCGAGCACACTGGCGGGCGTGACCTGCCTCGGCTACCCGGACCAGCCAGCGGAGCTGGACGTGACCGCTGCCGTGTCGTAGCCGGGCTCGCCGTTACGGCGGCGCAGCCGGACGTGACCGTTGTGATGGCGCAGTCGGACTGGGTCGTCGTGGTGGCGGACCGGCGCGGCCGCTGCGACGGCGTCGCCGCCCCCAGAGCGACTCCGCCTCTGAGACTCTGCCCCCCGAGCGACTCTTCCTCCGGTGCGACTCCGCGTCCGGTGCGACTCTGCCCCCGAGCGACTCCGCCTCCGGTGGGACTCTGCCCATCGAGCGTCGCCGCTCGCCCTCGGGTGAACTCCGTGTCAGGCCCGCTCTCGAGTGACTCTGCGCCATGGCTGGGTCCGTCCGCTGCTTTGGCGTGGCCGGAGGTGATCGTTGCGCGTGGTGTCGCCGCTGGTCGCCTCCGTGCCGTGGCCGGGTTCGGCCGGTGCGGTGTCTTGGGTGGATTTGACCGCGATCGGCTCACAGCCCGGCCATCAGGTCCTTCTCGGTGATTCCCGGGCCGTGGCCCGGCCGGAGGAACCATTCGGTGCCGAACATCCGGCGGAATCCTTCCTCCGGCATCGTGAGGAAGAAGGTGTCCTCGCTGATCTGGCTGGGGTGCGCGCGCATCGCGGCGCGTTTCGCGCTGAGATACGGCGTGACGTCCACCGCGGCGGTGATCTCCGATTCGGGGGTGCCCATCGGATCCGCCGCGTCCGGATCGGGGAGGGCCTCACGCGGGATCAGGTCGTCCTGCACGGCCTGGCGGAGCCCGCGGCGCAGCTGGTCGCGGTTGGTGGTGGCCTGGTAGACGCGCGGCGTGCCGGCCAGTTCGGCGGCCCGCATGCCGACCCGGTGCACCTGGATGTGGTCGGGATGGCCGTAGTTGCCGTGGTCGTCGTAGACGGTGACCACGTCGGCGGACTCCTCGCGCAGGATCTCCGCCAGCCGGGCCGCGGCCTCCTCGACCGGGGCGGTCCAGAACGTGCCGGGCTCGTCGTTCGTGGCCTCGCCCATCATCCCGGAATCCCGGTAGCCCAGGAACTCCACCCGCGCCACGCCGAGCGCCTCGCCCGCCGCCCGGACCTCGTGCACCCGGCGTTCCCAGAGCTGTTCGCCCTCCGCGAGGAAACCCTCCGGTACCTCGCCCAGCTCGCCGCGCGTGGCCACCACGAGCACCACCCGATGGCCCTCGTCGGCCGCCTTGCGCATCACGCCGCCGGTGAGGATACACTCGTCGTCCGGGTGGGCGTGGAACGTCACCAATGTCGCCATTACTCGAACCTACCGCTGCCCACCGACAAAACCAGTCGCTCGGCGCCGCTGCCCGAAGTGGTGCACGACGTCGCTCGGGCACGGCACGCGTGCCAGGTGGCAGCCGCCGGGGCATGGTCGTCCTTCCCGGAAACGGCTTGTCCTGACCCGGTGGTCGGGAGCGCCGACGCCGAGCCGGGCACAGCAGTCCGGAAAAACTTCGCCGTCGTCCGAGCAACGGCGGAGCCGAGACGGGCGGGCGGGGCTTGCCTCAGCGTTCCTTGCCGACCGTCGCCAGCAGCTCCGGGCCGTGCGTCGCGAGGCGGCGCTGCGCGATCGTGCCCCACCACCAGGCCAGGCCGATGCCGGTGGCGATCCCGGCCGGAACGCCGAGCCACTGCAGCACCGGCAGGTCCGCGAGCGCGCCCGCGACGCACAGCGCCAGCACCGGCAGCGCGCCGACGACGAGCAGCAGCATGGTGGCGAACATCAGCAGCACCCGGGTGCAGCCGGGGCGTCCGCCGGACGACCACGGGCTTCCGTTGCGCCGCTGGTCGGGCAGCGGGAACGCGAGGAACACCGACTGCAGCATGAGCAGCCCGGCCCCGGCGCCCAGCAGCGCGGGCAGGAGACCGAACAGCCACGGGTACGCCCAGGCCCGGCCCAGCGGACCGGGCAGCGCCGCGGTGAGCACCAGTGCGATCGGTGTGACGAGCACCAGCCACGCGAGCTGCCTGCCCCGCACGTCGGCACGCGTGGCGCCGGGCACCACGAGCGTGTGCCACAGTGCGCTGCCGTCGAGCCCGTACAGATTTCCCGCCTGCAGGCACGCGAAAACCACCACCGCCACGCCGAAGTACGGCAGTAGCACCGACTTTCCGCCGGACAGCGTGGGCACGACGGTGACCACGACCCCGATCAGCAACGTCGAGAGCAGCGCGACCCGCCGCCGGGCGTCGCGCCACCAGGTGTGCAATTCCTTGCGTGCCACGGCTCCCACCGGAGTCTGCGGCAGCAGGCCACGGCGTGTGCGCCGGTCTGCGGACTTCGTGCGGGTGCGCGAGGCGCCTTGGAACGAGGGCGTGCTCACCTGTCGTGCGAGCAGTGCACCCCACGCGGCCACCAGCACCGCGAGCACCGCGAGCATGGCCACGAACAGCCCACCGACGGTGCCCCACGCGCCGTCTCCGGCCGCGTGCACGGCGAGCGTGCCCCAGCCCGAGGGCAGCACGTGCACCACGTTCACGAATCCGGGCAGTCTGCCGTTCACGATCGCCGGCCCGAGGCTGTTGATCGCGTAGTTCACCAGCACCCCGGACAACCCGGTGAGCGCGACCAGGACGATGCCGAGTTCCTTGCCCTTGCGGGAGGTCAGCAGCGCGCCGAGCGCGGCGATCACCACGCGGTAGAGCAGCACCACGAAAGCCAGCTGCAGCACCGTGAACACCAGCCCGACGAACGCCGCGCCGGCACCGAGCCGGAGGCCGTAGGCGAACAGGCCGAAGAACGCCAGCAGGCTGATCAGTGCGGTCACGCCGACGAAACTCGCCGCCAGCAGGCCGATCGCGAGCCGTCGCCGGGGGATCGGCAGCAGCGCGAAGTGTTCCGGCCGCAGGGTGTCGTCACCGCCGCCGGTCGCGATCGGCGCCAGGATCCAGCCCGCGGCCCACACCGCGTACACCGAGGTGAGCAGGTCGACGGTGATCCGCGCCTGCGGCACCGGGAACACCGCGATGCCGATCGTGAACGCGGCTCCCAGCAGGCCGAACAAGCCGCCGACGACCATGCCGGCGATCTGCCGCCCGTGCAGCGAATTGCGCAGTACGCGCAGTTTCAGTCGGACGAGGACGCCAACCACGACAATCCCTCCGTCCCACCGGTCCGTCCGCCGACGATGTGCACGAAAGCCTCTTCCAGACTGCCCTGGCCGCGCACGTCGGCCACCGCGCCCGCGGCCATCACCCGGCCGTGGGTGATCACCGCGACGTGGCTGCACAGCTGCTCGACCAGTGCCATCACGTGACTCGACAGCACCACCGCGCCGCCGGAGGAGACGAACCGCTGCAGGATCGTGCGGATGGTGGAGGCGGACACCGGGTCCACCGCTTCGAACGGTTCGTCGAGCACCAGCAGCCGGGGCCCGTGCAGCAGTGCCATCGCGAGGCCGATCTTCTTGCGCATGCCCGCGGAGTAGTCGATCACCAGGGTGCGTTCGGCGCCGGTCAGCTCCAGCACACCCAGCAGCTCCTGGGTGCGTTCGGCGACCGTGTCCGGGGCGAGACCGCGCAGCTGTCCCATGTAGGTCAGCAGTTCCCGGCCGGTCAGCCGTTCCGGAATGGACAGTCCGTCGGGCAGCACGCCGATCAGGCTCTTCGCCCGTTCCGGCTCGCGCCACACGTCGACGCCGAACACCCGCGCCTGCCCCGCGTCCGGCCGCAGCAGGCCGACCGCCATGGACAGCGAGGTCGTCTTGCCGGCGCCGTTCGGCCCGACCAGGCCGAAGAACGATCCGCGGGGCACCTCCAGCTGGACGTTGTCCACCGCGACGGTGGTCCCGAATCGTTTCGTGAGCCCGTAGAGCCCCATTGCCGCGTCGTCGGCCACCAGCTACCCCCTTCTCCGTGCGCTGGGGGCCGACCCTACCGTCCGCCTCGGTCAGGCTCGTTCGGGTAGATCCGGCGGGCTGGTGCGGGTCAGCCGCGGGTCGGGATCGCTGCTCATGGCGAGCAGCCCGCGGACCGCTTTGGCCAGTTTCGGCCAGGTGCGCGGATCGCGCAGGTTCAGTCCGCCGATCAGCTGCCGGAGCATGCTCAGCGTGTCGAAGTAGACCCGTTCGCAGACCAGGTTCTCCTGGTCGTCGAAGACGAAGTAGGCGGTCATCCGGACCCGGAAGCGCTGTCCGGTCGGCGGGATCCGGCCGAGCGGGCCGAGGTGCGTGCCCAGCAGCCAGAACTCCACGATGACCGCGTCCGCACTGTGCCGCAGCGCGATGATCTCGTGGTCCTGGTCGGGGAACGCCAGCCGGGTTTCGTCGTAGTACCCGCGCACCGCCGCGTCCCCGTCGTGCACCGTCATCGTCGGCACGATTTCGTAGTGCGGGTGCGGGAAGGTGGCCAGCACGTCGTCCCAGTCCTGCCGGACCTCGTCGTGGAAGTGGTCGAGCACGACCTTCTGCCGGGCGCTGAGCACCTCGGCGTCCGGAATGGCGAACTGGTTCACAGGGGCTCCCGGCGGCTAGGGTGGGTTTCCAGGCAATTTAATCCACGACGTGGGTTTTCAGCAAGGTGGTGACGATGGCGGAACGGGGGAGACCACGCAAGGGGGCCGCCCGGCTTTCGCCGGAGTCGATCCGGGCGGCTGCGCTGGCGGTGACCGACGCCGAAGGCGTGGCGGCGATCAGCATGCGGGCGGTCGCGCGCAGGCTCGGCGTCGACGCGAAAAGCCTCTACAACCACGTCGACGGCAAGGACGGCCTGCTCGACGCGGTCGCCGAGCACGTGCTGGCCGGGATCGTGCTGCCGGATCCCACCGGTTCGCTCGAGGACGACCTGCACGCCGTCGCCCACGCGTTCCGGCGTGCCGCGCTCGCTCATCCGCAGGCGGCCACCCTGGTGCTCACCCGGCAGCTGCCGTCCCCGGCGGCGCTCGCGCCGGTCGGTGCGGTGCTTTCGGTGCTGTGCGCGGCGGGTGCGTCGCCGGAGGAAGCGGTGCACCTGCTGCGCGCGCTGCTGGCGTTGGTCGTCGGCACGTTGCTGCGCGAGACGGGCGCCGGCCCGGCGTTCGGTGCCGGTGACACCGACGCCGTCGCACACCGCCAGGCGGAACTGGAGCAGAGCGGGCTGAGCGCAACCGCGCCGTTCCTCGCCCGGTGCGATCACGAGGCGGAATTCGCCTTCACCGTGGACTTCGCCGTGGCGGCGGTCGCGGCCCGGTTGCGCCGGGACCGCTGAGCAGCTCAGTCGCAGACGATCTTCGGCTGCGGGTTGTAGCGGACCGTGCGGGTGTCCCGGGAAACCTCGCGGCCGCTGGCGGCATCGCGCAGGATCCGGGTGTCGCTGGTGGTGAAGCCTTCCGCGCCCGCCGAGGGGTGACAGTTCTCCGCCGGGCCCGGTTTGGTCGGCGCCGGTTTCCGGCCGGTGCGCCCGCCGGTCACCGATTCCACCGTGTAACGCTTGGTACCCCACAGTTTCACGGTGATCGACGACGGTGTCCAGATCGTCTGGATCGCGATCCCGTGGCCGGAGTCGTTGGTGAACTTCAGGTCGATCACACTGGAGCCGTTGGGGTTCTGGAACACGGTGGCCTCGCGCGCGGGCGGGTACCGGCTGATGTAGTAGCTGTGTTCCCGGTGCCCGGCGTCCTTCACCCCGGCGAAGTAGGCCGCGTTGTACAAGGTGGTCGCGAACTGCGAGATGCCGCCGCCGACCTCGCGGGCCGGTGCGCCGTTCTCGATCACGCCCGCTTCCACGTAGCCCTGCGCCGTTCCGCGTGGCCCGGTGAATCCGTTGAGGCTGAAGGTTTCCCCCGGTTTCACGATGGCGCCGTTGACCTTGTCCGCGACCACCCGGATGTTGGCCCCGGAATCGGCGGCGAACCCGCGCGTGCTGAACTCGCCGACGACCTCCTGCACCCCGAGCTGGTTCGCCTGCTCGGTGGTGACCTTCGCGGGTGTCTTCCGGTAATGCGCCTTCAGCTCCCGCTCGCCGGTCTGCTTGAGCGTGTCCGGCAGTGGTTTGAGGCTCTGGTCCCAGTCCACCGCGCTGCCGTCGGTCGAGGGTTCGACCACCGGTTTGCCGCCGGCGAACTCGATGCTCGCGTCCTTGCCCTCCTGCTCGGTGGATTTCAGCTGGGGGCCCAGCGCATCGGTGATCTTCTTCGGGTCGAGCTTCGGGGTGAGACCACCGCCGTCGGCAGGCACGAAGGTGAGTGCCGCGGCGATGTCGGCAGGCTGCAGCGTGGCGTCCTTGCCTTCGCCCTTGACCGTCACCGGACCGGAGACGGCCGGCCGGGCGAAGTCCGCCAGCGCCGCCTGCACACCCTTTGCGGTGGTGGACACCGGTGCGGGCACGACCGGCAGCGAGAGCGCCTGATCCTTCGCCCAGCCGGTCAGTACTGCCTTCCGTGCCGCTTCGAGGTCGAGTTTCTGGCCTGCCTTCGGTTCCACCGCGACCGGGGTGGTGCCGTCGAACCGCACGGTGCCCTCCACCGGCGCACGGTCGACGCGGCCGCGCAGGTCCTCCAGCGCGGCACCGAGCTTGGCGTCCTCGGCGAGCGACACCACGCCGATCTCCTGGCTGGAGAAGAACGACGCGAGCCGGGTGAACGGGTTCAGCGGCTGGTCGCCTGCCTGCTCCAGGGTCGCGCTCCAGTCGAGCCGCAGCCCGGCCGCCTCCGGCGACAGGGTGGTGCGTGCCTCGCCCGCGGTGACCGTGACCGGCTGCGCGAGCCGCGGTTCGATGCTGCCGCGCAGCTCGCGTTCGGCCACCGGCGTCTCCAGCCCGCCGACGTCGACGCCGGCCACCACGACTCCGCGCGGCACCCGGCCCTGGCTGGTCAGCAGGTCGATCAGATAGGCCACGACCAGTACCGCGAGCACGCCGCCGGAGATCCAGCCTGCCCGGCGCAGCCCACGGCGCCGGGCCGGCCGCTCCGGCTCGCCCGGGGGCACGACCGGCAGGATGTCGGTCTGCTCGCCGTGGGATTCCGGCCAGCGCGGTTCGTACGCCACCTTGTTCGACCCTCCACTCGCTGGGTGCCGATGCACAGCGTACGGGCAGAGCCGGACATGCCGGACTACTGCCCCCAGCCGACACAAACCGGTCAGCGCGCGTCGGGCTCCGCGGTGCCACCCGCGCGGGCGAGGAAGTCGAAGTCGCAACCCTCGTCGGCCTGGGTGATGTGCGCGGAGTAGAGCGCACCGTAGCCGCGTTCGAACCGCGGCGGGGGAGCGGTCCAGGCGGCCCGCCGGTCCGCCAGTTCGGCGTCGTCCACCTCCAGCCGCAGGGTGCGGCCGGGGACGTCGAGCGTGACCGGATCGCCGTCGCGGACCAGTGCGAGCGGACCGCCGACGTGCGATTCCGGTGCCACGTGCAGGACGCAGGCGCCGTAGCTGGTGCCGCTCATCCGGGCGTCGGAGATCCGCACCATGTCACGCACTCCCTCGGCGAGCAGGTACTTCGGGATCGGCAGCATGCCGTACTCCGGCATCCCCGGCCCGCCGAGCGGTCCGGAGCCACGCAGTACGAGCACCGAATCCGCGGTGATGCCCAGTGCCGGGTCGTCGATGCGGGCCTGCAGGTCGCGGTAGTCGTCGAACACCACGGCCGGGCCGGTGTGCGTGAGCAGCCGAGATTCCGCCGCGATGTGCTTGATCACCGCGCCGCCGGGCGCGAGGTTGCCGCGCAGCACGGCCACGCCGCCTTCGGCGGCCACCGGGTTGCCGCGCGGGCGGATCACATCGTCGTCGTGCACCCGCGCCCCGGCCAGCGACTCCGCGAGCGGCCGTCCGGTGACCGTGATCCGGTCCGGATGCAGCAGGTCGGTCAGCCGGGACAGCAGTCCCGGCAGGCCCCCGGCGTAGTAGAAGTCCTCCATCAGCCAGTCCCCGCCGGGCCGGATGTTCGCCAGTACGGGCACCTGGCGGGCGATCGCGTCGAAGTCCGCGAGCGACAGGGAGATGCCGCTGCGTCCGGCCATCGCGATCAGGTGGATGACCGCGTTGGTCGAGCCGCCGAGCGCGAGCACGGTGGTGATCGCGTCGGCGTAGGCACGCTCGTCGAGGATCTTCGTGATCGTCAGGTCCTCCCACACCATGTCCACGATCCGCGCCCCGCTGGCCGCAGCCATCCGGTGGTGCGCGGAGTCGACCGCCGGGATCGACGCGGCACCGGGCAGGGTCACGCCCAGCACCTCGGCCGCCGAGGTCATGGTGGACGCGGTGCCCATCGTCATGCAGTGCCCGGGGGAGCGGGCCAGCCCGCGTTCCAGTTCGGACAGCTCCTGGTCACCGATCCGGCCTGCCCGCCGTTCGTCCCAGTACTTCCACATGTCGGTGCCGCTGCCGAGCACCTCGCCGCGCCAGTGCCCGCGCAGCATCGGCCCGGCAGGCACGAAGATCGACGGCAGGCCCGCGCTCGCCGCGCCCATCAGCAGCGCCGGCGTCGTCTTGTCGCAGCCGCCCATCAGCACCGCGCCGTCGACCGGGTAGGACCGCAGCAGCTCCTCGGTCTCCATCGCGAGCAGATTGCGGTACAGCATGGGCGTGGGCTTCTGGTAGGTCTCCGAGAGCGTCGCCACCGGGAACTCCAGCGGGAACCCGCCTGCCTGCCACACACCGCGCTTGACCTGTTCGGCGCGCTCACGCAGGTGCATGTGACACGGGTTGATGTCGCTCCAGGTGTTGAGGATGCCGATCACCGGCTTGCCGAGGTGTTCGTCGGCCGCATAGCCCAGCTGGCGCGCGCGGGCGCGGTGGCTGAAGTTCCGCAGTTCTCCGCCGCCGAACCAGCGGTGGCTGCGCAGGTCCTCGGGTGCCTTCATGACCACCTCGCCTTTCGTCCCGGTCGCCGCATACGGCATCTGATATATGATTGCATTTCCGCTGTACCGCCGAGCGCCGGGCATCCGCCTGGTTGAATGAACGCGCACGCGTGCGCGAGAGCCAGGAGTGTCCGATGCCGTCGACGTTCAGCCTCCCCGCCTCCCGCACCGAGGTGGTGCTGGCGGAGATCCGCCGTGGCATCCTCACCCGCGAGCTGCGGCCCGGCCAGCAGCTGGTGGAAGCCGAGCTGGCGGCCCGGCTGGGGGTGTCGAAGACCCCGGTGCGCGAGGCGCTCAAAGTGCTGTCGAACACCGGGCTGGTCACCTTCAGCCCGTACAAGGGCGCGTCGGTGTGCGTGGTCGACGCCGAACTGGCGCGGTCGGTCTACGACGTGCGCATGGTGCTGGAGCCGGAGGCGCTGCGCCGGGCGGTGCTGGCACAGGATCCGGCGCTGTCCGAGGACGCGGCCGGCGCGCTGCAGGAGGCGTCCGCCGCACTGGCCGATTCCGACCACGCCACGCTGAGCCTGCTGAACCGGCGGTTCCACCGTGCGCTCTACGCCGGTTGCGGCAACCCGCTGATGGTGTCCATGCTGGACGATCTGCGGGACCGGGCGGCGCTGATCACCGTGGTCGGCTGGGATTCCAGCCCGAGCTGGCGTACCGAGTGGAGCGAGCACAAGGCGGTGCTCGCCGCGGCAGGCAAGGGCGACGCGGACGGCGCGGCCGCGTTGCTGCGCGACCACATCGCGGGGTTCCTTGACCGGGTGCTCGCGGCGATCGGAGAACAGGAGGGCTGACGTGCGCTTGCTGCTCGTCGCGGACACGCACCTGCCGAAGCGGGCGAAGGAGCTGCCCGAACCGGTGTGGGACGAGGTGGCGAGAGCGGACGTCGTGGTGCACGCGGGCGACTGGGTCGACCTCGGCACCTTCGACGCCCTCGCGGCAGGCAGCAAACGGCTGGTCGGTGTGTACGGCAACAACGACGGCCCGGAGCTGCGGGAGTGGCTTCCCGAGGTCGAGCGGGTGACGCTCGGCGGCGTCCGGCTGGCCGTGGTGCACGAAACCGGCGACGCGAAGGGCCGGGAGTCCCGGTGCGAGCAGCAGTACCCGGACGCCGACGTGCTCGTCTTCGGGCACAGCCACATCCCGTGGGATTCGGTGACGCCGGGCGGGTTGCGGCTGCTCAACCCCGGTTCGCCCACCGACCGGCGCCGGCAGCCGTTCTGCACCTACCAGACTGCGGAGATCGTGGACGGCCGTCTCGAGGACGTCGAGCTGCACGAGCTGCCGCTTCGCAGTTGAGCGAGTACACAGGTGGTCATGGATCCGGCACGCGCTTTGCGTGACATCGCTTTCCGGCTCGAACGCTCGGGAGAGCCGACCTATCGGGTGCGCGCGTTCCGTCAAGCGGCCGCAGTCGTCGACGGTCTGTCCTCGAAAGAGCTGGAGTCCCGTGTACAGGCGGGTACCTTGCAAGCGCTCAAAGGCATCGGCAAAGCAACCGCGGGTGTGATCGAGGATGCGCTACAGGGGCGTACGCCTGCGTACGCGGCGAAGCTGGACGAAGCAGCGTTGCCGGACGGCGGTCCGTTGCGTGCCGCGCTTCGCGGGGATTGCCACACACACTCCGAATGGTCCGACGGCGGAAGCCCGATCCGCGAAATGGCTGAAGCGGCACGTTCGCTGGGGCACGAATGGATTGTGCTCACCGATCATTCACCGCGCCTGACGGTGGCCCGCGGATTGTCCGCCGAGCGGCTGCGGGACCAGATGATCGAGGTGGCGCAAGTGAACGAGGCCCTCGCGCCGTTCCGCGTGCTGCACGGGATCGAGGTGGACATCCTCGACGACGGCGCGCTCGACCAGACCGAAGAACTGTTGGCCCAGCTCGATTTCGTGGTGGCCAGCGTGCATTCGAAACTGCGCATGCCGGCACCGGAGATGACCCCGCGGCTGCTCGCCGCCGTCGCGAACCCGCACGTGCGCGTGCTGGGCCACTGCACCGGCAGGCTGGTCGGCGGGCGCGGCAGGCCGGAGTCGGAATTCGACGCGGAAAAGGTGTTCACCGCCTGCCGCGAGCACGGCGTGGCGGTGGAGATCAACGCCCGCCCGGAGCGGCTCGACCCGCCGATGCGGTTGCTGCGCCGGGCCGCGGCACTGGGTTGCGATTTCGCCATCGACAGCGACGCGCACGCACCCGGACAGCTGGATTGGCAGGTCTACGGCTGTGTACGCGCACACGAAGCCGGGCTCGGCCCGGACCGGATCGTGAACACCCGGTCGGCGGAGGCGGTGCTCGCGGGCTGACGACGTGCGCCGAGGGCGGTGACGCCCTCGGCGCCGGGATCAACGGCGGGCCCGGATCTTCAGGTCGCCGCTGGTCTCGCTGCGGATGTGGTCGCTGGCGAGCAGATCGTGCGGGTTGCCGAGGGAGATCGCGCTGACCTCGGCAAGGCGGGCCAGCCGGCCGTCGGTGAGGTCGAGCTCCAGCGCGCCCAGGTTGTTCTCCAGCTGCGCCGGGGTGCGGGCGCCGATGATCGACGCCGTGACGGCCGGGTTCTGCAGGGTCCAGGCCAGCGCGACCTGTGCGGGCGGGCGGTCCAGCTCGGCGGCGACCTCCCGCACGACCTCGGCGATGGCGAGGCTCCGTTCGGTGAGCCAGCCCAGGGCCAGATTGGCGTCCTTGCGCCGGCCGGCCCCGGCCGCGGCGCCCGTCGTGGTCAGGTCGGCCCTGCGGTACTTGCCGCTGAGTACCCCGCCTGCCAGCGGCGAGTACGGCACCACCCCCAGCCCCATCTCGCGGGCCATCGGGATCAGATCGCGTTCCCCGGTGCGCTCGGCCAGGTTGTACTCGATCTCCAGCGCGATCAGCGGAGACCAGCCACGCAGTTCGGCGATCGCCTGCATGCGCGACACCTGCCAGGCGGGCACGTTGGACATCGCCACGTACAGGACCTTGCCCTGGCGGACCAGATCGTCCAGCCCGCGCAGAACCTCCTCGACCGGTGTCGTGTCATCCCACACGTGCAGGTAGAGCAGATCGAGATAGTCGGTGTTCAGCCGGCGCAGGCTGGACTCCACCGAGGAGAACATGCTCTTGCGGTGCGCTCCCCCGGAGTTCGGGTCGCCGGAGCGGCGCAGTGTCGTGTACTTCGTCGCCAGCACCAGGCTTTCCCGGTTGTCGCGGGTGAATTCGCCCAGCATGCGCTCGGCG
Source organism: Amycolatopsis ultiminotia (assembly GCF_039536925.1). Classification (NCBI taxonomy): domain Bacteria; kingdom Bacillati; phylum Actinomycetota; class Actinomycetes; order Pseudonocardiales; family Pseudonocardiaceae; genus Amycolatopsis; species Amycolatopsis ultiminotia. Next base: position 63,114 of record NZ_BAAAZN010000007.1, on the reverse strand, counting down.
CTGCCGTTGGTGTAGGTCGGCGCGGTGTCGATGAAATTGCCGCCACGCTCGACGTAGCGGTCGAACAGCTTGCGCGCGTCGTCCTGTTCGGCGCCCCAGCCCCACTCGGTGCCGAAGGTCGCGGTGCCCAGCGCCAGCGGGGAGACGCGCAGCCCGGAGCGGCCCAGCAGCCGGTAGGTGTCGAGGGTCAGGGACATCGTTTTCCTCCTGTGCCGGTGATCGGTCGGGACCGAGTCTGTGCCGGACGCGAACAGCGGGTAAGGGAGCGATCTTCCTGGGAATGCCACTCCTACCCTGCCGCTACACTCGGCCGCGATGACCCGCACTGTCGACACCGCCCAGGAGCTGGCCGCGTTCCTGCGGACCCGGCGCGAACGCCTTGATCCACAGGATTTCGGCCTGCCCGTGCGCCGGCAGTCCCGGCGCACCCCGGGACTGCGCCGCGAGGAGGTCGCCGAACTGGCCGGGGTCAGCATCGACTACATCGTGCGGCTGGAACAGGCCCGCGGGCTGCGGCCGTCGGCAGACGTGGTGGAGGCGCTGGCCGGGGCGCTTCGCCTCGATCCCGGCGAGCGCGCCTATCTGTTCGACCTGGCCGCACAGCGCCCCCGGACCGCAGGAAAGGCCGCCACCGTGGCCGCGCCTTCGCTGGTCCGGCTGGTCGACGACCTGTCGCCGCTGCCGGTGATGCTGATGAACCACCGTTACGACATCCTGGCCTGGAACCGGGAAATGGCCAACCTGCTGGTGGATTTCGGCACTCTGCCGCCGCCGCAGCGCAATTCCATGTGGCTGTGCCTGCGGCACCCGCAGATCCGGGAACGCTACGTGGACCGCGAACTCGTCGTGCGGGAGGGGATCGCGCACCTGCGCGCCGCGTGGGCCGCGCATCCCGACGATCGGCTGCTGGCCGAACTCATCGCCGAATTCACCAGTGGTGACGAGGAATTCGCGCGATTGTGGGCCGAGCGGGACGTCAAGGTCACCGGCCGCGGGCGCAAGGTGATGCGGCATCCGGAGGCCGGGCCGCTCGTTCTGCAGTACGAAACACTCGCCCCGCTCGAGGATCCGGACCAGCTGCTGGTGATCAACCGCGCCGCGGACGAGGAGAGCCAGTCGGCACTGGACCGGCTGAACGCACGCTGAGGCCGTTCGGGCATCGGCGGGTCAGTGCCGGGGAGACGGCGGGCCGCGAGCGGTTCCGCCGGGTGGCGGGGGAGACGGCGCGAGCGGTTCCGCCGCGGCGCGGCAGTGTGGTGCGGTTCGCTGTGCCAGGGCGCCTCCGACCGCCGTCGACGGACGGCCGGAGGTGCCGGCGGTTCAGCTGATTTCGTACTGCTCGCCGTAGACACTCCACTTCAGCGGAGTGTGCAGGTCGAGGTTGCCGTCGTCGAGGAACACCAGTTGCTCGGTGTCGATGCGCGAGGTGTCCGCGTGCGCCTCCTCCTGCTTCATGATCACCTTGCGGGCGTCCAGGAACGCTTTGAGATAGCCGGTTTCGTCGCCGCCCTGGGCCGGGGTCGCTGCGTTCTCCATCGCGGTCTTGCGGATTCCGCCGAAGCTGTCCTGGCTGTCGCCGGGCCCGTGCATCACGATGGCGTCGTAGTAGACGAACTGGCCCAATGCACCGAGGCCGTCGGCTTTCGCCTGGTCGACCGCCGGATCGAAGTACACCCGGTCCCGCTCACCGTCCTGCGCCTGCTGGAACTCGCTCGTGTCGGCGGCCTGCTTCCAGGCCCGTTCGAAGTCCGGGCCGAGGCCCTCGTGCGAATCGCTGCCGTTGACTTTTTCCAGTGCGGGCAGAAAGCCTGCCAACGGGTTGTCCGGCACCGCATCGGTGTAGGCGCGGACCAGTTCGAGCAGGTCGCCGGTGCCCGAGCAGAACCCGATGATGCCCGCGGTGTAGCCGCGGCCGTCGCCGATGTCCTCGATGTAGCGGTACTGCGCTTTCCAGTCGAGCGAGGAGTTCTCCGCGCTCGACACCAGTTGCATGGCGATTTCCTTTTTCTCCGGGGACGACAGATCGCCGCCGGAGTCCCGCACGCTCGCCGGTGCGGCGAACGGATGCGGGGGAGCGGCCGCCGAGGCGACCGGGGTGCCGAGTCCGAGTGCGAGGGCCGAAGCCGCGGTGAGAACGGCGGCGAGCGCCGGCCGCATCGTCTTGCGCATAACGGGGATTCCCTTTCCGCGAAAGGTGGGCAAGGCGGCCGGAACCGGCGCTGCCCAGGCAGGGCCGGGGCACGTCGGCTCCGGGTACTGCTGCGGCGTAGCGCCACCATAGAGGAAGGGGAAACCCCCGGCAAGGGCCGGATCGGGGATTCGAGGAGGCGAACGACCAGCTTTGTCCTTTGTGGACCTTGTGCTCACCGATGCGCGGCGAGCACTGCGGCGAGGCCTGCGCGCAGATCTGCGACAAAATATCCGGGGACCTCCAGCGACGGGAAGTGTCCCCCGGTTTCGGGTGAAGCCCACCGGACGATCTGCCGGTACCGCTCCTGTGCCCAGGCACGCGGATACTTCTCGATATCGCGGGGGTACATCGTGATTGCCGACGGGACGTCGACCCGGAGCCCGGGATCGAGTGAGTTGTGGCTTTCGTGATAAATGCGGGCCGCCGATGCGCCGGTCCGCGTCAGCCAATACAGGGTGACGTCGTCGAGAATCCGGTCCCTGGAAATCGTCTCGAACGGGCTGTCCTCGGTGTCCGACCATTCGGCGAACTTGTCGAGGATCCAGGCGAGCAGCCCGACCGGTGAGTCGACGAGCGAGTAGCCGATGGTCTGCGGCCGGGTCGCCTGCTGTTTTGCGTAGGCCGCGCGGTGGTGCCAGAAATCGTGGGTTTCCTCGGTCCACTTGCGTTCGAGGTCGGTCAGCCCGTCCGTGGTCAACCCGGGAGGCCCCTCCGCGAACGTGGTGTGGATGCCGAGTACGTGTGCCGGGAACCGGCCGCCGAGAACCGTGGTGATATTGCCACCCCAGTCGCCGCCGTGGGCCAGGAACCGGGGGTAGCCGAGCCTGCGCATCAGTTCCACCCATGCGGCCGCGATCTTTTCGGTTCCCCATCCGGTGGTGGCCGGCCGGTCGCTGTACCCGAAGCCCGGCAACGACGGGACCACGACGTGGAACGCCGGTGCGTGCGCATCTTCCGGATCTGCCAGTTCGTCTGCGACATCGATGAACTCGGCAATGCTGCCCGGCCAGCCGTGCGTCATGAGCAGCGGAGTGGCCTCGGCGCGCGCGGACCGGCGGTGCAGGAAATGGATTCCCAGATCGTCAATGGTCGTGCGGAACTGGCCGATCCGGTTGAGGCGGGCCTCGAACGATCGCCAGTCGTACTCGGTGCGCCAGTAGTCCACGACCTCGGCCAGGTCGGCGAGCGGAACGCCCTGGTCCCATCGGTGCGGGCCGGGCCCGGCGGGGTCGACCGTCTCGGCCTCCGGCAGCCGGGCCGCGGCCAGCCGCGCGCGCAGATCGTCGAGGTCGGCGTCAGGTGCGTGGGCTTCGAAAGCTTGCACGTCGCCGGTCGGACGGGGCATGAGACCTCCTGGCCGTCGCGGAACCGGGTGATTGTGAACCGGCTAAGACGGTTCTAACAGACTCCGCGGCTCGCGGGCAACCTGCTAAGCTGGTTCCATGCGTGCCGAGTTCCCCGACTTCCGCCTCGGCACTGTGCTGGCGACCAGCTTCACGGCGACGCTGACGGAGCGTCGGGGCGACGCTGTGGAGCGCATTCCCACGCCGCACCGACTCCTCGACTGGCTGGCGGTGAGCGGCCTCGCCGTGGACTCCTGCACCACTGCCCAGCTCGACCTCGCCCGGGAACTGCGGGAGTCGATTCACGCCGCGGCGACCGCAGCCGCGATCCGGGAGGCACTGCCCGCGCCGGCTGTTCAGGTCCTCAACGACCGCAGCGTCCGGGGGCGGGCCGCGGCGATCCTGACACCCGGCGGCGAGCGGCGATGGCAGCTCAGCTCGGCGTCCTGCGTGGAAGATGCGCTCAGCGTCATCGCCGCGGACGCGATCGCCGTCATCGCAGGCGAACGAGACGGAAAACTGGCCTTGTGCGCCTCGCCGACCTGCCAGGCCGCCTTCTTCGACACCAGCCAGAGCCGCACTCGCAAATGGTGTGACATGAACACCTGCGGGAACCGCCAGAAGAAGGCGCGCTTCAACGCCAGCCGGCGCAAGAACCCCGGATCGGCGGAGTGATCCTCACCTCCGCACTGCCAGGGCCGAAATGCGCACCGGGCAACCGAAAACGCGCTGAGCCGGGTGGTGCGGACCGGCTCTGCGCAGCTGGGGATGCGGTGCCTGCCGGTCGATTCGGACGCACTTCAAAGTGCCTTTTGTAAGCCCTCTCTTTCTCACTCATGATGGTGTTACGCACTACTGGTGAGGTGAGCAAGATGGTTGCGCAGCCAACACAATCCGCGGGATCCCGGGTCGTCATCGAGGTTTGGTCCGACCTGGGCTGCCCGTGGTGCTACGTCGGAAAGCACCGGCTTCAGGCGGCGATCGCGCAGCGCCCGGACGCAGCTCGGTTCGAGCTCGTCATGCGGTCGTTCGAGCTGGACCCGGGCGCACCGCAGGAACCGGAGAAAAACGAGAAGAGCTTCATCCGTGCGCACGGTGGCACCGCCGCCGACGTCCTCCGGGCCGAGCGCCGGATGCAGGCACTCGCACGCGAGGAAGGGCTCGAGTTCTCGCTGGACCGGTTGAACGCCACCACGTTCGACCTGCACCGCGTGGTCCAGTACGCCCACGACCACGGCCGCGGGCTCGAGTTCTTCTCGGACCTCCAGAACGGCTTCTTCGCCGGCGCCCTCAACCCCTACGACCCGGACACGCTCGCCGGTGCCGCGGAGACGATCGGGCTGGACGGGCAGCGAGTCCGCGAGATCCTCGCGGGCAACGAGTACGCCAAGCGTGTACGCGCCGACCGGACCGAGGGCCTGGAGCTGGGCGCGACCGGCGTCCCGTTCGTCGTCCTCGACCGCCGGGTGGCCGTCCCCGGCGCCCAGCAGGTCCCGGTCTACGGCCAGTTGCTGGAGCAGGTAGCGGGCCGGTGCCGGGCGTGTGTCATGAACGAGGCGAAGGACGGGCGGGAGATCGTGCCGATCCCCGCCGGTGGGTGGTGCGATCCTGATACCGGAACGTGCTACGCCGACACCGACGACGACGCAACGACTGTGGAGGCGGGCAATGCGCAGCGACGGCTCAGCCCGCCGACGCGTTGATCCGGGCCCTGCCCCGGCCGACTCCGGTGCGTGCGGTGGCCGCCCGGTTGCCGGCGATCTCACCGTGGTGGGCGGCGGCCCAACCGGCCATCGCCATCACCGCATCCATCAGGGACCGGCCCAGATCCGTCAGCTCGTACTCCACTCGCGGCGGGACCTCGGCGTACGCGGTGCGCGTGAGCAATCCGTCTCGCTCGAGGTTCTTGAGCGTCTGGGTCAGCATCCGCTGCGAGATCCCGGGAATGCTCGCCTGTAGTCCGGAGTAGCGCAGCGGCCCGTCGCCGAGCGTGCTGATGATCAACACGGTCCACTTGTCGCCGATCCGGTCGAGCACCTCGCGGATGAACGCGCTCTCTTCGGGCCATGCCTGACACGGCCCGCTGATCCTCGCCGGTATCACCATCTCGTCCGCCTCCCGTTCGCATTCACCACAGTACGGGCCTCGCAGCCTGTTACCACACGAGCAGTAAGTAGCGAGCATCGAAAGGAAACTCGCCATGCCCACCATCGCCATCGTCGGAGCCGGCCCCGGCCTCGGCCGGTCCATCGCCAAGGCGTTCGGGGACAACGGATTCTCCGTCGCGCTCGTCGCCCGCACCCAGGAGAAACTCGGCAACCTCGCCGCGGAGCTGACCGAGGCCGGGATCGAGGCCGCGGGCTTCGCTGCCGACGTCATGGATCCGGCCTCGATCGCCGCCGCCTTCGACCGGATCAAGGAGCGCTTCGGAGCCGTGGACGTCCTGGAGTACTCGCCCGCCGCGCACGCCCCCGTCCCCGGCCTGGGCAATCCGGGCCCGATCGAGGCGAGCAGGGCAGACATCCAGCCGCAGCTCGAGTACTACCTCTACGGCGGGATCGCAGCCACCGAGCAGGTGCTGCCCGCCATGATCGAGCGCGGCAGCGGCACCATCCTCTACACCACTGGCGGCACTTCCCAGGACCCGCTTGCCGGGCCCGCCGAGTTCACCACGACCGCCATCGGCAGCGGTGCGCTGCGCAGCTACGCGTTGAAACTGCACCAGGCGACCGCGGACACCGGCGTGTACGTCGCGCACGTCCCGATCTTCGCCTGGATCGGCAGCGGCGGGCCGGAGACCCGGCCCGAAACCATCGCTCGGCACTACTGGACCGCCCACACCACGCGCGACGGCGCCGAGCTGCCCTACGTCGCCCTGTGACCGGAGCGGCACTTCACGACCTGGTTCGCCGGCCGCCTGATGCCTGGCGGGACAACCGGAAAGCACGGATTGCCGGGTCCATCGGCCGGCATACATCGCGAGATCGCTGCTCGAGTCCGGCGGGTGCGACTGCACCTTCGATGGGTGAAGAGCCGGTTCGGTGCGGAGCCGGTTCAGAGTGTGCGGAAGCCGATGCCCGCGCGGGTCAGTCTCCCGATCAGCGCGTCGCCCATCGCGGTGGCCGTGGTGAGCTGGCCGGCGGTGCTCGGCAGTTCGTCGAAAGCCAGGCAGAGCGCGGATTCCGCGAGCATTTTGGCGGTCTCGTCGTAACCCGGATCGCCGCCGGAGACCTCGGTGGTCACTTCCTCTCCGCCGCCGCGGCCGGTGAAGCGGACGCGGAACCAGGAGCGTGCCCGTCGCCCGGCATCCGGGCCCTCGCCTGGGGCGAGCAGCCGGGACAGTGCACGCCGGGCGGGCGGCAGCTGGGCCGCGGCGAACAACGCACCGACGCCGGCCGCGGTCGCGGCCACCGACGGCAGGTGTGCGAAGGCGGCGAAGTGGCGGTAGCGGAAATCCGGGCCATAGCGCGGCAACGCACGCGCGGACTGCCGCACGATCTGCGGGTCGACGGTGGGCAGCGGCACCGCCCAATGTCCGGTACCCGGTGTGCGATGCGGGGCGCCCGCGGGAATGTGCACCGAGCGGCCGGGTATGGCCGGCTCGAGTTCGTGCCGCTGCTTCGCGGCCCGGGTGCTCTGGGTGCGCCGGGAAAACGCGTCGAGCGCGGTGGCGAAGGTGCCGCCGGAAGGCCGCGCGCCGACCCGGACGTAGCCGTCCACCCGCAGTGGCACGTTCTCCGGCAACTGCCGGACGGTGTACCACACGCCGAGGTCGTGCGGGATCGAGTCGAAACCGCAGCAGTGCACGATCCGCGCTCCGGTCTCGGCCGCTTTCGCATGGTGTGCCACGTACATCCGGTCGACGAACTCCGGCTCGCCGGTGAGGTCGACGTAGTCCGTGCCCTCCGCGGCGCAGGCCACCACGAGTGGCTCGCCTCGTGCGAGGTAGGGGCCCACCGTGGTGACCACCACCTTCGCTGCGGCGGCGATTTCGCGCAGTGAAGCCGGATCGCCGGTGTCCGCGGTGCGGATCGGCAGTTCGGCCCAGCGCTCGTCGATCCCGGCGAGGTGCTCGCGCAGCGCGGCCAGTTTGCCGGGGTTGCGTCCCGCGATCGCCCAGCGGAAGCCTGCCGGGGCGGTGCGGGCGAGGTACTCCGCGGTGAGTGCGCCGGTGAATCCGGTGGCACCGAACACCACCAGGTCGTAGTCGGCCATGTCGCCAGCGTAGTCCATCGGCAAAGACCACAGTGGACAGTAAAGGTATGGTAAACTCGTCGGCACGATGATTGGTGCCGCCCGCTCCGTGTCGCGGCACCGGTCCATCCTCGGGCTGTTGCTCGTCGCCGCGATCGCACTGGGTGTCGCGATGGCCGGCCCGGCGCCGGCAGGCGCGCACCCGGATGATGCCGGGCCCGGCCTGGTTCAGCAGCACGCCACGCATGTCGCGGCTGCGCATCCGTCGCCGCTCGCCGTAGTTCCCGCGGAAGTCCGCCTGCCACGCCCGGTCGCGTGTGCCACCGCGGTCCCGGTGCCCGAGCCCGCCGAGGTGTCCCGCGCGTTCGTGCCCGCACTCGCGCGGGCTCCGCCTGCCGGCTGAGTACGTCTCGTCGCACTCGTACCCAGCTGTCGCTCGGAGGACCCCATGAGCCACGGTCATGCTTTGCTGGCCGTCGGCGGCGCGTTTCTCGCCGCCGGTGCCCTCGCCCGCGTCGGAGCCCGGATCGGGCTGCCCACCATCCCGCTGTTCATGCTGGCCGGTTTCGTCTTCGGCCCGTACACCCCCGGTCTGTCCCTTGTGGACGACCCGGCCGAGTTCGGCGTGCTCGCCGGTCTCGGCCTCGTGTTCCTGCTCTTCTACCTCGGACTGGAGTTCTCGCTCGACGACCTCGCCCGCGGCGGCGCACGGCTGGCCGGAGCCGGGCTCGCCTACCTGGTGCTCAACGTGGGCGGCGGGCTCGCGTTCGGCTTCGCGCTGGGCTGGGGCACCAGGGAGGCCTTGGTGATCGCCGGTGCGATCGGGATCTCCTCCTCGGCCATCGTGACCAAGCTGCTGCTGGAGACGCGGCGGCTGGCGAACCCGGAATCGCGCCTGATCATGGGCATCATCGTGCTCGAGGACCTGTTCCTCGCGCTCTACCTCGCGCTGCTGCAGCCGGTGCTCAGCGGCGCGGACGGCTTCGCCGCCGCCGTGGCCGATTTCGGCAAGGCGTTCGCCTTCCTGCTCGCGCTCACCGCACTCGCCCGGTGGGGCGGGCGGCTGGTCTCGCGTCTGTTCGGCTCCGCCGACGACGAACTGCTCACAGTCTGCTTCGTCGGGGTGGCGGTGCTCGGCGCCGCGGTGGCGGAGGAGGTCGGCGTGTCCGACGCGATCGGCGCGTTCATGGTCGGCATGCTGCTCGGCGGTTCGAAGGTGGCGCCACGGGTGCACAAGCTCGTACTGCCACTGCGTGACGCGTTCGGCGCACTGTTCTTCTTCATCTTCGGCCTGTCGATCGACCCGGGCGCGGTGGGCACGGTCGTGCTGCCGATCCTCGCCGCGGCGGTGCTGACGCTGGTGCTGAACCTGGCGGCCGGTGCGGCCGCGGCCCGCCTGCACGGCTTCGACCGCCAGGCGGGCGTCAACATCGGGCTGACCGTGCTCACCCGCGGCGAGTTCTCCCTCGTACTGGCCGCGATGGCGACCACGGCAGGCCTCGACTCGAGGGTGGCCCCGTTCGTCGCCGGATACGTGCTCCTGCTGGCCGTGATCGGCCCGCTCGCGGTCCTGCGCTCGGACCGGCTGACCTGGCTGCTCCCGTGCCGGCTGGTCCGCTCACGACGCACCGAAGCGGCGGCGCGGACAGCGTGACAGCCCGGCCCCGTCAGCCCGATCGCGCAGCGGTGCCGGTCTGGCCGGTCCGCTCCGGCCGGCGTGCCGGACGAGGCCTCCGCTGTCCGGCCGGTTCGCCGGCCGTGCCCGGGTGCCGGTCCGGGCGGCTGGGCCTGCACTTGCCCGGTCCGGTGGGGGCTCGTGCGGGGCTGCCCGACCGGGCTCGGGCGTTGCGCTCGGCATATTCGGGAGCCTCGCCGGTCACGCACCGCTATCCTGGGCCGAGGTATGTCCACTCCAAACTCTCTCCCAGAGCTGCGCGCCCGGCTGTCCGAGCTCTTGCTGCGCGACGAGCACCGGCTGCGCCGCAGGCTCGACGGTGCCCGCCGGGCCGGGGACAAGCAGGTCGTGGCCGAGCGGATCGCCGGCGAAATCGAGACCGCGCGGCTGCGCGTGCAGGCGCGCCGCGATCGCGTGCCCAAGATCGAGTACCCGGCCGAACTGCCGGTCAGCAGGCTCAAGGACGAGATTGCCGACGCGATCCGTGACCACCAGGTGGTGATCGTCGCGGGGGAGACCGGATCGGGCAAGACCACCCAGTTGCCGAAGATCTGCCTTGAACTGGGCCGTGGCGTGCGCGGGCAGATCGGGCACACCCAGCCGCGCCGGCTGGCCGCGCGCACGGTCGCCGACCGCATCGCGAGCGAACTGAAGACCGAACCGGGCGAGGCGGTGGGCTACAAGGTCCGGTTCACCGACCAGTCCGGGCAGCACACGCTCGTGAAGCTGATGACCGACGGCATCCTGCTCGCCGAGATCCAGCACGACCGGATGCTGCGCCAGTACGACACGCTGATCATCGACGAGGCGCACGAGCGCAGCCTCAACATCGACTTCCTGCTCGGCTACCTCAAGCAGCTGCTGGCCCGCCGCCGGGATCTCAAGGTCATCATCACCTCGGCGACGATCGACCCGGAGCGGTTCGCGAAGCATTTCGGGGGTCCCGACGGCCCCGCCCCGATCGTCGAGGTCTCCGGCCGCACCTACCCGGTCGAGGTGCGCTACCGGCCGCTCGCCGATCCGGACGAGCACGCGGCCGATCCGGACCGCGACCAGACCCAGGCGATTGCCGACGGGGTGCGTGAACTGTCCGCCGAGGGGCCCGGCGACATCCTGGTGTTCCTCTCCGGCGAACGGGAGATCCGCGACACCGCGGACGTGCTGAACCGGCTCGGGCTGCCGAACACCGAGGTGCTGCCGCTGTATGCCCGGTTGTCCGCGGCCGATCAGCACCGGGTGTTCCAGCAGCACACCGGGCGACGGATCGTGCTGGCCACCAACGTCGCCGAGACCTCGCTGACCGTGCCCGGCATCAAGTACGTGATCGACCCCGGCACCGCGCGCATCTCGCGCTACAGCCATCGCACGAAGGTGCAGCGGCTGCCGATCGAGCCGATCTCGCAGGCTTCGGCCAACCAGCGCAAGGGCCGCTGCGGCCGCACTTCGGACGGTATCTGCATCCGGCTGTACGCCGAGGACGACTTCGATGCCCGGCCGGAGTTCACCGATCCGGAGATCCTGCGCACCAACCTCGCGTCGGTGATCCTGCAGATGACCTCGCTCGGCCTCGGGGACATCGCCGCGTTCCCGTTCGTGGAGCCACCGGACCGCCGCCAGATCACCGACGGCGTGCAGCTGCTGCGGGAACTCGGCGCGTTCGAGGCAGAGGAGGCCGCCCGGCTCACCGAAACCGGCCGCAGGCTCGCGCAGCTCCCGGTGGACCCGCGGATGGGGCGGATGGTGCTGGAGGCCGCGCGCAACGGCTGCGTGCGCGAGGTGATGATCATTGCCGCTGCACTGTCCATTCAGGACCCACGGGAGCGGCCGGCGGACAAGCAGCAGGCGGCGGACGCCCAGCACGCCCGCTTCGCCGACCCGTCGTCGGACTTCCTGGCCTACCTGAATCTCTGGGAGTACGTGAGCGAACAGCAGAAAACGCTCACCGGCAACCAGTTCCGCCGGATGTGCCGCGCCGAGTACCTGAACTACCTGCGCATCCGCGAGTGGCAGGACATCTTCGGCCAGTTGCGCCAGCTCGCCAAGCCGCTCGGGATCACGCTGAGCAGCACGCCCGCCGATCCGCAGCGCGTGCACACCTCGCTGATCGCCGGCCTGCTTTCGCACATCGGGCTGAAGGATCCGGCGAAGGGTGACTACCTCGGCGCGCGGGGTGCGCGGTTCGCGGTGTTCCCCGGGTCGGCACTGTTCAAGAAGCAGCCCCGCTGGGTGATGTCGGCGGAGCTGGTGGAGACCTCGCGGCTGTGGGCCCGGGTCAACGCGCGGATCGAGCCGGACTGGGTGGAGCCGCTGGCCGGGCACGTGGTGAAGCGCAGCTATTCCGAACCGCACTGGGAACGCAAGCAGGGTGCGGTGATGGCGGTCGAGAAGGTGACGCTCTACGGCGTGCCGCTGGTCGCCGACCGGCGGGTGAACTACGGGCGGATCGACCCCGGGCTGTCGCGCGAGCTGTTCCTCCGCCGCGCGCTGGTGGAGGGCGACTGGCACACCAACCACCGGTTCTTCGCGGAGAACCGGGCGCTGCTGGAGGAGGTCGAGGACCTGGAGAACCGGGCGCGCCGCCGGGACATCCTGGTGGACGACGAAACCCTCTTCGAGTTCTACGACCGGCGCGTGCCCGCGGACGTGGTGTCCGTGCGGCACTTCGACAGCTGGTGGAAGAAGGCCCGGCGCAGTGATCCGGACCTGCTGTCGTTCGAGAAGTCCATGCTCATCAACGAATCCGCGGGCGGGGTGACCGAGGCGGACTACCCGGACGCGTGGACCCAGGGTGGGCTGGTGTTCGCCCTCACCTACCAGTTCGAACCCGGCGCGGACGCCGACGGGGTCACCGTGCACCTGCCGTTGCCGGTGCTGAACCAGGTGACGCCGGACGGATTCGACTGGCAGGTCCCCGGTCTGCGCGGGGAACTGACCACCCAGCTGATCAAATCGCTGCCGAAGTCGTTGCGGCGCAACTTCGTGCCCGTGCCGGACACCGCGAAGGAAGTCCTTTCGCGAGTGTCCCCTTCGGACGGTCCGCTCACCGAGGTGCTGTCCGACGAGCTGCATGCGCTGCGCGGGGTGGACGTGCCGCTGTCCGCATGGGACGTCGCCGCGGTGCCGGACCACCTGCGGATGACCTTCCGCGTCGTGGACGAGCGCGGCAAACGGGTGGCCGAGGGCAAGGACCTCGACGAGCTGAAGCGGCGGCTGGCGCCGCGCGTGCGCGAGACGATTTCCCGGGCGGCCAACAGCATCGAGAAAGCCGGGCTCACCCGGCCCGCATTCGGTGAGCTGCCGAAGGTGTTCGCCTCGACCCGGCGCGGGCACGACGTGAAGGCCTATCCCGCGCTGGTGGACGAGGGCTCTTCGGTGGCCGTGCGGCTGCTGGACACCCCGGCCGAACAGCGGCACGCGATGTGGGCGGGCACCCGGCGGATGCTGCGGCTGAACCTGAACTCGCCGATGAAGTTCATCACGCGTTCGCTGTCGAACTCCTCGAAGCTGGTGCTCAACCGCAATCCGCACGGCAGCGTCGCGGGATTGCTGGAGGACTGCGTGGACTGCGCGGCCGACGCACTGATCGCCGAGGCGGGCGGTCCGGTGTGGGACGAGGCCGGTTTCGCCGTGCTGCTGGAGAAGGTGCGGGCCGGGCTGAACCCGGCAGTGCTGCGGGTGCTCACCGAGGTGGAACGCATCCTGCTGGCGGCGAACGACGTGGAGACCCGTCTGGACGGGGCACGCGGTCCGGCCCAATCGCTCGCGGACATCCGGGCCCAGCTCGACGGCCTCGTGCACGCCGGCTTCGTCACCGAGACCGGCGCCGCCCGGTTGCCGGACGTGGTCCGCTACCTGCGTGGTGTGGAACGCCGGCTGGAGAAGCTGCCCACCGAGCCGACCAGGGACCTGCAGCGCACCGCCGACATCGCGTGGATCACCCGGGAGCACGAAGCCACCCTGGCCAGCCTGCCACCGGGCACGTCGTCCCCGGCACTCGCGGAAATCCGCTGGATGATCGAAGAACTGCGGGTGAGCTTCTTCGCGCAAACCCTCGGCACCGCGCACCCGGTTTCGCTCAAGCGAATCACGAAGGCACTGGACGAGGCGCTGTCCTGACCTTCCGCGGCCACGAATCCCGGCCGGACGGGGGCGCCGGATTGCCGTCGTCCGGCCGGCTCTGCGCTGATCCTGATGGAAGCAGCGGTGGACTCACGGGTGCCGGGTCGGGCTGATCCCGCGTCGACTATTTCACGAGCAGGGTGATCGTCGCGGCGCCGGCCGAAACTGTTCCTGCGACCGCCGAGAGGGATGCTGCTTTCCCGCCTATTCCGCCGAGCATCCGGCCGCCCGCTTTGGTCAGGGCTTGCTCGCGGAAAGCCATCTTCACCTTCTGCCATTTGTGCTGGCGGAAGTGGCAGCCGAGCAGGATGCCGTGCGCGTTGTTGCGGCAGAACCCGTTGTCCCGGGTGGTGGCGCAACACCAGGTCGGAGCCTGGAAGAGGCAGTACAGCACCACGAACGCGGACAGGATCGCGATGATGCCGGGTTCGACTGACGGCAGCGGCCACAGGAAGGCGACCGCGACCAGCAGCAGATACCCCCACAGATTGCCGAGTTTCCTTTTTGTCTTTCTCCCCACCATGGCAGAAGAAGTTACTGATCACTCGCGCGGCCGATAGCGCCGTGCGGGTGGAAGTTCATCGCGGTGTTCGACACCGAAATAAGCCGCCGACCGGTCTCCGTTGCGCCGAACGGATTCTCGATTCCGCCATGTGGTCAGTGGGAGGGATGGGGTCCGGGCGCCGGCTATTTCGCCTCTGCGTACGTGTCCGCCGGAATCGCGTGCATCGGGAATCGCACCGGGCAGGCCGGCCCGAACAGCAGGTGCGCGGATTCCTGTACTGCCTGCTCGACCAGCGCCGCCACCTCGGTGGCCAGTTCCGCCGGGGTGTGCACGATGACCTCGTCGTGCAGGAAGAACACCAGGTGGGCCGGCGGTGGCAGACGGCGGCGGAGCGTGGCGAGCAGCACCGAGGTGAGGTCGGCCGCGCTCGCCTGTACCACGAAGTTGCGGGTGAACCGGCCCCAGCCGCGGGACGCCCGGCGGGCGCGGGTCTCCGAGGCCTCGTCCTCGGCAAGGCCTCCGGTGAGGGCACGCCACGCGGCGGACGGGGCCGGGGACGTGCGGCCCAGCCTCGATCGCACGCGCTCGCCGCGTTCGCCCGCCGCGGCTGCGTGCTCCACATAGGACACTGCATCCGGGAAGCGCCGGCGCAGCAAGGCCAGCAGCGGGCCGGCTTCGCCGGACGTGCCGCCGTACATGGCCGAGAGCATGGCGATCTTCGCCCGGGACCGGTCGTCTCGTGTGTCGCCGGGCCGGAGCGGGACGTACTGCGTGCCGGAAAACAGCGCCTCGGCCAGCCGCGCGTACAGGTCGGTGGCCGCCGCGACCTCGGCGAGCCGCCGGTCGCCGGACAGCGCGGTGAGGACCCGTGGTTCGAGCTGTGCCGCGTCGGCGACCACGAGCTGCCACCCCGGATCGGCACGCACGCAGGTGCGCAGCACCTTCGGGATCTGCAGGGCGCCGCCGCCGCGCGTGGCCCACCGCCCGGACACCACCCCGCCGACCACGTAGTGCGGCCGGAACCGGCCGTCGGCCACCCATTCGTCGAGCCAGGTCCAGCCGTTGGCCGAGTGCAGCCGGGACAGCTCCTTGTACTCCAGCAGCGGCGCGATCGCCGGGTGGTCGATGTCGCGCAGCAGGTACTTGCGCGCGGACGGGATCTCGATGCCCTCGCGGCCGAGCGCGCGCAGCACACTTGCCGACGAGTCCGGGTTGACCTCCCGGCCACCGAACGCCCCGGAGATCTGCGCGGCCAGCGTGACCAGCGCCTTCGGCCGCTGCCCGTAGGGCACCCGCGGGCCCAGCCGCTCCTGCAGCAGCTCACGGTGCAGGTCCGCCCGCCACGGCAGCCCGGCCGCCGACATCTCCACCGCGGCCAGCGCGCTCGCCGATTCCGCCGCGAGCAGCAGCCGCATCCGGCCGGGCGCCTCGGTGGCGGCCATCCGCTTCTCCTGCTCGGCCAGCACCAGGCGCGCGGCCTCGGTGACCGGGACGCCCTCGGGCAGACCCGGCCCGCGCGGCGAGAACAGCGTGGGCTGCACGTCCTCGCCGAACGCCGGTCCGTCGTCCGGCGGCTGCTCACCCCTGGCCCGCGCCCACGCGGCACGCAGGCTGCGCGACTCGGTCTCCCGGCCCTCGTAGGCCAGCAGCAGCCCCTCGGCCAGCGCCAGATCGTGGCACCGGTCCAGCCGCACCCCCGCCTCGACCAGCGCGGGGTAGTCCGCCTCGACCGACGGGAACACCCAGCGCGGGCTCCGCGCCGCCTCCAGCGTCCGCACCTGTGCGATCCACTCGGTCCGCGAAAGCCCGCGCCGGACCCCCTCCGGGCCTTCGATCGTGTAGCGGGAGTCCTCCTCCCGGCCGGTGATGACCTGCACCCCGCCATTGTGCGGACCGGCACCGACAATTCCGGCCACCGGTGCGGTCCCCGGGTCTGGTGCGGGCCGCCGCGGCCTGGTCTACTCTCGAGTAGCTCCCATACCGCCGGTACGCCGACCGCGGTGTGGGATCTCCCGCAGCAGCAACGGAGGTGCCCGGATGAGTGTGGTCGCGCTGGCCGGCAAGGTGACCGAGACGGTGCGCAGTATCGACGTGATGCGCCGGGCCGGACTGGTGCCGTTCCCGCGGCTCGACGAGGGACTGCGCTCGCTCGCCGCGGTCCGCAAGTACGGCCCGTTCGCCGGGGCCTGCCACATCGCGGCCCGGCGTGACCCGGCCGCGGTCGCGGTCGCCGACGAACTCGGGCCGCTCACCTTCAAACAGCTCGACGACCAGTCGAACGCGCTGGCGAGGGCGTGGGCGGAGCGTGGTCTCGGTCCGGGCACGGTGATCGCCGCGCTGTGCCGTGACCACCGCGGGCTGGTGCTCGCGATGGCCGCATCGGGCAAGCTCGGCGCGCCGCTGCTGCTGATGAACACCGGATTCGCCAAACCACAGCTGGCCGACGTCGCGGAGCGCGAAAAGGTCCGCGCGCTCGTCTACGACCAGGAGTTCACCGGACTGCTCGACGCGGTGCCCGGCACCGTCGAGCGCTACCTGGCCTGGGTGGACGAACCGGGCGGACGGGACATCCCGGTGCTCGACGAGATCATCGCCAGCACCGACGACCGGCCGCTGCCCGCGCCCGCGAAACCGGGCGGGTTCGTGCTGCTCACCAGCGGCACTACCGGTACCCCGAAGGGTGCGCCGCGGCCGCACACCTCGGCACTGGCCTCGGCGCAGTTCCTCGACCGCATTCCGTTGCGGGCCGGCGAGGCGACCTATCTGGGTGCCCCGCTGTTCCACGCCACCGGGCTTTCCCAGGCCATCCTGAGTTTCGCGCTCGGCTGTACGGTGGTGCTGCGCCGGAAGTTCGACCCGGAGGCGACGCTGCGCGGCGTGGCCGAGAACCGCTGCACGGCGCTGGTGCTGGTGCCGACGATGCTGCAGCGGATCGTCGACCTGCCCGACGAGGTCCGCGCGCAGTACGACACCTCGTGCCTGCGGATCATCTTCGTCGCCGGTTCCGCGCTGTCGCCTGATCTGGGCAACCGGGCGAACGCGCAGTTCGGCGACGTGGTGCACAACCTGTACGGCTCCACCGAGGTCGCGGTCGCCACGGTGGCCACCCCGGCCGACTGGAAGCGGGCGCCGGGCACGGTCGGCCGCCCGCCGGTCGGCTGCCGGGTCGCGCTCTACGACGAGCGCGGCGGGCAGATCACCGAACCGGACGTGACCGGACGGGTGTTCGTCGGCAGCGGCCTGAGCTTCGGCGGCTACACCGACGGCCGCACCAAGGAAATCATCGACGGCCTGCTCGCCAGCGGCGATGTCGGCCACTTCGACGACAGCGGACTGCTGTTCATCGACGGACGGGACGACGAGATGATCGTCTCCGGCGGCGAGAACGTGTTCCCGGTCGAGGTGGAGAACCTCCTGGTGGAGCACGAGGACGTGGTCGAGGCCGCGGTGATCGGCGTGCCGGACGAGGAGTTCGGCCAGCGGCTCAAGGCGTTCGTGGTGCGGGCAGCCGGGGTGGCGCTGGACGCGGACGCGGTGCGCGACCACGTCAGGGCGAATCTGGCCCGCTACAAGGTGCCGCGGGACGTGGAGTTCCTCGACGAGCTGCCGCGCAACGCCACCGGGAAGGTACTCCGCGCAAAGCTTTCCTGAACCGGCTCCGCGTCGCTCAGCCGTCCGGCGGCTCCAGCGCCGGTGTCCGGCAGTTCGGTCAGGGACTCCTGCGCCGGCGGTGCACTTCCCGTTTCATCCGGAACACTGGGTGCTCGCCGGGATAAGCGGGCTCGGCGCCCGGCTGAACGAGCTCACGCAGCTCGGCGAGCAGGGTGGTGTGGGCGGGCGGAAGGCCGCTTCGCGGGGACCCGCGGTGCATCCGTTCGCCGCCGATCTGCGAAGCCGGCGCGAGCTGGGGCGCCGCCTCGCGGACGGTCTGCGGCCGACCGGCCGGTCCGAGCTGCCGAAGGCGAGTTTCCACCTGGCCGAGCTCGGACGGATCGCCTGGCCGCCGGGGGTTCGGCCACCGTCCTGGCTTGTCCGAGGAGTGTTTCGCGCTTGCGGGGCTCGGTTCCCGGGGCGGAAAACCGGCCTTCCGCGATGACCGGTGCTCAGGCCTCCCAGCCGATGCCGAAGATCCCCGGTCCGAAGTCGAGGGCGATGGCGTGTACGCCGTGTCCGCTGTCGAGCCGCAGGCGGCGGCGGGTAGTGGCGCCTTCGGGGGTGCGTGAGTACTGCCAGCACCGGGCCGGCACGGCCTCCGAGGCGAACCGCACCTCCAGCAGGTATTCGCGCACCGAGCGGCGGAATTCGCGATAATGCGTGGCGCGGCACCGTGGATACGGTGGGCCTGCGTTGACCAATGTGTACTCGATGAGGTGTGTCTCGCCGCGGGCCAAGGTGTGCTCGAACAGCAGCTCGGCCACCAGCAGGCCGTGTTGGTCGTCCACTTC
The DNA here is from genome assembly GCF_039536925.1 of Amycolatopsis ultiminotia. Classification (NCBI taxonomy): domain Bacteria; kingdom Bacillati; phylum Actinomycetota; class Actinomycetes; order Pseudonocardiales; family Pseudonocardiaceae; genus Amycolatopsis; species Amycolatopsis ultiminotia. Next base: position 44,642 of record NZ_BAAAZN010000007.1, on the reverse strand, counting down.
GGCGCGTCCGGTCCGGCAGTTGCGCACCGGATGCAGCTCCGGAGCCGCGGCCTCGTCGCCTTGTGCATACACGAGCAGCCAGCGGTCCTGGCCGTCCGCGCCGGCCTGGAAGACCGCGCGTGAGGTGACCGTCTGCTGGCCGCCGTCCTCGGCGATCTCGCAGCGGTCGTGCAGGCCGACGAGCTTGAGCTGGTGCTGCTGTTCGAGTGCGTCCGGCGCGCCGACCCGGTCGAGCATCGGCTGCAGGATCTCCCTGGCGAAGGTGAGCGGTTCCTCGCCTGCCCGGTCCCGGCGGCTCGCACCGCGCGGCCGGGGCGGGGGCAGCAGGCCGAGCAGTGCACCGGCCGGCACTTCGAGGATCTCCTCCAGCAGCCGTACCGCGGACAGCGATCCGGCCCGTTCGGGCTGGCGTTTGCCGGACTGCCAGTAACTGAGCGCGGTGACGCTCACCGCCGCGCCGCGGGCGCGCAGCCGGGCCTGGATCCGGTCGAGTGACAGCCCGCTGGTGGCGATGGCCTCGCGCAGCGCGTTCGCGAACGCGGTCCGGGCACCCTCTGCGGGCTCCGGACCGATCCGGTCCGCTGTGTGCCGCCCTGCCATCGTCTCCCCGACCGCCCCCGCCCGTAACCGACCGTGCCGGACTCGCCACGAAGACCGTATCAGCCGCCCGAACAGGCATTCCTCGACGGCAATGGGGCGAACGGCCTAGTACTGGCAACTGTGAACCATTGCCGTGACCTGCGCGAGCACGTTTCCATGGCCTGGGCAGACCGCGCCGGGACCGGCGCGAGCGGACCCCTCGGCCCCGGCGCGCGGTCCGCGCCCCGCGCCTCGCCGGCGGCCGTGTCCGGAACCGGTGGCCCGGCCTGCCCCCAGACGCCGGGCCACCGGTCGCCTCCCGGTCGTACCGCAGTATGGGTTACCAATCGGTAGTTCCGGCCCCGCCGCCCGCCGGAGGTGGTTGCCGCCGCGGTAGATTCCGACGCATGGTCCTGCGGAAGAACATCCTCGTCACCGGTGCCAGCTCCGGTCTCGGCGAGGGCATGGCGAGGCAGTTCGCCGCGCGCGGGCGCAACCTCGCGCTGTGCGCCCGGCGAACCGAGCGGCTGGACGAGCTTGCCGCCGAACTGCGCACGGCCTACCCGGGGATCAGGGTGGTGACGCGGGCACTCGACGTGAACGACCACGACCGCGTGGTCACCGTGTTCGACGAGTTCCGCGCCGAACTGGGCGGGCTGGACCGCGTGGTGGTCAACGCCGGGATCGGCAAGGGACAGCCGGTGGGCAAGGGCCGGTTCGACGCCAACCGGCAGACGATGGAGACGAACTTCGTCGCCGCCGCCGCGCAGATCGAAGCGGCCGCCGCGATCTTCCGCGAACAGCGGGGCGGGCACCTTGCCGTGGTCTCGTCGTTCAGCGCGCTACGCGGGCTCCCCAAGAACGTCACCGCGTACGCCGCGTCGAAGGCGGGGATTTCCTCGTTCGTGGACGGCACGCGGCTGGAGCTGCGCGGCAGCGGGATCACCGTGACCGAGCTCCGTCCCGGCTACGTCCGGACCGAGATGACCGGCCGCGCCGGGAACACGCTGCTGATGACCTCCGCGGAGAAGGGGGCGCACGCACTGGTCAAGACGATCGAGGCGGAGCCGAAGCGTGCTTACGTACCGGCCTGGCCCTGGGTGCCGCTCACCGTCGTGATGCGGCTGATCCCCGGCAGGTTCCTGCGGATGTTCGTCTGAAAGGCGGGTTCGGATGGGTGCGATCTACCTGGTGCGGCACGGTCAGGCGTCGTTCGGGGCGGCCGATTACGACGCGCTGTCCCCGCTCGGGTTCGAACAGGCCGCGGCGGTCGGTGCGGAGCTGCGCCGGCGGGGCGTGGAGTTTTCCCAGGTGCGTTCGGGCACGCTGGCCCGGCAGCGGGACACCGCGGCGACCGCGCTGAAGGAACTCCGCTCCGCGGTACCGGTCGTCGAGGACGCACGCTGGAACGAGTACGACCACGTGGACATCTCCGCCCATCATGCGGGCGGTGCGCCGCAGGAGGACTCGCGGGCATACCAGAGCCTGCTCGACGCCGCACTCGCCGCATGGGTCGAATCCGGCGACGCCGGTCCGTGCGCGGAGACCTGGCCCGCTTTCCGGTCGCGCTGCACCGCGGCGCTCGCCGATCTCGTCGCCTCGCTCGGCAAGGGCGAGCACGCGCTGGTGTTCACCTCCGGTGGCGTGCTCGGCGCGGTGGCCGGTGCGCTGACCGGGGTGCCCGAGGCCGGGTTGCTGAAGTTCAACCGGGTCACCGTGAACACCGGGATCACCAAGCTGACCTCCGGCCGAGGCGGGGTGAACCTGGTGTCGTTCAACGAGCACGCGCACCTGGAAGGCGAGGCCGCGCGGTTGCTCACCTACCGATAGGAGACGCGACGTGCAATTCGGTGCGGTGACCGTGGTCCCGGTCAACGGGCACGGGCCGGAGGACGTGGTGGTCGACGCCGCGGGCCGGGTGTACACCGGGGTCGACGACGGGCGGATCCTGCGGGTTTCCCCGGACGGGAAGCGGATCGACCTGCTCGGCGACACCGGCGGCCGTCCGCTCGGGCTGGAGCTCTACGGCGACGACGAGCTGTTGATCTGCGACGCCCGCGCGGGCCTGCTCACCATGCCGCTGGCCGGCGGCCCGATCACCACGCTGGCGACTTCCGGGGCCGGGCTGGACTTCGTGTTCTGCAACAACGCCGCGGTGACCGCCGACGGCACGATCTACTTCACCGACTCCTCGCGCCGGTTCGGCATCGACCGCTGGCGCGACGACCTGATCGAGCAGACCGCGGGCGGGCGGCTGCTGCGCCGCACCCCGGACGGCGAGATCACCCTCGTCGCCGACGGCCTGCAGTTCGCCAACGGGGTGGCCGTGCCGCCGGACGAGTCCTTCGTGGCGGTCGCGGAGACCGGCGCGTGCCGGATCACGCGGATCCGGCTGCAGGGTTCCCGTGCGGGCGAACGGGATCTGCTGATCGACGACCTGCCGGGCCTGCCGGACAACATCGCCACCGGCAGCGACGGGCTGATCTGGATCGCGCTGGCCAGCCCGATGGTCTCCGCACTGCGGATGGCCCGGCGGCTGCCTGCTCCCGCGCGGGCCGCGATCCGCGCGCTGCCCACGGCGCTGCAGCCGGCGCCCAAGCGCGAGGTCGGCGTGCTCGGGGTGGCCGCGGACGGCCGGGTGGAACACGAACTGCGCGGCGAGATCCCGGGTTTCCACCTGCTGGTGGGTGTGCGCGAACACGGCGGGCGGCTGTGGTTCGGCAGCCTCGAGGAGCACGCGATTGCCTGTACCGAGCGGTGAATCCGGTCCGCCCGCGCGCTCAGCGTCCCGTCCACTGTGGAGCCCGGCCGGCCGACCACGCGGCGTAGAACTCCTTGTGGTCGCGGGCGGTCATCAGCAGCGCCTGGGTGATCGCCTCCAGTTCGATGGCACCGCCGAGGTCGCTGTCGAGTTCACGGGTCAGCAGGACTTTCGTGGTCGAGTAGGCCAGTGCCGGGCCGTCGGCCAGCCTGCGGGCCAGCGCGGTGGCCTCGCCGTGCAGTTCGGCGTCCGGGATCACCCGGGTGGCCAGCCCGATCGCCTCGGCCCGGGTGGCGTCCAGTTTGTCGCCCAGCATCAGCAGTTCCGTCGCCCGGCCCAGTCCGACCAGCCGGGGCAGCAGGTACGCCGAACCCATGTCCGCGCCGGCAAGACCGACCTTCGTGAACAGGAAGGCGAATTTCGCCGATTCGGCCAGCAGCCGGAAGTCGCTCGCCAGCGCGAGCACCGAACCGGCGCCCGCGGCGATGCCGTTGACCGCGGCGATCACCGGGATCGGCGTTTCCCGCAGCGCCTTCACCACCGCGCCGGTCATCCGGGTGAATTCCAGCAGCTGCGCGGTTTCCATCTGCTGCAGCTCGCCGATGATCTCCTCGACGTCGCCACCCGAGCAGAATCCGCGGCCGCTGCCGGTGAGCACCAGCACCCGCACGTCGCCGCGATGCGGCAGTTCGGCGATGAGGTCCCGCAGGTCGGCGTAGACCTCGAAGGTCAGCGCGTTGAGCTTGTCCGGCCGGTTGAAGGTCACTGTGCCGACGCCGTCGTCCACAGTGAACTCGAAGTGCTCCCACGACCCGGTGAGTGCGGCGCTGGCGCGGAACGGGCTCATTTCTGGATACCTCCACCGTCGAGAACGAGGGTCTGCCCATTGATCGCGGCCGCCTCCCTGGCAGCGAAAAACGCAACCGCGTACGCGACTTCGCCGGGTTCGAGCAGCCGGCCGAGCGGAGCCGCGGCGGAGAGCGCGGCTTCGGCCTCCGCCTCGTCCCGTCCGGTGCGCGAACGGATCCGCGCCACCGACTCGGCGGTCATGTCCGTGCGCACGAAGGCCGGGCAGACCGCGTTCGCGGTGACTCCGCTGCCCGCCACCTCCGCCGCGACCGCGCGCATCAAGCCGACCGCGGCATGCTTGGACGCGGTATAGCCGGTGGTGTAACGGAATCCGGCCTGGCCCGCGGTCGACGCGACGGTCACGACGCGGCCGTGATCCCGTTCGCGCATCCCCGGCACCACCTCGCGGGTGCACAGGAACGCGCCGGTGGCGTTCACTTCGAACTGGCCGCGCCAATCGTGCACTGTGGTCTTCGCCAGCGGTGCACTCGACGAGACGCCGGCGTTGTTCACCAGCACGTCCACCGGTCCGAGCCGGGCGAAATACGCGCGCACCGCGGCTTCGTCGGTCACGTCGCATTCGGCCCGGCCCGGTGCGAGGACGGTGTCCCCGGCCTGCCGGAACCGCTCGGCGACCGCGGCACCGATGCCGCGGGTGCCGCCGGTGACCACCACGAGCCGCGCCGGGCGAACGGAGGAGAAGTTCACCTGTCGAAACCTACACTGCAGCGGGCTGTGGTGTATAGAGTTGGATTGTGCCCGAACCCCAGGAACCGGCGCGGACGCCGCAGGAGCTCGTGATAACCCTGCTCGGCAGCTACGTGAGTCCGCGCGAGACCCGCCGGGTGTGGTCCGGCGGGCTCGTCGCGCTGCTGCGTGAGCTGGGGCTCTCCGACGGCGCGGCGCGGATCTCGCTGACCCGGCTGGTCCGTCGCGACCTGCTCGCCCCGCACCGCGAGGGCAGGCTGGTGCACTATTCGCTGACGCCCCGTACGGTCGCCCTGCTCGCCGACGGCGACCGGCGGATCTTCGGACTCGGCCGCCGCGATCGGCCCGTGGGCACCTGGACCGTGCTGTGGCAGAACATCCCGGAATCCCGGCGGCCGGCGCGGGAACGGCTGGTGCGGCGGCTGCGTTTCCTCGGCTTCGGCCCGGTGCAGGACGGCACCTGGCTCGCCCCGCACGACCGGGAAGCCGAGGTGCTCGAAGTGCTTGGCGAACTGGACGTCACCGAGCACGCCGGCCTGATGCTGGGCATGCCGTCGGCTGCACTGGACGTACGCCGGTTCGCCGGCCGCGCATGGGACCTCGACGGTCTTTCCGCCCGTTACGACGCCTTCGTCACCGAGTTCGGCAGCTGCCCGCGCGACCTGCCCGACGCCGAGGCGTTCACGGTGCGCACCCGGCTCGTGCACGCCTACCGGGTGTTCCCTTCGCTCGATCCGGAGCTGCCCGCCGACCTGATCCCGGCGCCGGGACGGCGGGCCGCGGCCGTCGAGCTGTTCCACGACCGGTACACCGCGCTGGCCCCGGCGGCCCAGCGGCACTTCGACCGTGTTCTTTCCCCGAAATGAGGACCCGATGACCGGACCAGGCGATCCGCAGGCCGCACTCAGCTACACCTCCTACCTTGCGCTCGACGAGCTGCTCACCGCACAGCGGCCGCGTTCGGACGAGCACGACGAGCTGCTGTTCATCGTGATCCACCAGGTGTACGAGCTGTGGTTCAAGCAGATCCTGCACGAGGCGGCGTTCCTGCAGGACAACCTCGAAGCGGGCAATACCGCGCATTCGATCCGCACACTGCGCCGGATCCTGACCGTGCTCAAGGTGGTGGTCGCGCAGATCGACGTGCTGGAGACCATGACGCCGAGCCAGTTCACCAGCTTCCGCGCCCGGCTGGACGCGTCCAGCGGTTTCCAGTCCGCACAGTTCCGCGTGCTGGAGGCGGTGCTCGGACGCCGCGACGAGCGGGTGCTGGCGCACTACCCGGACGGCGGTGAGCAGCGGGCCCGGATCTCTGCGGCGATGAACCGGCCGTCGGTCTTCGACTCGTTCCTGAGCTACCTCGCCGGGCACGGGTACGCGGTCGCGACCGAGCGCGACGTCACGCGCGCCGTCGAGCCGTCCACGGCGCGGCAGGAGGTGCTGCTGAAGGTCTACCAGGACGACGGCGGGCCGTCGGTGGTCGCGGAATGCCTGGTCGACCTCGACGAAGGGATGCAGGAGTGGCGGTACCGGCACGTGAAGATGGTGGAGCGCACGATCGGCGACAAGACCGGGACCGGCGGTTCCTCGGGAGCGGGCTACCTGCGCACGACGCTGTTCCAGCCGATGTTCCCGGATCTGTGGGCCGTGCGGAGCCGGTTGTGACCACCCTCGACGCTCTGCGCACCAGTCCGAACGCGCTTGCTCCGCACTACTCGCGGTTCGCCGTGGCCGATCGGCTGCTGTTGTCCGCGCATTCCCACCAGGCCTGGCCCGACGTCGCCGAGGACGGGTTGCGCGAAGCGTTCGCCGACGCGGCACGCGACGTGGACGAGAAGTGGGGGAGGGCGTTCGCGAAGGCCGAAGAACTCCGCGAGGGGTTCCGCGGCCTGCTGTCGGATCCGAACGGCGAGTACGCGCTCGGCGCGAACACCCACGAACTGGTCCTGCGCTTGCTGTCCGCGATCGAGCTGCGGAAACGGCCGCGTCTGGTGACCACGGACGGGGAATTCCACACGCTGCGCCGTCAGCTGGCCCGGCTGGCCGAGGAAGGGGTCGAGGTCGTCCGGGTGCCGGTGCACCCGGTGCCGACGCTCGCCGAACGCCTCGCCGCGGAGGTCGACGGCCGCACCGCCGCGGTGCTCGCCTCGGCCGTGCTGTTCGAAACCGCCCGGATCGTGCCGGGGCTGGCGCATCTGGCCGGGGTCTGCCGGGACCACTCGGCCGAGCTGGTCGTGGACGCCTACCACGCGCTCGGGGTCGTCCCGTTCCCGCTGCACGACCTCGGCCTCACCAACGCCTGGGTGCTCGGCGGCGGATACAAGTACCTGCAGCTGGGCGAGGGCAACTGCTTCCTGCGGCTGCCCGCGCACGCCCAGGAGCTGCGGCCGGTGATCACCGGCTGGTACGCGGAATTCGGTGCACTCTCCGACGAACGGCGGCCCGGCGAGGTGGCCTATGCGGCCGGCGGCGACCGGTTCGCCGGTGCCACCTACGACCCGTCGAGTCACTACCGCGGCGTTCGGGTGCAGCGGTTCTTCGCCGAACACGGGCTCACCCCGCACTTCCTGCGCGAGGTCTCCCGCCACCAGGTCGGGCTGCTCGCCCGGTGTTTCGACGAGCTCGGGCTGCCCGAGGACGTGGTCACCCGCGACCGCGACACGCCGCCGGAAGGCATCGGCGGCTTCCTTTCGCTGCGCAGCCCGCAGGCCGCGCAGCTGTGCGCAGCGCTGGCCGGGCGGGGTGTGCGCACCGACAGCCGGGGGCACTACCTGAGGTTCGGGCCCGCGCCGTACTTGTCCGACGCACAGCTGGAAGCCGCGATGTCCGCCCTTCGAGCTGTCATCGAGCAGTAACGGAGGTTTCCGCTGGATAGTCCTTCCCGGTGCGCATAAATTGGCGGTGTGCGCCGGCGCGGACGATCTCCGGTCCGGTGCGCGACCCGCACACAACAGCGCGCGGCCACGAACCGCGCGCCGGGAGACAAGGGAGTCACCACCGTGACCGAAGGAGTGTTCGGCCTCCGCAGCGGCCATGAACAGGTCGTCTACTGCCAGGACGAGGCCAGTGGCCTCAAGGCCATCATCGGGATCTACTCCACCGCGCTGGGCCCGGCGCTCGGCGGTACCCGGTTCTACCCCTACGCCACCGAGGACGAAGCGCTCGACGACGTGCTCGCGCTGTCCAAAGGCATGGCGTACAAGAACGCGCTCGCCGGACTCGACCTCGGCGGCGGCAAGGCGGTGATCCTCGGCGACCCGAACACGGTGAAGTCCGAAGCGCTGCTTCGCGCGTACGGCCGGTTCGTGGAGTCTCTCGGCGGCCGTTACTTCACCGCCTGCGACATGGGCACCTACGTGCAGGACATGGACGTGGTGGCCCGCGAGACGCGGTACGTGACCGGTCGTTCGCCGGAGAACGGCGGCGCGGGCGATTCGTCCGTGCTCACCGCTTTCGGGGTCTTCCAGGGCATGCGCGCCTCTGCCGAGCACGTGTGGGGCACGCCCGAGCTGACCGGCCGCCGCGTCGGTGTGGCCGGCGTCGGCAAGGTGGGGCACATCCTGGTCGAGCACCTCGTGCAGGCGGGCGCGCAGGTGGTGATCACCGACGTGGCGCCGGCCGCGGTGGAACGCACCCGCGCGGCGTACCCGAGCGTCGAGGTGGTGTCCGATGTGGACGTGATGATCGGCACCGAGCTGGACGTTTTCGCGCCGTGCGCGCGGGGTGGCGTGCTCACCGACGAAACGGTGGCCGCGCTGCGTGCCCGGATCGTCTGCGGTGCAGCGAACAACCAGCTCGCGCACCCCGGCGTGGACAAGCTGCTCGACGACCGCGGCGTCCTGTTCGCCCCCGATTACCTCGTCAACGCCGGTGGCGTGATCCAGGTCGACGACGAGCGGCACGGCTTCGACTTCGCCCGCGCACAGCGCAAAACGGCCGCCATTTTCGAGACCACGAAAGCGGTGTACGCGCTGGCCGAGTCCGAGGGCGTACCGCCGGCCGCGGCGGCCGACCGGCTGGCCGAGCGCCGGATGACCGACGTCGGCAGGCTGCGGTCCATTCTCACCGTGTGACGCCGGAACGCCGGAGGTCCCCCGTGCCGCGGCACGGGGGACCTCCGGGTGGCTCAGCCGCTCTTGCGGCGGAAGGTGCGCTTGTTCGCGGCCGGCCCGTGCGCGTGCTGGTTGCGCGCCCCGCCGTTCTCGTGCGAGTCCCCGGTCCGGGCCTGCGCCTGCTTGCGCTCGAGCGCCTCCCGGAACCTGCGCTTGACGTCGTCCTCCTCGTCGCCGGGCGACGGTTGCGGTTCACTCATGCTGACCTCCGAAGGCGACGACGTGGTACCCGCACAGCCTGGCACCGACCGGCCCGCTTGGCGAGCCGATTTCGCCGCCGCATCCCACCGCGATGACGGGGACGGTCATCGCTCGCCGGGTGGGTGAAGCCTGCGCTCAGTCCTTGTACGAGACATCCAAGTAGATCTTGCCGTCCTGGACGATGCACTCCAGACCGTCCACATCGGGGGTGCTCGGAAAGTTGTGCAGCGCTGTCTGGCAAGCATCGTTGGACGGGTACGGACCCTTGAGCTCTTCGTGGGCGGGCGACGCGAACGCCGTACCGGAGGCGAGCAGGGCGGTGCCGAGACCGGTGATGCAGATGACCGATGCAGCTGCGAGCTTCCGCATGTTCACAGGTATTCTCTCCTGATTCGGATCGGGTTGGCCACTACGGAGACGCGCCGGTTTCCGGAACGTCCACCGGCGAGTGCTACTCCAGCCTGTACCAGGTCGAACCGAACCGGACCGCGCCTTGCCCATTCGCGCACAAGGAGCCGCTCGAACAGGCAGCCTGCTCGCGTGAAAAGCAACCTGGTGGCCGAGATGTCCGCTACGTCGCGGGGCCGGTGCCCGGCGTGTCTTCGGCCCTCGCGCGAGCGGTGGTGCGCACGATCCCGGCCACGAATTCCGGCCACAGCGGCTCCGGCAGGTCATGACCCATACCGGGCAGCACCACCAGTTCCGCACCGGGAATCGCCGCGGCGGTCGCCTTCCCGCCGCTGAGGTCGATCATCGGGTCCGAGTCGCCGTGCACCACCAGCGCAGGCAGGCGGACGTCGCGCAGCCGCTCGGTGCGGTCCCCGGAGGCGAGGATCGCCATTGCCTGGCGCAGTGTGCCTGCCGGGTGCACCGCCCGGTCGTAGGCGCGGGTCGCCTTGTGCCGCAGGTACTCCCCGGACGCCGGGTACCCGGGCGAGCCGGTGGTGCGGAAGTTCGCGATGCTCTGCTCGATGGCCTCCGCGCGCGTTTTCGCCGGCGGACGGGTCAGGGTGGCGAGCGCGGCGGGGGAGGTCTGGCCGACGGACGGATCACCGGTGGTGGACATGATCGAAGTGACGCTCAGCAGCCGGTCCGGATGGTCGATGGCCAGCTGCTGCACGATCATCCCGCCCATCGACGCGCCCACCACGTGCGCCTTCACCAGGCCGAGCGCGTCGAACAGCCCCACAGTGTCGTCCGCGAGATCCGACAGCAGGTACGGCGCGTCGGCCTGCCCCGCGGCGGAGAGCTCGGGCACGGCGAGGTCGTCGAGCCAGGTGGACAGGCCGATGTCGCGGTTGTCGAACCGGATGACCTGGAACCCGCGGGCGGCGAGCAGTTCGCAGAAGCCCGTGTCCCAGGTGATCATCTGCGCACCGAGGCCCATCACCAGCACGATCGGCGGATGCGCCGGATCGCCGAACGTTTCGTATTCGAGTTCGAGGCCGTTGGCCCGCGCGCGTGGCATACCCCGATCATGCCGCATCGCAGAGCACCCCGGCACCGGCCGCCGGAGCACCGATACGGTACGCCGCATGCGGTCTTCCTCGGCACCGGCCGGAAGTGACACCCGCTCGCGGGCCGCCACCGGGCGGCAGGCGATCACGGCGGAGCGGGTGATCGACGCGGCGGTGCGGCTGACCGTCGAACACGGTCTGGAAGGCTGGACGCTGCGCCGGCTGGCCGCCGAGCTCGGCGCCTACCCCGCGGTGGTCTACCACCACGTCGGCGACCGGGACGCGGTGGTCTGCGCGGTGCTCGACCGGGTGGTCGGCGGACTCCGGGTCCCGGACCCCGGCCTGCCGTGGCAGGAGTGGTTCGTCGAGCTGTTGTCGGAGCTGCGCGTGGTACTGCGCCGGCATCCGGGCACGGCCCGCTGGATGGTGCTGTTCGGCCCGTCGGTGCAGGCCGCGACGGAGCTGCTGGACCGCGGTGTGCGGATGCTGCTGGACGCCGGCTTCGGCGAGGAGAGCACGCTGGCTTACCACCTGCTCGCCGCGACCGCCTGCCAGTTCGTCACGATGGAGGACGACCGGGACGGCAGCCTCGCCGAGCGACTGGACAACACCGAGGAGTACGCGGCCTACCGCGACCGCTCCGATCTGCCGGGGATGGCTGCGCACGGCCGCACGATGCACCGCCTGCTCACCGAACCGGGCCTGCTGGACGCCTACTTCACACACCTCTACGACTACGCCGTCCGGCGCTGTCTGGACGGCTTGACCACCCGGCTGGCCGACATCCGCGGCTGAGTGCGCACGGGACGGGCCGGCCGTCCGGACGTGGCCGGCGTCCGGGCCGCGGACTGCCCGAACCGATGCCTGCACGGCGTAGCGTGGGCGGTACCGGGGGCCGCGCTCCCGGTGGGACCCCCCGGCACTCTCCTCCCCCTCGTGGTGCCGGGGGTTCTCCTCACTCCGGTGGCGGGTTCTGGATCACCGGGAACACCTGGGCCACCAGCGTCACGAGGGACGCGGTCAGCAGCGTGTGCACCTGGGCGCGCGACAGCGATCCGAGCACCAGCCACTCGCGGCCGGCGGCCTTCACCATGCCCGCGAACGCACGCACCGCCGCGTTGAGCTCTTCGCCGTGTTCGCTCTCCCTGGACAGGCCCACCGCCTCCAGCACGCGGTCGGCCGACTCTCGGTCGGCCTCGGCGAGGATCCGTTCCACATCCGGATCTCGGCCGATGCCCTCCGGCGTGATCGCGGCGAGCCACAGCTTCTCCTGCCCGGCCACCATCTCGAGGAACCAGTCGATCGCCACGTCGGCGCGCAGTTCCAGCGGACCGTCCGGCAGGATCTCCACGGCCAGCCGCGGCACGGTCAGCGCGCGGCGCACGATTTCCAGGTACAGCAGGCGTTTCGTGCCGAAGTAGTGGTTGATCAGCCCGCGTGCCACCCCGGCCGCCGCCGCGATGTCCGAAGTGGACACTTCCGAATAGGGGCGTTCGCCGAACAGCCGGGCGGCGCAGGTGTAGATCTGCTCCTTGCGCTCGTCCGGTTCCAGTCTCCGCCACCTCGGCGCCGGCTCGGTGCTCATACCGGCCATTTTCGCATGATCGGTTCAGAGCCGCGGACCGATCGTGGCCGGCGACCCGTTCGGCTGCTACCGCGGGGTACGGGTTGACGGTGCGGGTCAGTCCGCCACCTCGAGCGGCGCGAGGTCGTCGAACAGGTCACCCGGTCCGGGATTCGCCGGCTCGCTCGCGCCGCCGAGGTGCCGCTGCACGCCCCACACCGCGTTGAGCGCGGTCTGCACCGCGCCCTCGGCCCAGCCCGCCGTCCACGACACGTCGTCCCCGGCGAGGAACAGCCCGCGGTACCGCTCGGGCAGCCGGTCCTGCACGAAATGTGTGAACAGCCGGTGCTGGTAGCGGTAGTGCCCCGGCAGGTTCGCCTTGAACGCGCCCATGAAATGCGGTTCCGCCTCCCAGGACACGGTCACCGGATCGCCGACGAGGTGCCGGCGCACGTCCACGCCGGGGTAGATCTCGCGCAGCGACTGGAGCATCACCTCCACGCGCTCGGAGACGTTCAGCGGCAGCCACTTCAGCGAATCGTCGGCCCAGGTGTAGGACAGGCAGATCACCGCGGGGGAGTCCGGATCGGAGCCGAGCAGGTAGGTGCCGCGCGGCATCCGGTCGGTGAGCGTCATGCTCATCGTGTCGCGGCCGGTCACCGGGTCCGGGTCGAGCCAGAACGGCCGGTCCACCGGGACGAAGACCTTCGAGGACGCCATGTAGTGCGTGCGCTCGATCGCCGTCCAGTGATCGATCGGGAACAGCGCCTCGTCACATTCGATCTTCGACAGCAGCATCCAGCTCTGCGCAGTGAACACCGCGGCGGGAAACGTGCGGATGTGCCCGGAGGCGTCGGTGACGGTGATGTTGCCCGGTGCGGTGCGATGCAGCCGCGTGACGCCGGGCCGTGGACGGCCGTCCTCGTGCAGGGTCGCCAGGCTGGTCCCGGCGGACCAGTGGGCGAGCCGGTCTGGTGCCCGGTCCCACAGCCGCAGCGGCAACTGTCGGCTGCCGCCGACCACGCTGCGGTGTTCGTCGTCCGCGCCGGTGTACACCACACGCAGGATCTCCAGGATGGAGTTGGGGAAGTCGGTGTCCCAGCCGCCGGTGCCGAAGCCGACCTGGCCGAAGATCTCGCGGTGCCGGAACGAGGCGAAGGCCGGCGAGTCGCACAGGAATCCGTAGAAGGTCTGGTTGTCCAGCCTCGGCACGAGCTCGTTCCAGATCCGCTTGATCGTCTTGGTGTCCCGGTCGCGGATCGCAGTCTGCATTTCGGCGAACGACGCGTGCTCGTCGAGCGTGCGCTGCCAGGCACGGGCCACCTCGCCGAACACCTCGGGCAGCTCGTCCGGTGTGCGGGCGTAGTGGCTGCGGCCCTTGAGGTCCACCACGGTGCTCGGCGTGGCAGGGGAAAGCGGGTTCGGGAACGGGACGGTCTCCAGTCCGACCTCGTCGAGATAGTGGAACAGCGCAGTGGACGCGGGCGGGAACCGCATCGCGCCCATTTCGGCCACCACGTCGTCGGGCAGTCCGGGGAAATGGTGCGTGCGCAGTCGTCCGCCGAGTTCGGCGATCTCGTAGACCACCGGCCGCAGGCCCATTTTCATCAGCTCGTAGGCGGTGACCACGCCGGCCAGCCCGCCGCCGATCACCGCGACCTCGGTGCCGTGCGCACCGGCCGGCACCGAGCCGAGCCCGGCGGGGTGGTTCAGGTAGTCGTCGTAGGCGAACGGGAAATCGGGGCCGAACATGGTGATCGGCCGGACCGCCTTGTCCTCGGCGGGGATCGCGGTGGGTACGGCGGAAGTCACGGCTGAGGTCCTTCGGTCAGGCTGCGGTACAGCTGCGGACGGCGGTCGGTCAGGTAAGGGGTTTCCTCCCGCGCCCGCGTGAGTGCGGTGAGGTCGACGTCGGCGAAGATCAGCTCCGGTCCGGTGCCCGCCTTTGCCAGCGTCGCGTCCGGTGCGGAGATGCTCGAGTGGCCGCAGTAGGTCAGCTCGCCTTCGGTGTCACAGCGGTTGGCGTACACCACGTACAGCCCGTTTTCGTGCGCGCGCACGGGTACGAGCAGGTCGGCGACCCGTTCGTACGGCTGCATCAGCGCGGTGGGCACGAGCAACAGGTGCGTGCCCGCCAACGCGTGCGCCCGGACCATCTCCGGAAACTCGACGTCGTAACAGATCAGCAGCCCGGTTCGGAGTCCGCCGAAGTCTGCTTGCACCACCGGTTCGTCGCCGGGGGCGAACCGGGTCCGGTCGAGATCCCCGAAAAGGTGCGTCTTGCGGTAGTTCGCGAGCCTGCTGCCGTCCGGGCCGAGCAGCTGCGCGGAGTTGTACACCGTGGGGCCGTCTCGCTCGGGGTAGCCGTAGGCGAGTGCGACACCGTGCCGGGCGGCGAGCGCGCCGAGTGCAGCGGACAGCGGCCCGTCGGCCGGTTCGGCGAGCCGGTGCGCCGCCTCGCCGATGTGGTAGCCGGTGGTGATCATCTCTGCGGTGACCACGAGCCCGGCGCCGTGCTCGGCCGCAGTGGCCACGGCTTCCGGCAGTTCGGCATACGGTCCTTGGTGGACGGCGACGATCATCGTTGCTCCGCCAGTTTCGAACGCCGGATGCCGTAACCGAAGTAGAGCACCAGCCCGAGCGCCATCCACCCGCCGAACACGACCCAGGTCGCACCGTCGAGGCTGAACATCAGGTACCCGCAGCACAGCACCCCGATGATCGGCGTGACCGGCGAGAACGGCACCCGGAACGTGCGCGGCGCGTCCGGCCGCCGCCGGCGCAGGAGCAGCACGGCGATGTTGACCAGTGCGAACGCGAACAGCGTGCCGATGCTGGTGGCGTCGGCCAGCTTGCCCAGCGGCACGAACGCGGCGAGGGCAGCCACGAACCCGGACACCACGATGGTGTTCGTCCGCGGCACCCCGGTCTTCGGGTGCACTGTGCACAGTGCCTTCGGCACCAGCCCGTCGCGGGACATGGCGAACAGGATCCGCGTCTGTCCGTAGAGGACGGTCAGCACCACGCTGGAGATCGCCACGATCGCACCGACCGCCAGCACGCCCGCCCAGAAGTCGTTGTCCAGCACCGTGGTGAGCACGTGCGACAGCGCCGCCTCCTGGTCGCCGAACTGCTGCCACGGCAGCGCGCCCACCGCGGCGACCGCGACCAGGCAGTACAGCACGGTGACGATGCCCAGCGAGAGCAGGATCGCCCGCGGCAGGTCACGCTGCGGGTTGCGGGCCTCCTCGCCCGCCGTGGACGCGGCGTCGAAACCGATGTAGGAGAAGAAGAGTTTCGCCCCGCCCGCGCTCAGCCCGGCCAGCCCGAGCGGCATGAACGGGGTGAAGTTCCGGGCGTGCACCGCGGTGAACGCGATGGCGCAGAACAACACCAGCGTGGCGATCTTGATCACGACCATCACTGCGTTGGCCCGCGCGCTCTCCTTCGCACCGGACAGCAGCAGCACCATGGCGAGCAGCACGACCACGATGGCGGGCAGGTTGACCAGACCGCCCTCTCCGGGCGGTCCGCTGACCGCGTCCGGCAGCGTCACCCCGAACGCCAGCCGCAGCAGTTCGTTCACGTACTGGCCCCAGCCGACCGCGACCGATGCCACCGAGACGCCGTACTCCAGCACCAGGCACCAGCCGCAGACCCACCCGACCAGCTCGCCGAGCGTCGCGTAGGCGTAGGAGTAGGACGAGCCGGAAAGCGGGATCATCCCGGCCAGTTCGGCGTAGGAGAGCGCGGAGAACAACGCGGTCACCCCCGCCAGCACGAACGAGGCCACCACGGCAGGCCCGGCCACCGGGACCGCCTCGCCGAGCACCACGAAGATGCCGCTGCCGAGCGTGGCACCGATGCTCAGCATGGTCAGCTGGGCCAGCCCGAGCGACCGCCGCAGCGGACCGTGCCCGGCCTCGGCGACCAGGTCGGCGACCGGTTTGCGGCGCAGCATCGCGGTGCCGAGCCCCGGCCGGGGCGGGGCAGGGGGAGTGGGGCTCACCAGAGGTCTCCTCGGAGTTCGCGGCGCTGCGGCCAAGGGCGGGTGCGAGTCACGGTATCGATCGACAGGCGTGCCGAAAACCGAGAAATATTGTGAATGACAGTGAATTGCAAGCGGATCATTGTGCTTTCGTGGTCGATTCCGGGGATGTGTTCAGCGCACCGGCAGCAACAGCGTGAACGTCGGCGGCTCCGACCGGGTCAACCGCAGCCGCCCGCCGTCGGCCTCGGCGAGACTGCGGGCCAGCCGCAAGCCGATCCCGTGCCCGCTCGCTGCAGGCCCACCTGGGCCGGAGCTGCTTGGGCCGCCTTGGCTGGGGTCGCCCGGACCGGAGCCGTCTGGGCCGGGGCCGTCGGGGCTGGAGGCGCCTTGGCTGGTGCCGCCCGGACTCTGCTCGGTTGGACCGGAGCCGCCGGGACCGGGGCCGCTCGGATCGGGCCTGTCCGGGTGGTGCCCGCTGCGCCCGTGTTCCCACGGACCGGGCTCGTTCGGTGCGGGCTGCGGCTGGGTGAACGGGTCCCGGTCACCGAGGCCGGGGCCCTCGTCGGAGACGTCCAGGGCGAGTGCGTCGCCGGCGTCGCGGGCCACCACGGTGACCGTGCCGCGGCCGTGGGTGATCGTGTTGTCCAGCAGGACCGCCAGGATCTGCCGCACCGCGGCCGCGGACGCCCTGGCCGTCGGCGGGTCCTGCACCTCGATCCGCAGCTGCCGCCCGTCGGGCAAGGTGGTGGATCGCAGCTCGGCCAGCAGCGCGTCGAGGTCCAGCACGGCGCGGGGCGCACGCCGTTCCCGGGAAAGCGCGAGGAGGTCTTCGACGGTGCGCTCCAGCCGGTCGGCCGAGGCGATGCCCGCGCGCACCGCGGCGTAGGGGTCCGTGCCCGGTGTTTCGATCGCGGCCTCCAGCTGCAGCCGCAGGCCTGCGAGCGGGGTGCGCAGCTGGTGCGAGGCCTCCGCGGAAAACGCCCGTTCGCGCTCCAGCGTCTCGCCGATCCGCTCCGCGGTCACGTCGAGCGCGGTGCCGACGCGGTCGATTTCCAGGACCGCCGATTTCGGGGCACGCACAGTGAAATCGCCCTCGCCGAGCCGGGTGGCGGCGCCGGCCAGTTCCTCCAGCGGACGGGTCAGCCGCGCGGCGAGCCGCCGGGCGACCAGCCAGCCCGCCAGTACCGCGGCGACCGCGCACCCGGCCATCGCCAGCCAGAGCAGGCCGACCTCGCGGACCAGCTCGGAGCGCGGCACCGCGGCCCGCACCACCCCGGTCAGCCGGGCACCGGTGAGGACCGGGACCGCGAGCACGTCGTCGCTGCCGACCGTGCCGTCGACCATGTCCCTGCGGGTGCCGGCGACGGTGCGCACCACCTCGTCGGCCTCGGCCGGACCACGACCGGCCACGAGCTTCCCGGCCGCGTCGTAGACGCCGACCTCGGTGTCGTCCGGCAGGTCCTCGTCGTCGTGCTCGGCACCGCCGGTCAGCCGCGGGATCCGGCCGGCGGCGAGCGCGTCGGACACCACGACGGCCGCTCCGTCGGCGGCACGCTCCAGTTCGGACGTGGTGTGCGAGCGGAAGTACCAGAGCACCCCGACCCCCAGCGGAAGCCCGAACAGCGCCGTTGCCAGCACCGCGACCAGCACGGTGATCGTCACGATCCGGCGCCGCACCCGCTCAGGCCTCCTCGAGCCGGTAGCCGTGCCCGCGCAGGGTGGCGATCCGCGGTACGTCCTGCGGGGATCCGGCGGCCGCGGCGAGCTTGCGGCGCAGCGCGGCGATGTGCACGTCGAGTGTCTTCGTGGAACCGTGCCACTGCGCGTCCCACACGTCGGTCATGAGCGTCTCACGGCTCACCGCGACGCCCGCCTGTCCGGCAAGGCGGGCGAGCAGGTCGAACTCGCGGGCCCGCAGCGGCACCTCCCTGCCGTCGAGCGCGACCCGCCTGCGGGCGGTGTCCACTTCGAGCGCGCCGATCGTGACGATCGGGGCGGACGGCGGGGCCGGGGCACCGCGGCGCAGGTGCGCGCGGACCCTGGCGAGCAGTTCGGCCAGCCGGATGGGTTTCGTCAGGTAGTCGTCGGCACCGGATTCGAGGCCGACGACCACGTCCATCTCGTCGGCGCGCGCGGTGAGGATGACCAGAACCGCGGCAGGCATCGCGGTGCGCAGCCGCCGGCACACCTGCACGCCGTCGACATCGGGCAGCCCGAGGTCCAGCAGCACGAGCTCGGCCGGGGCGGTCCGCAGCGCGCTGCGTCCGTCCCGGCACCAGAGCACTTCGTGACCGTGTGCGCGCAGAGCGGATTCGAGCACGGTGCCGATCACCGCGTCGTCCTCCACCACCAGCACCTTGGCCACGCCGGAAGCGTAACCAACGGCTCCTGCTCCGGGACCGCTCCCGTCCTCGTCCACAGTGGACGGGCGCACCGGGTCGGCCGCAGGTCGGGCATAGTGGCGGGTATGCGCGTTCTGTACCCGGAAATCGAGCCGTCCGACCAGGGGATGCTGCCGGTCGGCGACGGTAACGCGCTGTACTGGGAGGAATGCGGCAATCCCGAAGGCAAACCGGTCGTGTTCCTGCACGGCGGGCCCGGCGGCGGGATCATCCCGCGGTACCGGCGGCTGTTCGACCCGCGGCGGTACCGGATAGTGCTGTTCGACCAGCGCGGCTGCGGGCGCAGCACCCCGCACTGCAGCAGCCCGGAGGCCGATCTGTCGGTGAACACGACCTGGCACCTGGTGGCCGACCTGGAACTGCTGCGCGAGGCAAGGGGCATCGACCGCTGGCAGCTCTTCGGCGGCTCGTGGGGCAGCGTGCTCGCGCTCGCCTACGCCGAAACGCATCCGGAACGGGTCACCGAACTGGTGCTGCGCGGAGTGGCGACGTTGCGGCTGAAGGAGATCCAGTGGCTCTACGGCGGTGGCGCGGCCTGTCTGTTCCCGGAGGCCTGGTCGCGGTTCCTCGCCCCGGTGCCGTATGCCCGCCGCGGTGCGGACCTGGTCGAGGTCTACCACGAACTGCTGCACCACCCCGATCCCGACGTGCACGGCCCGGCCGCGCAGGCGTGGAGCCGGTGGGAAGGCGAGACGGTGAAGTTCACCCCGCGCGAGGAAGTGGTGGCCGCGTTCACCGAACCGGAGTTCGCACTGGCCATCGCCCGCATCGAGAACCACTACTTCCGGCACGGCGGCTGGTTCACCGAGGACCAGCTGATCCGCGAGGCAGGCAAGCTCGCGGGGATCCCGTGCGTGCTCGTGCAGGGCCGCTACGACGCGGTCACCCCGGCCACCACGGCATGGGAACTGGCTCAGGTCCTGCCCGGCGCGGACCTGCGCATGATCGGCGACGCCGGGCACGCCTTCGACGAACCGGGCACCCTGCACGAGCTGATCAGCGCCACCGACCGGTTCGCCTCGGACTGACCGCCGTGGCCGGTCCCGGCCGTCCGGACGAGCCGTCCGGCGGTGGTGCGGGCTTGCCCGGTGCCGACGGGGTTGTCGTGGGTGGGTTCACTCGGTGGCGTCGGGGTTCCGGCGGTTGTCCGCGCAGTAGTCCGGAACCCGCCAGTCCGGCCAAGGCGCTGGCGTTCCGGTCACCTGGTCAGCCGGTTCGGCACACTCCGCGACCAGCCGGGGAATTCGCCGCCCTCCGAGTGGTGGCCGATCGCCCGCGGCCCGGCCGGTCGAGTTCGCCGCCCCGGCCCGGCCTGGGCCGGGGCGATCCCCGGGATCGCGGGGTGCTCGGTTCGCCGACGGTCCTCGTCGGCAATTTCACCGTCGGGCCGGTCCGCGTCGTGGCCGCACGGTCCCGGTTCGGCGCGGTCCGCCGGATGTGATCCGTACCGCGTCCGGGGGTTGCGGCGCACCGATCCGGGGCCCGGTCCGCTACGAATGACGGTCATGGCACTGCTGCGCACCCGAGACCGCTGGACCCCGCTCGAAGGGGAGTTGCTCGGCTTCGGCCGGATGCAGGCCTACGGCAGGCGGTTCGCCCGCGACGGCCGCGGTGCCTGGTACCACGTCGCGATCGAGGTCGTGTGGCAGTTGCTCACCGTGCTCAGCCGGTTCCGGGTGCGCGGCGGTCGGCACATCCCGGCCGCCGGCGGGGTGCTGGTGGTCTCGAACCACCTGTCCTTCGCCGATCCCGCCACGCTCACCGCGTTCTGCCTCGGCGCCGGCCGGGTACCGCGCTACCTGGCGAAGGCGAGCCTCTGGCCCGCGCCGGTGCTCGGTTCGGTGATGCGCTCGGGCAGGCACATCCCGGTGCACCGCGGTGCACCGACCGCCTCCGGTGCCTACCGGGACGCGGTCGCCGCGGTCCGCGCGGGCGAATGCGTGGCGATCTTCCCGGAGGCCACCTTTTCCGGGGATCCCGCGCACTGGCCGATGAAGGGCAAGACCGGCGCCGCGCGGATCGCGCTGGAAACCGGCGTCCCGGTGGTTCCGGTGGCGAACTGGGGCACCCACGAACTGCTGCCCGCCGGCGCCTGGTTCCCCCGCGGGGTGCCGCGCCGCACGGTGGAACTGCTCGCCGGTCCGCCGGTGGACCTGTCCGATCTCACCGGTCCCGAGCCGACCCGCGCTGTCCTGGAAGAGGCGACCGCTCGCATCATGACCGCGGTGACCGCCCTGCTCGCCGAGATCCGCGATGAGCGCCCGCCCGCCGGCGGGAACGGCGAAGGGTAGCTTCGACGGTATGAGCGCACACTATGACGTGGTGGTCCTGGGGGCCGGAGTCGGTGGCTACGTGGCGGCGATCCGGGCGTCCCAGCTCGGCCTGAGTGCGGCCGTGGTGGAGGAGAAGTACTGGGGCGGGGTGTGCCTCAACGTCGGCTGCATCCCTTCGAAGGCGCTGCTGCGCAACGCCGAACTGGCGCACACCGTCAAGGAAGAAGCCGCCACGTACGGCATTTCCTCCGACGGCGAGATCCGCTTCGACTACTCCGCGGCCTACGAACGCAGCCGCAAGGTGGCCGAAGGGCGCGTCAAGGGCGTGCACTTCCTGATGAAGAAGAACAAGATCACCGAATACCAGGGGCACGGCACCTTCGTCGACGACCACACGCTGGAGGTCGGCGACGAGCGGATCACCTTCGGCCACTGCGTCATCGCGACCGGCGCCACCGCGCGGCTGCTGCCGGGCACGCAGCGCAGCGAGCGCGTGGTCACCTACGAACAGCAGATCCTCGAAAGCGACGTGCCGGAGAGCATCGTGATCGCCGGCGCGGGCGCGATCGGCGTCGAGTTCGCCTACGTGCTGCGCAACTACGGTGTGGACGTGACCATCGTCGAATTCCTCGACCGGATGGTTCCGCTGGAAGACGCCGAAGTCTCCGCCGAACTGGCCAGGCGTTACCGCAAACTCGGCATCGAGGTGCGCACCGGTACGAAGGTCGAGGCGATCGACGACTCGGGCGCGAAAGCCGTGGTCACCGTCTCGAAGGACGGCGAACAGCAGGTGCTCGAAGCCGACCGGGTGCTGCAGGCCATCGGGTTCCGGCCCAACGTCGAGGGCTACGGCCTGGAGAACACCGGCGTGGCGGTCACCGACCGCGGGGCGATCGCGATCGACGCCCGTGGCCGGACGAACGTGCCGCACATCTTCGCGATCGGCGACGTGACGGCGAAGCTGATGCTCGCGCACGCGTCCGAGGCGATGGGGGTGGTGGCCGCCGAGACGATCGCCGGTGCGGAGACCATGGAGCTGGACTTCGTGATGATCCCGCGCGCCACCTACTGCCAGCCGCAGATCGCCAGCTTCGGCTGGACCGAGGAACAGGCCCGGGAGCAGGGTTACCACGTGCAGGTCGCCAAGTTCCCCTTCACTGCCAACGGAAAGGCACACGGTCTCGGCGACCCCGGCGGTTTCGTGAAGCTGGTCGGCGACGGGAAGTACGGCGAGCTGCTCGGCGCGCACCTGATCGGGCCGGACGTGACGGAGCTGCTGCCGGAGCTGACGCTGGCCCAGCAGTGGGACCTGACCGTGCACGAGGTCGCCCGCAACGTGCACGCCCACCCGACCCTCGGCGAGGCGGTCAAGGAAGCGGTGCACGGCCTGGCCGGGCACATGATCAACTTCTGACCCGCGCCCCCGCGGGCTGACCGGCCGCGCCCGCGCAGGCGGTCAGCGCTCGGCGACCAGCAGGTGGAAGGCGCGGTCGCGGTCCCCGATCCGGTCGTGCCGGCGTGGTTCCAGCCCGGCTGCGGCGAGCGCCGCGGCCAGTTCGTCGACCGGGCGCAGCCGGAAGCCGTGGCCGGTGAACGGTTCGGCCGCCATCGTCCCCGGGTCACCGACGCCGACCACGAAGCGGCCGCCCGCCGTGAGCACACGTGCCACCTCGGCGAACGCCTCCTCCGGATCGGGCACGAAGTACACGGTGTTGACCGTCAGCGCGGCCTGCACCTGTCCGTCGGCCAGCGGCAACGCCGCCATCCCGGCCTCGTGCAGCCGGAGCCGCCCCGCGGCGACGTTGGCCGGGAACGCCCGCCGGGCGCGGGCGAGCGCGGTCGCCGAGATGTCCGCGCCGTGCACCGTGCCGCCTGCCGTCGCGCGCAGCAGCAGGTCCAGCCCGAGGCCACCGCCGAAACCGATGTCCAGCGCGGTTTCCCCGTGGCGCACCGCCAGCGCCTCGACCGCCGCGGTCACCGGCCCGCGGTTGACCCGGTTGAGCAGCCGGGCGAGGGCATATCCGGCCGGTCCGCTCGGACGGCCGAGCTGGCGGGCCAGTCCGGCGAGCACCTTGTCACGTGGTCCCATCGGCCCAGTGTGCCGTGCCGGCGCCGGATGTGGCAGCGTGCGAACCGGAGACTCCAGGGAGGGCCAGTGAACGACAGAACCGCGGTGGTCACCGGGGCGGGTTCCGGGCTGGGCCGCCGGATCGCGCGGGCCCTGCTCGGGGCCGGATACCGGGTCGCATTGGCCGGACGGCGCGAGCCCGCACTGCGCGAAACCGCAGGGGACGAGGCGAACGCGCTGGTCGTGCCCGCCGACGTGGCCGACCCGGCGGCCGTGACGGAGCTGTTCGCCACGGTGCGCTCCGCATGGGGAAGGCTGGACCTGCTGGTGAACAACGCCGGCGTGATGCACGGCGGCACGGTCGCCGAGCTGTCGGTCGACGACTGGCGACAGACCGTCGACACCAATCTCACCGGGATGTTCCTGTGCGCACAGCAGGCCGTTCTGCTGATGCGCGAGCAGGACCCGCGCGGCGGGCGGATCATCAACAACGGCTCGATCTCGGCGCACGCACCGCGGCCCGCGAGCGTCGCCTACACCGCGACCAAACATGCCGTCACCGGCCTCACCCGGTCCATCTCGCTCGACGGCCGCGCCTGGAACGTCGCGTGTGGACAGATCGACATCGGCAACGCGGCCACCGAGATGACCGGGCCGATGGCCGCGGGCATCGCGCAGGCGGACGGCCGGGTGGTGGCGGAGCCGACCTTCGACGCCGGGCACGTCGCCGACGCGGTGCTCTACATGGCCGGGCTGCCGCTGGAGGCGAACGTCCAGTTCCTCACCATCACGGCCACCACCATGCCGTTCATCGGCCGCGGCTGACCCGCCGGTTCAGCTGCCGAGCCGGGCGAGGTCGAGGCCCGCGAACGGGGTCGTGCGCACGTCGTGCACCCGCGGCCCCCACACCGCGTGGCCGTGCCCGGTCCACAACGGAATCGCGGGAAGATCGCGCAGCGCCTGGTTCTCCGCGACCCGGTAGAGCTGGCCCGCTTCCTGCGGGGTGCCCGCGGCCTCGGCGGCGGCGAGGTCGCCGGTGAAGCCGGGATCGGTGTACCCGGCCGCGGCGGCCAGCTCCCCGAGCACGTCCGCCGGACTCGGCGAACCGGGTTTGAGTTCCACTGTGGACGGACCGTCCGCCGGTCCGCCGGAGGGCTGCGGACGCGCGGTCACGCCGACCCCCAGCGCACCGGACAGGCCGGCGGCCAGCGTGCGGGTCCATTCGCCGGCACCGGGTTCGGCGTACACCGGCACGTCGCCGGTGAAACCCGCTTGGCCGAGCAGGGATTTGGCGGCGGCCGCGTCGAAAGTGCACGGACGGCAGGTGCCGGTGCGTGCTCCCGGCGCCTCGGCAGGCGGAAGCAGGGCCTTCGCCGGATCGGCCTGGTGCGCGAGCGGGCCGTCCGCCAGTGCGCTGCGGTCGGCGCCTAGTGCGAAGGCGTGCCGCACGCTCGCGTCGGCGAACCGGGTCGCGCCCGCGGGGAACACCAGGTAACCGGCCTGCGGGAGGTCCCAGGTGGTGTGCCGGTCGGCGAAATCTGCGTGCATCGCGTCGTGCCGTTCGCCGGGTACGGACGTGGCGAGGTCGAGTTCCCCGTCCTTCACCGCGTCGTACTGCTCCACCGGATCGCCGACCCGCAGGTCCACCTCGTCCGGCCGGCCGGCGGCGACCCGTCGCAGGGTCCCGCCGGTGCCCGGCTGCCAGTCGCCGTCGAGCCGGAACGGGCCGTTGCCCACCGGATGCCGCGCGAAGCCGGTCCAGTCGTGCGAGGCGAGCACCGACCGGGGCAGCGGCACGAGCCCCGGTGCGGCCAGCCACGCCGGCACCTGACCGGACGGGCGGTCGAGCACGATCCGGATCGTGTTTTCGTCCGGCGCGGTGATCTCCTTGGCCCGCAACGATTTCGTCAGCACCGAGGTGGCCGCCCACTGCCGGCCCGCGATCAGCTGCCAGGTGTCCACATAGGATTTCGCGGTGACCGGGGTGCCGTCGTGGAAACGGCCGCCGGTGCGCAGCCGCACCGTCCAGGTCATCCGGTCCTCGCTGGTGATCGACTCGGCCGCACGAGGGGTGAGCGTCCCGGTGGCGGCGTCGTAGTCGGCGAGCGGGGTCCACAGCGCACCGGTGACCAGCCGGCCCGCCTGGTCCTCGACGTCGGCGGGCAGCAACGTGCCGGGTTCGGCCAGGCCCGCGGTGAGCACCCCCGGGCGGGCCGGTTCCGGCGCCGAGCATCCGGCGAGTGCGGTCACGACGACGGCGAAGAGGAGGAGCAGGCGCGAGCGCATGGTGTCTTATTACCAGGTGGAAAGGAACCAAAGGCGGTTGTGTCCGGTTGGGCACCGTCTTAAGGTGCTTCCGTCACACTGGGCGTTCTGGGAGGTTCGGTTTGCGCCGGCTGTGGGTTCGATCCGTGGTGGCGCTGGCCACTGCGGCCGCGACGCTGGTCGCCACCGGAATGCCCGCCGCCGCCTGCGGCGACGACAAGCCCGCCGTGGCGGCGAAGCACACTCCCGGTGATCCGGGCTCGACCAGGGGCGTGCGCACGGTCGGCTCGCTGCCCGACGCGCAGGGTGCGATTTCGGCGAACTTCCTCAGCTACGGCAGCCGTGACGTGATGGTCGTGTCCGGCGAGTTCGGGCTGAAGGTCTACGACCTCACCGCCGATCCCGCCCGGCCGCGTGCGATCGGCGAACTGAGCCTCCCCGGGCTGTGGGAGACCGAGGACACCGAGGTGGACGCGCAGCGCAAGCTCGTGTTCCTCTCGCGCGATCCGCGGGCCTTCGAAGGCAACACGCACACCGGCGAGTCCGGCATCTACGTGGTCGACGTGTCGCGGCCGGAGGCCCCGGCGATCCTCAGCTACGTGCGGGTCCCGGCCGGGCACACCACCAGCTGTGTGGACGGCTGCCGCTCGCTGTGGACCGGCGGCCCGGCGAAGGCCGACGACCAGCCCGCGGACTGGGGCGGGCGGCCGATCTGGGTCACCGACGTGCGCGATCCGCGGCATCCGAAGGTGCACCCGAACCCGATCGACCTGGCCCGCAACGACGGCAAGACCGACTACGTGCACGACGTCCAGGTCGACCGCGCGGGCGTGGCCTGGGTGTCCGGCTCCGGCGGGGTGCGCGGCTACTGGACGGCCGGCCTGCACCGCGATCCGGTGGCGGGCGGTCTCCGGTGGGCCAGTGCCACCGATCCGGTGCCCTACGCCGGGGGCGGGGTGGACGAGACCGCCGCACCGTCGAAGTTCCTGCACAACAGCTTCCACCCGGTCGGCTCCGGCGCGGACGGTGCCTGGCGCGGCCACGACCTGGTGTACGCCACCGAGGAGAGCTTCCTCGACGGTTGCGCGGGCGACGGCGTGCTCACCATCTCGTCGCTGGAAGGCTCCTACCGCGGCGAAGGCTGGCGCTCGACGCCCGAAGATCCGTTCCGGCTCCGCAGCATCGGCACCTGGAGCGTGGCCGGCCAGGAGGGCAGCGACCCGGCGTCGGACGACTGCTCGGCACACTACTTCGACCTGCGCGGCAACGTGCTGGTGCAGTCGTTCTACGCACAGGGCACCCGCTTCCTGGACGTGAGCGACCCGACGAACCCGCGCCAGATCGCCTGGTTCCGCCCCGCCGACGCGTCCTCGTGGGCCCCGTACTGGCACGACGGCTACGTCTACGTCGCGGACAACGCCCGCGGGGTGGACATCCTGAAGCTCACCGCTCAGGTGTGATGTCCGGGGAGGTTGGCCGGCCGGCGTTGCTGTCCGGCGGCATGTGTTCGGCGGTGACGCCGAGGTCGGTGGACCAGGCTAGCGCGGGCCGGAGCACGCCGATGACGGTGTGCGCGAAGGCCATCCCTCAGCTTCGCAGCCACACCGCGGTGTCCGTGGGCAGTGTGTCGTCCGGGAGGGATCCGCTCGCCAGCAGGACTTCCCGGTGTGGTGGCAGCGGCACTGGCACCGCGGAGAAGTTCAGTGCGAAGGTGAAATCCGGGTTCCTCCGGAAGGCCAGCACTTCCGGGCCGAGGTCGAGCCACGACAGTGCCGGTCCGCCCAGCTCGGTGCGCAGGCGCAGTCCCGTGCGGTACAGCGTGAGCATCGACTCCGCGTCGCCGGTTTGCGCTTCCGCCGTGTAGGCGGCCCATTCCGCGGGCTGCGGCAGCCACGGTTCGCCGTCGCCGAAGCCGAACGGCGGTGCGGAACCGGACCACGGCAGTGGCACCCGGCAGCCGTCCCGGCCGGGGTCTGCGCCCTGTGTCCTGGCGAAGACCGGGTCCTGGCGCACCGCGTCCGGGATGTCTTCGATTTCCCACAGTCCCAGCTCTTCGCCTTGGTACAGATAGACGCAGCCGGGCAGCGCGAGCGTCAGCAGTGCCGCCGCCCGTGCTCGCCGGGTGCCGAGCGCGCGGTCCACCAGGGTGCCGTGCAGGCGGTCGGCGAAGGCGAATCCGGTGTCGCCCGCGCGGCCGTAGCGAGTCACCTGGCGGGTCACGTCGTGGTTCGACAGGACCCAGGCGGACGGCGCACCGACCTTCTCGTGACTGCTCAACGTGCGGGTGATGACCGCGCGCAACCGGCCGAGGTCCCAGGGGCAGGCGAGGAAATCGAAGTTGAACGCGGAGTGCAGTTCGTCGCGGCGCAGATAGCTGACCGTGCGGGACTGGTCCGGCAGCCAGAGTTCGCCGACGAGGACCTTCTCCCCGGGGTAGGAGTCCGCGATCCTGCGCCAGGTCCGGTAGACCTCGTGCAGCCCGTCGCGGCCGGAGAACGGCGTCTCGTCACCCGGTTCGACGCCCGGCAGCGCCGGGTCCTTGACCAGGCCGTCCGCGACGTCGATGCGGAACCCGTCGACCCCGCGCTCGAACCAGAACCGCAGCACGTCCTCGAACTCGGCGCGGACGTCGGCGTTGTCCCAGTTGAAGTCCGGTTGGTGCGGGCTGTAGAGGTGCAGGTACCACTCGCCGGGGCTGCCGTCCGCCTCGATCACCCTGGTCCAGGCCGGTCCGCCGAAGCGGGACGGCCAGTTGTTCGGCGGCCGCGCGCCGTGCGTGCCGCGGCCGGGACGGAACCAGAACCGTTGCCGCTGCGGCGATCCCGGTCCGGCCGCGAGTGCGGCGCGAAACCACCGGTGCTCGTCGGAGCTGTGGTTGGGCACGATGTCGATCAGCACCCGGATGCCGAGCCGGTGCGCGTCGGCGATCAGCGCATCCGCGTCCGAAAGCGTGCCGAAAAGCGGTGCTATGTCCCGGAAATCGGCGACATCGTAGCCGCCGTCGTGCATGGGCGAGGGATACCACGGGGTCAGCCAGATCGCGTCCACCCCCAGCCCCGCCAGATGGTCCAGCCGCGCCCGTACGCCGGCCAGGTCGCCGACGCCGTCCCCGTCGCCGTCGGCGAAACTGCGGAGGTAGACCTGGTAGATCGACGCATGGCGCCACCAGGCCGGAGCACCCGAAGCGGTCACTGCGACCTTCCTCCCTTGTGGATGGTGCGGCTCAGCCCTTGACCGACCCGGCGGTGAGCCCGGCCAGTATCTGCCGCTGGAACACGAGGAACTGCCGCGATCGTCGTCCGCACTGCCCGGACCCCCGCACGCGGCGAGCGCGGCCGCCAGGCTGCCCGCCCCGAACAAGGCCAGCACGGCACGGAGGTCGCGGCGGAATCTCACGCCGGCAGGGCGGGAGTGCTCATCTCAAGCTTCTTCTCACGGTCGCGCCGGCTGGATCGTGATGGCAGCAACTCTAAAAGTGCGAGGCGAACGTGTGCAATAAGACGACGAAAAGCTGCAACTTACCGATATCAGCAAGAGCACGACCGGTCCGGGCACGCGAGCGGCCTTCACCGGTACGGATTCCCCGGCAAGAGGATGGGGATCGACATCCGGGTGGCCGAGCATCTCGGCGACGCGAGACAGCGGCCGCGCCCAGCCGACCGCGCGCACCCGGCGAGCCAGGGTTGTCGGCGAGCCAAGGGTGTTCAGCTGCGGATGGTGTTCCGCAAGACCCGGCGTGCCGTGGTGTCTGGCTGCGGGTGCTGTTGGCAAACCGGACGTGCCGTGGTGTCCGGCCGGGGAATGTGCCGGTTTGCCGGCCGGGCGTGCCAAGGTGTTCAGCTGCCGGGAAGTACGAGTTGTGCGGTGTCCGGCGCGACAGGGGGCTCAGCCGCGGGGCAGGTGGCGTGCGGTGGATCCGCGGACCACCAGTTCCGGGGCGAACAGCAGTTCCTCCACTGCCACCTCGCCTCCGTTGATGCGCTTGACCAGCAGTTCCACCACCGCGCGTCCCATGGCCTCGATGGGCTGGCGGGTCGTGGTCAGTGGCGGGTCCGTGCAGTTCATCAGTGCGGAATCGTCGTAGCCGACCACGGACACGTCCTCCGGCACCGAGCGGCCCTGGCGGCGGGCCGCGCGGATCGCGCCGAGGGCGAGCAGGTCGCTCGCGCACAGCACCGCGGTGGCGCCGCGCGGGTACAGCCGGGCGGCCGCCGCGTGGCCGCCTTCGATGGAGAACATCCCGTGCTCCACCAGTTCGTCGAGCACCGGCAGCCCCTGCTTCGCCGCATACGACCGGAACGCCGCGAGCTTGCGCCGGGACGGCACGTGGTCGGCGGGGCCCAGTACCAGCCCGATCCGCTCGTGCCCGAGCGAGGTGAGGTGCCCGACGGCCTGCTCCACCGCCACCGCGTCGTCGCAGGACACCTGGGGCAGGCCGAGGTGGTCGACGGCGGCGTTGATCAGCACCGTGGGCAGCTTGCGCTCGGCGAGGTGGTGGTAGTGCGTGTGCACGGCCTCGGCCTGCGCGAACAACCCGCCGGCGAACACCACCCCGGACACCTGCTGTTGCAGCAGCAGTTCCACGTACTCGGCCTCGGACACCCCGCCCGCGGTGCGGGTGCACAGCACCGGCGTGAAGCCCTGCTGCGCGAGCGCGTTGCCCATGATCTCGGCGAGCGCGGGGAAGATCGGGTTCTGCAGTTCGGGCAGCACCAGCCCGACCAGGCGGGCCCGCTCCCCGCGCAGCTGGGTCGGCCGCTCGTAGCCCATCACGTCCAGCGCGGTGAGCACGGTGGCCCTGGTCGCCGCGGACACCCCCGGCCGCCCGTTGAGCACCCGGCTGACCGTGGCCTCGCTGACCCCCACCTGGCGGGCCACTTCGGCAAGTCGACGCGTCATGTCCGAAATTTTACCGCAACCACTTGCAAAACCGGGACCCCATCGATCGGGGCGAAATTCGGTTGCCTGCACCGGGGCAGTCCTGATGCAGTGCGGGTCCGAGTACGCACCGAGAGGAGCCGGTCATGCGCGGAACCAGGACGTTCCCCCTCGTCCCGATCCCTGCGCAGCCGAAGGAAGCCACGCTCCGTGCCCGTACTCAACCTGGGAATTCTCGCGCACGTCGACGCCGGTAAAACGAGCCTCACCGAACGGCTGCTGCATGCCGCCGGGGTGCTTGCCGAACCCGGGCGGGTCGACGCAGGCACCACCAGCACCGACACTCTCGCACTCGAGCGCGCCCGCGGCATCACCATCCGCTCGGCCGTGGTGGCGTTCTCCCTCGGCGACACCACCGTCGACCTTCTCGACACCCCCGGCCACCCCGACTTCATCGCCGAGGTGGAGCGGGTGCTGGCGGTGCTCGACGGTGCGGTGCTCGTCGTGTCCGCCGTCGAGGGGGTGCAGCCACAGACCCGGATCCTGATGCGCACTCTGCAGCGGTTGCGCATCCCGGTGCTGCTGTTCGTGAACAAACTGGACCGTGCCGGCGCCGATCGGGCGCGCGTGCTGGCCGAAATCACCCGTCGGCTGACCCCCGCGACCGTCCCGATGGGACAGTGGTTCTCCGGCACCCGGCTCACCGAAGTGCTGGCGGAACACGACGACGAGGTGCTCCGGTCCTTCGTGGCCGACGAACCACTGTCCGGTCAGGTGCTGCAACGGCATCTGGCCGGCCAGCTCGCCCGTGCGCTCGTGCACCCGGTCTACTTCGGATCCGCGATCACCGGACAAGGTGTACCGGAACTGCTTGCCGGGATCCGGGATCTGTTGCCCGTCGCCGACGAGGACACCAGCGGCAAGCTGTCCGGCACGGTGTTCAAAGTGGAACGTGGTGCGGCGGGTGAGAAGATCGCCTACGTTCGCCTGTTCGCCGGTGCTTTGCACGTGCGTGACCGGTTGCCCGCCGGCAAGGTGAGCGCCCTCAGCGTCTTCGCGGACGGCGGGGAAAGCCGGTGCACCTCCGTCGGTGCCGGGCACATCGCCCGGCTGTGGGGGTTGTCCGGTGCCCGTATCGGCGACCCCGTCGGCTTGACACCCGCGGCCGGGCAACCGCAGTTCGCGCCACCGACGTTGGAAACGGTCGTGGTCCCGCGCGATCCAGCCGACCGCGGCCGGCTGCACACCGCACTCACCCAGCTCGCGGAACAGGACCCCTTGATCGGCCTGCGAGTCGCTGACACAGGCGAGATTTCCCTTTCCCTCTACGGAGAAGTACAGCGAGAAGTCATCGAAGCCACTCTCGGAACCGAGTACGGCGTGGCCGTCACGTTCCACCGCACCGAGACCCTCTGTGTGGAAAAGGTCGTCGGCTGCGGGTGCGCGGAGGAGACGCTGGGTGCGAACCCGTTCGTCGCCGGTGTCGGACTGCGCGTCGAGCCGGGTCCGCCGGGCAGCGGCGTGACCTTCGGCTACGAAATCGAACTGGGTTCCCTCATCCCGGCATTCTTCAATGCCATCGAGGAGACCGTGCACGACACTCTGCGAGCCGGCGTGCACGGCTGGCAGGTGATCGACTGCGCGGTCACCTTGACCTCATCGGGCTACGACAGCATCTCCAGTACCGCAGGGGACTTCCGCGGCCTGCCCCCGCTCGTCCTTGCCGCCGCGCTGACCCGCGCTGCCACGGTGGTCCACGAGCCGGTGCACGCGTTCACCCTCACCGTCCCGTCCGAGGTCACCGGTCCACTCGGGACTGCGCTCGCGAGATTCCGGGCAGTGCCGCACACGACCGCGCGCACCGGCGACACTGCCGAGCTGAGCGGGTTCGTCCCCGCGGAGAAGTCCGGCGCGCTCCAGCGTGCCCTGCCGTCGCTGACCCACGGCGAGGGCACGCTGGAGACGTCGTTCTCGCACTACGCGCCGATCCACCGCACCGTCCCGGATCGCCCCCGCCGTGGCCGCAATCCGTTCGATCGCGAGGAATACCTGGTCCGGGGACGGCTGGGCTGAGCCGTGGCGAGGTCAGTGCGCGGTCGTGCCCTGCTCCGGTGGCCCGGAGTTCGGTTCGGGCCAGCTCGTGCAGTCGTCCCAGGTGCCGGTCCAGCCGGTGTTGCCGGAGCCGGTGAAGGTCATCTTCGGGGTCGACGACGGGAAGGGACAGTTGTAGGTACCGGTCACGCCGACGTCCGAGGCAGTCAGGTTGCTGATCGACACGCTGCCCTGCGTCTGTGACTGCGCCACGAACGTGCCCGCGCCCTTGACCGTGACGCCGTCGATGGTGATGCCGCCGACCTCCTTGCCGGCACCGTTCCCGTCGATGAACTGGATGGCCTCGTACGGGCTGTCGGTCGCGGTGAAGTCGTTCACCTTGATGGTGACGCCGCTGATCGCCTGGTCCCGTGCGTCGAACCAGAGTGCGCCGACGCCGAACTCCCAGTTCGGGTCGAGTGCGCCGGCCCGCAGCGCGGTATTGCCGGACAACGTGATCGTGCCGGACAAGGGGACCGAATCGAAGCGGTTGGCGACCAGGTATCCGCCACCGAGCGCGTTGGTGTCCTGCACCAGGTTTCCGCTCACGGTGTTGTCCGAACCGCCGTAGAGCGCGATGCCGTTGGCCAGATTCGGCTGCACCACCGTGTTGTCGGAAATGGTGTTGCCCGAGTCGGCCTGCCCGTTGGACCAGAGGGCGAGCGCGTCGTCCCCGTTGTTGCGCAGATAGTTGTTGTGCAGCTTGGACTTCGTGACCGCGCCGTCGAAGTTCACGCCGTCGGCCTGGGTGTCGAGAATGCGGTTGTTCTCGATGGTCAGGTCCGAGGAAGCGCCGTTCATCAGCCACAGCCCGCATTTGGTGTCCTGGATCCACAGTCCGGACACCACCGAACCGGCACCGAGTACGCCGTGGAAAGCGTTGTCCGGACTGCTGTCGTTGCGTTCGGAGACCGAGCCGAACACCGCGAAGTCGTACAGCTTGATGCCGCCGGATGCAGTGTTGTTGTTGAAGATGTTGTTACCGTGCAGCACGGTGTACCACTGTCCGGCGCCGCGCAGCGTGGTTTTGTCGATTTGCAGTGCGGTGCCGATTTCGAACCGTCCGGCCGGTACCCACACCTGTTCACCCTGTTGCTGCCCGGCGGCCAGCGCGTCGTGGAACGCCTGCGAATCGTCCGAATCGTCATCCGCGGTCGCGCCGTAGTCGGTGACCGACAACGAATCCGCGGGTTGCTCTGCGGCAGGACCGACCTGTTCGAAGTCCGCGAGGTCGATCGTCGCCGCACTGACGTCGCCGGAATCCAGCGCTACCTTGACTTTCGCCCCCTTCGCGGCGTTCTTCCCGAACAGCAGGCGGGCGTCGTCGAAGAAGTGGTGCGTCTTCGAGCCGGAGATCGACGGGGTGTCGGTGTAGCTGTACTGCGAGGTCACCGAAAGGCCGCCGGCGAGCTTGGTGTCGTCGACGTACACCGAGATCCGGCCCGAACTGCTGTCCGGCAGGTTGTAGTGCACGTTGATCGCATTGGCCGCGGCAGGCAGCGTGAACTCCACGGACTGCCCCTGGCCGAGCTTCACCGCCTGCCGGCCGGAGGCTTCCGACGCGACCGTGCCCTGGGTGCGGTCGGGGCCGACCGCGGTGCCGGTGGTCGTCGAACATTCGGCTTCCACGGTCTGGAACGCCGTGGTGGCGCCGCCGGCCGCGGTGGCCGGGCAGGTCGCCGCGGCGGCGGCCGGACCGGCCGCGAACACGGCCAGTCCGGAGGACACCAGCGCCGCGGCGGCCACTGCCGCCTGGGCACGGATCCGTGCTGAGGTGGGGGACATCTTCGACACACTCACCTTCCTGCGATTTCCCGGGGATGGGTCTGCGCGGCGGGGTAGACCGGATCCGGCCATTCGCCGCAGTACGTGCTGGTCCAGCCGGAGTTGCCGCCCTGGTCGGCAAGTCCGTCCAGGGCGTCCGGGCCGAGGCAGTTGTACTGGCCGGCGCGGCCGATCCCGGTGGCCACCACGTCCTTCACCGAACCGCCCGGTTTCGCCTGCAGCTGCCAGGCGAAGGTGCCGGCACCGGTGATCCGCAGACCGTCGAAGTGCACGTCGCCGGTGGCGCTGTCGATGAACTGGATCGCCTCGTAGTTGTTGTCCAGCAAGTCGTTGTCGGTCACGTCGATCCGGCCGGTGATGGCCGAATCACGCCCGTCGAACCACAGCGCACCCACGCCGAACTGCCAGTTGGAGTCGAGCACGCCGGTGCGGATCGCGGTGTTGCGCGCGATGGTCGTGGTACCGGCCAGCGGCACCGCGGTGAACCGGTTGGCCACGTGCAGGCCGCCGCCCTCGTCCTGGTTGTCGGCGACCACGTTGTCCGACACCGTGTTGTCCTTGCCGCCGTAGATCGCGATGTTGTTCGCGAGGATGGGCAGGGTCACGGTGTTGAAGGAGAACGTGTTGTCGTGGTCGGCGTCCTTCTCCGACCACATGGCCAGGCCGTCGTCGCCGGTGTTGCGCAGGAAGTTGTTCGTCACCAGTGCGTTGCTGATGCCCTGGTGCAGGTTCAGCCCGTCCGCGGTCTGGTCGAGGATCCGGTTGCCGCGCACGGTCAGCCCGTCGAAGGGCCCGTCCAGCCACAGCCCCACTTTGGTGTGCTGCAGCCACAGGTTCTGCACCACCGAATCACCGCCGAGCGCACCGCCGACGGCGTTCGACTGGTCGCAGTCGACGCGTGCGTCGACCTCGCCGATGATCGCGAAGCCGGACAGTGTCACGCCGGTGCTGCTGCCGGGCACCGCGGGATTGCCCGGATAGGTCGACGTGCCGCAGCTGGCCGGTTCGCCCTTGCCGAAAACGCCCGCGCGGGGACCGCTGAGCACCGAATACCACGGTCCGGCGCCGCGGAGGGTGACCTGGTCCACGGTGATGTGGTGGCCGAGGGTGAAGGTCCCGGCCGGGATCCAGACTTCCTTGCCCTGACGGTGCGCCGCGGCGACCGCGTCGTCGAATGCCGGCGCGTCGTCGCTCGTATCGCCGGTGGTCGCGCCGAAATCGGTGACCGACAACGAGCCCTCGGGTTGTTTCGCGGCAGGACCGACCTGTTCGAAGTCGGCGAGGTCGATGGTTGCGGTGCTGCTGTCGCCGGCGTCGGCCTGCAGCCGGATTTTGGTGCCCGCCGGATAACTGGTGTCGAACAGCGCACGGGTTTCGTCGTAGAAGTGGTGGCCCTTGCCCTGCGCCGGGTCGTTGGTGAACGGATAGCTGCCGTAGTACCAGGAGTAGCGCGAGGTCAGGTCGAGGTCGCGGGCGTGCTTGCCGTCGATGTACACCGACAGGGCGCCGTCGATCCCGGTGCCCTCGGCATTGTCGGGAAGGCTGTAGCGGACGTCGAGGGAATCAGCCGCGGCGCTGAGCGTGAACTCGACGTACTTGCCCTGGCCGTCGAGCGTGACCGCTTTCCGTCCGGAAGCCTCGCCCGCGAGCGTGCGGGCAGTGCGGTCCGGGCCGATCACGGTGGCGTTGGTGGCCGCGTCCTCCGCCTCCTGCTCCACGAACGGGACGCTGGCTCCGCGCTCCGCCGCGGCCGCCGCCGGTGCACCGGCGAAACCGGCCGTGACCAGCACGGACAAGACGAGTGTCGCGGCCGCGCACAGTGCGGACGACCGCTTTCCGAACAGGGTGAAGACACGAAAGGAAGACACGAGCGGCACTCCCGGGGTCGTGTGCACGGGTGGGGATAGCGGGTGAGCTGGATCATACGGATCATCGACGGAAATTCGCAAGAGTCGTACTGACTCACGCAAATTTCCGACAAGCGCCGTCCTTGGCTGCCCCGCACCGATCCGGCAGACCGGAATGCGCGGCCCGACGTCCACGCGGACCGTCCGCCCCCCGCCGTCTGGCGGGTGAATTCCGCCGGTTGGCTGAGGTCCGCCGGGTGCGCAGCGGCCAGGATCGGAGGGGTATTCACCGAGGACAGAAGGAGACTTGATGACCGTCCGGTACCCGCCCCTGCCGTTCGACCCGGAACTCGCCGCGGCACTGGAGCTCAACAAGAACGAGCGGACCGTGCTCGATTCGCCCGCGGCGATCCCGCAGATGCGGGCGAACATGGCGGCCCGGCAGATCCCGTTGTCCGACATCACCGGCGACGGCACGATCACGGCGTCCGAAGTGGACGCACCGGGCCCGCGCGGCCCGATCCCGCTGGTGATCGGACGGCCCGCGGATGCTCCGGCGGACATCCCGGTGCTCTACTGGCTGCACGGCGGCGGCATGATCCTGCACGGGCACAAGGGCCGGGACCTGCTGGTGCTCAAGGAGATCGCGCTCGCCCTCGGCATCGGTTTCGTCGCGGCGGACTACCGCGTCGCACCGGAGAATCCGCATCCGGCACCGGTCGAGGACTGCTACGCCGGTCTGGAATGGACGGTCAAGCACGCCGCCGAGCACGGCTTCGACCCGGCGCGCGTGGTGATCGGCGGGGCGAGCGCGGGTGGCGGGCTGGCCGCCGCGACGGCACTGCTCGCCCGCGACCGGGGTGGTCCGGCGCTGCTCGCCCAGCTGCTGATGTACCCGATGCTCGACGACCGCAACGACACCCCGTCCGCGCACCAGATGGCGGGCACCGGCGTGTGGGACCGGACCGCGAACGAAATCGGCTGGACGGCGCTGCTCGGCGAGGCCCGCGGCGGCCCGGACGTTTCGCCCTACGCCGCTCCCGCGCGGGCCACCGACCTGGCCGGTCTGCCGCCCACGTTCATCGACGCCGGCAGCTCCGAGACGTTCCGGGACGAGGTGGTCGACTACGCAACCCGGCTGTGGCGAAGCGGGGTGCAGGCCGAATTGCACGTCTGGCCCGGTGCTTACCACGGCTTCGACACCACCGCGCCGCAGGCGGAGCTTTCCCGGCTGGCGAGCGAGGCCCGGCTGCCCTGGTTGCGGCGGGTGCTCGGCTGAGGCGTCCGCGCGGCATGATGGGCTGATGAGGGACCTCGTCTCGCACCTCACCGCACTCGACCCCGGCGCCGCTGCCACGGTGCAGGTCATCGCGTACTTCGACCGGCTCGTGGAAGGCCGCGCCGGGCTGGAGCCGATCGTGCGCGGCGCGGCGGTGCTCTCCGGATGCCCGGCCCGGCTGTCCGACCAGGAGCGGCATGTGCGGGTCCGCGTGCAGCCGGACGGCCGGGTCGTGCCCGCCACGCAACCCCCGGAGCCGGACTGGCCGTCGGTGCCGGTCCGGGCGGACGGGCCGCCCGCGTTGTGGCTCGAACGTCCCGGCCCGGCCGGCCCGGTCGACGCGATGGTGCTGGAACGCGCCTCCGCGGCGGCGCGCGGTGTGCTGGAACGCACCCGCGGCCGGGCGGGAGATCCGGCGTCGGTCGAGGTGGTGCTGGACGCGAGTGCCGAGGAGAGGACCCGGTTGCTCGCCGGGCGCCGCCTCGGCCTCGGCCCGGCCGCCCGCGCGGTGGCGACGGACGGGGCCCGTCCGCTCGTCGTCGCACCGGACTGGACGCCGCCGGAACACACCCGGGCCGGTCTCGGTCCCGCGGTTGCGGTCGCGGACCTGCCGTCGTCCTGGGCCAAGGCTCGCATCGCCTATCGCTTCACCGCGGGCGACGACGATCCCGGACCGCCGGTCGTGGACTACGCGGACCTGGGCGGTCTTGCCGTGCTCGCCGGCGCGATCGGCCCGGACACCACCCCGGTCGCCGACGTCGACGCCATCGAAAACGCACGAACCACAGCACCGTGGGTCCTGCCGACGCTGGCCGCCGTCGCGAGCGCCCCGAGCCTGCGTGCCGCCGCGACCGCACTCGTGCTCCACCACTCCACCCTGCAGGAACGCCTCGGCCACGCCGAACACCTGCTCGGCTGGCCCGTGCGCGACCCGGCCGGAAAACTACGGCTGCAGCTGGCACTGGCGCTGTGGCGGCTGCACCGCACAGCCTCGCTCGTCCCCGACGGCTGAACGTGGCGGGTCGCTCGGTCTGCCTTCGCGCAATGGCAGCAACGGTTTCCGCGTCGGCTGAGCGTGGCGGGCTACGCGCTCCGCGCAGCCCGCCGTCGCACTAGGGCGTCAGCAACGGCAGCAACGGTTTCCGCACCGCGGTCGCCACGCCGTCCGACTCGGCCGCGGCCGCCACCCGCTCGTCCGATGGCGTGCCGTAGGACGTGGTGCGCTGCCGCAGCGGCCGGCCCAGCGGCTCGACCATCGCGCGCATGTCGCTGATCGTCTTGTACGAGCCGTTCGAGGCGCCGGCCATCCGGCTGATCGTCTCCTCCATCAGCGTGCCGCCGATGTCGTTGACCCCGCCCTGCAGCACCGCCCGGCTGCCTTCCTCGCCGAGTTTCACCCACGAACTCTGGATGTTGTCGATCGCGCCGTGCAGCAACAGCCGGGCCAGCGCGTGCACCGCGCGGTTCTCCCGCATCGTGGTGCCCGCGCGAGCCAGCCCGGCCAGGTAGATCGGCGCGTTCTGGTGGATGAACGGCAGCAGCACGAACTCGCTGAACCCGCGTTTCCCGGTGCGTTCCATGCCTTCGCGCTGCAGCCGGGCGAGCAGTTTCAGGTGCCCGACCCAGTGCCCGGGGTTGTCCACGTGGCCGTACATCATGGTGGCCGTGGTCGGCAGCCCGACCTCGTGCGCGGTGGTCACCACCTCGATCCACTCCGAGGTCGGCAGCTTCCCCTTGGTGAGCACCCACCGCACGTCGTCGTCGAGGATCTCCGCCGCGGTGCCGGGCAGTGAGTCCACTCCGGACTCCTTGGCCCGCACCAGCCAGTCGCGAATGGACAGATTCGTCCGCGACGCGCCGTTGAGCACCTCCATCGGGCTGAACGAGTGCAGGTGGATCCCCGGCTGCCTGCGCTTCACCTCGGCCGCGAGGTCGAAGTAGGCGGTGCCGGGCAGATCCGGGTGGATCCCGCCCTGCATGCAGATCTCGGTGGCGCCCGCGGCCCACGCCTCGTCGACGCGGTCGCCGACCTGGTCAAGGGAAAGCGTGAACGCGTCGGCGTCGGTGCGCCGCTGCGCGAACGCGCAGAACCGGCATCCGGTGTAGCACACGTTGGTGAAGTTGATGTTCCGCGTGACGACGAACGTGACGTCGTCGCCGTTGACCTCGCGCCGCAGGTCGTCGGCCAGCTTGGTGAGTGCGTCGAGCTCCGGGCCGTCCGCGTGCAACAGGGCGAGCGCGGCGTCGTCGGAGAGCCCGGCCGGATCCTTTTCCGCGTTGCGCAAGGCTTCCAGCACGTCGGTGTCGAACCGCTGCGGTCCGGTCTTGATCTTGCCGGCGATTTCCTTCCAATCGCCGTACACCGAGTCGAAGTCGCCCCGCCGGTCGCCGGTGCGTCCCGAGGTGTCGATTTCGGTGTGCAGATCGGTGCGCCCGGACTGCTCCCATCCGCCGTCCGGCTCCTGCCACGGGATGCCCACCGCCGTCGCGCCCTCGCGCGCCAGGCCGGTCTCGGCGTCCACCAGCGCGGCGACGTGCCGGGTGACGCGCGGATCGAGCCACGGCTCGCCGCGCTGGATGTACTCCGGGTAGATGGTGAGCCGCTCCTTGAGCGTGTACCCGGCCTTCTCGGTCTGCCGTGCCAGCTGGTCGATCTGCGGCCACGCGCGTTCCGGGTTCACGTGGTCCGGGGTGAGCGGCGAGACACCGCCCCAGTCGTCGATGCCCGCGCGGATCATCAGATCGTACTGGTTGCCGATCAGGTTCGGCGGCGCCTGGATGCGCATCCGCGGGCCGAGCACGAGCCGTGCCACGGCGATGTTCGCGGCCAGCTCCTCCAGATCGGCGTCCGGGGTGGCCCGCATCTTCGTGTCCGGTTTGGCCCGGAAGTTCTGCACGATCACTTCCTGGATGCCGCCGTACTCGCGCGCGGTCTTGCGGATGGCGAACATCGCTTCGGCGCGTTCCTCGTGCGTCTCGCCGATGCCGATGAGCACCCCGGTGGTGAACGGCACCGAACTGCGCCCTGCGTCGTCGAGCACTCGCAGCCGGACGTCCGGATCCTTGTCCGGGGAACCGAAGTGCGGGCCGCCCTTTTCGGTGAACAGGCGGCGTGCGGTCGTCTCGAGCATCATGCCCATCGACGGCGCGACCGGCTTCAGCCGCTGGAAGTCCTGCCAGCTCAGCACACCCGGGTTGAGATGCGGCAGCAGGCCGGTCTCCTCCAGCACCCGGATGGCCATCGCGCGGACATAGGAGAGCGTGTCGTCGTAGCCGTGCGCGTCGAGCCAGTCGCGTGCGGCCTGCCAGCGGTCCTCCGGCCGGTCGCCGAGCGTGAACAGGGCTTCCTTGCAGCCCATTTCGGCACCCTTGCGGGCGATCTCGAGCACTTCGTCGGGGGAGAGGAACGGCGATTCGAGGCGACCGGGGACGGTCACGAAAGTGCAGTAGCCGCAGCGGTCCCGGCACAACCGGGTCAGCGGGATGAACACCTTGCGGCTGTAGGTGATCACACCCGCGCGCCCGGCTTCTTCCAGACCGGCGTCGCGGATGCGGGAGGCGTGTTCGGACAGCGTCTTGAGGTCGTCGCCACGGGCGTGCAGCAGCACCGTCGCCTCGGCGACGTCGAGCGTCTTCCCGTCCCTCGCCCTGGCGAGGGAACGGCGCATCGCGGAGGCGGTCGGGGCGGTGGCGTCAGGATCGGGTCCCATTCCAGCCACGCTAGGACTCGGGTGCTGCCACCGGCCAGTGCGTCCCGCGCCCGGTACCGTACCGGTCACTCCGGGGTGATCATCCACGCAGGTCAGCGCCCCGAAAAAGTTGACCCGCACCGGCCGCGCCGGTATTACCTAAAGGGTGGCGTCGGTCATCGGGAAGCGAATCGGCGGCCGGGTTTACTACTACCTGGCCGAGTCCGCACGAGTGGAAGGCAAGCCGCGGGTGGTCGGCCAGCGCTATCTGGGCACGGCCGAGGACATCGCCGCGGCGATGTCCGGCGGCGGGGCCCAAGCGGCAGGCGCGCAACACCGTTCGTTCGGCGATGTCGCCGCCGTCTGGGGCACCCTCCAGCGGCTGGATCTCGTCCGCCGGGTGGACGCCGTGGCGGGCGCGCAACGGGCCCGTCCGACGCTCGGCTTCCACCTTGCGCTGGCCGTGCTGCACCGTGCGACCGCACCGGGCACCGCGTTCGACGAGTGGTGGTCCGGCTGCGCTGCACCGGACCTGGTCCGCCCGCGCCCGCCGAAAGCCGCGATCACCCCGGCGAACCACCACCGGGCGCTGAGCCGGCTCACCACACCACGGATCAGCGGCGTCGAAGCGGCCGTGGCCGGAGCGGTCCGTGAACTGCTCGGCGACGACGGAACAGAGGCACTGGCGGTCGACGTCGCACAGTTCGCCGCGTTCACCGCCGCCGACTGCACGCTGCCCTCGGCCGGTAAGGACGTACTGGCCGGGCTGGGCCTGGTGGTCACCCGCGACGGTGCGATCCCGCTTGCGTCACACGTCTACCGCCGCGACAGCGGTGCCACGCCCACCTTCAGCGCGCTGGCCGGAGAGCTGGGCTCGCATTACCCGGACGCCGACGTCACGCTCGTCTTCCACGCCGGTCAGTCCGCGCAGCTGGACCTCGGCGCGCGCAGCCGGTTCGTCGGCTCGTTGCCGCTGGCCGAGTATCCGGAACTGCTGGCGCTCCCGGCGTCGGCACGCCGGAGGGTGGACCCGGAACGGTTCGCCGGGCTGACCGCACTGGACACCAGGGCGACCGTGGACGGTGTCCGGCGGCGTGTCATCCTCACCCATTCCGCCACGCTGCACGCCGCGCAGCACCGGGCGTTCACCGACGAGCTGAGCACCGCCGTGCGCGAGCTCGACGGACTGGCCGCGGCACTGGCCGCGGGCACACACCGCGGCGACCGGACCCAGGTCCGCGCCGAGATCTCCCGGACGATCCGCGGCCGCCGGGTGGAGCGGGTGCTCGGCACCACCCTCGAGGGCACTCGCCCGGGTGAGATCCGGTTGACCCGGCGGGTCGACGAGGCCGCCGTCGCCCGGCTCGGTGAGGAGTTCTTCGGCAAGCAGCTGCTGGTCACCGACCGGGACTGGGCGGTGCCCGAGGTGGTCACCGCGTACCGCGCGCGGACGCACCTCGAATCGACGTTCCGCTGGCTGACCGGGACGGCACCGGCGGGACCGACCGCGCGCCGGGAGTGGACCCCGCACCGGATCGCGGTGCACACGCTGGTGTCGATGCTCGCCGCCACGGTCACCCACCTGATGCGGCGCGAGGCCGACCGCGCCGGGATGAACCTGTCCGTGGCCGAACTGCTCGACCAGCTGTGCGGCATCGGCGAGACAGTGCTGCGGCACCGCTCGACCGGCGGCCGGCCTCGCACCCGCCGGATCCTGTCCGACCGCACGCCACAGCAGCAGGCGCTGTTCGAACTGTTCGGCCTGGACCGGTTCGCCCCGGCTTAGCCCTCGCGGTGGATCTGCAGCGGCGAGAAGCTCTGCACCACCGGCATCAGCTCGATCACGTTGATGTTCACGTGCGCGGGCTGGCCTGCCGCCCAGAGCACGGACTCCGCGACGTCGTCGGGGGTCAGCGGGGTGGTGCCCGCGTAGACCTGGTCCGCCTTGGAGCGGTCCCCGTCGAAGCGGACCGCGGAGAACTCGGTACCGCCGACCATCCCCGGCTCGATGTTCGTCACGCGCACGCCGGTGCCGTGCAGGTCGCTGCGCAGGTTGAGGCTGAACTGGTGCACGAACGCCTTGGTGGCGCCGTAGACGTTGCCGCCGGGGTAGGGGTAGGTACCCGCGATGGAGCCGATGTTGATCACGTGCCCGGCGCCGCGCCCGACCATCCCCGGCAGCACCGCGCGGGTCAGGCGGACGAGACCGGTCACGTTGGTCTCGATCAT
Source organism: Amycolatopsis ultiminotia (assembly GCF_039536925.1). Taxonomy (NCBI): domain Bacteria; kingdom Bacillati; phylum Actinomycetota; class Actinomycetes; order Pseudonocardiales; family Pseudonocardiaceae; genus Amycolatopsis; species Amycolatopsis ultiminotia. The sequence continues at coordinate 1,614 of NZ_BAAAZN010000007.1, read as the reverse complement.
CTGGTCCCAGTCCTCGAGCTTCGCCTCGTGCGCCGGTTCGAGCCCCTTGGCCAGCCCGGCGTTGTTGACCAGCACATCGATGTCCGCCCAGTCCGCAGGCAACCCGGCCACGGCAGCCGCGACCGCCTCCCCGTCCCGCACGTCGAGCACGAGCGGCAACACCGCGTCCCCGAGCTCAGCGGCCAGCCTCGCCAGCCGCTCCTCGTTCCGGGCCGCAGCGATCACCCGGCCCCCCTCGGCGACGAACCGCCGCGCGATCGCCACCCCGAACCCGGCACTGGCACCGGTCACGAACACGGTCTTCATCGAATCGGTCACCGCTCTCCACCACACGCCCGGCCACCGCCGGACCACGTCCAGAACCCGGAGGGACCCGAACGCCCCACCGCCGACGTCCAGGTTAAGCAGATACCCCACCGCGGCCGGGCACCACCGGGCCGAACCCCGCTCGCCCCCCGGTCTCGTTGCTGGGCTGGGGTGGGTCGAACCCCGCTCGAGCCTCGGTCCTGTGGCCTCGCCGTGCTGGACCGGGGCTGGGCCGAACCCTGCTCGAGCCCCGGTTCCGTGGCTGGGCTGGGGCTGGGCCGAACCCTGCTCGACCCCTCGGTCCCGTTGCTGGGCTGGGGCTGGGCCGAACCCCGCTCGAGCCTCGGTCCCGTGGCCGGGCCGGGTCGCGCTGCGCCGGGTCGCGCTGCGCCGGGCCGCGTCGGGCCGCGCCGCGTCGGGCCGCGCTGAGCTGGGCCGTCGCCGTCGCCGTCGCCGTCGCCGTCGCCGGGCCAGGGACCAGGCCGTGCTGGGGCTGGGGGTCGCGCTCTCGCCGGGTCCTGCCGGGCCGGGCCCTCCGGCACCTGGACCGTATTGGGCCGGGACCGGGGCTGGGGCCGTGCCGTCGGCCGGATTCTGCCGGGGCCGGGCCTTCCGGGGCGGGCCGTGTGGGACCGGGGCCAGGCTGGGTTGTGCTGCATGGGTGCCACGACCGGCGATTTCCCAGTGGACTACTCCCCGCCGGACTATTCGGCGCAACTCTGCCGCGCGGTTGCATCGGAAGCTGGCCTGCCAGTCCGAAGTGCGCGGTACCACCGGCCCGGTGATGTCCGCACCGACTGCTCTGGGGACTGCTCACGCGCCGCCGCCTGCGGTGCGCCCGCGCATCGCGGATTCGGAGGGCCGGCCCGGCTGTCCGCCGGGTCCCGGCCGGCACGGCTTTGCGCTCGGCCATTTCCTGCCGTGACCTGCGAAGATCGACTTAAGGTACCCCCCCTGTTTGGGGTCTTGGGTGGTCATGTAAAGTTCTTCAAGTCGCCAGGGAGACCGGGTGGCTGCGGGGCACGAACCAAGCTCTCACTGGAAGGTGATTGAGTGGGTGTCTCTGGATAAAATTGCTAGGAATGGTTGCTTCAGTTGGGGCTGGGCCTGAGGGTTCTGGTTTTTTCTGGGGTGTGTTGCTTGAGAACTCAACAGTGTGCTAGTGAACTAAGCCAGTAGAGTTTTTTGTTTTTGGAGAATCCTCGTTGGGTTTTCTTTGAGTTTGATGTGTAGTCATTGGTTGAACTGTTCATTGTTGGAGAGTTTGATCCTGGCTCAGGACGAACGCTGGCGGCGTGCTTAACACAT
>NZ_BAAAZN010000006.1:235575-485436 GCF_039536925.1 Amycolatopsis ultiminotia | reverse complement strand
GTGCGGTGCCGACCGCGCCGATCGCGACCGCTGCCCAGTCCTTGTTCTCGATCGCGTCTTTGAGTCCCGTCGCGTCCTCCAGCAGCGGAACCCCCGACACCGCCGTCGTCGAATCCTGCACCGGTGCAACCAAGGGATTGGACACTCGAAACTTCACCCCGCCAGTCGGAACCACGAACCCGACGAGGTTATCCCACCGAGGTCGGCATCTCGGTCCGCAGCTTTCCTTCTCGCCCGAGTGCACATCGTGACCTGCCCGCTCGCCGCCGGTGCCCGGCCCGCGGGGCCGGTGACCCAGGCCGTGCTCCGTGCCGTTGCGGTCCTTCCTGGCGCCGAGTCGGTGCGCGGGCGTCCGGCCTGCGGTACAGCGTCGTGCGCGAACACCGCAGCGTCCGCCTCGATCGGGTTCTCGGCCTCGGAACCGGACTCGCCGCACGCGATCGTGCCGGCTCCCGGCGCGCGAATCCTGCCAGAAGGTGGCATTCCGGGCGCCCCTGTTTCCCCCGGACACCCCTGACGTGCGCTACCGGCTGTGCCTGCGCGCCCGCGCGGCTCACCATGGGGTGGACGGAAGGAGTCGCCGTGGCGCTCGTGGAAGAGGACGTGCGCGCGCTCGAGGACGTCCGGCGCGGCTTGGTGGTGGTCCACAACGGGTTGGTCGGGGCCGCCGAGTGCTACCTGTGGTCCGGTGGCGGCCGGGTGCCGCCGTGGGAGACCCAGGCGGTGGACCGGCTGCGCAGACGCGGCCTGGTGGCGGTGGCCCGGCGGCCGGGTGCCCCGACGAGCCCGCTGGTGCCCACCGGCCCCGGCGCGAGCGCGGCGTGACGTCCATGGCGACCGGCGCGGACCATGGCGTCCATAGTGGACGGTATGCGGCCGCCGGGAGGCGGTGTGCGCCGCACTCCCGACGACCGGATGGCCGGCTTGCCGGGACGGTGATCCCAGTGCCCGGCACCGGCGTTCGCCGACCTGGTGAACGAGCCTTGCGGCAAGATCAACCCCGAACCTACCCACAGTGCAGCGCGCACGGCAGTGGCGTTCCCCGATCGGGTGGGCGAGACCACGCTGGCGCGCGAACCCCGTGCACTGCAGGCCCGCGACAGGAGCAGCAGGACAACCGAAGATGAGCGACCACCCGAACGCGCCGCTCGGCGCACCCTGGCCCGGCCCGCAGGCACCCCCGGCCCCGGTGGCGGATCCGTTGCCGGAACCGGTCCCCGAACCCGCGCCGCCGCTGTGGCGACGTTGGCGTCCGCTCGGACTGGCCGCCGGTCTGGTCGTGCTGCTGGTGCTGGCCGGATTCACCGTCACGCACTACGCGACGCGCCCGGGTCCGCCGCCGCCGAAAGCAGCGGGTCCGCCGTTCGATGTCGGCGCGGCGTACCGGAAAGTGCGGCCGGGTGTGGCGAGCATCGACGCGACGGTCGGGCTTGGCGGCGAGGTCGCTTCGGGTACCGGGATCGTGCTGAGCCCGGACGGCGTGGTGCTGACCAACAACCACGTGGTCGAGGGCTCCGTCGTGGTCAAGGCGACGCTGTCCGGCGGACGGAGCTACGACGCTTCCGTGCTCGGCTACGACCGCGCGCACGATCTCGCCGTGCTCAAGCTCTCCGGTGCCGACGGGCTGACTCCCGCGACGCTGGGCGATTCGGGCCAGGTCAAACCGGCCGACCAGGTGCTCGCGGTCGGCAACGCGGTCGGCACCGGTGCCGCACCGTCCTCGGCGGTGGGCAGGGTGACCGGGCTCGGCCGGTCGATCACCGCCTACGACGAGAACACCGGTGCCGGGGAGACCCTGCAGGGCCTGATCCAGACCGACGCGGACATCCTGTCCGGCTATTCCGGCGGGCCGCTTGCCGATCCGGCGGGGCGGGTGATCGGCGTGGACACCGCGGCCGGTGCGGGGTACGAGTTCGACGCGGGCGAGCGTCCGCACGAGGGTTTCGCCATCCCGATCACCCCTGCCGCGGACATCGCGCGGCAGATCGTCGACGGCAAGGAGTCCGGCACCGTCCACATCGGACCCAGTGCGTTCGTGGGGCTGACCGTGAACGACGGCGCCAACGGGTCCGGCGCACTGATCAAATCGCTGGTCGCGGGCAGCCCGGCGGCGAAGGCAGGGCTCGAGGCGGACCTGCTCGTGGTCTCGGTGAACGACGAACCGGTCGGCTCCGCGGCCACGCTGGTCGCGATCATGGACCGGCACCACCCCGGGGACCAGCTGAAGATCACCCTCGCCGGGCTGGGCGGGGCGCAGGCATCGGTCACCGTGGTCGCAGGCAGCGGGCCGGCGGGCTGACCGGGCCGTGGCCGCCACGCGTCTGCTCGGTGATCGCGCCGCGGCCGAGGTCGTGGTGCAGGAGGCGCTGGTCCGTGCGTGGCGCAGCCCGGACAGCCTGGTCAACGGCCGGGCTTCGGTGCGCAGCCGGCTGCGCACCGTGGTGCGCAACCCGGTGATCGACCGGGTCAGGGCAGGGGAGGCGCGTCCGGCTGAGGCCGCCGAGTACCTGGGTATTCCGCCCGGCACGGTGAAATCCCGTTCGTGCTACGGGTTGCGCGCCGGGCCGCTCGGCCCGGTAGCTCGCCGTGCGGCGGGGCCGGGCGGAATCCCGTCGCCGCAGTGGCGAGGTCCGGCTGACCGCGAGCATCGTGCCCGCGGCAGGCTGGGTGGGGATGAACGCCGCCGTGACCGGCCTCCCGGCGGGGCAGCAGGCACGCCTGGTCGTGGGGCCGGGGTGGTGGCCGAACAGGCCGCCCGTGCCGGCGCGAATCTGTACGGTTCGGCGATCCGTCCCGGGTGACGGCGGTTTCCCTCGGGAACGCCGGCGGACACCGCTTCGTCCGGACCGACGTGGTCAGCTGAACCGCTGTCCGAGCCAGCGGCGGACGAGCTGCCACGGTTCGCCGGCCGGGTCGATCAGGCCGAAGTGGTCCTCCCCGGGCAGTTCCGCGTAGTCCACCGGGTCGCCTGCGGCGCGGGCCGCCGCCGCGTAGTCGCGGCTGTGGGCCACCGGCACCCGGGAGTCCGCAACACCGTGCACGACCAGCTGCGGGCAGCCGATCGGCAGCCGGCGGACCGGGGACGCCGCGTCGTCTTCGCCGGGGAGGAACAGCCGGGCTGCGCCTTCGCCCAGTTCCTCGGTCGCGCTGCGGGGGACGTCGGTGACCGGGGCCAGCGCGACGACTCCGGAAAGGCCGGCCGATTTTGCGGCCAGCAGGGCTAGGTGCCCGCCTGCGGAGTGGCCGATCGCGACGGACGGGGTGCCCGGCGTCAGTGCGCGGATCGCGGCCAGTACGTCTTCGAGGGTCTGTGGCCAGCCGCCGGTGTCACCGTCGATCCGGCGGTACTCGACGTTGACCACGTGCCAGCCCGCGCCGACCAGGTCCGCCGCCATCGCGTCCAGCTGGTGCAGGTCGTGCCGGGCGCGCCACCAGCCTCCGTGCAGCAGGATCGCGGTGCCGTTGCCCGGTGCGTTTCCGTGGAGTTCGACGAACTGGCTTGGTTCGGCACCGTAGCGAAGGGTCTCCATCGGTCCATTAGATCACCGTCGTGCCAGCAGTTCGTGTACGCGCGCGAGACCGTCGTACGACTCGCGGTACGCCTCGTACAGCGGCGTCAGCTCCGCTGTGGGTTTGAAGACCTGTTCGACCTGTACTGCCGCAGCCGCGGCGGTCTCGACGTCGGGTTGCAACCCTGCGCCGACGGAACCCAGTAACGCTGCCCCCAACGCGGCACTGTCCAGCACGCGAAGACGTTCGACAGGCCGTCCGAGGACATCGGCGTGCAGTTGGGTCCATAGGTCGCTACGCCCACCACCGCCGGAGAACGTGACCGACGGCAGTTCCCCACAAGCCTTCTCGACGGTTTCGAGCACGTGCCGCGCGGAGAACGCGACACCGGTGAGCACGGCGCGCGAAAGGTCCGCCGTAGTCGTCGACGAGTTGAGGCCGAGGAAGCTGCCCCGTACGTCGGCATCCCACAACGGCGCGCGCTCGCCTTCCAGGTACGGCGTGAACACCACCCCGGCGGAACCTTCGGCCGCCGAAGCAAACACATCCGGCACGTCCAGCCCGGACACCCGGCTCCACCACCGCACTGCATCGCCCGCGGCCTGCGTCGGCCCGGCGTGCACCACCACGTCGCCGCGCGGCGGGAAAGCCACCAACCCGCGTGCCCGCTCGTTACGCCGTGAAGCCGCGGCCACGACCAGGGAAGTCCCGCACGACACCATCGCACGGCCCGGTTCCGTGGTGCGCGTGCCGAAGACGGCGCCGAACGCGTCCATGGTCCCCACCACCACCGGTGCGTCGCCGAGCTCCACGGAGCGGCCGAGCGGTTCCTCCGGGGCGAGCAGCTCTGGCAACCGGTCACCCAGTCCGTCCACGAGCGTGACTGCCTCCGGCAGATAGCCGTGCGCACCGGCGATCCGGACCCCGGACAGCACATCCGTGGCCACTCTCCCGGTGAGCCGCGCACCGATGAAGTCCTTGGGGCTCAACAGCCATCGCGCCCGTGCCCACAGCTGTGGCTGCTCGCGGGCGAACCATGCGGCGCGGGCCGCGGCGAACGAAGCGTCCAACGTCACCGGCCCACCCCAGATGCGGTGCTTGTCCGCTTCGGTGAACCGCGCGTCCAGCTCCGCGGCGATCTCCGCACACCGCTGGTCCTGCCAGATCACCGCCGGGGTCAACGGGTTCAGCCCGGCGTCGGCCAGCAGATGGGTGTTGACCTGGCTGACGATGCCGGCCGCCCGTACCGAGCCCGCGGGGAGTCCGGAAAGGACGGTCCGCAGCGCGGTGCTGGTGGCCTGCCACCACTGCTCCGGATCCTGCTCCGCCCAACCGGGCCGCGGCCGGGTGATCGGGTACGGCACCGCGTGCGCGGCCAGTTCCCGCCCGCCGGGCGAGAACGCGGCAACCTTGACCGCAGTGGTGCCGACGTCGATGCCGAGCAGCGTCTCTCCGTCCATGGGACCAGGGGTACCAGGATTCCGCCGGTGGTGCGGGACACCCGGCGCCGACACTGATCAACATCGCAAAAACGCGTCTGCTGCCGTGCCGGATCGCGCTACGGTCGCGGGCATGACCACGCCCGCCGAAGTGTTCCTGCGCGACTATCACGACCGGCATCCGGCCGCGGCCTCCGACCTGGCCGGGCGCGGGCGTGTGGTGGGTGACGACCGCGCGGTGTACGAGGTCTTCGCCGACCGGGTCGGCGACGCCCGGCGCGTGCTCGACCTCGGATGCGGGGACGGCGCGCTGCTCGCGGTACTCGCCGCCCGTGGTGCGCGGACGATGGCGGGCATCGACCTCTCGCAACGGCAGGTGGAGCTCGCGCAGGACCGGCCTGGGCTCGCCGGTGCGGACCTGCGCGCCGGGCGGGCGCAGGAACTGCCGTTCGCGGACGACGGGTTCGATGCCGTCGTGTCGTTCATGGCGCTGATGCTGATGTCCGACGTCGAACAGGTCGTCGCCCAGACGGCGCGGGTGCTCGCTCCCGGCGGCACGTTCGCGATCGGTGTCGGCGGGCCCGGCGCCGACGCGCTGGCGGTGTTCCCGAAGGTCGCGCGGCCGCTGTTCGCCGTGGTGCCGCCGGAGCGGCGCGTGCCCACCACCGGCGATCCGCGCACCCGTACCCGCGAAGGTCTCGACGAGCTGCTGGGCCCGGCCGGCTTCGCGCCGGTGGAGTGGCACGAGGTGCTGATCGACGTGTCCGGCCCACCGGAGCAGGTGTGGCAGACCTGCTGCGACACCTACTACCAGATGGATTCCCTCGACGAGAGGCAGACGGCCGGATTGCAAGCCGCGTTCAGAGCCGCCACGAGGGAGCTGGTCCACGCCGACGGCACGCTGCCCGCGAAAGCACGGGTGCACGTGGCGCTCACGCGGCTGCGGTCGTGACTCCGGCGCCGAACCACCGGGTCAATGCCGACCGCAGCGCGTCGACGTCCGGTGTCTCGTCCGAGGAAGCCCAGGCGAGGTAACCGTCCGGCCGGATCAGCAACGCGGTGGGAGCCTCGCCGGTCGCGGTGGTGGACACCGTCGTCACGCGATCCTGCCAGGGCAACGCGGCGGTGGACAGTTTCGCGCCGGGGGTCAGGTCGAGCAGTACCGGACGCGCGGCGCGCTGGGCGGCAGCCAGCGGTTCCGGGTCGGCGAGCGCCAGATCCGGGTACCAGCGGCCGGTGAGCGGATGCGCGTCTTCGCCGTAGCGGACATCGGCGCCGGAGAGCAGGTTCGCGAGGTGCTCGCGGACGACGTCGTGCTCCATCAGCTCGCCGAACAGCACCCGCAGTTCGGTGACTTCGGGGCCGGGCGCGGTGAGCGCACCCTGCGCCTGGGTGTGCATGACCACCCTCCGGCTGACCGGACGGCGCTCGGCCTCGTAGCTGTCGAGCAGTCCCGGCGGAGCCCAGCCGTGCACCTCGGCGGCGAGCTTCCACGCCAGGTTCACCGCGTCCTGCAGGCCGAGGTTCAGCCCGGGACCGCCGATCGCGGAGTGCACGTGTGCCGCGTCGCCGAGCAGGAGCACGCGGCCGGCCCGATAGGTGTCCGCGATGCGGGTGTTGCCGCTGTTGAGCCGGCGCAGCTGGAACGGCCCGGCGCCGGCGGGCGGTTCGAACGGCAGATCGGTGCCGAGCACCCTGCGGATGCTCGCGCGCACGTCGTCCAGCGTCGGCGCAACGTCGTCCGGCGGTGCGGGCACGCCGCGTTCCATCGTGCTCACCCCCGGCACCGCAGGGTCGAACGGGGCGTAGGCGAACACCCCGGTTTCCGTGCGGTAGTGCTGGAACGGCGGGATCACCCCGGTCGAAAGCCGCAGCCCGCCGGTGGCCGGGTCGAGCAGCTCCGGCGGAATCCGGACCTGCGCGCTGTAGGACACGCTGTCGTCGCGGGTGACGCCGGGAAAGCCGATGCCGGCGAGTTTGCGCACCGTGCTGCGCCCGCCGTCCGCGCCCACCAGGTACTCGGCGTTGAGCTGGTACGGGCCGTCCGGGCCGCTCACCTGCACGGTCACCGAATCCGCGGCCGAAGAGAACCCGGTGACCTCGTGGCCACGGCGGATCTCGGCACCCAGTGCGGTGGCGTGTTCGACGAGCACACGCTCCAGTTCACGCTGTGGCTTCGGCAGCACGTACACCGGACTGTCCGCGAGATCGGCGAGGTCGAGCCGGAATCCGCCGAAGATGTAGGACGGTACGGGGCGCGGCTCGCTCTCGTCGGCGAGCCGCGAGTAGAGGCCCCGGCGGTGCAGCAGTGGCACGACCTGGCCCACGAGGCCGTTGGCGCGGCGCTCGTTCTTGTCGCCGGGCTCGCGTTCGAGCAAGATCGGCCGTACCCCGGCGAGGCACAGTTCGGCGGCGAGCAGCAGGCCGTTCGGCCCGCCACCGGCAATCACGACTTCGGGCATGGTATTCCCCCTACGGAGTCAGGGCAGCACCTCGGCAAGCTGGTCGAATGCCTGGTGCAGCAAGGTTTCGAGTGGAATCGGTGGGTCGGTGCGCAGCCAGTGCTGCACGGCGGTGCGAAGTGCTCCGCCGACGGTCGCGGCGATCAGCAGTGGCCGCAGGTCGCGTTCGGCGTCGGCGCCGATGCGGTCGGCGATCGCCTGGGTCAGCGCCTGTTCGGTGGCTGCCCCGGCTTTGAGCAGCTCGCCGTGCAGTGCGGGTTCGGTGACCATCAGCCGGACCCCCTCTTTCCACTGTGGATCCGGCGTGCCGTGCTCGTCGGCCGCGCTGTCGCGGCACTGGGCGAACACGGCCTGCTGTAACGCTTCCCACAGCGGTTCGCCGGCCGGGCGGGCTCGCAGGCGGTCCGCGATGTCGTGCGCGCGGTCGTGCTGCCGCGCGGCGATCGCCTCGGCTTTGCTGGAGAAGTAGTTGTTCACCGTGCGCGGCGAAACGCCCGCCTCGTCGGCGATGTCGTCGATGGTCACGTTCCCCAGCCCGCGTTCGACGACGAGCTTGACCGCCGCCCAGGAAATGGCCCGGCGGGTTTCCTGGCGGCGCCGCTCGCGCAGGCTGGGACGTTCGGGCATGACCCCGACCCTAGGCGAAACTTGCGTGACGCGCAAACTGTGCGTGATACGCAAGTCTGCTCAGGGGAGTACCCGGCACAGTGCGGTCAGTGCACCGGACCATGCGCTGGCCGAAGGGGTGCCGTACCCGATGACCAGTGCGTCGCGGTCTGCCTCGGCTGCCGGATGCCGGAACGCGGCGAGGCCGTGCACCGCCAGGTCCTGCCACGCCGAGCCCTGCACGACCGCGCTTTCGTTGCCCGAAGGCAGTTCCACGAGCACGTGCAGTCCTGCCGACAGGCCGGTCACCCGTGCACTCGGGGAGTGCTCGGCCAGCGCGGCGACCAGCTGGTCACGGCGGCGCCGGTAACGCAGCCGCATCGCGCGGATGTGCCGGTCGTAGGCGCCGGACGAGATGAACGCGGCCATGGTGAGCTGGTCGAGAGTGCTGGCGTGCAGGTCGAACTCGCCCTTCACCTCGGCGACCGCGTGCGCGATCCGCGGCGGCAGCACCAGCCAGCCCAGCCGCAGCCCCGGGGTCAGTGCTTTGCTGGCGGTGCCCAGATATCCGACATGCTCCGGATCGAGGCCCTGCAGTGCGCCGACCGGGCTGCGGTCGTAGCGGAATTCCCCGTCGTAGTCGTCCTCGAGGACCAATCCGCCGGTGCGGCGGGCCCAATCGACGACGGTCACCCGCCGGTCCGGGTGCAGTGCGACGCCGGTGGGGAACTGGTGCGACGGCGTGAGCAGTACCGCGCCCGCGCCGGGGAGCTGGTCGACCACGGCTCCCTCGGCGTCGACCGGGACCGCAGGCGTGCGAATCCCGGCGTCGGCGAGCCGGTCCCGGTGCGCGCGCAAGCCGTACGCCTCGACCGCGATTTCCGGGTTACCACGGCGTTTCAGCACCTCGGCGAGCAGCAGCAGGCCGTGCGTGACCCCGGAGCAGACCACGATCTGATCCGGCTGCGCGCGCACTCCCCGGGTGCGCGCGAGGTAGCCGGCCAGTTCGGTCAGCAGCTCCGGCCTGCCGCGCGCGTTCGGGAAGCCGAACGCGTCGTCGGGTGCTGCGGCCAGTGCCCGGCGGGTCGCCTTCGTCCACTCGGCACGGGGGAACGCGGACACGTCCGGCAGCCCGGAACGGAGATCGTGCACGTGCCGGTGCCGCAGGACCGGCATCGGCGCGGTGGTAGCCGGTGCGGTCGTGGCGCGGGTCGCGACCCGGGTCGCCGCGCCTTGCCGTGCGGTGAGCCAGCCTTCGGCCACCAGCTCCGCATACGCTTGCGCCACGGTATTGCGTGCGATGCCGAGATCCGCGCCGAGCGTGCGGCTGGACGGCAGTTTCGCCCCTGGCGTGAGCCGTCCGGTACGGATGGCGTCACGCAGTGCTTCCATCAGGCCTTCGCGCAGCCGTGGCCCGCGGAGGTCGAGGTGCAGGTCGTCGCCGGGCGAAGTGGCCCACTGATCGCGCACGGAAATGGACCATAGCAGGGGGCCGGTCGGCGGTAGCGTCGAAACCATGACCACGATCGGAGAACGACTCCCTGCCCACCGGCCCCGCCTCAACCTCGCCGAGCTCGCGCCGGAGGCCTACAAGGCGATGATCCGGCTCGACGCCTCGGTCCGCCGCGGTATCGACCCGACGCTGCTGGAACTGATCAAGATCCGCGCGTCACAGATCAACCACTGCGCGTTCTGCCTCGACATGCACACGAAGGATGCGCTGGCCGCAGGCGAATCGGTGGAGCGCATCGTGCAGCTGTCCGCGTGGGAGGAGTCGAAGCACTTCTACACCGCCAAGGAGGTTGCCGCGCTGGAGCTGACCGAAGCCGTCACGGTGCTCACCGACGGGTTCGTGCCGGACGAGGTCTACGCACGGGCCGCCGCGGAGTTCGACGAAACCGAGCTGGCCCACGTGATCGCCGCGATCACGGTGATCAACGCGTGGAACCGGTTCGGCGTCACCACCCGCGGCGTGCCCGGCGAGTACCAGCCCGCAGCGCACTGAGCGTCACAGGTTCCGCAGCAGGCGCAGCGGGTTCTCCACGCAGTCGGCGATGAAGCGGAGGAACCCGCCCGCCACACCGCCGTCGCACACCCGGTGGTCGAAGGCCAGCGTCAGCTCGGTGATCTTGCGTGCGCGCACCTCGCCGCCGACGATCCACGGCCGGTCGACGATCCGGCCGATGCCGAGGATCGCCACCTCCGGATGGTTGATGATGGCCGCCGAACCGTCCACTCCGAACACGCCGTAGTTGTTCACGGTGAAGGTGCCGCCGGTCAGCTCCGCGGGGGTCAGCCTGCCCGCCCTTGCCTGTTCGGTACGTTCGGCCAGCGCCGCGGACAGACCTTCGACGGTGTGGGTGTGCGCGTCGCGGACCACCGGGACCATCAGGCCACGGTCGGTCTGCGCGGCGAAACCGAGGTTGATCACCGGCGAGAGCACGATTTCGTCGCCGTCGAGATGCGCGTTCAGCTCGGGGAAACGCTGCAGGCCCGCCACGGTGAACCGGGCCAGCAGGGCGAGCAGGCCGATCTTCGGCGCAGCGGGATCGGCGTTGAGCGCGGATCGCAACTGCAGGAGTTCGGTGGCGTCGGCGTCCACCCACACGGTCGCCTCGGGAATCTCCCGACGCGAACGGGTGAGCTTGTCCGCCACCGTCTTCCGCATCCCCCGCAACGGAATCCGCTGCTCGTCGGCGGGCTTCCCGGCGCTTCGGGCGATGGCGCGTTCCACGTCCGCCCGGCTGACGATACCGCCGGTGCCGGTGCCCGGCAGCGCGTGCAGGTCCACTCCGGACTCCCGGGCAAGCCTGCGCACCAGCGGGGAAACCACCCGCACCCGGTCCGAATCGGACGGTCGGGTGGTGGCCGGTGCGGACGGTCGCCGCCCGCTGCGGGAACGGCGGTTGCGGCGGGTCTGCGTGGTGCCGGTGCCATAGCCGATCAGCACGTTTCCGCTGCCCTCCGGCGTCACGACGCCGGGTTCGGTGAAGTCGGCGGCCGCCTCCACGGTGATCAGCGGGCTGCCGACGGTGAGCACGTCACCGGCCGCGCCGTGCAGCGTCGCGACGCGACCGGCGAACGGAACCGGGACCTCGACGCTCGCCTTGGCCGTTTCGACCTCCACCACGGTCTGGTCCACCGCCACGGTGTCGCCTGCCGCGACGTGCCAGGCGACGATTTCCGCCTCGGTGAGACCCTCGCCGAGATCGGGCAGTTTGAAGACGGCCATCACGCCTCCCCGTCGCGCAGCGGGGCGCTGTCGTCCCACTGCAGCCGATCGATCGCGTCCAGGACCCGGTCCACGTCCGGCAGGTGGTGGCGTTCCAGATTCGGTGCCGGGTAAGGGATGTCGAAGCCGCCGACGCGCAGGACCGGCGCCTCCAGGTAGTGGAAGCAGGCCTCGGAAAGCTGGGCCGCGACCTCCGCGCCGTACCCGCAGAACCGGCTCGCTTCCTGCACCACGACCGCGCGCCCGGTGCGGCGTACGGACGCGGCGACGGTCGCCAGATCGAACGGCGCGAGACTGCGCAGGTCGATCACCTCGGCGTCGTAATCCTCTTCCTTCGCAGCTTCGGCGGCTTCGAGCGTGGTGCCCAGCGCGCCGCCGTAGGAGATCAGCGTGACGTCGCTGCCTTCGCGCCGGACCACGGCACGGTCGAGGCCAGGCGACGGCTGCGTGGTGTCGACCGCGCCCTTCTCCCAGTAACGCCGCTTCGGCTCCAGAAAGATCACCGGGTCCGGACAGTCGATTGCTTCGCGCAGCAAGGTGTAGGCGTCGCCGGGCGTGGCCGGGGTGACGACTCGCAGCCCCGCGGTGTGCGTGTAATAGACCTCGGAGGAATCGCAGTGGTGCTCGACGCCGCCGATCCCGCCGCCGTAGGGCACGCGGATCACGACGGGCAGCTCGACCCTGCCCTTCGTGCGGTTGCGCAGTTTGGCGAGGTGGCTGGTGATCTGCTCGAACGCCGGATAGGCGAACGCGTCGAACTGCATTTCCACCACCGGGCGAAGACCGTTCATCGCCATCCCGATCGCGGTGCCGACGATACCGGCCTCGGCCAGCGGCGAGTCGAACACCCAGTGCTCGCCGAACCGCTCGGCGAGGCCGTCGGTCACCCGGAAAACCCCGCCGAGCGTGCCGACGTCCTCGCCGAAGATCAGCACCCGCTCGTCCTCGGCCAGTGCATCGGCCAGCGCGCGATTGAGCGAGCCGGCGAGCGAAAGCGTGGTGTCCAAAGTGGCGGTCATGCTCGTTCCCCGATTTCCGCGGCGAGTTCGGCGGCCTGGTCCCGCAACGCGGCGGTGGGCTCGGCGTAGACGTGCTGGAACAACTCGGCCGGGTCCAGTGCGACGTCGGCGTTCATCCGCTCGCGCAACGCGGCTGCCGCTTGCTCGGCATGCGCGTCGATCTCTTGCTCTGCTTGTTCGGTGAGGAGGGCACGGTCGGTGAGATAACGCTTGAGCCGGGCGATCGGGTCGCGCTCGAGCCACTTCTCCACTTCGGCGCGCTCGCGGTAGCGCGTGGCGTCGTCGGCGTTGGTGTGCGACTCGACGCGGTATGTCACGGCTTCGATCAGCGTCGGACCGTCACCTGCCGCGGCGTGCGCGACGGCCTGCTCCACGACCGCGTGTACCGCGGCGGCGTCGTTGCCGTCGACGAGTACGGACGGCATGCCGTAGCCGACTCCCTTGTGCGCCAAGGAGGGCGCCGCAGTCTGCTTCGCGAGCGGGACGCTGATGGCGTAACCGTTGTTCTGCACCAGGAAAACCACCGGTGCCTTCCAGACGGCGGCGAAGTTCAACGCTTCGTGCGTGTCGCCTTCACTGGTGGCGCCGTCGCCGAGTAGCGCAAGCGCGACGGTGTCCTCGCCCTTCGTGCGCGCAGCGTGCGCGAAACCCACCGCGTGCAGCGTGTTCGTGGCCAGCGGCGTGCACTGCGGCGCGACGTTCGCGCGGTACGGGTCGTAGCCACAGTGCCAGTCGCCGCGAAGGAGTGTCAGGACCTCGACCGGGTCGACGCCGCGGGCGACCACCGCCATCGAGTCGCGGTAGGTGGGGAAAAGCCAGTCCTGCGGCCGAAGCGCGAGGATGGCACCGATTTCGCACGCTTCCTGCCCGCGTGCCGACGGATACACCGCCAGCCTGCCCTGTTTGGTGAGCGCGGTCGCCTGCGTGTCGAACCGGCGGCCGGTGACCATGCCGCGGTGCAGTTGCCGCAGCACGTCGTCGGCGGGCATGGCCAGCTCGGGCTCCTTGACCGCGGTGCCGTCCGGGGACACCAGGCCCAGCGGTTCGTCGCTGGGCAGGAAGTACGACGCGGCGGTGCGTTCCGTGGTGGTCACCGGCAGCTCCCATCGATGCACTGGCTGTTTCGCTCGGCCAAGACGAGTAGTGCAGATCCTTGCTCTCCGCCGATCAGGTATCCAGGGATGCGAGACAAGTGTGGAATGATGGCCGTCGGAAGGTTTCGGTAGTGGACGATTGGTCTCCGGAGGGACGCGGATGCCCGAGCCGGGTGGACGAATGGCGGCGGCCCTCGACGAGGTCGACCTGAAACTCATCGCCGAACTGAAGGCGGACGGGCGGGCGTCGATGCGTGCGCTGGCCGAACGAGCGCACATCTCGCGCGCGGGCTGTTACACGCGCGTGGAGCGGCTGCACCGGGAAGGCGTGATCACCGGATACGCCGCGGTCACCGACCCGCGACGGCTCGGACAGGGGCTGGCCGCGTTCGTGTACCTGAAGGTCACGCAGAACAGCTGGCGGACGGTCAGCGCCGCGCTGAAGCACATCCCGGAAATCGAACACGGCGGCCTGGTCTCCGGGGACAACGACCTGATCCTGTTCGTCCGCACCCGCGACGCGGACAGCTTGCGGGACCTGGTTTTCGAGCGCCTGCAAGCCATGCCGGACGTGCTCTCGACGCACACTGTGCTGGTGTTCGACGAGCTGTGACCCCTCCTCAGGCCCCGGCGCGTTCCTTCACCAGGTACACCGCATGCTTGATGTGCCCGGCGGCTTGGCCGGACTGCGGCGTGATGCGGTAGCCCGCGCGTTCGTACATGGTGATGTTGCGCTTGCTCGCCGCACCGGTGAACAAGGTGAACCGCCGTAGTGTGTCCGGCGCCTGGCTCTCCGCGTACGCGAGCAGGAACCGGCCAAGCCCGCGCCCGGCGAGATCGGGCGCGACCATCAGCCGGCCGACCTCCCACCCGCCGTGCTCCTCGCGGGCACGAACGGCCCCGACCAGCCGCGGCCCCTGTCGCACCACCCAGCCGTGCCAGGTCCCGATGGACTCCCGCAGATCGGCCAGATCCTCGTGCAGCGCGGGGATTTCCGTGGTGTTGTTGAGCAGCGCTTCCTGCATCCAGCAGCAACGCTGCAGGACCAGCAGTTCCGCCGCATCATCGAGGGTCGCCGGGCGCAGCCGCGTATCGGGCAGGCCGAGCAGTTCGTCAAGCTCCACCCGCCCTGTCTATCCGCTACGGCACCGGATGTGCAACGAACTTGTGCCCGAAACAGGGCACGAGCTTCGGGTGGGTTCGCATGCTGCGTGGCACGTTCTCCACGTTCTCGCCAGCTGGACGGCATCGGCGTCGTCCAGCAGAGATTCCGGCTGCCGGGTTTGGGGTGCGCGTTACGGCAGGAGGAGCTGGGCGAGTTCGTTCAGCAGGGCGGTCGCTCGCCGGGCGGTCGCGGGGTCGCTGACCGCGTTGGCGAGAGTGTCGTCGATGTGGCGGGCGGCCCGTCGGCCGATCGCGTTCAGGGTCTGGTCGGCGGCTCGGACGCGGGTGCGGCGTCCGTCGGCCGGGTCGGGTCCGGTGGCCAGCACGCCCCGCTGGGCCAGGCGGGCAACCGAGGCGGACACGTGGCTTTGCACGAAGCCGGTGCGCTGGGCGATCTCGCTGACCGAACTGTCCGGATGGGTGAGCACGTCTTCCAGGACGGCGGCTTCTCCCGGCGTGAGGGCGAGGTCACCGGGTTCGCCGGTCGCCTGGCGCGACAGTTCGATGAGTCGCCGGCCCAGTCGGTGTAGTTGCCCGCCGTCCATGTCCCCAAGGATACATCGCTGGCGAAACATCTCTGACGATGTATCGTTGGCGATGAAGATTGCTCAGGTCGAGGGAGGAGTGGTGACCATGGCGGCGGACCGGCGGGGACCGCTGGGCGGTGTGGGCAAGACCGCCCTGGGCGTGGCGGCAGTACGGGCGCGGGAGAGCCGCCGACCGGATCGGCTGTTCGACGATCCGTACGCCCAGGCGTTTCTGGACGCCGCGCCGGGCGTGCTGCCGGACGAGCCGGTGTCGGCGCGTGAGCTGGCGGAGTGGGGGCCGATGGCAGCGTTGGGCACGGTGTTCCATGCCCATGGCGTGCTGCGTACGCGGTTTTTCGACGACTACCTGCTGGCCGCGACGGCAGCCGGGTGTCACCAGGTGGTGCTGCTGGCCGCAGGCCTGGACACCAGGGTGTTCCGGCTGTCCTGGCCGGATGGGGTGCGCGTGTTCGAGGTGGATCTGCCGGAGGTGCTGGAGTTCAAGCAGCTGGTGTTGGCCGAGCAGGCGGCCGGTCCTCGATGTGAGCGCGTGATCGTGCCGGCGGACCTGCGCGGCAGATGGTGCTCGACGTTGGTGGCGGCCGGCTTCCGGGAGCCAGTGCCGACCGCGTGGCTGGCGGAGGGCCTTCTGGTCTACCTGTCCGCCGAGCAAGCCGCCAGGCTGCTCACGGCAGTCAGCGAACTGTCCGCTCCCGGCAGCCGGCTGGCATTCGAGCAGGGCGGGATGGCGGCCGAATCGTTGCCGGCGCGGGCCCGCGCGATGCCGGCGATGGCTGAGTACGCCGCGTTGTGGCGGGGCGGACTTGGCGTCGACGCGCCGAGCTGGCTGGCTGAACACGACTGGTGCGTGCACACCCACGACCGCGCCGCACTCGCCGACTCCTACGGCCGATCCGACCCGAAGGCGGCCGGCGGCGGCTTCCTGACCGCCATCCGCACCTGATGGTTCTCGGCGACTGCACTATCGCGAGATGCCGGTGCGTGCCGTGTCGCCGGGAAATTCGCACAAGACGAGTTTCTCGGCGGATTCGATTCCGTTGCGCGGGATAATGCCCGTCTCGGCGTAGCCGGCTGCGGATGGCCGGTATGTCGTAGGCTTTGTCGGCGTGGAATTGGTCAGTACGCCAATTTCCTGGCCCGGACGGCGCGGTCGGCTCACCGGCGATCAGCCGCGGCAGGACTTCGAGTATCGCGTCAACGAGCGGTCCGCGTCCGTGCCGGGTGGCGCCCACCGGATCTCCACGGTCGCCATGGTGCGGGATCTTCCGACTCCAACCAAGGTTGAAGTCAAGCAGGCGAAGAAATGCCGCAGTGACGATCAGGGAGCACGGTACGCCGCGCGCGTCCCCTCAGCGGGGCTGGAAGAACTCGAGCATTCGCCGCCCGGCGTCCGGTGCCGACAGGAGTTCCTGTATTTGCGCGGAATGCCTGCCGGCGGCACTGGTGCGTTCGAACATCTCGCGTTCGTACTCCTCGACGGCGGCGGGGAAGTCGTCCGGGTGGGCGCGGCCAGGTCAGGCCGACCGGGAGAGTGCTGATCGATCGCGCCGCGACGGTACCGTCGCAGGCGGCGATCAGCGTGCTGAACTGTGCGTGCCAGCCGGCAAGCCAGTCTTCGGCGGTGTGGTGGAAGCTGAGGTAGACGCGTACGCGACCGTCGCCATTGCGTTGCGCGGTAAGGGATTGTCCGTTGCCGCGCGCCCAGTAGCTGCCGCGCCCGACCATCGCCGCCAGATCGGGGTGGGTGCGGTCGATATCGGGAATGCCGAGTTCGAACGCGTGCTGGCCGGTGTGCTCCGGGCGGGCGTCGGTGAGCAGCGCGCGGACGCGGGACTCCGCGCCGACCAGCAGGTCATACGTCGCGCTGCTGCCGTCGGCGAACTGCAGCACCCCGTCGCCGCCGGAGCGGTACGCATGTCCCCAGCGCGCCACGCCTTCGGGGAGTGAATCCAGCAACAGATCGCGCAGATCGGCCCGGTCGAGCTCAGGCCGAACGGCCGGGGCGTCGTCGGGGGTGTCCTCCTGTAGCAGCAGCGTGCCGTCCGGGTCGAGGAGACGCAGGTCCTGGCCTTCGCGGCGGGCAATCGCGTGGAACCGGCCGATCAGGCCGGCCTCGCGCAACGCCCGCTGTCCGGATTGGATGTCGAGCATGCCGCCCTGACCGCGCGCGGTACGAGACGATTCACGTTCGTACACAACGGAGTCGATGCCCTGCACATGCAGCACACGGGCGAGCGCCAGTCCGCCGAGCCCGGCTCCGACGATGGCGACAGTCGTCGTCGTGGTCACCTCCGATTCGCCTGGAGACCCGGGCCGTCGGGCCATGTCGGCCACCGGAACCCGGCTACCGCACCAGATTGCCCGCACGGCGCACCCCGGTTGGCCGAACGTCGGCTAGCCGAAGTCCAGGCTCGCCGACGCCGAGTTCAGGGCGAGCGTGATCCGATGCGCGCCGGCCGGATCGTCCGGCACCGTACTGTTCAACTCACTGCTGTCAGTGGTGCTGACCACGTGATACGCCGATTGCGGCACGGTGATCCCGAGCGAGCCGGAACTGACCGAGGCGGACACATCCTGTGCGCTGGCCATGCCCAGCGTCACTTCGGCGGAGCGGAGATCCAACGTGGCAGGGCCGCTGATGCCGTGCGCGACCACGGTGCCGGAACCGCCGTGCACAGACAGCGGACCGTGCACGTTCTGCGCAGTGAACTGGCCGGAGTCCACGGTTGCGTCGACCGGACCGTCGACATTGGTCACGTTGGCGGCCGTCGAACCGGCTTCGAGCTTGACCGCACCGGAAATCTGCTGGATGTCGACGGTGCCGGAACGCGCGCTGAGATCTACCGGACCGATGCCGCGAACCAGCGCGTTGCCGGAGTTCAGCTCTCCGCTGAGCGCGGTGCTCGCAGGGACGGTCACGTCGTAGGTGACCAGGCAGCGCGGCACGGTGCAGCCGCTGAGCTCGACGGCGTCACCGGCCACCCGCCAGGTGCCGCTGCCGGGATCGGTGTCCTGGTAGTGGACGGTGCGGTGCACCGAGGTCGTGGCTCCGGCCTGCACCTTCAGCTGCATCTGGCCGGACAGGCGCAGTCCGGTGATGTGTCTGCCGACCGGACCGCCGTCCTCGTATTGCTGGTAGCCGGGACGATCCGGGTCGGCGGAAGGTGCCACGCCGCCGGTGCTGTCGGCCGGGTCGCACGCAGTCAGCGCCAGCACCAGCAATACCGGGCCGGCCCGTGCCACTGCGTGCTGCCTTGTCACCATGCGCTCCTTCTGCCCGCTCGGGGCCAGCTTAGGAGTGGGCGCCGGGACCGGTCCCCGGCGAGCGCACCGCACGAACCCGGAGCGAACTCCGTGCCGAACGGACTGCGCACGGTGACCATCCGCCCTGTCCGGAGTGTCCTTAGTGGACACGAGCGTGCCCACCCCGGGATCGCCTGCGGATCCCCGCCGGCACCATCGATTTCGTACCCGTCCGGACGGTGCAGGAAGGTGCAGCCGAACGGTTGGTTGCCCACGGCTGCGCTGCTCGGCACGTGCTTCTCAGTGGGCGCTGCCCGGGACGTCAAACGTCATTGCGGACCGGTTCGTGCCTCGTTGTCCCGTTCACGATGTGAGAGCCGGTGGCCGCACCCCGGCGGACGAGCGCATTCTGATGTTCTCGACCCTTTTCCCGGATCCCGATCGGCAGGCACGCAGTGATCAGGTCGCCTCTCGGCAACCCGGCATGGGCCGCACTGGACGGTCCGCACGCTCCCTTCGCGGAACGAAAAGGCCAAGTGCTGCGCTACCCGCCGGACGTCTCTCCGTTCCACGCCGTGCCGGACCAGCCGGATGCTGCGGTATGGCAGGACCTCGCGGACCTGACGGGCCCGGCCACCGCGGTGACCGTGGTGGGCGGAGTCGACCTGCCGCTGCCGGACGGCTGGACGGTGGTGGCGGAAACGCCAGGGGTGCAGATGGAAGGCTCGGCGCTCGTCGAACGCGGTGCGGCGGAGCCCGGAGCCGATCCGGAGGTCGTCCGGCTGACCGGGGCCGACGTGCCGGAAATGCTCGATCTGGTGGCGCGCACCCGGCCGGGCCCGTTTCTGCCGCGCACTTCGGTACTGGGGACTTACCTGGGCATCCGCCGCGGCGGTGCGCTCGTGGCGATGGCAGGGGAGCGCATGCGACCGCCGGGATGGACCGAGGTCAGCGCGGTGTGCACGGACCCCGCTTTCCGCGGCCACGGACTGGCCGGACGCCTCGTGCAGGCAGTCGTGACCGGCATCCGCAGCCGCGGGGACCAGCCACTGCTGCACGCCGCAGCATCGAACACCGACGCGATCCGGCTGTACGAACAGCTCGGCTTCCGCCTCAACCGCACCGTGCGCTTCACCACCTACCGCACCCCGGAGAGCTGACCGGGGCCAGGACGTTTCCTCGAAGCCGGAGGAGCGGGGCGGCAGGGTCGATCGTGGCGTGGGTAGCGGGTGGTGGTCTTGTCGGAGCGGGTGGCGTTGGCGCGGGTGGGAACGGATGGTTCGGCTGGAGCAGCCCGTGTCCGGCAGCGCCCTGTTCGGCCGGGCCGGCGGAGGAGACTAGGAGCTGTCCGGTAAGTCATCGGAGCCGGAGCACGGTGGCGGTGAGTTGGGCCCGTTGGCAGGCGGTTCGTTGGGCGGGTGGCCGGATCGCGGAACTGTTCGAGCCGGTTGAAGCAGTGTCCGTCAGCTCGGCCTGGTCACAACTACCGGAACTGCTTACCGGGCGAGGCCTGGTCACAACTACCGGAACTGCTTACCGGGCGAGGCCTGGCCACCGTCGGTCGGTGCCGGAGGGCAGGGATGGGCGGTCATCGGCGGGTGGTGGGTGCGATTGCCTTCGTGATGGCGGGGTCGATGCCGGTGTGCGGGTCGAGGGTGGTGACCTTCTGCAAGGTGGCGGTGAGCGCGGCGGCGGCCAGGTCGGCGAGCGTGGTGATGGCGAGGTCGCGGTTTTCGATCCGGTCGACCATCAGTTCGTCGAGGTAGCCGACCCAGCCGCGCAGGGCGGCGCGCAGGGTTGCCGGGGGGTTCGTGACGCCGGTCGCGTGCAGTACGCGGAGGGCGCCTGCCCAGCGCGTTTCGTCGACGAGCTTGCGGAGGTCGGGGTCGGCACCGAGGCCGCCGCGCATGATGGCGAGGAATCCTGAGGCGTGGCGGTCGATGTAGGTGATGTGCTCGACCAGTGCGCTGTGCAGCTGCTCGAGCGGGGTATCGCCGCGGGGCGGTTTTTGGTGGTTGGCGGTGATTTCCGCGGCGATTTGCTTCATGACCGCGAGGTACAGGCCGCGTTTGTTGTCGAAGTGGTGTGCGATCAGCCCGTAGGCGACATCGGCGGTCCTGGCTATTTCCGTCGTGGTGACCTTCTCGTAGGGACGCTCGGAGAACAGTAGGCGAGCCGCGTCGATGAGCCGCCCGCGACGGTCGGTGTCGGCGTTGCCGCCGGCGGCAACGGGGTTCACGGGCGGCACCAATCCGTCCCCGGCTCAGCGTCGTCGAGCATCCGGCGGGTGTCGACCCGGGTGGCGGCGAGCGCGGCGACGAGCCGGCCGACAACCGGCACTTCCAGCGGTGCCCGCGAGTACCCGGGATGCACCACCCTGGTCCTGCCGCGTTCGAGGGCACGAACGATCGCGGCGGCCATCGCCTCCGGCGAGATCGCCGGCAGCGTCGGTGGCGGCGATCCCTTCCACGGCAGTTCGTCGATGTCCCGCAGCGCGGTGTCGGTGCTGCCGGGCACCACCTCCACGACCCGGATCCCGGTACCGGCCAGTTCCAGCCGCAGTGCACTGGTGGCCCGCGCCAACGCGGCCTTGGACGCCGCGTAATAGCCGAGCAGGGGGATCGGGATCGCCTGCACGGTCGAGGTGGTGTTGACGATGACCCCGCGCCCGGCGGCCCGCATCGCCGGCAGTACCGCCTTGGTCAGCGCCAGCGGGGTCCACAGGTTCGTCTCGAACACCGCCCGTGCCTGCTCGTCGTCGGCGGCGACCGCCTGTGCCGCGGTCATGTTCGCGCCGGCATTGTTGATCAGGAGGTCGATGCCGCCGAGCGTGGCCAGGGCGCGCTGCCCGAGTTCCGCGGCGACACCGGGTACCGCCAGGTCGGCAGGCAGCACCCGGGGACGCAGATGTCCCGCGTCGGCGATTTCCTCGGCCGCCTCGTCCAGCAGTTCGGTGCGCCGGGCGGTCAGCGCGAGCACCGCTCCCCGTTCGGCCAGCCGCACCGCCAGCGCCCGCCCGATCCCGCTGGATGCGCCGGTCAGCAGCACCCGCGCGCCCGACACCGTCCGCCGCCGCATGTCCCACCTCCTGCGTTCCGTGCCAGCGTGCCGACTGATTGATAATCAGTCAATACCGCGGGGACTGTGCAGGACGGTCCGGGGCGGCTACCGGGCCGGGACGCTCGCGGCGAGGATTTCCGCCAGTGGCCGTGGACGCAGCAGCGGGTCGATGTGGCCGACCGCGAGGGAGTGCACGTCGAACGGGTTGCCCGGGGTGAGTGCGTCGGCCTCTTCGATGAACCGGTCCTGCAGTGCGATCGGCAGGCTGGTGTCGCCGGTCAGCCGGACGTAGGTGTGCGCCGTGGTGCCCCAGGTGTCGGCGGCGGCCCGATCGGTGCCTGCGTCGAGTGACTCGTCCGGCTCCATGGTCGCGAGGAAGGCGAGCAGTTCCGCGTCGGTGCCCTCGACCACCAGCGCCCGTTTCAGCGCGGCGAGCTGGGCGGGATCGGTGGTGCGCCAGTTCATCCGCTGGGCACCGAGCCGGTGCGGATCGCCGACCAGCACCGTGGCCGCTTCCGTCAGCGGCTCCGACTGGAAAGCGGGTTCGGCCGCGTAGCCCGCGAAAGTACTGTCCACACAGCACCACGCGGATACGTAGACGATCCGCTCCAGCAGCTCCGGCACGGCATTCGCGACGCTGGTCAGGGTGAACCCGCCCCGGCTGTGCCCGACCAGCACGACGGGTCCGTGCTCCCGGGCCTGCCGGACCAGGCCGATCACCTGCGCCGTCGCGTCCGCTTGCGTGACCCCGGCCATCGGCGACGGTTCCTCGGCGAACGCAGCCAGGTCCTGGGTGTGGTAGGCCGTCGAGAACCCGGCTGCACCACGTCCGGGAAGGTCGACGCCGAGTGAACGATGTCCGAGCAGCGCCAGTTCCCGCTGCAGCGCGGTGAAGCACCGGCTGCTCGTGTGCGAACCGGGTACCAGGATGAACGTCGGTGACATGCGGGCGATCCTCGCACAGGAACCGGGCGGTCACGACCGGATTCCGCGCCGGCGCCGGTGCGGCACTGGGGCCGTTAGGGGTCGTTGTGGCGCGGTGCTCGTGGTTAACGTGGCCCGTCGAGACGAAGCCGGGTCGTCCCCGATCCGGCCGAGGGAAGGGCGCGGAGATGACGGCTGGCGCGGACATCGACGACGAAAGCTGGTTTCGTCGCTTCCACCCCTCGCCGGGGGCGGAGGCGAGGCTGGTGTGCCTGCCGCACGCCGGTGGCTCGGCTCCGTTCTACTTCCCGGTGTCGAAGGCGCTCGCGCCTGCGGTCGAGGTGCTGGCCGTGCAGTACCCGGGCAGGCAGGACCGCCGGCACGAGCCGTTCCTGACCAGTATCGACGCGATTGCCGAGCGGATTGCCGCGCTGCTGCGCGGCAGGGCCGACCTGCCGCTGGCGTTGTTCGGCCACAGCATGGGCGCGATGGTCGCCTTCGAGGTGGCCCGGCGGCTGGAGGACGCGGGCAACCGGGTGACAGCGCTGTTCGTGTCCGGTCGCCGGGCGCCGTCGCGGCACCGCGACGAGAACGTGCACACCCGCACCGACGACGGAGTACTCGACGAACTGCGCCGGCTGAGCGGTACCGAAATGGATCTGCTCGGTGACGACGACGTGGTCCGGATGATCCTTCCCGTGGTGCGCAACGACTACCGCGCGGTGGAGACCTACCGGTACCGGCCGGGGCAGCCGCTGGCCGCGCCGGTGGTCGCGTTCACCGGCACCGACGACCCGGTGGCGTCGGTGGACGAGGTGCGCTCGTGGGGCGAGCACACCGCGGCGGAGTTCGAGCTGGTACCGCTCGCGGGCGGGCACTTCTTCCTGACCCGCCACCAGGATGTGATTCTCCGCTATCTGGCCGATCGGCTTGTCGACAGGGGGCGTGTCCATGTCTGAGGCACCGGTTGCCGAGGCAGCATTCGAAAATCGGCTCGGGGAGCTGCGGGAGACCAAGGAGGCGGCACGGCGCGGACCCGACGACGCCGCAACCGCCCGGCAGCACAGCCGCGGCAAACTCACCGCACACGAGCGGATCGAGCTGCTGCTGGACCCCGGCACGTCCACCGAACTCGAAGCGCTGCGGCGGCATCGCGCGACCGGCTTCGGGCTCGAGCACCGCCGGCCGTATTCCGACGGGGTGGTCTGCGGCTGGGGCACTGTGCACGGTCGCACCGTTTTCGTGTACGCGCACGACTTCCGCATTTTCGGTGGTGCCCTGGGTGAGGCGCACGCGCAGAAGATCCACAAGGTGATGGACCTCGCCGCGGCTGCGGGAGCGCCGCTGGTGTCGCTCAACGACGGCGCCGGCGCGCGTATCCAGGAGGGCGTCACCGCGCTGGCCGGATACGGCGGGATTTTCCAGCGGAACACGCGTAGTTCGGGGGTCATCCCGCAGATCTCGGTCATGCTCGGGCCGTGCGCGGGCGGTGCGGCCTATTCCCCGGCGCTGACCGATTTCGTGTTCATGGTGCGGGAAACCTCGCAGATGTTCATCACCGGCCCGGACGTGGTGCAGGCGGTGACCGGCGAGCAGATCACGCAGAACGGCCTCGGTGGTGCCGACGTGCACGCGTGCACCTCCGGGGTGGCCGCGTTCGCCTACGACGACGAGCGTACCTGCCTGGAAGACGTGCGGTATCTGCTTTCGCTGCTGCCGTCCAACAACAACGAGGCACCGCCGGTGGAGCCGACCGGCGATCCGGCCGACCGGCGTACCGATCGGCTGCTCGAGCTGGTGCCGACCGATGCGGCACGCGCCTACGACATGTGCGCGGTGATCGAGGAAGTCGTGGACGACGGCGAATTCCTCCAGGTGCACGCGGGCTGGGCGACCAACGTGGTGTGCGCACTCGCCCGGCTGGACGGGCACGTGGTCGGGATCGTGGCGAACCAGCCGGCCACGCTCGCCGGGGTGCTCGACATCGAGGCCAGCGAAAAGGCGGCCCGGTTCGTGCAGACCTGCGACGCGTTCAACATCCCGCTGGTGACGCTGGTGGATGTGCCCGGTTTCCTGCCGGGGGTGGACCAGGAACACGGCGGGATCATCCGGCACGGGGCGAAACTGCTGTACGCCTACTGCAACGCGACCGTTCCGCGGGTGCAGGTGATCCTGCGGAAGGCCTACGGCGGGGCGTACATCGTGATGGACTCGCGGTCGATCGGCACGGACGTCTCGCTGGCCTGGCCGACGAACGAGATCGCGGTGATGGGTGCCGAGGGTGCGGCGAACGTGATCTTCCGCCGCGAGATCAACGCGGCGGACGATCCGGAAACGGTGCGGCGGCTGAAGATCAAGGAATACCGGACCGAGCTGATGCATCCCTACTACGCGGCCGAGCGTGGC
This sequence comes from Amycolatopsis ultiminotia, assembly GCF_039536925.1. Taxonomy (NCBI): domain Bacteria; kingdom Bacillati; phylum Actinomycetota; class Actinomycetes; order Pseudonocardiales; family Pseudonocardiaceae; genus Amycolatopsis; species Amycolatopsis ultiminotia. The sequence goes on along the minus strand of NZ_BAAAZN010000006.1, from coordinate 460,729 downwards.
CTCGTCGACGACGTGATCGAGCCGGCCTGCACCCGTGAGCTGCTGATCCGCTCGCTCGCGATGCTGCGTACGAAGCACGCCGACATCCCGGCGCGCAAGCACGGAAACCCGCCGGTCTGATGGCGGAGCCCGCGATCCGCATCGTGCGGGGCAACCCGGACGACGTGGAAGTGGCGGCCCTGGTCGCGGTGCTGTCGGCGCTGGGCGCCGGAACACCGCGATCGGCGCCGCCCGGATCGCCGGTGCCGAAGCCCCGGAAGCCGGTGCGCTTCGTCCCGGCGACCAGCTGGCGGATGGCCCGCTGAACCCGGAAGGCGCCCCGGACCGGAAGGACGGCTGAGACCGGACAGCCCGCTGTGATCGGCGGGTTGGCTGAGAGCGGCTGGCTTGCGGTGATCGGGATGAGCCGCTGTGGTCGGGGAGGTTCGCCGGGTGGGCTGGCTTGTTGTGTCTGAGGAGGCTCACTGGATTGGCTGGCTTGCGGTGATCGGGATGGCCCGCCGTGGTCGGGGAGGTTCGCCGGGTGGGCTGGCTTGCTGTGCCTGAGGAGGCTCACTGGATCGGATGGCCTGCCGTGCCCGGGGAGGCTCGCCGGACCTGGACCGGACTGCCCGCCGACGGCGGACGCCCGGTTCGTGGAAACCCCCAGAGCAGGGCCGCAACCCACCCGTGGCCCGGCAACCGGCGCCCCGGCTTGCGTGCCGGTGCGTCAGGCCTTGACGGCGGTGCGGTCCAAATAGGTCAGCACTGCGCGGATGCGGCGGTTCTCGTCGCGGCTGGCTTCCAGGCCCAGTTTCGCGAAGATGTTGCTGATGTGGTTTTCCACCGCGCCCTGGGTGATCACGAAGGCCTTGGCGATGGCCGCGTTCGACAGGCCCTGCGCCATCCTGGACAGGACTTCCGTCTCGCGGGCGGTCAGGCTGTCCAGCGGGTCCCGGCTGCGCGACAGCATCTGGGCCACCACGTCCGGGTCGATGGCGGATCCGCCGCCTGCCACGCGACGGACGGCTTCCAGGAAGTCCGCGACATCGGCGACGCGTTCCTTGAGCAGGTAGCCGACGCCGGAACTGCCTTCGGCGATCAGGTCCACCGCGTAGCTGCCTTCCACGTACTGCGAGACCACCAGCACCGGCAGTCCGGGGATCTCCTTGCGGGCAGCCAATGCCGCGCGCAACCCCTCGTCGGTGAAGGTCGGGGGCATCCGGACGTCGGCGATCACCAGGTCCGGCTGGTGCTCGCGGACGGCGCCGAGCAGAGCGTCGCCGTTGTCGACGGCGGCCGCGGTTTCGATGCCGACATCGGCCAGCAGGCTCTGCACCCCCGCGCGCAAGAGCACGGAATCCTCGGCGATCACCACACGCATGGTCGGGCCTCCAACACGAAAATCACCAGCGGACAGGAAGATCGGCGCGCACGACGGTCGGTCCGCCTGCCGGGCTGACCACGGTCAGCACGCCGTCGATCGTGGCGGCGCGGTCGGCAAGGCCGGCCAAACCGCCGCCAGGGTGTACTGAAGCACCGCCGTGGCCGTTGTCCATGATTTCGACGACCACGGTGTCGTCGTCGCGGGTCACGCGCACCGAAGCGCGGTCGGCACCGGCGTGTTTGGTCACGTTGGTGAGGGTCTCGCTCACGATGAAGTACGTCGTCGTCTCGACCGGTGCGGGCGGGCGCGGCTGCACCGTGACCTCGACGTCCACCGGGATCGGCATCCGCGCGGTGAGCGAGGACAGTGCCGCGTCGAGACCGCGGTCCTGCAGCACCGGTGGGTAAATGCCACGGGCGAGGTCACGCAGTTCGGAGACGGCCAGCTTTGCGTCGGTGTGTGCCGCGCCGATCAGGTCGCGCACCGAGGAGGAGCCGGAGAAGTCTTCGGAGTCCAGTTTGAGCTGCGCCCGGCCGAGACTCATCGCGACGGCCACCAGCCGCTGCTGGGCACCGTCGTGCAGGTCCCGTTCGATCCGCCGCCGCTCGGCTTCCACCGCGTCGACGCCGCGGGCCCGCGAATCCTGCAGTTGCTGGGTACGAGCCTCCAGCTGCGAAGTGCGGTCCGGCCCGAGGAACGACGAAGCGAGTGCGGCGTGCATGGTCCCGATCCGCGGTGCCACGAAGATCCCGAACGGCGGCACCGCGATCGAGACCACACCGGCAACGAATTCCACGATCCCCAGCGGAAAAGCGATCAGCACGAAGATCAGCGCACGCCACGTCGCACGGTCGAGCAGCCGCGCCTGCCACAGTGCGAGCAGACCGGGTGCGTGCGGACGGCGGAGGATCGGTTCGGCGATGGTGACTCGCAACATCTTGCCTGCCCACTGCCGTTCGAACGCGGCGAACCCGTGCATCAGCGAGGTCGAGACGAGCAGGATCGGGATGCCGATCCACAGCATCGTGGTGCCGACGCCGACCAGCATGGTGACCAGCACCAGCACGAAGGCCGCGAGCCGGATCGGGAAACTCACGAGGAGGAACCCGATCGCGCGGATCGTGGGCGGCCGCGGCGTCACCGGCATCCCGCGATCCGTTCCAGTTCCGGCACGAGGTCGCCGAGCGTCGGGGTGGCCAGCATTTCGTCGCGCACTTCGAGTGCGCAGTCCCGGAACGACGGCTCCTCCAGCAGCCGGCGCAGCTCGGTGCGGACGCTCGTCGCGGTCACGTCCGCCAGATCGAGCAGCAACCCGTTGCCCCGCTTGACCTGCGCCACCGCGGAGCCGCGTTCGCTCCAGGTGGTCCCGGGAATCACCAGCTGTGGCACACCGTTCACCACGGCGTTGCCGATCGTCGCCCCGCCACCCTGGTGCACGATCGCCGAGCACGAGGCGAGCAGTTCGTTCATCGGCACGAAATCCACCGCGCGCACGTTGTCCGGAACGGACCGTACCGACGCCAGCTGGCTCTCGTTGAGCGTGGCCACCACCTCGATGTCGAGGTCGGCGAGCCCGTCGAGCAGATCGCCGACCGAGGTCTCCTCGACGCCGAGCACCTGCCGGTTGGAGATGCCAAGGGTCAGCATCACCCGCGGCCGCTGCGGGCGCCGCAGCACCCAGTCCGGAATCGCCATCGGCTTGTTGAGCGGCACGAACCGGGCAGGCAGGTAGTCCACGTCCACGCCGTCGTAACGCAGGTACGACGGATGGCAGTCGATGGTCGCGGTGCCGTAGCGCAGTGCGTCGTCGTAGTCCGCGCCGAACCGGCCGACCGCAGCGGACATCCAGGTCACGAACGGATCCGGGCTGTCGTCGTCGGGCCGGCTCGCCCGCAGATCGCGGTACTGCGCACCGATCCGGGCAGTCTGGTCGGCCGCGTACATCATCCGCAGGTGCGCCGCGCCGATCGCCTGCGCGACGATCGGTGCCGCGTAGATCATCGGGTCCCACACGATCAGGTCCGGCTGCCAGTGCCGGGCGAAGCGGACGAGTTCGTCGAGCAGCGCGTCCGGCGTGGTCCAGCGGAACACCTCCACCCAGTGCTCGTACACGGTGCGCACGTATTCGTCGGTGTAGCGCTCCGGACGGCTTTCGGAAATCCGGAAGTCGCCCTGCATCGCGTTGTTCCCGTCGATCTGCAGCTGGCGGTGGCGCGCGATGTCCAGTTCGGCGCCGAACCACATCGCGTCGAGCCCGGTTTCGGCGAAGGAGGCGACCTCGCGTGGATTGCGCTGGCCGACGAACCGCACCTCGTGCCCCGCCGCGGCCAGCGCCCAGCCGACCGGAGCCATGCTGTAGACGTGCGTCCTCGTCGGGAAGACCATCAGCATCACGCGCATCGCGGTTCTCCGGGGTGTTCGCTCGGGCGGGTTTGTTCGGCCACCGGGGAAACGGTAGGGCCGGCGGGCGCTGCAGCCGACCCGGCAACGCCCGGGTAGGGGCCCCTCAACCGCAGGCCCGCCGACCGGATTCAGACCGGCTTTAGCCGCCCCTTAGGGGCTGGCCGCGACGCGGCCGTGGCGGATAGACAGGTAACCGGTCCGGAGTGCACCGGACGAGGAACACGAGCGAGGTGATGAGGATGGCCGTGGCACCCACCACGAAGGGCTGGGTCCCGTTCGGCGAGTACCGCACGTGGTACCGGGTCACCGGGGTGACCGGGGGTGCGCTGCCCGCCGTCGTCGTGGTGCACGGCGGCCCCGGCAGCACGCACGACTACCTGCTTGGCCTTTCCGAACTGGCCCGGCACGGTTTCCCGGTGGTCCACTACGACCAGCTCGGCAGCGGCGGCTCGACCCGGTGCCCGGACGAGGGCGCGGACTTCTGGACGCCGGAGCTGTTCGCCGACGAACTGGACAACCTCGTGTACCGGCTGGGCATCGAGGACAACTACGTCCTCTACGGACAGTCGTGGGGCGGGCTGGTCGTGGCCAGGCACGCGGCGCAGCGCCCGGACGGGCTGCGCGGCCTGGTGATCGCCAATTCGCCTGCCTCCTACCAGCTGTGGCGCAGTGAGATGGACCTGCTGCGGGCGCAGCTGCCGCCGGGGGTCGACGAGGGACTGCGTGCGCACGAGGCCGCGGGCACCACCGGCAGCCAGGAGTACTTCGACCTGATGCGGGTGTTCTACGACCGGCACGTCTGCCGGGTGCTGCCGTGGCCCGCCGACTACCTCGCCTCGTTCATGGAGATGGCCGACAACGGCACGGTCTACTCGGTGATGAACGGACCGAGCGAATTCACCGTCACCGGCACGCTCAAGGACTATTCGGTGATCGACCGCCTCGAGGACATCGAGGTGCCGACGCTGCTCATTTCCGGCGCGCACGACGAGGCCACCCCGGCCACCGTGCAGCCCTATTTCGACCGGATTCACGACGTGCGCTGGGAAATCCTGCCGGAATCCAGCCACGTCCCGCATCTGGAGGAACCCGAACGGTTCCACGAGGTCCTGCTGGGATTCCTGCGGGACGTCCACCCCATCCCCGCCGAAAGCGAGGTCGCCAGTCATGGATGAGGCAAGCCGATCCGGTTCGGCGGTCGTGTTCCCCGGTATGAGTCCGTGCCGGTTCGCCGATTTCGGCAAGTTTCTGCTGATCAACCCGTTTGCGCGCAGACTGATCAAGGAGGCGGACGCGCGCCTTGGCTATTCGCTGGTCGACCGCTTCCGGGAAACCGAGGGCGACTACTCCGAATACGCCCAGGTCGGGTTCATGCTGACCTGTGTCGCGCTCGCCGAATGGGCGGAGCAGGAATACGGGATGAGCCCGGACTACTGCACCGGACCGAGTTTCGGCGAGAAACCGGCCAGCGTGTACGCCGGCGCGCTGTCGTTCCCGGACGCGGTGTGGATGACCGCACAGCTCGCGCGGTGCCTGGACGAGTTCTTCGCCACCGAGTACACCGACGTGGTCACGCACTCGTTCGTCCGCACACCGGAGGAGAAACTGCGTGCCGCGCTCACCGAACTCGACGGGCGCGGCGAATGGTCGGACATCTCCTGCTACATCGACCACGACTTCTACATGGTCTCGGTGCGGGAGCGGAACCTGGAGTGGCTCAAGCAGACCGTGCGGAGCATGGGTGGATTGTCGTTGTACACCATGCGTCCTCCGCTGCACTCGCGTGCGTTCGGCGCACTGCGGCGCAAGGCGGAGGACGAGGTGCTCGGTGACCTCGGCTTCCACGATCCCCTCCTTCCGATCGTCGCCGATCAGGACGGTTCGATCCTGCGCTCCGGTGCCCAGGTCCGCACGATGCTGCTGGACAGCATCGTCGAACCGCTGCGCTGGCCGGACGTCGTCTCGTCACTCGAACAGCTCGGTGTGCGCAAGCTCTGGGTGGCCGGTCCGGACACGCTCTTCGGCCGGGTCCGCGCGACCACCAGCCGGTTCGAGGTGACCACGATCAACCCGCGCCTTGCCCTGCAGCCTCGCCGTCGCGGCACCGGCCCGCGGGTCAGCTAGCCGGCTGCAGCTGCGACAGCGTGGCCCAGAGCCGTCCGGGGTTCTCGAACGTCTCCAGGTTCAGCGCGTCGTCGGAGAACCGGACCTGGTAGGTCTCCTCCAGTACGGCCAGCAGTTCGACGGTGGCGAGCGAGTCGAGGCCGTACTCCCTGAGCGGGGTCTCGGCGGTCAGTGCCTCGTCGGCGGGCAGGAACGGGAGGAACGGACGAAGGGTCTCGTCGAAGGAACTGTCCCACATGGCTACTCCGGTGGCTGGATCGGACACGGGACCAGGCGGGGAAACCGACCGCCCGGTTCGGTTTTGGACTCTACCTCGTGCCGCCGTCCCGAAGCGACGCGCCGGCACCCCTATTCACCGCGGAGGACGATGATGGACCTGAGCACCATTCCCGGGCTGCACGCGCGCTTCCTGCGCGGGCTCGCCCTTTCCGAGAACGGCACCGCGGTGTCGGTCGGCGGGCAGACGCTGAGCTACCGGCAACTGCACGAGCGGGCCCTGCGCTGGGGCGGTGCGCTGGCCGAATCCGGCGCGCGCACGGTAGGGGTGCTGGCGGGCAAGGGAGTCACCGCCTACGCCGGGATCCTCGCCGGCCTCTACTCCGGCGCCACCGTGGTCCCGCTGCGGCCGGACTTCCCGGCGGCACGGACCGCGCAGATGGTCGAAGCCGCCGGGGTCGACGCGCTCATCGCCGACGAACGTGGTCTCGCGCTGGTTCCGGAGGTCGGGGCCGGGCGGACCGTGCTCGCCCCGGAATGCGGGGCGAGCAGCGGCGTGCTGCGTCCCCGTGCGGCACAAGCACTGGTGGCGCCGAAGGAAGTGCGATCCACCGACACCGCGTACGTGCTGTTCACCTCGGGCTCCACCGGACGGCCGAAGGGCGTGCGGATCGGGCACAGCGCCACCGAGCACTACTTCGGCCTGCTCGACGACCGGTACGATTTCAGCCCGGACGACGTGTTCTCCCAGACGTTCGATCTGAACTTCGACTGCGCGATGTTCGACCTGTTCTGTGCTTGGGGTGCCGGGGCCCCCGCGGTCGTCCTGCCCGGCGCGGCTTATCGCGACGTCCCCGCGTTCATCGCCGAGCACGGGCTCACCGTGTGGTTTTCCACGCCGAGCGCGATCGACCTGGTGCGCCGGACCGGACGGCTCACCCCGGGTGCGGCGCCGGGCCTGCGGTGGAGTTTCTTCGCCGGCGAAGCGCTGACCGTGCGCGACGTAGCCGACTGGCGCGTGGCGGCCGGAAACTCTGTGGTGGAAAACCTGTACGGACCGACCGAAGCGACCATCACTGTCGCCGGATACCGGTGGGACGACGAGAAGACCCCGCGGGTGGCAGTGAACGGCGTGGTGCCGATCGGTGCCGTGCACGACGGTCACGAGTACCTGCTGCTGGAGGAAACCGAAGCGGGGGAAGGCGAACTCGCCATCGCCGGCCCGCAGCTGACGCCGGGCTATCTCGATCCGGCCGACGAGCGGGGACGGTTCCTGCAGCGCCGGGGACGGCGTTTCTACCGCACCGGTGACCGCGTGCGCCGGCTCGGCGGCGACGAGCTGGCCTACCTCGGCCGGCTCGACTCGCAGGTGCAGGTGCTCGGCTGGCGCGTGGAACTCACCGAGGTGGAGCACGCGCTGCGGGACTGCGGAATCCCGGACGCGGTCGCGCTCGGTGTCACCGGGGCAGGCGGCACCGAACTGTTCGTCTTCTACACCGGCGGCGAACGCCCGGTGATCGAACTGGTGCGAGCACTGCGCGCGGTACTGCCGGAGGGGGTGATCCCCCGGCACTACCGGCACGTGGCCGAATTCCCGCTCAACGCCAACCGAAAGATCGACCGGAAGGCGCTCGCCGCCCGCGCCGCCGAACTGCTGGCCCCGGTGCCGGTCGGCTGACCGGTCAGCGGCGCACGGTGAGCACGCGGCCCAGTGCGGTCGTGGTGATCTCCGGATCGTGGAAACCGGCCTTCTCCGCTTCGGCTGCCAGCTCCTCGGCGGAGCGGCCGAACGTCGCGCCGGCGCGACGGTGGAAGAGCTGGTCGAGGTGTTCGCGGGCGCCGGCCTGCTCGGTCAGCGGCGGGAACAGCTCCTGCATCAGCAGCAAGCCACCGGGGCGCAGTGCGCGGTGGATCGCGGCGAGCGTGCCGGGCCGGGCGTCGCCGGCGAAGAACGGCTGTGCCCAGAAGCTCGCCGCGAACACGCCTTCGTCGTTCAGCTCGCGGGCGTCCACGGCGCGGATTTCCACGCGGTCGGCCAGTCCGGCTGCCTGCGTGCGGGAACGCAGTTCCGTCGCGATTTCCGCAACGACCTCGACGCCGACCCCGTGGAGCTGGTCGAACAGGGACACGGTGGTCAGCAGCGTGCCGCCGATTCCGCTGCCCACGTCGAGGACCGGGCCGCCTTGTTCCAGCAGGCCCCGGTATTCCGGCAGTGCCTGGTAGATCAGCCCGTACAGTGCTTGCGCGCCGGGGCCGACCCGGACCCCCGAGTCGCGTGCCACGGTCAGGGCCTGTGCGCCGTCGAGGCCGTTCGCGGGCTCGGCAGCCCGCGCGATCTCTGCGCGGGTCAGGTCCGTGGAGGCCAGCGTGGCACTCAAGTCGACCCCTGCGACACCGTCGACGAGTGCGGCGAACGACGGCGTCAGATGCCAGGAGCCGCCGTCGGCCTCGACGACTTCGGCGGAACCCAGCACGGACAGGACGTCGGCCGCCGATTCGACCGGAATACCGGTGGAAGCGGCCAGAGCCACGGCGGTCGTCCCGTTGCGCAGCCGGCTCAGCCAGCCGGCCTCGTGTGCCGTCCGCAGCAGCTCGACCAGCTCCGCGCCGGTGGACCAGTTCTTCACCACCGAACGCGCAGCCAGTGCGGCTTGGAGTTGCACGACGTCTTCGGGCACGGCCGTTCCTCCTGCGGTTGTTCGTCCGGAGAAGACCAGCCTAGCGGTGACGAGGCAGCGCTTGGCCCGGTGACCGAATACCGGAGAACCACCGTCGGCGCAGCGCGTCGAGGCCGGGCGCCGGACCGCACTCGCCCGGCCTCGACGAGCGTCACTGCGTCCGGTCGGCCATGATCGCGTGGAACGCGTTGGCACCGCAGGCACCGTGTACTCCGCCACCGGGGTGGGTGGAGGAGTCGCAGAAGTACATGCCCCGTACCCGGCTGCGGTACTGGCCGGTGCCTTCCCGCAAACGCATCTTGCGGTTGACGTTCTTCGCCAGCGAGATTCGCTGGGCGAGCACGGCGTCCTCGACGTTCGGTGCGTAGCGCCGCCACATCGTCAGGAACGCGGCCGGGTAGCTGCGCTGCACACCGGCGAGGTCCGCGTCGTCCAGTCCGTCCGGGAACGCGCAGTCCGCCCCGGCGACGTGGTGTCCGGCCGGTGCCTGACCGGGATCCCACAGCGTGTTCAGGCGAACGGGTCCGCACGGGGCCGGGAGGTGACCGGCCCGAAGCTCCTCCAGATGGTCGAGGACCTCGCGGGTGCTGTCGAGTCCGAGGAAGGTCTGTGCGCACTCGTCGATCGCCGGATCGTGTGCTGCGCTGGTGTACCGGGGTGCCTCGCGCAGCGCTGCCGCGTAGCTGCCCATCAGGGTGGCTCCGGTGTTCTCGAACCGGGACAGCTCCGCGGCCTCCGCCGGGCTCAGCTGTTCGCGGCCCACCAGCTCGTTGAGGTGCACCTCGTAGCCTGCGCTCGAAGCGACGACCGGGGCCTCGACGACTTCGCCACTGCGAAGCCGGATTCCCCGGACGGCGTTGTCCTCGATGAGCACCCGTTCCACCGCGGCCTCGGTCCGGATCCGCACGCCGGCCGCGGTCGCCGCCTCCGCCAGCGCCTGCGGGACCGAGCTCATCCCGCCGAGCGGCAGGGATCGCCTGCCCAGCAGCCAGAACACGTAACCGAGCAGTCCCACCGCACCGCCGGGCTCGTGCAGGTCCCCGGAGAACTCCGTGGCCAGCAGGTAGCACAGCGTCCGGACTTCGTCCGATTCGAAGAGCGTGTCGATCAGTTCCCTCGCCGACGCCCGTGCCAGCGTGCGCGGGTCCACGATCCCGTCGAAGGCCTCGGACACCTTGGCGAGGTACTTGCCGAACGACGCGGATCCGGGCGGGGTGAAGTACAGCCGGGACAGCGTCGTGGTCAGCCGGTCGGCACGTGCCTTGCACTCCTCGTAGGCACGGGCGTCTCCGGCCGAATAGCGCGACAGCGATCTGCGGGTCTTCTTCCGGTGGTCCCGCCGGTGGATGATCACCGGCGGGCGGCCGTCGCGGAAGCACAGTCCGTGCTGGGCGATCGGCGTCCGCGTCGGGGGCAGCGCCATCGCGCGGCACGCCGGTTCGGTCCTGGTGCCGATGAAGTCCTGAAAGGACAGATAGTTGGCATGCGGGTGCACGAGGAAACCGGGCAGCAGCGGCTGCTGCGTGCTCGCCTGCCCGCCGACGCGGCGTTCGCTCTCCACGACGAGCGTGCGCATCCCGGCCGCGGCCAGGTTCAGCGCGAGTGACAGGCCGTTGGTGCCGGCGCCGATGATCACGGCGTCGTACATGAGGCGTCCCTTCCGCCGGTGCCGATCAGCTCTTCGGCCCGAGGTAGTCGCGCATGATCTTGTCGATCTGCGGCCTGGTCTCCGGTGAATACTGGGTGTCAGGGTAGAGGTAGCGGAAGCCGTGCCCCTGTTGCGGCCCTTCGAACAGATGCACCGGCACTCCCGCGTCGCGCAACCGGTTCACGTACGCCATCGCCTCGCCGTGCAGGATTTCCCATTCGCCGAGCCAGCCGAGAGCGGGTGGCGCGCCCTTGAGCGAGGGAGCCAGCACCGGCGACGCCCGCCAGTCGTAGGCGTCCTCCCTTGACCGCAGGTAGTTCTGGCTGACGAAGTCCGCGTCGTCCAGCCGCAGGCCGTACCCGTCGGCGAATTCGAGATGGGACAGGTAGTTGTTGCGCATGTCGGTGGCCGGTGACCAGAGGAACTGGACGGCAGGCACGGTCTCCCCGGCGTCGCGGGCCATCAGCGAGATGACCGTGCCGATGCTGCCGCCCGCGCAGCCACCGCCCACGCCGATCCGGGCCGGGTCCAGCCCGAGTTCGTGGCCGTTCCTGCCGAGGTACTGCAGTGCGGCGTAACAATCCTCGACGGCGGCGGGGAATTTGTGCTCGGGTGCGACCCGGAAGTCCGGGCGGACCACCGCGCACCCCCAGTCGAGCACGTGCTGTCCTTCTTCGGCGTCGTGTCCTGCCATGCCGTTGCTGAAGTTCCAGCCGCCGCCGTGGGTGCTGAGATACACGCCCACCGGCTCGGCGGCCCCTTCCGACATCCAGATCCGCGTCGGAACGGGGCCGGCCGGTCCGGGGATCTCGATGTTGCGGGCGGTGACGCCCTTCGGCACGACCGACGCCTCCGGCCGGCCGGCTCCGGTGCGCATCGCCGCGATGCCGGTCTGCCGGATCGACGGACCGGCGGCCACCCGGTCGTAGACGGCCTTCATCTCCGGATCGACCTGCGTCATCCGTTGCCGGCGGAGTGCTTCGTAGTCGGTGGCGACCGGGATACCGGGCAGGTTGAGGAGGTGATCGCTGCCCTCGGCGGACGGTGCGGCTCCGGCTGCGTCCCCGCTGTCGCACGCGGCCGTTCCCGCGAGCAGCCCGGCCGCTCCGGCGCTGACGCCGAAGAACCGGCGGCGGCCGATCCCCGGAGTGTTTGATTCGGTCATTTCCGGGCCTCCGCATCGAAGCGTGCCGAAGATTCGGCGTTCGTCGACGTGCCGCCGCGGGCGCGGTCGAGCACTGCGGCCGGGTCGGGCTCTCGCGACGAGCCACGCCAGGCGACGTGCCGGTCGGGGCGGACCAGGAGCAGGTCGGCGCCGGTCAGCTCGCGCAGATCGGGGCGGTGCAAGCGGAATCGGGTCAGCGGCAGTCCGCGTGCGCCGGCGGCCGCTGCCCATTGCGGGCCGGCCGGCTCGCCGAGTTCGAGCAGGGTGAAGCCGGGGCCGAGCGCGTCGTAGAGGGAGCGGCCGGCGGCCTGCCACAGGTGGGGCAGCCGGACCCCCGGCGCGGCGGAGGGCCGGTAGTGCGAGGTCGTCGAGCCGGGCGCAGGTCCGTCGTCGTCGGCGAGCAGCGGTGAGCCGAGATAACGAGCGCCGAGCACGAATCCGAGCGTGTACAGCTCGGAAGTCTTGGTCCGCCGGATCGCGGCGGCGGCTTCGCGACGGGCGTGCGCACCGGCCGGACCGTCGTCGTCCAGCTCGGGGCGCGCCAGTTCGCCGGGCAGCACCTGCATGTTGCGCTCGGCCTCGGCGATGGTCCGCAGCCCCATCCGGCGCCGTTCGGCCTGGTAGGAATCGAGCAGCTGCGGTCCGGCCCAGCCCTCGACCGCGGCGGCGAGCTTCCAGCCGAGGTCGACAGCGTCCCCGATGCCGGTGTTGGCGCCGAAACCGCCCCACGGCGGGTTGAGGTGCGCGGCATCGCCGAGCAGGAAGCACCGTCCGGCGCGGTATTCGTCGGCGATGAGCATGCGCGCGGTCCACGGATCGTGCGCGAGGACCTCGACCGGATGCGGCGCCCCGATCATCGTGGTGAGCGCGTCGCGTACCCAGTCCGAGGACGGTGCGGCCGGTGCGCCGAGGATGATCGCCCACCAGGTGTCCTCGGTGTCCAGCTGCCCCATCAGGCCGTTGACCCGGTCGTTGACGATCCAGTACTGCACGGCCCGGCCGTGGTCGTGTGCGCGGTCGAGTCCTGGTGCGCGGAAGGTCGTCTGCAGGTTCCGGATTTCGTGGCTGCGTCCGGAAAGCCGGATCCCGAGCAGGCGGCGGACGCTGCTGCGGGAACCGTCTGCACCGGCGAGGTAACGGCCGCGGATCCGCAGCGCGGCACCGTCCGGGCCGTCGGCGATCGCGGTCACCCCGGTTTCGTCTTGTTCGATCCCGGTGAGCGTGGCGCCCCAGAGCGGGGTGACGCTCGTGCGGCGGCGCAGTGTCTCGCGCAGCGCCTCCTCGAGACGGTTCTGCGCACACCACTGCGCGGGTTCGGCGAGTTCGGTGGCACCGGCCCCGGACAAGGCGAAGATCTGGTCGAACCGTTCGATCCGGTGCCCGGTGAGGCTGGTGGCGAACACCGCGGAGTCCGACCAGCCGAACGGCAGCCCGGACGCGGCGCGGATGTCGTCCGCGACGCCGAGGCGGCGGAAGATCTCCATCGAGCGCGGGTTGACCTGTTTGCACCGGGGTGATCCGCTGCTGGTCGCCTCGCGCGGTTCCAGCAGCACGCATGCGATCCCGCGGGACCCGAGCTCGTGGGCAAGGGTCAGGCCGACCGGTCCACCGCCGACGATGACGACGGCTGTTTCGTACTCGTTCATACCGGTGCCTCCTCGCGGCGGGAGCGGGTCCGGGCGCGTGCGGGCAGCAACCCGATGATGATCGCGCCGAGGACCGCGGGAACGGCGAAGGCGTAGAAGCCCACGTGGGCCGTGGTGATCAAGATGGTGACCACGGCGAGGTAGCTCGGCCCGACGATCGCGCCGATCCGTCCGACGCCGAGGCTGAACCCGAGTGCGGTGCCGCGGATGCGCGGCGGGTAGAAGCGCGCGACGTAGCTGTTCACGAGGTTCTGCGCGCCGAGCGAGCCGAGTCCGGCGATCGCGCACATGGTCAGCAGCAGCCAGCGCGACTGCGGAACGCTGAGTGCGAGCATCGCGACGGCGGCGAACAGGAAGCAGGCAACCGTGACCGGTTTGACGTATCCACGGTCGGCAGCGGGGGCGACCAGGATCGTCCCGACGATCGCACCGACGTTGAAGGTGACCGCGAACTCGAGCGAGGAGCCGACGTCGTAGCCCGCCTCGACCATGAGCGTGGGCAGCCAGGTGCTCGCGCCGTAGACCAGGATCAGCGCCAGGAAGGTGGCCGCCCAGAACAACAGGGTGGGCCGGCGATAACCCGGGGCGAACAGCTGGGCCGCGGTGCTCGCCCGCTGTCCGGCGCGGTCCTTGGCGGGATCGTCGACCTCGCGGGGGACCAGGCGCCACACCACGGGGGCGAGCAGCAGCGGGAACGCGCCGATGAGGAACAGCCACTGGAAGTGCAGGGCCGGGAGCAGGGCACGGCCGAGCAGGGAAGCGGCGAGACCGCCGAAGGCGATCCCGGTCAGCGCGACGTTCGAGTGGAAGGTTCGGCGGTGCTGCGGTGCCCGGTCGGTCACGAAGGCCACCACCACCGGGACCAGCGCGCCGAGGCCGATCCCGGTGGCGAACCGGGTCGCGCCGAACAACCACAGCGTCGGGGCCACTGCGCTGAGCAGCATCCAGAACGAGATCCACACCAGGCTGACGGTCAGCGGGGTGCGTCTGCCCCAGCGGTCGCCGGACCATCCGGCGGCGATCGCGCCGAGCGGCATCCCGAGTGCGGTGACGCTGCCGAGCACCCCGAGCGCGGCCGGAGTCGCGTGCCACGGCGCGTAGGCGAGCAGGGAGGGTCCGGCCGTGCCGAGCACGAACAGGTCGTAGCCGTCGACGAAGAGGATGACTACGCCGAGGACGAGGCCCGCCGTCGAGCGACCGGGCGGTGCGGGGGTGCGAGCAGCCATGCGCGGACTCCTTCGTCCGTGATCGCCCCGGACGGGGTGGTGCGAGCGCCCACACCGGTATCGATCAGTATCAATCATGATTGATTGGTTCATCATGATGGCGTTCCCGCGGGCGGTCAAGCGGTGCCCTACGATCAATCATGACGAATAGGCCCGAGGGCTGCCGGGGACAGGAGGCGGTACGTGACGGATTCGGCCGAGGTTCCGGTGGCGGTGCCCGGTACGCACCTCGGAAGCCGGGCCGACGGTGCCGCGCGGAAGCTCCAGCAGCTCGCCGAGCGTGCCGAACCGGGTGCGCACCTCGGCACGAAGGTGCGCCTGCGGGAGGAGTGCGGGGTCTCGGTCGGCACCTTCAACGAAGCGGTCAAACTGGCGCAGAGCCGGGGCTACGTCGTCTCCCGCTCGGGTCCGGGCGGGGGGATCTTCGCCGCCGAGCGCTCGCCCATCGTGCGGCTCGGCAATTCGTTTCTCGCACTGGACGGCAGTGCGACCTCGGTCGCCGATGCGGTGCGGATGCGGGACGCACTCGACCCGCTCCTGGTGGACGATGCGCTCTGGTACTCCTCGGCCGCCGACATCGGCAAGATGCGCGGCAGCCTGGCGGACATGGCCGCCGCGCGGGACGGCGGGGACTACGTCGCGTTCGTCCGCGCCAACTGGGCGCTGCACCGACAGATCGCCGAGGTCAGCCCGAGCGTGCTGGTGCGCTCGGTCTACGTCTCGCTGCTGGAGCTCATCGAGGCGCACACCCGTGGCGTCGGCGGCACCGAAGCAGTGCCCCTGCCGGACTACGTCGCCGCCCGCCACCAGCTCCACGTGCGTCTGGTCGACGCGATCGAGGCCGGTGACCAGAGCGCGGCCCGCCGGCTGATCGCCGAGCACAACAACACCGAAACCGCGCGCTGAGGAACTATCGAGTGATGGGACCCGAGCTCGTCATCCTGATACTCTGACAGTACTCAGTCCCGTCACGGGAGAGTGTACGACAAGCGATCGGGAGAACCAGGTGGACGACTACGAACGCTTGCGCGAGGAGCGGCTCGCCAGGGTGTCGGCGGAGGACCGGGCGGCGATCGAGCGCTGGCCGGATCTGGCCGAGATCGGGGTGGCCGGGGTGCGCGGGCTGATCGGCGGGCACCGGCAGGCGCCGCCGGACAACGGGGTGGTGAGCCGGGACGTCGAGGTCGAGGGGCCGAACGGGCCGGTGCCGGTGCGCATCTACACGCCCGTGCACGAGGAAGGCGAGCGGCTTCCGGTGGTGCTGCACACGCACGGCGGCGGGTTCGTCGCGGGCGGCGACCCGGACATGTGGGACGCGGCGAACTCCTCGATGGCCGCGGCGGTGCCCGCGATCGTGGTGCACCCGAGTTACCGGCTGCCGCCGGAGAATCCGTTCCCGGCCGGGCTCGAGGACGGGTGGGCGGTGCTCAACTGGGTGGCAGACGGCGACGTGCACGAGGAATGGGACACCACCCGCGTGGCCATCGGCGGTGGCTGCTCCGGGGCGAACATCGCCGCGGCGCTGGCGTTGCTGGCGAGGGATGCGGGCGGGCCGGACCTCGCGCTGCAGTATCTGCAGGCGTGGCCCGCAGATCTGCGCAACGACAGCCGTTCGCAGTACGAGTTCGCCGACGGCTACGGATTGCGCAAGTCGGACAACGACTTCGTGAGCGCGCAGTATCTCGGGAACCCGGAGAACCGGTGGGATTGGCGGGCTTCGCCGCTGCTGGCGGACTCTGTGCGAGGTGTTGCGCCCGCGCACATCACGGTGGGCGAGCTGGACATCCTGCGGGACGAGGATGTGCTGTACGCCAACCGGTTGCGTGATGCGGGGGTGCCGGTGGAACTGCACGTGGACGCCAACCAGGGACACGTCGTCGCGGACTTCGGCCCGATCTTCACCCGGCAGGTCGACGCCCTGCGCCGCGCATTCGGGATCAAGCCGGCGGACTGACCGCGACGACCCGTCAGCGGCGGTGCAGCCGCCCGGGGAAGGGCCGGCATCCGGACGAGAGCTGCCGCCCGGGAGAACCTCGCTGTCCGGGAAAGGATCGCTGCTCGGAAAGGATCGAGGCTCGGCAGGATCGCGGTCGGGGAAAGGATCGAGGCTCGGCAGGATCGCGGTCGGGGAGAGGATCGTGGCCCGGCAAAGGATCGCCGCCTGGGAAAGATTGCTGCCGGGGAGAGCATGGTTGTCCTGGAGAGCATTGTTGTCCGGGAAAGCGCTGCTACCCGGCTGCTTGCCGGTCGATCGCCTCGGTGTCGGAGAGCCGGTTCGGTTCGTCGGTGAACCTCCGCCAGTGCGGCGGGGCCGAGCCGGTCGATCTGCTCCGCGTCGTCGGCGGTGTCGCGAACGCGGGCCCGGCGGCCGGACGAGGCCGTGCGCCTGGTCGAGCTTATCCAGTGGATTGCGGGGCGAACGCTGAGCCGGGTGACGATACTCAGTGCCGTCACCTAGGCTGGCGGGATGGGTCGATGGGAACCGAACGCGCGCGAACGTCTGGTGCGGGCGGCGCTCGAACTGTGCGCCGAACAGGGCTACGAGCGCACCACCGTGGTGGAGATCGCCGAACGGGCCGGGCTCACCAGGAGCACGTTCTTCCGGCACTTCCCGGACAAGCGGGAGGTCCTCTTCGCCGGCCAGGACATCCTGTCCCAGCTGCTGGTGGACGGGATCGCCGCGGCACCCGGCGCGGCCACCCCGCACGAACTGATCGCCGCGGCCCTCGACGCCGCTGCCGAGGCTTTCCCGGAACGGCGGCGCGCATTCGGTCCTCAGCTCAGCGCGGTGATCGGGGGCAACAGTGAGCTCCAGGAGCGCAGAGCGCTGAAGACCGTCCGGCTTGCGGAGGCCATGGCGAACGCCCTGACCCGGCGCGGCCTGCCGGAGATCACCGCCGGTCTCACCGCCCAGCTCGCCGGTTTCGTGCTCAACCGGGCCTACGCCCGTTGGTCGGATCCGAAGTGCGATCGCCCGTTCGGCGAGATCGCGCACCGGGAGCTGCGCGAGGTGCGCGAAACCCTCGGCACGCTCGGGACCGCCGTCGTGCTGCCCTGACCGGCGCTCAGCGGGAAGCCGACGCGTACAGGGCGCGGATCAACCGGTCGTTTTCCGGGGCGACGGCCGGCGGGAACGGCGTGCGCCTGCGGGTGTAGCCGTAGGCGATGCCGTTGCGGGGATCGGCGAACGCCTGCTGCCCACCCGCGCCGCTGTGCCCGAACGAACCCTGGCCCAGCACCGGGTAGTACTCGGAGGTGGCGTGGAATCCCACCGCGAACGCCTTGTGTTCCCGGGTCACCAGGTCGTGGCCGATGGAGTGGATCTGTGCGAACGCGGCCGCGGTGTCCGGCTCCAGCAGCGGTGCCTTGCCCTCCAGCGGGCTGATCGCCGCCGCGTACATCCTGGCCAGTCCGCGGGCCGGGGCGACGCCACCGAACGAGGCCGGGCCCAGCCTGCGTACCAGCGGGAAGTTCGGCAGTTCCCATACCTGCGGGCCGTCCGGGCGGTTCCGGCCGAAGGCGATCCCGCTCAGGCTGTTCGGACCGCTCGCCTGCGCGGCCAGCGCGGCCATCCGTTCCGGCGTCTGCTGCATCGGCTGAGCGGGCCGGAACCGGGGCTCCTGGTCCGCGGACAGCCCGAGGTGGAAGTCCACCCGGTACGCGTCGCGGATCCGCTCGGCGAAGTGCTCCTGGATGGTGCGGCCGGTGACCCGGCGGACCACCTCGCCGCTGAGCGCCGCGATGACGAGCGCGTGGTAGCCGAATGCGGTGCCCGGCCGCCAGTACGGACGCTGTGCGCCCAGGCGCTGCGCGACGATCCGGTCGTCGGCGAGTTCGGCGAGGGTGCATCCGGCGTCCGCGCCGACCAGTCCGGCCCGGTGCGCGAGCAGTTCGCGCAGTGTGACGTCCTGTTTGCCGGCCACGGCGAATTCCGGCCAGTAGTGGCTCACCCGCTGGTCCAGGTCCAGTACGCCGTCCTGCACGAGCAATGCGACGACCAGGTGTGCCGCGCCCTTGCTCGCGGAGTACGCGCCGAGCAGCGAATCCCCGGTGATTTCCGGTCCGGTCCACAGGTCCACGACGCGTTCGCCGTGCCGGTAGGCGGCCAGTTGCGCGGTGAACCCGGCACCTTCGGCGGCCAGTACCGCGGCGAACTCTTCGCGGACCGGCTCGAAGCCGTCGGCCACCGTGCCCTGCACTGTGCTTTCCTCGCTCATACCCACCAGTGAACCATCTTTGTGACCATTGGTCACAAAGGTAGGGTGCTCTGCATGGGTCACGTTTCGGCCGGCCGGCCGCGCCCCGGCCGCCCGGCACAGCTCAACCGCGAGCGGATCGTCGACGCCGCGTTGTCCAGCGGGAACCTCGACACGCTGACCATGCGGGAGCTGGCCGGACGGCTGGCGGTCAGCCACGGCGCGCTCTACCGCTGGGTTGCCGACCGCGATCAGCTGTTCGACCTGGTCAGCGAGGTGGTGATCGACCGGATCCTGCCCGCCGAAGGCCCGTCCGGGCGACGCTGGCGGCCGTGGCTGGTGCGCGTCGCATGGGCCATGCACGACGAGTTCCTCGCCGTGCCCGGGTACGCCACCCGGCTGTCCCGGCCGCACCGGCACCACGACCGTTCCTTCGAACGGATCCGGGGCGCGGTCGTCGGGGCCTTCACGCACGCCGGTGTCAGCCCCGGCCTCGCCGAGCAGAGCTGGTACATCTTCATCACCTGCGTGGTCAGCTGGCTTGCCACGCAGGAGAATCCGCTGGACCTCGGGCCCGGTGCGCCGCGTTTCGAACTGTTCCTCGACACGCTCCTGCGTGGTCTGCCCGCGCGCGAACCCGGCGCGGCGCGGAGCTGAGCGGCCGGCTCACTCGGCGAACGCGGCCAGCGCACGGGCGGTGTCGAGGTACTCCCGTTCGTGCCCAGCCCCTCGACCAGCCGCCTCGCCGAAGCCCGGTTCTGCTCGATCGTCGTGGTTCCCCGTCGCTGACGGAGCCTGCTGCGGAAGCCTACCCAGCCGTTACCGGCTTCGCGGCCACTCGCGCACGGCGTGGGCGTTGCGGTATTAGGGGCGGTTAGGGGTGTGGCCGCCGCTGCGCGTACGGCTAGCTTTCTCCGCGTCGGGGAGTGGGAATCCCCCGCCTGCACGGTGATTCTGGGGAGTGGCAGTCGTGAACGATTCCGGATCTCTCGTCCATGCTCTGCTCGACGCGGCGGTGGCCGATGCGCCGGACGCGCCGGCGGTGCGCGACCGCGCGGGAGTGTGGACCTACGCCGAGCTGTCCGTGTGGAGCCATGCGGTGGAGGCAGTGCTCGAGCGGCGCGGGGTGCGCCGTGGTGACCGCGTGGTGGTGCAGCTGCCCACGGACCGTGCGCTCGTCGCGCTGTTCCACGGCACTTCGCGCCGGGGCGCGGTGTTCGTGCCGATCAATCCGGCGATGAAACAGTTCCACTTCGACTCGGTGGTGGCCAATGCGGAACCGGTGCTGGTGCTCCGGCCGGCCGAGTTCGGTCCATTCTGGACAGAGGTCGAACAGGCCCGCGAAAGTGGTGTCCGGGCCGAATCCATCGAGGTTGTTCCGGACGACATCGCAGTGCTCGTGTACACCTCCGGCAGCACTGCGGCGCCGAAGGGGGTGATCGGCCCGCATCGGCAGGTCACCTTCGCCTCGCGGGCGATCCAGCAGGTGCTCGGTTACCGCCGCGACGACGTGGTGTTCTGCCGGTTCCCGATGTCCTGGGACTACGGCCTGTACAAGGTTCTGCTCGCCACGCTGGGACGCAGCGAGATCGTGCTGGCCGACGCCGAATCCGACCTTCGCCTGCTGCAGCGGATGCGGGAGGTCGGGGCCACGGTCGTGCCGATCGTGCCCTCGCTGGCGAGCATGATCGCCACGCTCGCCGAACGCGACACCGGCCCGGCCGCCCCGGTGCGGTTGTTCACCAACACCGGTGCGGCACTGCCGGATCCGACGATTACCAAGCTGCGGGCGGCTTTCCCCGGCGTGCGCGTGGTCCGGCAGTTCGGGCAGACCGAGTGCAAACGGATCACCATCATGCCGCCGGAGCAGGACACGCAGCGGCCCGGTTCGTCCGGGCTGCCGCTGCCCGGCACCTCGGTGCACATCCTCGCCGCGGACGGCACTCCGTTGCCTGCCGGGGAAATCGGCGAGATCGTGGCCGCGGGACCGCACGTGATGCCCGGTTACTGGCGGGCCCCGGAGCTGTCCGCCGGTACGTTCCGCCGCGCCGCGGCCACCGGGGATCTGCGCCTGCACACCGGCGACTACGGGCGGCTGGACGCCGACGGGTATCTCTACTTCGAGGGCCGCCGCGACGACATGTTCAAGCGCAAGGGAATCCGGATGTCCACTTTGGAGATCGAGGCGGCCGCGATGGACATCCCCGGAGTCCGCGCGGCCGGGGCGATCCCGCCGAGCGGCACGCGGGACCTGGCCATCTGCGTGGAAAGCGAGCTGCCGCCCACGACCGTGCTCAAGGAGCTGGCGAACCGGCTGGAACCGCAGAAGGTGCCCGCACTGTGCCACGTCGTGGACGAGTTCCCGCTCACCGCACACGGCAAGAACGCCACGAAGGAACTCGCCCTGCTGGTGGAAGGTGCCGGTAAATGAGCAACCACGACGCGCTGGCCGAACGGTTCGGCACTCCCACCTACGTCTACGACCTCGACGTCACCGCCCAGGCGCGGGACCAGCTTTTCGCACTGCTGCCCGACGGTTTCGGTCTGTACTACGCGCTCAAGGCCAATCCGCATCCGGAGATCGCACGGGAACTGCGCGAGGGCGGCTGCCGTGCGGAGATCAGTTCCACCGGTGAACTGGCGAACGCGCTGCGCGCCGGGTTCTGCCCGGAACACATCCTCTACACCGGACCGGGGAAAACCGACGGCGAGCTGGACGCCGCGATTTCCGCAGGGGTGCGGCTGTTCTCGGTGGAATCGTACACCGATTTGCAGCACGTCGGTTCGGTCGCGCAGCGCCACGGCACGACGGCACGCTGCCTGCTTCGGGTGAACACCACGCAGGGCAGCGCCTCCACCGGAATCCGGATGATGGGCAGGCCCTCGCAGTTCGGCATCGACGCCGAAACCCTGCCGTCGCTGATGCCCGCGTTCAAGGCGGTCGCCGGGGTGCGCGTTGTCGGGGCGCATTTCTTCACCATGAGCAATGCGCAAGACGAGGACGCGTTGCTCGGCGAGTACGAGTTCGTGCTGCAGTCGGCCGCGCAGTTGCGGCAGGAGGCGGGACTTCCGCTGGAGCTGCTCGACATCGGCGGCGGGTTTTCCTCGCCGTACGCGGTGCCGGGTGCGCGCACCGACTACCCGAAGCTGCGGGTGGGACTGACGCAGCTGCTCGATCTGTACCTGCCGCAGTGGCGGACCGGGGAGATCGAGCTGGCCTGCGAATCCGGCCGCTACCTGTCCGGCAGCTGCGGGACGCTGCTGGCCGGCGTGGTGAACGTGAAGGAGAGCAGGGGAAGCCGGTTCGTGATCCTCGACGCGGGGATCAACGTGGTCGGCGGCCTGTCCGGGATCGGCCGCCTGCTGCCCGCTGCGGTCGGCATCGAGCAGGCCGGCCAGGAGCCGGGGCATCTGGTCGGTCCACTGTGCACGCCCGGAGATTCGCTGGCCAAAGCGGCAAAGCTGCCCGAACTGGCGCCCGGCGACCTGGTCACGGTGCCGAACGTCGGCGCCTACGGGGTTACTGCGAGCCTGCTCAGTTTCCTGGGCCGACCCGCGCCGACCGAGGTCGTGCTACGCGGTGGTGATGTGGTTTCTGTGTCGCGTTTGGACTATCAGCGCGCCTATGAGGTTTCGCCATGAGCGAGGAAGTGCACGCGTACCGCGGTGGGGTGGTCACCGAGCCCGGCAGGCGCACGGTGATCGTGAGCAGCATGGCGTCGGACTCGCACACCTGGAATCTGGTCTATCTGGAGCTGCTGGTCGGCGAACTCGGTTTCGACGTGGTGAATCTCGGCGCCTGTGTGCCGGACGAGCTGCTGGAGTCGGAATGTCTCAGCAGGCTGCCGACAATGCTGGTGCTGAGCAGTGTGAACGGGCACGGCTACCAGGACGGGCTGCGTGTGGTGCAGCGGCTGCGGGCGTTCCCGCAGCTGCGGCACCTGCCGATCGTGCTCGGCGGGAAGCTCGGCACCGGCGGCCCGCTCACTGAGGAACAGACCGCGGAACTGCTGTTCGCCGGCTACGACGCGGTCTTCGACGACCAGCAGGGCGCGGCCGCCTTCCGCCGGTTCGCCGCTGCACTGCCCGGCGCCGCTCCCGTACCGGTGGAGGGCGCGTGATCCCCGCCGACGTGCTCTTTCCCGCGGAGGCGGAATTAGGCGCTGCCGACGTGCTCTTTCCCGCGGAGGCGGAATTAGGCGCTGCCGACGTGCTCTTTCCCGCGGAGGCGGCATGAGCTTCGAGCGGTTCATCGCGCAGCAGCATGCGGCCGGGCGGTTGGTCGTGCAGCCTCGGATGGGGTTTGCCGATCCCGGGGTGATGCGGGATGGCCTTGCCGCGACGAAGCGGGCCGACGCGGCGACCGTCGGCACTGTCACGCTCGACAGTTACACCCGGGTCGGTGACACCGATTCGGTGGATCATGCGCTGCGCAACGGTATTCCGCTCAACGGGTACCCGATCGTCAACCATTCCCCGGAAGTCACCAGGCGAATGCTGGACGGCATCGAGGGGCCGGATTTTCCGGTGCAGGTGCGGCACGGTTCGGCGCGGCCTGCGGGCATCTTCCGCGCGATGATCGCGGCCGGGCTGCATGCCACCGAGGGTGGTCCGGTGTCGTATTGCCTGCCCTACAGCCGAACGCCGCTCGACGAGTCGGTGCGCAACTGGGAGCACTGCTGTGAGCTGCTGATGGCCGCCGATCATCCGGCCGGCCGGCCGCACCTGGAGACCTTCGGCGGCTGCATGATGGGTCAGTTGTGCCCGCCGAGCGAGCTGGTCGCGATCAGCGTGCTGGAGGCGTTGTTCTTCTACCGCAAGGGGGTGCGCAGTATCTCGGTGAGCTACGCGCAGCAGACCAACTTGCGCCAGGACCAGGAGGCGGTGGCGGCGTTGCGCCGGCTGTGTGCCGAGCTGCTGCCGGAAGCGGCGTGGCACGTCGTGATCTACGCCTACATGGGACTCTTCCCGCGCACGCCCGGCGGCGCGATGTCGTTGCTGGGCAAGGCCGCCGAGCTGGCCACGAGCACCACGTCCGAACGGCTGATCGTGAAGACCGTCGCGGAGGCGCACCGCATCCCGACGGTCGCCGAGAACCTCTCGGCCCTGGAACACGCGGGTTCGGTGGCCGCGTCCGGCCCGGTGGTGGTGGATGCCGACAACCAGGTCTACCGCGAGGCCTGCGCGCTGGTCGACGCGGTGCTGAACAGCCATGCCGACCTCGGCCGCGCGATCGTGGTCGCGTTCAAGCGCGGTCTGCTCGACGTGCCGTACTGCCTGCATCCGGACAACGCCGGGCAGGCCCGCAGCCGGCTGGACGCCGAGGGCAGGCTCGGCTGGTCCGAGCTCGGTTCGCTGCCGCTGCGCGGCGTCGTGGACCGTGCGCCCGGCGGCCGGATCACCTCGTCGACGCTCATGTCGGCGCTGTCCTACGTCCAGCACGTCCACGACACCGCGGCGCTGGAAAACCCGATGACCTCGATTGGAGGGGATTCGCGATGAGCACCCGCCGGACCGTCCGGGCCTACCCGTTCGACATGCACGAGATCTCCGTTTCCGAGACCTACCACCAGCTGCAGCGCGACGAGCCGATGAGCCGGGTGCAGCTGCCCTTCGGCGAACCTGCCTGGCTGGCGACGAAGTACGCCGACGTCAAACTGGTGATGACCGACCAGCGCTTCAGCCGGGAGCTGGCGCAGGGTCTCGACCAGCCGCGGATGCGCCGTCAGCAGATGGGCGACGGCATCATGGGGATGGATCCGCCGGACCACTCGCGGCTGCGCCGCCTGGTGTCCAAGGCGTTCACCGCACGTCGGCTCGAAGCAATGCGTGCCGGGGTGCGAAACCTGGTGAACGAGCTGCTCGAGGGCATGGTGGCCGACGGCGACGCGGCCGACGTGGTCGAGGATCTGGCCCGCCCGCTGCCGGTCACGGTGATCTGCGATCTGCTCGGGGTGCCGCAGGAGGACCACAAGATCTTCCGCGAGTGGACGCAGGCGCTGGTCAGCGACGCCACGGCGAAGGGCGATGTGCTCGACGTCTACGGCGACCAGCTCGACAACTACGTGGCAGGCCTGGTCGCGCAGCGGCGTGAGGAACCGACCGACGATCTGCTGGGCGCGCTCGTCTACGCACGGGACGCCGGGGACAAGCTGACCGAGAACGAGCTGATCTCCATCGCCGGTGCGGGCCTGCTCACCGGCGGCGTGGAAACGGTGTCCTCGGCGTTGCCGAGCTTCGTGTTCACCTTGCTGACCCAGCCCGAACTGCTGGCGCAGCTGCGGGCCGATCCGGACTTGATGCCGACGGCGGTGGAGGAACTGCTGCGGTACGTGCCGATCAACACTGCCGCGATGTTCGCCCGCTACGCCCGTGAGGACGTGCGGTTCGGCGATGTCGTGGTGCGTGCGGGCGATCCGGTGCTGCCGGCGCTGCACGCGGCCAACCGCGACCCCGAGGTGTTCGCCAATCCGGACGCTGTCGACCTGACCCGCAGCCCCAATCCGCACGTGGCGTTCGGGCACGGCCCGCACCACTGCATCGGGGCGCAGCTGGCCCGGCTGGAACTGCAGGAGGCGCTCAAGGCGATTCTCGCGCGGTTCCCCGAACTGCGGCTCGCCGACGGGCGGGACGGCGTGAAATGGGAGTACGGGGTGATTGTGCGCGGCCCTTCGCTGCTGCGCATCACCTGGTGAGTTCCCTGCCCCTAGCGGCTTTTTCTGGGGATCCGGCCGGTTCGTGACCCGGCTTACGATCCCCGCGACGACCATGAATGCTGCCTTGCTACAGCGGTGGAGTGCGCAATGCGTGACAGTGAGAAGAATCGGGAATCCGGCTTCGGTCAGCGGTTGAGTGAATTGCCGCCGGGGGACCGCGCGGCGTACCTCGCCGATCTGGTGCACCGCGCCACCCGGGCCGCGCTGCAGGCGGCGCTGCCCGAGGTGCCCGCCGTGCTGGATCCGGAGAAGGCGTTCTCCGACCACGGGTTCGACTCGCTCGCCGCGGTGGAGCTGCACGCGCAGCTGACCGACGCGACCGGCCTCGACCTGCCGGTCACGCTCGCCTTCGACCACCCGACGCCGGCCGCGGTTGCCCGGTTCCTCTACGCCGAGGTGTTCGGCGCGGAGACCGGGCACGCCGCCGCCCCGGTGGGCGGCGCGACGGACGAGCCGGTGGCGATCGTCGGTATCGGCTGCCGCTACCCGGGTGGTGCGGTGTCGCCGGATGCGTTGTGGCAGCTGGTTTCCGGGGAGGTGCACACCATCGCCGGGTTCCCCACCGACCGTGGCTGGGATCTGGAGGGCCTCTACGACCCCGATCCGGACCGGCCGGGCAGCAGCTACGCGAGCTCGGGCGGGTTCTTGCCGGGGGCGGGCGAGTTCGACGCCGGGTTCTTCGGCATCGCGCCGCGCGAGGCGTCGGCGATGGACCCGCAACAGCGGCTCGTGCTGGAGACCGCGTGGGAAGCGCTGGAACGCGCGAAGATCGATCCGGGCACCCTGCGTGGCACCCCGGGCGGGGTGTTCATCGGCGCCGAGGCACAGGAATACGGCCCGCGGTTGCACGAAGCCCCGGACGGGCTCGACGGGTACCTGCTCACCGGTAACGCGCCCAGTGTCGTTTCCGGTCGAGTCGCCTACGCGCTCGGCTTGGAGGGGCCCACGCTGACCGTCGACACGGCTTGTTCCGGTTCGCTGGTCGCGCTGCACCTCGCGGTGCAGTCGCTGCGCCGTGGGGAGACGCACCTGGCGCTTGCCGGTGGGGTGGCGGTGATGGGCGCGCCGGGCACGTTCACCGCGTTCAGCCGGCAGCGTGGCCTCGCCGAGGACGGCCGTTGCAAGGCTTTCGCGGCAGCTGCGGACGGCACCGGATTCGCCGAGGGCGTCGGCGTCCTGGTGCTGGAGCGGCTCTCCGACGCGGTGGCGAACGGACACACCGTGCTCGCCGTCGTACGTGGCTCCGCGATCAACTCCGACGGCGCCTCGAACGGGCTCACCGCACCGAACGGCCCGTCGCAGCAGCGGGTGATCAACCGTGCGCTGGCCGACGCCGGACTGGCTCCGTCCGATGTGGACGCGGTCGAGGCGCACGGCACCGGAACCCGGCTCGGCGACCCGATCGAGGCGCAGGCGCTGCTGGCCACCTACGGCCAGGGCCGTGAGACGCCGTTGCTGCTCGGTTCGATCAAGTCGAACATCGGGCACACCCAGGCCGCAGCGGGCGTTGCGGGCGTGATCAAGATGGTCGAGTCGATCCGGCACGGCGTGCTGCCCAAGACCCTGCACGTGGACGAGCCGACCCCGCACGTCGACTGGTCGGCGGGTTCGGTCGAGCTGCTCACCGAAGCCCGGGAGTGGCCGCTGCGCGAGCGTCCGCGCCGGGCCGGGGTTTCGTCGTTCGGGGTCAGCGGCACGAATGCGCACGTGATCATCGAGCAGGCGCCTGCCGCCGAGGAACCGCCACACGCCGACGCCGAACTGCCGATCGTGCCACTGGTCGTTTCGGCACGCAGTGCGGAAGCGCTCCGCGCGCAGGCGGATGCGTTGGTGTCCACTGTGGAGCAGAACGGGCTGACCGACGTCGGGTTCTCGCTCGCCACCACACGCGCCGCGCACGATCAGCGTGCGGTGGTCGTTGCCGGGAACACCGCGGACGCCGTGCGCGGCCTGCAGGCGCTTGCCGCCGGTGAACAGGATCCGAACGTCGTGCTCGGGGAACGCACTCCGGGCAAGCTCGCGATGCTCTTCACCGGTCAGGGTTCGCAGCGGCTCGCCATGGGTCGCGAGCTGTACCTGGCCTACCCGAAGTTCGCCGAGGTCTTCGACGAGGCGGTGGACCACCTCGACGTGCAGATGGAGCTTCCGCTGCGCGACGTGCTGTTCGGTGACGACGCCGAGGAGCTCGACGGCACCCAGTACGCGCAGGCCACGCTGTTCGCGGTCGAGGTCGCGCTGGCGCGGCTGCTCGAGTCGTGGGGGGTGGCCCCGGCCATCGTGCTCGGCCACTCGATCGGTGAGCTCGCTGCCGCGCACATCGCGGGTGTCTGGTCGCTGGAGGACGCCTGCCTGGTCGTCGCCGCGCGCGGCCGGCTGATGCAGGGGCTTCCCGAGGGCGGCGCGATGGTGGCCATCGCCGCGACCGAGGACGAGGTTCACCCGCTGCTGAACGAGCAGGTGAGCCTCGCCGCGGTGAACGGGCCTTCGTCGGTCGTGGTTTCCGGTGCGCGGGACGCGGTGGACGCCGTGGTGTCGGTGTTCCGGATGCAGGGCCGCAAGACCAGTGAACTGCGGGTGTCGCACGCCTTCCATTCGCCGCTGATGGAGCCGATGCTGGCCGAGTTCCGCGAGATATTGGAGGTCGTCGACTACGCGCCGCCGTCGATTCCGGTGGTGTCCAATGTGACCGGCCGGATCGCCACACCGGAAGAGCTGTGCTCGCCGGGGTACTGGCTGTGGCACGTGCGCCGCGCGGTGCGGTTCGCCGACGGCGTCGCGGCACTCGCCGAGGCCGGCGTGACGACCGCGATCGAGGTCGGCCCGGATGCTGTGCTGTCGGCGATGGCCGCGACCGGACCGCATGCGGAGACCATCGCGTTCACCGCCGCGCTCCGCCGGGACCACTCGGAGACCGGTACGCTCGCGGCCGCGCTGGGCCGGCTGCACACCCGGGGTACTGCGATCGACTGGAACGAGTTCTTCGGCCCGGCCGGCGTGCTCGATCTGCCGACTTATGCCTTCCAGCGCAAGCACTACTGGCTCACCGCGCCGTCCGGGACCGGTGCCGCCACCGGCCTCGGCCAGCTCGCTTCCGGGCATCCGCTGCTGGCCGCGGAGATCGGCCTGGCCGGCGACGACGGCCTGGTCCTCACCGGCCGTGTCGCGCTGCGCACGCACCCGTGGCTGGCCGACCACGCGATCGCCGGATCGCCGGTGCTGCCGGGCACCGCGTTCGTGGAAATGGCGCTGCACGCGGCGGCGCAGGTCGGCTTCGGCGTGGTCGACGAGCTGACCCTGCAGGCCCCGCTGACGCTGCCGGAAACCGGCGGCGTCGCGCTGCAGACCTTGGTCGGCCCGGACGTCGAGGGACGCCGGACCATCGAGTTCCACTCCCGGCCGGACCAGGACGCCGACGCGGCCTGGACCCGGCACGCCGTCGGTGTGCTGGCCGCCGGACCGGTGGTGGAGCCGGCGCGTGCCGAGTGGCCGCCGGCCGGAGCCGAGGCGGTCGCCACCGCAGAGCTGTACGGCGAACTGGCCGGACAGGGTTACGGCTACGGCCCGCTGTTCCAAGGCCTGCGCACGGCGTGGAAGCACAACGACGTGGTGTACGCCGAGGTCGCGCTGCCCGCGACGGGCCGGGACGACGCGTTCGGGGTGCACCCGGCGCTGCTCGATGCGGTGCTGCACGCTACCGACTTCGCCCCGGGCGAGACACGGGAAGCCGGTGAGCTCCGCCTGCCGTTCGCCTGGACCGGAGTGCGCCTGCACGCCACCGGCGCCACGGAGGTGCGGGTGCGGATCACGTCGCCGGCCACCGGCGGGGTGTCGATCGACATCGTGGACTCGGCGGGCGCGCCGGTGCTGTCGGTCGAGTCGTTCCGGTCGCGGCCGGTCCGCGAGACCGACCTCGGCACCCAGGCTCGCGACCTGCTGTACACAGTGGAATGGTCCCCGGTCCCGGCCGGGGGCGAGCTGCCGACGCTGGCCGCGCTCGGTTCGGTGGGCGGGATCGACGTGCCGGTGGTGGACTCGCTGGTGTCGCTGGTCGAGCCGCCGGAAGCGGTGCTGTTGCCGGTTTCGGTGCCGGGCAAGAACATCGCGGCCGCCGCGAAGCAGACCGTGCACCGCGTGCACACCGTGCTGCAGCAATGGCTGGACAGCGATCGTTACGGGTCGTCGCGTCTGGTGGTGCTGACGCAAGGGGCACTGTCCGACGCCGCCGTCCGTGGGCTGGTGCGTTCGGCCCAGTCCGAGCACCCCGGCCGGATCGTGCTGGTGGAAGGCGCCTGCACCGAGACGACGCTGGCCACCGCACTCGGCTCCGGCGAACCGGAGCTGCGCATCGAAGGTGACGCGGTGCTCGCCGGCCGGCTGGTCCGGCTGGCCGCGGAGCCTGCCGAGCCGGCCTGGCCTACCGAGGGCACGGTCTTGATCACCGGTGGCACGGGCGGGCTCGGGGCGCAGGTCGCCCGCCACCTCGTGGCCCGGCACGGCGTGCGCAGCCTGCTCCTGCTCAGCCGTCGGGGCGAGGCCGCGCCGGGCGCCGGCGAACTGGTCGAAGAGCTGGCCGGGCTGGGTGCTTCCGTGCGGGTGGTCGCCGGTGACGTGCGCAAGAAGCGTTCGCTGTCCGCCGCGTTGAAGAAGGTCCCGGCCGACCAGCCGCTGTCCGCCGTGGTGCACACCGCCGGGGTGCTCGACAACGCGATGATCGGTTCGCTCACCGCGGAGCGGCTGGACGCGGTGCTCGCGCCGAAACTGGACGCGGCCTGGGCGTTGCACGAGCTGACCGCCGGTCTCGACCTCTCCGCGTTCGTGCTGTTCTCCTCGTCGGCGGGGCTCGCCGACGGCGCCGGACAGGCGAACTACGCCGCGGGCAACACCTTCCTGGACGCACTGGCCGAGTACCGCCGCTCGGCCGGTCTGGCCGCGACATCGCTGGCCTGGGGACTCTGGGCGCCGGATGCGGGCGGGGCGCTCGGCATGGGCGCCACACTGTCCGAAGTAGACCGAAATCGGATCGCGCGGCTGGGTTTGGCGCCGCTGTCGGTTTCGGAAAGCCTGGCCGCGCTCGACGCCGCATTGGGCACCGGCGCCCCGAATGTGGTGCCGACCCGCGTCGACCGGGCCGCCCTGCGGGCCCGTGGCGAGGACGTTCCGGCGGTGCTGCGCGGGCTCGTCCCCGCGGGTCGCCGCCGCGTCGCCGCGTCGCTGCCGTCCGGTGAGCTGACGCCGGAGCAGCAGTTTGCCGGCAGTTTCGCGCACCTCGCCGAGGCCGACCGTGACCGGGCGCTGCTGGACCTGGTGCGCACGCACGTCGCGGCCGTGCTCGGCCATGACGGTGCGGACGCGATCAGTCCGGCCCGCCCGTTCGGCGAGATCGGCTTCGATTCGCTGGCCGCGGTGGAGCTGCGCAACATCCTGGACTCGGTCACCGGTATGCGGCTGCCTGCCACGCTGGTGTTCGACTACCCGACACCCCGGGCGCTGGCCGAATACCTCTCCTCGCGGCTGACCGGGCTCGCCCCGGCACCGCCGGTCGCGCCGGTCACCACCGCCGACCTGCAGGAGCCGATCGCCATCGTCGGCCTCGCCTGCCGTTACCCCGGCGGCATCGAGACGCCGGAAGACCTGTGGCGGCTTGTGGCCGATGGCGCGGAAGCACTGTCGGAGTTCCCGTCCGACCGCGGCTGGAATCTCGATGCACTCTACGATCCGGAGCAGGGCAAACCCGGCCACTCCTACGTCAAGCACGGTTCGTTCCTGCACGACGCGGCCGAGTTCGACGCCGACTTCTTCGAGATCAGCCCGCGCGAGGCGGCGGCCATGGACCCGCAGCAGCGGTTGCTGCTGGAGACGTCGTGGGAGGCCTTCGAGCGGGCCGGGATCGACCCGGTTTCGCTGCGTGGCAGTGCCACCGGAGTGTTCGCCGGCGTGATGTACCACGACTGGGGCACCCGGCTGGGCAAGGTTCCCGACGACATCGCGGGATACCTCGGCAACGGCAGCCTCGCCAGCGTCGTCTCCGGCCGGGTGTCCTACGCGCTCGGGCTGGAGGGACCGACGGTCACGGTGGACACTGCCTGCTCGTCGTCGCTGGTCGCGTTGCACTGGGCAGTCCAGGCGCTGCGTCGGGGGGAGTGCACCCTCGCGCTCGCCGGTGGCGTGACCGTGATGTCCACTCCGGACACCTTCGTCGATTTCAGCCGCCAGCGGGGACTTTCCGCGGACGGCCGGTGCAAGCCGTTCGCAGAGGCGGCCGACGGAACCGGCTGGGGTGAGGGCGTGGGCATGCTGCTCGTCGAGCGGCTCTCCGACGCGCAGCGCAACGGGCACCCGGTGCTCGCGGTACTGCGTGGCTCCGCCGTCAACCACGACGGCGCTTCCAACGGCCTCACCGCGCCGAACGGTCCGTCACAGCAGCGCGTGATCGCCAAGGCACTCGCCGACGCCGGGCTCACGTCGTCCGAAGTGGACGTAGTGGAGGGGCACGGTACCGGTACCACTCTCGGCGACCCGATCGAGGCGCAGGCCCTGCTGGCCACCTACGGGCAGGGCCGTGCGGCGGACAACCCGCTCTGGCTGGGCTCGATCAAATCCAACCTCGGCCACACCCAGGCCGCCGCCGGGGTCGCGGGCATCATCAAGATGGTCATGGCGATGCGGCACGAACAGCTGCCGCAGACGCTGCACGTCGACCGTCCGTCCACTGTGGTGGATTGGGACGCCGGTGCGGTGCAGCTGCTCACCGAGCGGCGCGAGTGGCAGGCCGAGCGGCCACGCCGGGCCGCGGTGTCTTCGTTCGGGATCAGCGGCACCAACGCGCACATCATCCTGGAGCAGGCTCCCGAGGGCACCGCCGAGCAGCCCGCGGAGACCCGGACCGTCGTCCCGGTCGCGCTGTCCGGCCGGTCCGCGGCTGCGGTGCAGGGGCAAGCAGCCCGGCTGCGTTCCTGGCTGGCCGGGCACGAGGACGTGCCGGTCGCCGAGGTGGCCCGTTCGCTCGCCGGGACCAGGTCCGCACTGGAGCACCGTGCGGTGGTGGTCGCCGAGACCACGGCCGAGCTGGCTGCCGGTCTCGATGCGCTGTCCGCCGGCGAAGCCGAGGGCGGCCAGGTCACCGACGGCAAGCTCGCGTTCCTGTTCTCCGGGCAGGGCGCGCAGCGCGTCGGGATGGGCCGTGCGCTGTACGAGAGCTATCCGGCGTTCGCGACTGCCTTCGACGCGGCGTGTGCCGCCATCGATCCGTTGCTCGACGTACCGCTGCGTGACGTCGTCTTCGGCACCACCGAGCTGGCTGACCGCGGCCTGCTGGACCAGACGCAGTACACGCAGACCGGTCTGTTCGCGGTGGAGGTCGCGTTGTTCCGGCTCGCCGAGTCGTGGGGCATCACGCCGCATGCGCTGGCCGGGCACTCGATCGGCGAGCTGGCCGCAGCGCACGTCGCGGGCGTCCTGTCGCTTGCGGACGCGGCGAAGCTGGTCGCCGCTCGTGGCCGGCTGATGGGCTCGCTCACCGAACGGCGGGGCGCGATGGTCGCGATCTCCGCTCCCGAGGACGTCGTGCGTGAACTGCTGCGCGGGCACGAGGACGACGTCAGCATTGCCGCGGTGAACGGCCCGGCCGCGGTCGTGGTTTCCGGCGGGGCGGACGCGATCAGTGACATCGAACGAGCGGCCGAGGGCGTGCAGACCCGGCGGCTGCGGGTGAGCCACGCCTTCCACTCGCCGCTGATGACGCCGATGCTCGCGGAATTCCGCGAGGTTGCCGCAGGACTCACCTATGCGGCACCGAAGATCCCGATCGTTTCCACGGTCACCGGACTGCAGGCCACCGACGAGGAGCTGCGTTCGCCGGAGTACTGGGTCACCCACGTCCGCGAGGCGGTGCGCTTCGGTGCGGCGGTCACCGCGCTGGCCGAGAGCGGCGTGCGGACGTTCCTGGAGATCGGGCCGGACAGCGTGCTGTCCGCGCTCGGCCCGCAGAACACCGCCGAGGACATCGAGTTCGTCCCGTTTGGCCGGCGAGACCAGGACGAGGTGCGCACCGCGCTCGCCGCGGTCGGCCGGCTGCACATCCGCGGCGCGGCAAAGCTCGGCCCGGTGCTCGGTGACGGCCCGATCCGGCTCGACCTGCCGACGTATGCGTTCCAGCACAAGCGTTACTGGCTGGACGCCACGCCGTCCGGTGACGTGAGCGCGGTCGGCCAGCAGCCACTGTCGCATCCGATGCTCGGCGCGGTGCTGGCACTGTCCGGTTCGGACACCACTGTGCTCACCGGACGGTTGTCGGCCGGTTCGGTGCCGTGGGTGGCCGACCATGTGGTGAAGGGCGCGATCCTGGTGCCTGGCACCGGATTCGTGGAACTGGCCGTCGCAGCGGGTGACCAGGTTGGACATCCGGTGGTGGAAGAGCTGACGCTGCAGGCGCCGCTCGTGCTGCCGCCGGACGGCGCGGTCGCGCTGCAGGTCGTGGTCGGTCCGGCTGCCGGCGACCGTCGTCCGGTCACGGTTTTCTCCCGTCCGGCGAACGCTCCGGTGGACGGTGCGTGGACCCAGCACGCGCTGGGCACGCTTTCCACCGCGGCGCGTCCGGAACCGGCGGGGCTGACCGAATGGCCGCCGCCGGGTGCCGCCCCGATCCCGGTCGAGGGTGCCTACGAGCGGCTCGGCGAACGCGGCTACGGCTACGGCCCGGCGTTCCGGGGC
Source organism: Amycolatopsis ultiminotia (assembly GCF_039536925.1). Lineage (NCBI taxonomy): Bacteria > Bacillati > Actinomycetota > Actinomycetes > Pseudonocardiales > Pseudonocardiaceae > Amycolatopsis > Amycolatopsis ultiminotia. The sequence continues at coordinate 426,636 of NZ_BAAAZN010000006.1, read as the reverse complement.
CTCAAGGCCGCCTGGCGCCGTGGCAACGAGGTGTTCGCCGAGGTGGCACTGCCGGAACCGGCCGCGTCGACCGCGGGCGCCTACGGTCTGCACCCGGCGCTGCTGGACACCGCGATGCACGCGGATCTGCTCGGTGACCCGGACGGTTCGACGCTGCTGCCGTTCGTCTGGAACGGCGTGACCCTGCACGCGGTCGGTGCTTCGGTGCTGCGGGTACGGATCGTGCGGCTGGACGGTGACGAGCTGTCCGCCATCGAGGTCGCCGACAGCGAGGGGCACCCCGTGGCGTCGGTCGAATCACTGGTGTCGCGCCCGGTGCGGGCCGAGCTTTCCGCGCCGCCCGCCGATCCGGTCGCCGGTTCGCTGCTCAAGATCGGCTGGCAGCCGGTACCGGTGCCGGCCGCGGAGGCGGGCGAGGTCGTCGCGGTCGGTCGTGGCCGGATCGGCGTTGCCGCCACCTACGGCGGGTTCGCCGACCTGATCGCCGCGGTGGACCGGGGCGAGCCGGTGCCAGGGGTCGTCACGCTGTCCGCGCCGGGACAGCACGGCGAGGTTCCCGAGGTGGCTCGCGGCAAGGCGGCCTGGCTGCTCGCCGAGATCCAGGCATGGCTGGCCGAACCGCGGTTCGCGGGCACCAAGCTCGCGGTCGTCACCGACGACGCTGCCCCGATTGACTCCACTGTGGACGTCAGCCAGGGTGCTTTGTGGGGCTTGGCCCGCGCAGCGCAGGCAGAGCACCCCGGCCGGATCTTCCTGGTGGACGCCGACATCGACACCTCGGTGGACACGATCGCCGCAGTACTCGCCTCGGCCGAGCCGGAAGCCGCGATCCGCAAGGGTTCGGTGCTGGTGCCGCGGTACGTGCGCACCGAGGCATCCGCCGGTGCACCGTGGGGTTCCGGCACGGTGTTGATCACCGGCGGTACCGGCGGGCTCGGCAGTCTGCTCGCGCGGTACCTGGTCGCCGAGCACGGCGTGGCGCGGCTGGTCCTCACCAGCCGCCGGGGCAGCGACGCTCCCGGCGCGCAGCAGCTGGCCGAAGAGCTGGCCGATCTCGGTGCCACGGTGACCATCGAGGCCTGCGACGTCACCGACCGGACGGCGGTCGAGCAGCTCGTCGGCTCGCTGTCCGACCTCAGTGCAGTGGTGCACGCGGCGGGCACCGCGGACAGCGGCGTCTTCGATTCGCTCACCGCGGACCAGCTGGATTCCGTGCTGCGGCCGAAGGTCGACGCGGCCTGGCATCTGCACGAGCTGACCGCGGACCGGAACCTGTCGGCGTTCGTGCTGTTCTCCTCGGCCGGCGGTCAGGTGCTGCCTGCCGGTCAGGCGAACTACGCGGCGGCCAACGCGTTCCTGGACGCGCTCGCCGAGCACCGCCGGTCCGCCGGGCTTCCGGCGACCGCGCTCGCCTGGGGCCTGTGGGCGGAGAACACCGGCCTCGGCGGGGACCTCGCCGAAGCCGATCTCGCCAGGATGGCCCGGCTGGGTCTGCCCGCGGTGACCGGAGAACAGGGTCTCGCGCTGTTCGACCAGGCAGTGTCCACTGCGGACGCAGTGATCGCTCCGCTCCGGATCGACGTTGCCGCACTCCGTGCCCGCACCGACGAACTGCCCGCGTTGCTGCGCGGCTTCGTGCCGCCGAAGGCCCGGCGGGTGGCGAAGGCAGCCAGGGCTGCCGACGACAACGCGCTGGCCGCCGAGCTGGCCGCACTGGGCGAGAGCGAACGGGACCGGGTACTGCTTGATCTCGTGCGCACCCAGGTGGCGACCGTGCTCGGCTACCCGGACAGGTCCGAAGTGGACGGCACACGGGCGTTCAAGGAGCTGGGCTTCGACTCGCTGGCCGCGGTCGAGCTGCGCAACCTGCTCGGTACGGCCACCGGGCTTTCCCTGCCCGCGACGCTCATCTTCGACCACCCGACCGCGAAGGCGGTGGCGGACTTCGTGCAGGGCAAGCTGCTCGGTGCGGTCACGAAGACCCCGGCCACCACGGCGCGGACGAACGTTTCGATGCAGGAGCCGATCGCGATCGTCGGCATGGCCTGCCGTTACCCCGGTGGCGTGCGGTCGCCGGAGGATCTGTGGCAGCTGCTGGTGGACGAGGTCGACGCGGTGAGCGGGTTCCCGACCAACCGCGGCTGGGACGTCGAGGGCATCTACGATCCGGAACGGGGCAAACGCGGCAAGACCTACGCCAACGAGGGTGGGTTCCTGCACGATGCCGCCGAGTTCGACCCGGCGTTCTTCGGCATCGGCCCGCGCGAGGCGATGGCCATGGACCCGCAGCAGCGGCTCCTGCTGGAGACCGCGTGGGAGGCCATCGAACGGTCCGGGATCGACCCGAGCTCCCTGCGCGGCAGCCTGACCGGCGTTTTCACCGGCGCGATGTACGACGACTACGGCAGCCGGGCACCCGGTGCACCGGCCGACGTCGCCGCCTACATCCCGAACGGCAGTTCGGGTGCGGTCGTCTCCGGCCGGATCTCCTACCTGCTCGGGCTGGAGGGGCCGTGCATGACGGTGGACACCGCGTGCTCGTCCTCGCTGGTCACGCTGCACCTCGCGGTGCAGGCGCTGCGGGCCGGGGAATGCGGGCTGGCGCTGGCAGGCGGCGTGACCGTGCTTTCCCAGTCGGACCTGTTCGTGGATTCCAGCCGGCAGGGCGTGCTTTCGCCGAACGGGCGGTCCAAATCCTTCTCGGCCGCCTCGGACGGCGTCGGCTGGGCCGAGGGCGCGGGCCTGTTGCTGCTGGAACGGCTCTCCGACGCCCAGCGCAACGGGCACGAGGTGCTGGCCGTGGTCCGTTCGAGCGCGGTGAACCAGGACGGGGCGTCCAACGGCCTCACCGCGCCGAACGGTCCGTCGCAGGAACGGGTCATCCATGCCGCACTGGCCGCCGGTGGGCTCCTTCCCTCCGATGTGGACGCGGTGGAGGCGCACGGATCGGGCACCAAGCTGGGTGACCCGATCGAGGCGCAGGCACTGCTGGCCACTTACGGGCAGGACCGGGACCGCCCGCTGTACCTGGGTTCGGTGAAGTCGAACATCGGGCACGCGCAGGCCTCCGGCGGTGCCGCCGGCGTGATGAAGGTGGTGCAGGCGCTGCGGCACAACGTGTTGCCGAAGACCTTGCACGTGGACGCACCGTCGCGGGTCGTCGACTGGACCACCGGTGAGATCGAACTGCTGACCGAGGCCAGGCCGTGGCTGCCGAACGGGCACCCGCGCCGGGCGGGCGTCTCGTCCTTCGGCATCAGCGGCACGAACGCGCACATCATCATCGAAGAGGCGCCGCCTGCCCCGGCCGAGGACAACCGGCGGACCGCACCTGCGCTGCCGGTGGTTCCGCTGCCGTTGGCGGGTTCGGTGGGCCAGGCACTCGCCGACCAGGCCGCACGGCTGGCCGCGCACCTGCGGGCCAAGCCGGAGCTGGACCTGACCGACGTCGGCTACTCGCTGGCCACCGGACGTGCGGCGCTCGACCACCGTGCGGTGGTGCTGGCCGCCGACCGTGAAGCCGCGCTGAAGGCGCTCGACGGGCTGGCCGAGGGCCGTACCCCGGCGGGCACGGTGACCGGCACGAAGAGCGCGGCCGACCTGACCGCGTTCCTGTTCACCGGTCAAGGCGCGCAGCAGCCGGGGATGGGCCGTGAGCTGTATGCCGCCTTCCCCACCTTCGCCGGTGCCTTCGACGAGATCTGCGGGCTCTTCGACGCGGAACTCGAGGTGCCGCTCAAGCAGGTCATCTGGGCGGAGAAGGGTTCGGACGACGGACAACTGCTCAACCAGACCGCTTACACGCAGTGCGCGCTGTTCGCCATCGAGGTCGCGCTGTACCGGCTGGTGGAGTCCTGGGGCCTCGCGCCGGACTACGTCGCCGGACACTCGATCGGTGAGCTGGCCGCGGCGCACGTCGCCGGGGTCTTCCCGCTGGCCGACGCCTGTGCCCTGGTCGCCGCCCGTGGCCGGCTCATGCAGGCGCTGCCGTCCGGCGGGACGATGGCCGCGATCGCGGCCACCGAAGCGCAGGTACGTGACGCGCTGCCGGCCGGGGTGGACATCGCGGCGGTCAACGGCCCGCGGTCGGTGGTCATCTCCGGTCCGCAGGATTCGGTGCGGGCGGCGATGGCGGGCTTCTCCGAGGCCGGCCACCGGACCAAGCAGCTGGTCGTCTCGCATGCGTTCCACTCCTCGCTGATGGAGCCGATGCTGGCCGAATTCGCCACGGTGGCGCGGACGCTGGACTACTCGGCCCCGTCGATCCCGGTGGTGTCCAATGTGACCGGACGGATCGCGACCGCCGCCGAACTGTGCTCGCCGCAGTACTGGGTCGGCCACGTGCGGGAAGCGGTGCGGTTCGCCGACGGCGTCGGCTCGCTGCTCGCCGCAGGTGTGACGCGGTTCGTGGAGCTGGGCCCGGACGCGGTGCTGACCGGTATGGCCAGGGAATGCGACACCGCGGTCGCCGACCGGCCGGACCGGGTGGTGCAGGTACCGGCGATGCGCCGGGGCCGGGCCGAAGTGCCGACGGTGTTCAGCACACTGGCCACGCTGTACGCACGCGGTGCGAAGGCCGACTGGCGGGCGCTGTTCTCCGGCCAGGGTGCGTCCATAGTGGATCTCCCGACCTACGCTTTCCAGAACAAGTCCTACTGGCTCGAGGCCACGAAACGCGGTGGCGACGTCACCTCGCTCGGTGCCCGGTCCGCCGCGCACCCGCTGCTGGGTGCGTTGGTGGAGCTTCCCGACGGTGGCGCGGTGCTCACCGGACGGCTCTCCACCGCGACGCAGCCGTGGCTGGCCGATCACGTGGTCATGGGCCGCACCATGCTGCCCGGAACCGCATATGTCGAACTCGCGATGCACGCCGGTGACCAGGTCGGTTGCCACGTGCTGGAGGAACTGACCCAGCAGGCGCCGCTGTTGCTGCCCGAGGGCGGCGTCGACCTGCGGGTGGTCCTCAGCGCGCCGGACGCGAGCGGCCGCCGTGAGCTGTCGGTGCACTCGCGTGCCGAGGCGGGCTGGATCCGGCATGCTGCGGGCACGCTGACCACCGGCACACCGCAGCCGGCCGCCGCCGGGCTGACCGAGTGGCCGCCGTCCGGGGCCGAGGCGGTGGATCTGACCGGTCTGTACGACGATCTGTCCGGGCTCGGGTTCGGCTACGGTCCGACCTTCCGCAACCTGCGGGCGGTGTGGCTGCGCGACGGCGAGGTGTTCGCCGAAGTCGCGTTGCCCGACGGCGCTGCGGCGAACGAGTTCGGACTGCACCCGGGGCTGCTCGATTCGGCTCTGGGCGCGACGGACTTCCTGGTGCCGGGCGGGCCGAAGGCACTGACCGAGACGACCATCCCGTTTGCCTGGAACGGCGTCGAACTGCACGCCACCGGTACCGCCGCGCTGCGGGTGCGGGTGCGCAAGACGGACAACGGTTCGGAGCTGTCCCTCTCCGACGTTGCCGGTACTCCGGTCGCCCGGATTGCTTCGCTGGTCACCAGGCCGGTCTCGGAAGGACAGCTCGGCACGAAGGTGCCGGACTCGCTGTACCGGATCGACTGGCAGCCGGCGTCCGGCGTACGGCTGGTTCCTTCGCTGGCGGGCTGGGCCGTGCTCGGCGCGGACGATCTCGGTCTCGGCGTTCCGGTGCACGACGAACCGGTTTCGGCCGACGTCCTGGTCCTGCCGGTGGTTTCCGCGGCAGGCGAGGTGCCTGCCCGGGTGCACGCGACGGTGCAGGAAACGTTGTCGCGCTTGCAGAATTGGCTCGGTACGGCGGACGGGAAGCTGCTGGTGCTCACCCGTGGCGCGGTGGCGACCGCGGAACCGGACCTGGCGCAGGCGCCGGTCTGGGGCCTGGTGCGCGCGGCGCAGGCCGAGCACCCGGGCCGGATCCAGATCGTCGATCTCGACGACGCTGCCGAGTCGGCACGAGCGCTGCCCGCGGTGGTGGCCGCCGGCGAGCCGGAGGCGGTCGTCCGGCGCGGTGAGGTCCGCGTGCCCCGGCTCGCCCGGGTCACGGAAGTCGGCGAAGCGCTCGAATGGGATCCGGACGGCACGGTGCTGATCACCGGCGGCGCCGGCTTGCTCGGCGGCCTGCTGGCCCGGCACCTGGTCGCCCGCGGTGCTCGTGACCTGGTGCTCACGAGCCGGAAGGGCCTCGACGCACCGGGTGCCAAGGAGCTCGCCGACGAGCTGGCCGAACAGGGTGCGAAGGTGACCGTCGCCGCGTGCGAGGTCACCGACCGGGCCGAGCTCGCCCAGCTGCTCGACACGCTGCCGCGGCTGACCGCCGTGGTGCACGCAGCAGGCCAGATGGACAGCGCGGTACTGAACGCGCTCACTCCGGAGCAGGTCGAGACCGTGCTGCGGCCGAAGGTCGACGCGGCCTGGCACCTGCACGAGCTGACCGCAGAACGTGACCTCGCGGCGTTCGTCCTCTACTCCTCGGCCGGCGGTCTGCTGCTCGCTGCCGGTCAGGCGAACTACGCGGCAGGCAATGTGTTCCTCGATGCGCTGGCGGAGTTCCGCGCGGCCCGCGGCCTTCCGGCGACGGCACTGGCCTGGGGCCCGTGGGAAGGCACCGACGGCGAGGTGGATCTGGCGCACATCGCCCGGTCCGGCGTTGCGGAGCTGCCCGCGGACGAGGGCCTGGAGCTGTTCGACGCCGCGCTGGCGGCCGGGGCACCGGCGCTGGTTCCGGTGCGGCTGACCGGCCTCGAGGAAGCCGACCGGATGGCCCCGCTGCTGCGGGGCCTGGTCACCACGGCACCTCGCCGGAACGCCGGCGCGCCGGCGGCTGCCCCGGAGACCGGATTCGCGGACAAGCTCGCCACCCTCCCGCGGGACGAGCACGACACGGCGGCGCTGGAGCTGGTGTGCGAGCACGCGGCGGCGGTGCTCGGCTACGACGATCCGTCCGCGGTCGGGCCGGAGAAGGGCTTCACCGATCTCGGCATCGACTCGCTCGCCGCTCTCGAGCTGCGCAACCGGCTCGGCGCCGCGACCGGGCTGCGCTTGCCGGCCACGGTGATCTTCGACTACCCGAGTCCGCTCCCGCTGGCCAGGCACCTGCTGGCGGAGCTGGCTCCGGAACCGGAGGAGACGCCGGCCGCGCGGAACGGCACCGACGGCAGCACCGACGAAGCCGCGTCCGCGGTCGCGGCGATGGACCTGGCCGACCTGGTCCGCTCGGCGATGGGCGGCACCGGCACTGACGAACGGGGTGAGTCCCAGTGACCGAAGCGCCTTCGACCGAGCAGATCGTGGCCGCGTTGCGGCAGTCCATGACGGACAACGAACGGCTTCGGGAGGACAACCGGCGCCTCGCCGCGCAGCAGCACGAGCCGATCGCGGTGATCGGCATGGGCTGCCGCTATCCCGGCGGGGTGCGCACCCCGGCGCAGCTGTGGGATCTGGTCGCCGGGGGAGCCGACGCGATCGGCGAGTTCCCGGCCGACCGCGGCTGGGACGTCGGCGCGGTTTTCGACCCCACCGGCACCCGGCCCGGTACGTCCTATTCGAACGAAGGTGGTTTCCTTTACGACGCCGCCGATTTCGAGCCGGAGTTCTTCGGCATCTCGCCACGGGAAGCCCGCACGCTGGACCCGCAGCAACGGCTGCTGCTGGAAACCGCGTGGGAGGCCGTGGAGCGTGCCGGGATCGTGCCGTCGACCTTGCGGGGCAGCAGCACCGGGGTGTTCGCCGGGGTGATGTATCACGATTACGGTGCGGGCAGCAGCGATGGCAGCCTGATCTCCGGACGGGTTTCCTACACCCTCGGCCTCGAAGGCCCGTCGGTGTCGGTCGACACGGCGTGTTCGTCCTCTTTGGTCGCGATGCACCAGGCGGCACAAGCACTGCGGCGTGGTGAGTGTTCGCTGGCCCTCGCCGGTGGGGTGACCGTGATGGTCACGCCGGACATGTTCGTGTACTTCAGCGAGCAGCACGGGCTTTCCTCCGATGGGCGCTGCAAGGCGTTCGGCAGCGGCGCGGACGGCGTCGGCTGTTCGGAGGGCGCGGGAATGCTGTTGCTGGAAAAGCTTTCCGACGCTCGCCGCAACGGGCACCACGTGCTGGCCGTACTGCGTGGCAGCGCGGTCAACTCGGACGGTGCCTCCAGCGGCATCACCGTGCCCAACGGTCCCGCCCAACAGCGGGTGATCCGGGCGGCGCTGGCCGACGCGGAACTCGACCTGTCCGATGTGGACGCGGTGGAGGCGCACGGAACCGGCACGAAACTGGGCGACCCGATCGAAGCGCAGGCACTGATCGCCACCTACGGCAAGGCCGCCACGCCCGAGCGGCCGCTGTACGTCGGTTCGTTCAAGTCGAACGTCGGGCACACCCAGGCCGCGGCCGGGGTCGGTGGCGTGATCAAGATGGTGGAAGCACTGCGGCGCGGCGTGCTGCCTCCGACGTTGCACGCGGACGAACCGTCGCCACACGTGGACTGGGCGGACGGCACGGTCGCGCTGCTGCGTGCGGAGCAGCCGTGGCCGGATGCCGGACGTCCACGGCGGGCCGGGGTTTCGTCCTTCGGGATCAGCGGGACCAACGCACACGTGATCCTGGAGCAGGGCGACCCGGTGCCGGAGCCATCGGCGGACGCGTCGCCGGTGACCTGGTTGCTGTCGGCGTCCTCTCCGGAGGCGGTGCGGGCGCAGGCGGGGCGGTTCGCGGAGTTCGCCGGATCGGCCGTCGCCTCGACGGCCGATCTGGGGCTTTCGCTGGCCGGCACCCGGACGTTCGCCGAGTATCGGGCCGGAGTCGTTGCTGCGGACCGGGATTCTGCGATGCGGGCGTTGGCCGAGTACGCCGCCGGGCGCACCCCGGCGGGAGTGGTCGAAGGCGTGGCCGAACCGGGCCGGGTGGCTTTCCTCTTCACCGGACAGGGCGCGCAGCGCGCCGGGATGGGGCTGGCGCTGGCGGCGGCGTTCCCCGCCTTCGCCGAGGCGCTCGACGAGGTGGCCGCCGAACTCGACCGGCATCTGGACGTGCCGCTGCGTGAGCTGCTTGCCGACGCGCAGCGGCTGGACGAGACCGGGTACACCCAGCCTGCGTTGTTCGCGGTCGAGGTCGCGGTGTTCCGGTTGCTCGAGTCGTGGGGAGTCCGTCCGTCGCACCTGCTGGGGCATTCGATCGGGGAACTCGCCGCGGCACACGTGGCGGGAGTTCTTTCGCCGGCCGACGCGTGCACGCTGGTCTCCGCCAGGGCACGGCTGATGCAGGCGCTGCCGTCCGGTGGCGCGATGGTGGCCGTGCAGGCGCGCGAGGACGAGGTGCGACCGCTGCTCACCGACGGCGTCGCCGTCGCGGCAGTCAACGGGCCGGATTCGGTGGTGCTCTCCGGGATCGAGGACGAAGTGCTTGCCGTGGCCGGGAAGTTCTCCCGGACCTCGCGGCTGCAGGTCTCCCACGCCTTCCACTCGCCGCTGATGGAGCCGATGCTCGAGGAGTTCGCGGCGGTTGCCCGGACGTTGACCTACTCCGCGCCTTCGGTACCGATTGTGTCCACAGTGGAGACAGGTGCGGATCTGGCCACGCCGGAGTACTGGGTGCGTCAGGTACGTGCTGCGGTGCGTTTTGCCGATGGCGTTCGCGCGGTGCTCGACGATGGCGTGCGCAGCTTCGTGGAGGTCGGCCCGAGTGCGGTGCTCACCGCAATGGGACAGAGCTGCCTCGGCTCGGATGACCGGGCCACGTTCGTTCCCGTGCTGCGCAAGGATCGGCCTGAGGACGAGTCGGCGGCGAGCGCGGTGGCGACGCTCTTCACGCTCGGCGCCACTGTGGACTATCCGGCGTTCTACTCCGGTGCGCATGTGGTGGAGTTGCCGACGTATGCCTTCCAGCGCAGCCGCTATTGGCTCGACAACCCGACCGGTGCCCGTGTTCGTGGGGTCGCCGAGGCGGGGCAACGCGAGGCGGCGCATCCGCTGCTGGGAGCCGTCGTGGTCACGGCGGATTCCGGTGCGGCGGTGCTCACCGGCCGGCTCTCGTTGAGCGCCCAGCCGTGGCTGGCCGACCATGTGGTGCAGGGAGCCGCGCTGTTCCCGGGCACCGCATTTGTGGAGCTGGCGGTGCGGGCCGGGGACGAGGTCGGCTGTGCGCACCTGGATGAACTCACCCTGGCCGCGCCGTTGGTCCTGCCGGAAGGCGGTTCGGCGCGGCTGCAGGTGACGGTCGGTGCGGAGCAGGACGACGGCAGCCGGGCGCTGGGCATCTACTCCCAGATCGAGGGTGACCAGGAGTGGGTGCAGCACGGCAACGGCCGGCTTTCGCCGGCGGCCGCTGTTCCGGCGGCTGCTGTTCCGGCGGCTGCGGCGGAATGGCCGCCTGCCGGCGCGACCGAGCTCGACGTGACCGATCGGTACGACCAGCTTGCCGCACAGGGCTTCGACTACGGTCCGGTGTTCGCCGGGCTGCGCCGGGTTTGGCAGGCCGGTGAGGTGCTGGCCGCCGAGGTCGCGCTGCCGGACCACGCCGATGCCGGTGCGTTCGGGCTGCATCCCGCGTTGCTCGACGCGGCGTTGCACACCATCGGGCTGGCCGGGCCGACCGAGGACAAGCCGGTGCTGCCGTTCGCCTGGTCCGGCGTCTCGCTGCACGCCAGTGGTGCGGCGAACCTGCGGGTGCTGATCTCGTCGGAGGTGGCGAACACCGTTTCGCTGACCGCGACCGATCCGGCGGGTGCGCCGGTGCTGAGCGTCGAATCCCTGGCGCTGCGGCCGATCGCGGACGATGCTTTTGCCGCGAAGGCCCGTTCGGCCGTCGATGATTCGCTGTTCCGGGTCGAATGGCTGCCCTGGCAGGGTGCGGACGTCACCGGCGTCACGGCCGCGGTGCTGGGCACCGACGTGTTCGGCTTCGGCGGTGAGGCTCACCAGGACCTCGATGCGTTGATCGCGGCGATTCGTGCCGGCGCGGCGGTACCGGACGTGGTGTATGTCCCGTTCGCCGCACCGGAATCGGCCACGCCACAGGGTGCGCGCGAGGCTGCGCACCGGCTTCTCGCGCTGGCGCAGGCTTGGGTCGGTGAGGATGTGCTGGCTGCTTCTCGCCTGGTGGTCGTTGCCTCCGGCGCGATCGCGACCCGCCCCGAGGAAGGCGCGGACGACCTGACGCACGCCGCGCTGTGGGGCGTGCTCCGCACGGCGCAGCTGGAGTATCCGGAGCGGTTCATGGTCGTGGACGTGGACGGCGGGCCGGTGCCGGTGGGTGCCGTGCTCGGCGCGATGTACGCGGACGAACCGGGAGTTGCCGTCCGGGACGGCGCGGTGCTGGTGCACCGGCTGGTGAAGTTCACCCCGGAGCCGGTCACCGCGTCGCTCGACCCGGACGGAACCGTCCTGGTCACCGGCGGTACCGGGGTTTTGGGCCGGCTGATCGCCCGGCACCTGGTGACCGAGCGCGGTGTGCGGCACCTGCTCGTGACGAGCCGCCGGGGACCTGCCGCGCCCGGTGCTGCCGAGTTCGTCGCCTCGCTGGAAGAGCTGGGTGCGACGGTTTCGCTGGAGGCGTGCGACCTCGCCGAGCGGGACGCCGTTGCCGGACTGCTGGCCGGCGTTCCCGCCGAACACCCGTTGACCGCGGTGATCCACACCGCCGGGGTGGTGGACGACGGGGTGCTGCTGTCGTTGACCCCGGAGCGGATGGACACCGTGTTGCGGCCGAAGGTGGACGCGGCCTGGCATCTGCACGAGCTGACCGCGTCGATGGACCTGGCGGCGTTCGTCCTGTATTCGTCGGCAGGCGGCACCTTGGGCGCGGCCGGGCAGGCGAACTACTCGGCGGGGAACGTGTTCCTCGACGCGCTGGCGCACCACCGCGCCGCGGCCGGGCTGCCCGCGGTGTCATTGGCGTGGGGCCTGTGGTCCGAGGGCGGGATGTCCGGTGAACTGGCCGACACCGACCTCATCCGGATGGCGCGCTCGGGTGTGTTCGGACTGTCCTTTGCCGACGGTCTGGAGCTGTTCGACGCCACGTTCGGGACGACGCAGCCCGCACTGGTGCCAGTGCGGCTGGACATGTCCGGGTTGCGAGCGGACGCGCACAGCGTGCCCGCGATGCTGCGCGGACTGGTGCGGGGTGGCAGGCGGCGAGCCGAGACGACGGACGACTCCTGGGCCCGCGTCATGGCACTCGCCGGCGCGGAGCGGTTGCGAGCCGCGGTGGATCTCGTGTGCAGTACCGCCGCGGTGGTGCTCGGTCACGAGCGTGCGGATGCGGTCGATCCACGTAAAGGGTTCATCGAACTGGGCTTCGACTCACTGACCGCGATCGAGCTGCGGAACCGGCTGGACACGGTGACCGGGATGCGGTTGCCGGCCACGGTGATCTTCGACTATCCGTCGGTACAGGTGCTCGCGGAGCACCTCGTGGCGGAGGGACCATCGCCGGTGGAGGCGCACCTGGCCGCGCTGGAGGAGGCGCTGCGGGCGCTGCAGCCGGCGGAGCTGAACGGCGTACTGGCGCGGTTGAAGGCGATGACAGCAGGACTGACCCCGGACGAGGATGTCGCCGAGGCCAGTGCCGATGAGCTGTTCGCCTTGCTGGACGAGGAGCTGGAGGCCCGCTGAAACCGGCAGCCCCATTCCGGCCGGCCACGCCGGACCGTTCGGGCTAGGGGACGTCGCGTAATCTGGTGTGGGTCGGTTGGGTGTGTTGGTCATGGTGTGGTGCAGGTGATCTCGGCGTCGCGGTCGGAGCGGATTGCCCCGTTCACGGGGCTGGAGCCGGGCCCGGTCCGCACACGCCGGATCGACGCGGTCGCGGTCATGGACAGCACACTGGCGCCGACACGGGACCACCGGTCGGCGGCACCGGCGACAAACTACCGGTACCCGGGGAACGTGCAGATCGCGGTCGACGCCGACACCCGGCTGGTGATCACCACCGGCGACGCGCATCCGGGCAACCGCAACGGCTGCACCGTCTACCGCGACTCCGGAATCGTGCAGGAACTGGCACGGCACCCGGTCATCACCGACGGCAGCGATCTGCCCGGCCGGCAGGAAGACCTCAACGCCGGCCACCACACGATCCGCGCCCGCATCGAACACGCCCCGGCGCGGATGAAGTGCTGGAAGACACCGCGCGACTACCGCCGCGCCGCCAGCACACTCGACGACACCGTCTCCGATATCGCACACCTGCACAACATCCCCCGCACCAACTGATCACCAACCCCACCAGACACGAGACATCCCTTAGGGTCGGCTGCATGCTGGAGCGGACGGGATTGGCGGCGGCCGCGGCGGTGGCAGTGCTGGTCTGGGGCGAATGGTGGAACTGGCGCCGGTCGCGCGCTGTGGTGGAGACCGGCGAAGGTGTCTCGGAGGCCGTCGTCGTGCTGGGGTATCGGAACCCCCGGCCGACGGCGAACTTCGTCAACCGCTGGCGAGTCCGTGCCGGGCTCCGCTCCGTCCGCGACGGCCGCGGCCAGGACACCCGCGTGATCTTCAGCGGAGGCGCGGACGGCGACGATGTCTCGGAGGCCCGGCTGATGGCCGGCTACGCGAGGTCGGTGCTGGGCTTCGACGGCCACGTGCTGATCGAGGACACCAGCAGGACGACCTGGGAGAACGTCACGAATGTGCTTCCGCTGCTCGAGGACGTCGACCGGATCAAGTTCGTCTCGCAGCCCGCGCACGCGTTCAAGGCCCGTGCCTACCTGCGGCGCCGTCGTCCGGATCTGGCCGGGAAGCTGGTGCCCGCGCACGACTATCGCCCCGGTGAGTGGCTGCTCCTCAAACCGCTGCTCGCGCTGCACGGAATGGTGGCGCTGCGTGGTCTCGAACCGGCCGAACGGAAGCTCCCGCTCCGGCCGGGCCGGCGCCGGTCCTGAGCTCACCCGCGCCGGGCCGGAGTTCCTGGCCACCTGTGCATCCGGGGGGACCGGCGGAGCGGCACGCCGAGCCGCGGGGCAGCCGGTTCAGTCCTCCTGGGCCATGCCCAGCGAGCAGAGCGAGCCGGCCAGTGCGATCAGGTCGTAGCGGGTGTCCTCGGGGTCGGTTTCCCACAGCGCGGAGAGCACTTCGGCGGCCTGGTCGATGTCGCCGTTGTGCTGCTTCAGCGCGATCCACATGGCGGCCGCCACCGGCTCGCATTCGATGTGGCGGCTGCTTTCGCGGCAGGTGAGTTCCAGGTGGCCGTTGGCCAGCATCCGCTGCGTGACACCGGGAGCGGTGGTGATCGCCATCATGACTGACCTCCGGGAGTTGTGGTCCTCGTCCTTGCTGAAACCAGTTTCGCCGAATCCGGTGCCCGCGGCCATGGGGTGCGCACCTGAACCCGGGATGGGGTTTCCCCACCCTCATCCGGGCGGGTTTCCCGGCCGCCATTCGGCCAGCCGGGCGGCCACCACCGCCAACACGCGCGGCAGCTGTTCGTGCAGGTAGAAGTGCCCACCGGGGAGGACTTCCACGGCTGTGGACGCCGTGCTGTGCGCGTGCCAGGCGCCCGCATCGGCCAGGCTGGTCACCGGGTCCCGATCGCCGGTGAGCACCTGGATCGGGCAGCTCGGTTCCGCGCCGGGACGGTGCCGGTAGGTCTCCACCGCGGTGTAATCGCCACGGACCGCGGGCAGCACCATGCGCAGCAGCTCGTCGTCGCCGAAAACACCGGCGTCGGTGCCGCTCAGCTCCTTCAGCGCGGCGATCAGACCCTCGTCGTCGCGTTGGTGCACGTACTCGATCCGATGCACGGAGGGGGCACGGCAGGCGGAGGCGAACAGCCCCAGCGGCGGCGTCCCCCGCACCTCCAGCCGGCGGGCGACCTCGTAACCGACGGTTGCGCCCATACTGTGGCCGAACAACGCCAGTGGCAGATCCGCCCACCGACGCAGGTCGTCGGCGATCGCGTCGGCCATCGCGCCGACGTCGTCGAAGCAGGGCTCACCGCGGCGGTCCTGCCGTCCGGGGTACTGGACGGCGACCACTTCGACGTCCGGCACGGCCTCGGCGGCGGCGCGGGAGAACGGGAAGTACGCGGTCGCCGAGCCACCGGCGTGCGGCAGGCACACCAGGCGGGCACGGGCGCCGCCGGACGGGTGGAAACGCCGGATCCACCGGCTCACGCCGGTTTCGCTCAGGACAGTCACAGTTTCAGGAGTGTTCGGACCGGGCGGGCCGGCGGCAACCCCTACCGCCGTCGCGACGCCGAGTAGCCGGTCTCACCTGTTCGAGTGACTTTAGATCGCGGTTGGCTGCACTTAGGGGTCGGCTGCCACGGTTCTTCCTGCAGAGAAGCAGGACCGTCGGGTCGAGGAGCTTGCGATGGGCGAGAACTGGGGGCAGAACCGCCGCACCGAGCCACCCGAAACCGTGGCGCTGGTCGAGGGGCTGTTGATCGAATGCGACGCGGGAACGGGTGACACGGTGCTGGTGGGCGGAGGACCTGCCAGCGGGAAGACACAACTGCAGCACCAGGCGGTGGCACGGGCGCGGGAACTGGGCGTGCTCACGCTGACCGCAGCCGGTGCGGCCGACGAACGGGAGATCGACGGAGGGGTGCTGGACCAGCTGCTGGCCAGCCCGGCACTGCCGTCCGCGGTGGCCGCCGAGTACACCAGCGCCGAGGGGGACCGGATCGCCGCGCTGTGCAACGCACTGCATCGGCTCGCCAGGCAGCGGCCGGTGCTGATCGCGGTCGACGACCTCCAGCACGTGGACGGGACTTCCGCGCGGCTGCTGCTGCGTCTGCAGCGCAGGGCGCGCTCGGCGGCGCTGCTGCTGGTGCTCACGCATCCGGACAGCTGGTACTGCGGCGACGGACTGCCGTTTGCGGCGCAGCCGCACCGGCACGTGCAGCTGACGCCGTTCACCGTGGCGGCGATCGCGGAGCTGGTCGCCGGCGACCACGAAGACGGGCTGCCGGAGGAGATCCACCGGCTCAGCGCGGGCAATCCGTTGCTGGTCAACGCACTCGTCGATGCGCACCACAGCAGCGTCGACCACGGTTCGGTGTATTCCGAGGCGGTGCAACGGCTGCTGCACCGCTACGGTTCACCGCTGCGGGAGGTCGCGACGGCGATCGCGGTGCTGGACACCGACGTGACCACCGAAGCCGTGGCCACCGTCGCCGGCGTCGATCCGCTCGATGCGGAGACCTCCACCGGCCTGCTCACCGAAACCGGTCTCGTCGACGGCGTGCGGTTCCGGCAGCAGCCGGCCGCCGCCGCAGTGGTCGGCGGGTTGCGCGGACCGGAAAAGGTCCGGTTGCACGCGCGCGCCGCCGAAGTGAAGCACGCACGGGGCCTGCCTGCTCCCGAAGTCGCGCGGCATCTCGTGGCGGCCGGTGCAGCCGAGGCGGACTGGGCGTTGCCGGCGCTCGTCGCGGCGGCGGAAGAAGTGATGCTCGGCGACGACGTCGAGTTCGCCACCCGGTGCCTGCGGCTTGCCGCGTCGGTGGCCACGGCACCGTGGGAACAGCAGAGCATCGCGCAGTTGCTGGCCAAGATCACCTGGCGGGTCAACCCGGCGGCGGCCGCGCCGCACCTGGCCACCCTGCGCGAAGCCGGGGATTCGCTGGACCAGTCGGACCGGCTCGCGCTCGTACGCCAGTCGCTGTGGTTCGGCGAGCGGGAGACGTTCGAAGCCGCGGTGGCCGGGCTCGGTGACGACCTCGAACCACTGCACCCGCGTACCGCCGCGGAGCTGACGCTCGCCGCGTATTGGCACTACGGCACCACGGTGCCGATGTCCGCCGATCCCAGCGATCCTTGGCTGCGTACCGCGGAATCCCTGGCGTCGGTCTGGCGCAACGGCGGCACCGAGGAAACGTCCGCGAGCGCCGAGCGCATCCTGCAGAACTGCCGGCTGTCCGACACGTCGCTGGAAGCACTGGCCACGGCCATCCTCGCGCTTGCCTACGACGGCCGGACCGACCGGGCCGAAGGATGGTGCACCTCGCTCGCGGAGGAAGCCGAGTACCGCGGCGCGGTGACCTGGAAGGCGGTGCTCGACGCACTGGGTGCGAGCCTGCTGTTGCGCCGGGGCGAACCGGCGGCAGCCGCGGACGCGGCGAACCGGGCGCTGGCCTTGCTCGACGGGCCGAACTGGGGCGTCGCGATCTGCTACCCGCTCGCCACACTGCTGGCCGCGCAGACTGCCGCCGGTGCGTTCAAGGCCGCGGCCGCGGTGCTGCGCCAGCCGTTGCCGGAAACGGTGTTCGACACCCTCGGCGGCGTACGGTTCCTCCGAGCCCGCGGGCAGTTCCACCTCGCGACCAATCGTGGACTGGCCGCGGTCAGCGACTTCCAGCAGTGCCAACGGTTCCTGCGTGACCGCGGGCTCGAGCTGCCGGCGGTCGCACCGTGGCGGACCGACCTCGCCGAGGCGAACCTGCGGCTGCGGAATCCGACGCTCGCGGTCGAGCTGGCCAAACAGCAGCTCGCCGAAACCGCGCCCACCGACGGGTATTCACGGGCCTCGGCGTTGCGTGTGCTCGCGTTCGCCGGGGAGGCCGCGGCTCGCCACGGACTGCTGAGCAGGGCCGCGGAAGGGTTCAAGGACTCCGGTGACCGGCTCGAACTGGCCCGCACGGTGCGGGCGATCAACCAGCTCGGCCAGCGCGCGGAACGCTCCGCGGGCCTGGTGAAACCGGTGCGGGTGCCGAGGCCGGGCGTGGCGCGTGCGGTGGTGGCACGGCCGGTGGCGGCCAGCCCCGCACCGCCGCCGCGGCCCGAGCCGGATCCGGACAGTGCGGCGGCCACCGCGTTGTCCGAGGCCGAGCTGCGGGTGGCGGAGCTGGCTGCGCACGGGCGGACCAATCGGCAGATCGCCGAAACGCTGTACATCACGGTGTCCACTGTGGAGCAGCATCTGACCAGGGTGTACCGGAAACTCGGCGTCGGCGGGCGCAGTGCGCTCGCGGGCGAGCTGGCCGGAGCCGGCAGCGGGCAGTGAAATCCGAAGAGAGGACTCCTCCGGTGGTGCTGACCGAACTCGAGCTGCGGGTCGCCGAACTCGCCGCGGCCGGCACTCCGGCCCCGGCGATCGCGGAGGCACTGGGGGTCTCCGCGAACGCCGTGGCAGTCCACTTGACGGCGATCTACCGCAAACTGGGGCCCGGACCTGGGTGAGCGGCGGGATCGGCAAGGATCCCGCCGCTCACCAGGAGACGGTCAGCTGCGGCGGTCGGCGATCACCGCGTTGATGATGTCCTCCAGCGTGCGGGTCGGGGTGAAGCCGATCTGCTGGTGAGCCCGCGAGCAGTCCGGGATGCGGCGCTGCATGTCCTCGTACCCCTCGCCGTAGGCCTGCTCGTAGGGCACCTTCGAGATGGTGCTCGACGATCCGGCCGCCGCGATCACCCGCTCGGCCAGCTGCGAGATGGTGGTCTGCTCGGTGCTGCCGAGGTTGAACACCTTGCCGTGCGCCGATTCGTCCGAGAGCAGTTCGACCAGCGCAGGCACCACGTCGTGCACGTGGCAGAAGCAGCGGGTCTGCTGGCCGTCGCCGAACACCGTGATCGGCTCACCGGCGAGCGCCTGCGTGACGAACCGCGGGATGACCATTCCGTAGCGGCCGGTCTGGCGCGGGCCGACGGTGTTGAACGGGCGCACGATCACTGTGCGCAGGCCGTGTTCCACCGCGTAGAGGTGGGCGAAGGTTTCGTCGAGCGCCTTGGCCTCGGCGTAGGACCAGCGGTTCTTCAGCGGCGAGCCGATGATCCGGTCGGCGTCCTCGGTGAGGCCGTCGGCGGTGTTCTTGCCGTAGATCTCGCTGGTGGAGGCGACCAGGATGGGCACGTCGTGGCGCAGCGCCGCGTCCAGCAGGTGCTCGGTGCCGTGCAGGTTGGTGCGCAGGCTGTCCAGCGTCTTGTCGAGAATGGTGAACACGCCGACCGCCGCGGCGAGGTGGAACACCGCGTCGATGCCCGCCATGCACGCCTCGATCGCGGACGGATCGGTGATCGAGCCGCGCACGAACCGGAAACCGGGGTGCCCGGCCACGCCCGCGAGGTTGTCCATGGTGCCGGTGCTCAGGTTGTCGAGCGCGACGACCTCGTCGCCACGCGCCAGCAGGTGCTCGGTGAGGTGGGAGCCGATGAAGCCGGCGCCGCCCGTGATGAGGTAACGCACGTTTTTTCCTCTCAGTTCGCGTACAGCGCGCGGTCGAAACGGTAGGTGGCGTCGATGACGGTGGGACAGCGGGTGATCCAGTCGTAGCTGTGTCCGGGGTGCACGGTGTGGATCAGCACGACGTCCCAGTCCCGGCCGTCCGGATCAACGACGCTGTCCAGCGAACCTCCGGTCACGCGGACGTTCGGCACCAGCGGATCGTGGTAGCCGACCTTCGCGCCCTTGGCCGCGAGCAGGTCGAGAATGTCCAATGCGGACGACGAACGCACGTCCTGCACCCCGGGCTTGTAGGTCACCCCGACCACCAGCACACGGGTACCGGACATGCCCTTGCCCTCGTGCGAGAGCGTGTTCAGCACCCGCTCCACGACCTGCTTCGGCCGCTCCGCGATCGCGTGCATGGCCTGGGTGACCAGCGGCGCGTTGCTCTGCGTGGCGCGCAGCTGCCACAGCAGGTAGTGCGGATCGCACGGGATGCAGTGCCCGCCGACGCCGGGGCCGGGGTGGAAAGCCATGAACCCGTACGGTTTGCTGGCCGCCGCGTCGATCACCTCGATCGGGTCGATCGAGAATCCGTCGCTGATCTCGGCGAACTCGTTGGCCAGCGCGATGTTCACCGCGCGGAAGGTGTTCTCGTACAGTTTGGTCATCTCCGCGGTCTCGGGGGAGCTGACGCAGTGCACGGCCGGGGTGAGCACGTTGATCACGCGTTGTGCCATCGCGGTGCACATCGGGGTCACACCGCCGAGCACGCGCGGCGTTTCGGCTTGCGTGTGCGTGTTGTTGCCGGGGTCGATCCGCTCCGGGCTGGACGCGACGAACAGGTCCCGTCCGACGGTGAAACCCTTGGCGGTCAACGGCTTCACCAGCAGCCGGTGTGCGGTGCCGACGTAGCTGGTGGAAGTGAGGATCAGGGTCTGCCCGCGGCGGGCGTGCGTGACCAGTTCCGCGCACGCGCTCTCCAGCGGGCGCAGGTCCGGCATCAGGTACTCGTCGAGGCCGGTCGGCACGCACACCAGCACCGCGTCCGCCTCGGCCATCCGCGAGGAATCCGTGGTGAGCCGGAAGTCTTCCTGGTGCACCGCCTTCTCCAGGCGGCGGTGGTCGGACTCGATCAGGTCGACCTCGCCGGTGCGGATCGCGTCCAGCCGGTTCTGCGACAGGTCGATGCCGATCACCTCGACCCCGCCCGCGTGCAGGCCGAGTGCGGTCGGCAGGCCGACGTAACCCATCCCGATCACCGCGACCGAGGTGAGTCTGGCACGTTCGACAGTGGTTTCGTATTCAGCGACAGTACTGGTCATCCCGGTTCACCCGTTTCTGGCAGGGCAGTGAAAATGGTAGCGGAAATGGTCGGAAAACAGCGTTCAGCGGACACTGCGCACGATTTCGAACGCCTCGGCCAGCCCGGCCGAGATCTGCGAGCCGCGGTATTCGGCGAGTGCGCGGACACCGCGTTCACTGCGCGGGTGCGGCCACGGTTCGAGCTCCTTGCCGTAGGCGCGCAACGCCTCGATCTTGCGCTCCAGGTGGGTTTCGTCGAGTACCTGCCAGCAGTTCGGCCGGAAGGCGACCGGCAGCCCGGAGGCCTCCCCGACGTCGGTGGCGGAGCGGATTTCGAACGTGCGGACCTCCCGCACCGGGCCCTTGCCGGGACGGCCCGCGACCCGTGCGGCGCGGCTGACCAGCGCGTGGTCGGTGCTCAGATCGCACATGCTGGTGCTGAAGACGGTGTCCGGCTCGAACTCGCGGACCTCCTGTTCGACCACCCGGTTGAGCTCGAGGTGGCTGACCGTGTCGAGCCGGTTGTCGCCGAACTCGTGTACCCGCACGCGTTCGATGCCGAGGGTTTTCGCGGCCAGTTCGATGGCCGCGGTGCGGTTGACGATCCCGGTGCCGCTCACCGAGCGCGAACCGTCGTCGTTGGTCAGGATGCAGAGCGAGACGGTGACGCCTTCGTCGGCGAGCCGGGCGATGGTGCCGCCCGCGCCGAGCGTCTCGTCGTCGCCGTGCGCTCCCACGACCAGAAGCCTGCGTGTCAACGTGTGCATACCGATCCCCAGTCCTAGTCCGCCCGATGCGAACTCCCAGCGAAAACGAGCCGATGGAATTGCTTGGAACGTCCCGGAAATCTGTCATCCGGCCGGTGGTTGCGACAACCCCTAAAGACCGTCTAAAGCGGACCTTGGCGCACCGGGCGGCGGGCGCGGCCAGGGGCGGTTAGGGGTGGGTCGCACCGGGCGCGCGCTCGTATCGTCACAGCGGTCCGGCGGGATCGACGTGGAAGGAACGAGGACACGTGGGCAACTCCGAAGACAAGCTGGTCGGTGCGCTCCGTGCGTCCCTGAAGGAGACCGAACGGCTGCGCGAGAAGAACCGCAAGCTCACCGAAGCCGCGCGCGAGCCGATCGCGATCGTCGGGATGGCCTGCCGTCTCCCCGGTGGTGCGGACACCCCCGACGGACTCTGGCAGTTGCTGCACGGCGGGGTCGACGCCATCGGCGAGTTCCCGGCCAACCGCGGCTGGGACATCGACCGGCTCTACGACCCGACCGGCGAGCGTCCCGGTTCGAGCTACGTACGCGAAGGCGGTTTCCTGTACGACGCCCTGGATTTCGACGCCGATCTGTTCGGCATCAGCCCGCGCGAGGCGCTGCTGATGGACCCGCAGCAGCGGCTGCTGCTGGAAACCTCGTGGGAGGCCTTCGAACGTGCCGGGATCGCGCCGCATTCGGTGAAGGGCACTGCGACCGGTGTGTTCGCCGGCACGATGTACCACAACTACCAGGGCAGCTACGGTTCGTCCGGGGTCATCTCGGGCAGGCTCGCCTACACCTTCGGGCTCGAAGGCCCCGCGGTCACCATCGACACCGCGTGCTCGTCCTCGCTCGTCGCGCTGCACCTGGCGGTGCAGGCACTGCGCAGCGGGGAATGCTCGCTCGCGCTCGCCGGCGGTGTTTCGGTGATGTCCAGCCCGCGCACGTTCGTGGAGTTCTCCCTCGACGGCACGCTCGCCCGTAGCGCGCGCTGCCGCACCTTCGCCGATTCCGCGGACGGCACCGGCTGGTCTGAGGGTTGCGGCATGGTGCTCGTGGAGCGGCTGTCCGACGCGCGTCGCAACGGGCACCCGGTGCTCGCCCTCGTGCGTGGCACCGCGATCAACCAGGACGGCGCCTCGAACGGTATGACCGCGCCGAACGGGCCGGCGCAGCAGCGGGTGATCCGCCAAGCGCTCGCGAACGCGCGGTTGCAGCCGGACGAGGTCGACGTGGTCGAGGCGCACGGCACCGCGACCAAGCTCGGCGACCCGATCGAAGCACACGCGCTGCTCGCCACTTACGGCCAAGACCGCGAAGAACCGCTGTGGCTGGGCTCGATCAAGTCGAACCTCGGCCACACCCAGGCCGCCTCGGGGGTGGCCGGGGTGCTGAAGCTGGTGCTGGCGCTGAACCACCGCGAACTGCCGAAAACCCTGCACGTCGACAAGCCGACCCGGCAGGTGGACTGGACTGCCGGCCGGGTCGAGCTGCTCACCGAGGCCCGGCCGTGGGAGCGGGCCGACCGGCCGCGCCGTGGGGCCGTCTCGTGCTTCGGGCTGAGCGGGACCAACGCGCACGTGATCCTCGAAGAGGCCCCGGATCCGGAGGCGATCGAGGAAGCTCCGCGGGACGGTGCCGCAGTGCCTTTCGTGCTGTCCGGCCGTACGCCACAGGCGTTGCGTGCGCAGGCGGAAGTACTGGCCGAGCACCTTGGTGCGCACCCGGACTTGCCGCTGCTCGACGTCGCCCGCACGCTCGGCGCCGCGCGTACTCACCTGGACCACCGCGCTGCCGTGGTCGGGAAGTCCGCCGAGGAGCTGCGCTCCGCGTTGACCGCGCTCGCGAATGGTGAGCCCGGCGCGGTGACCGGTTTGGCTCGTGGCGACGCAACGGTCGCGTTCCTGTTCTCCGGCCAGGGCTCGCAGCGGCTCGGGATGGGGCGCGAGCTGGCCGCGGCGTTCCCGGTGTTCGCCGAGGCGTACGCGGCTGCCTGCGCGGAACTCGACCGGCATCTCGACAGTCCGATTAGGACGGTAATTGAGCAGGACGCGGAAGCGCTTGCCCGGACTGGGAACACCCAGGCCGCGCTGTTCGCGTTCGAAGTCGCGTTGTATCGCTTGGCCGCATCGTGGGGGAGCACGCCCGATGCGTTGTGCGGGCACTCCATCGGTGAGCTCGCTGCCGCGCACTGCGCCGGGGTGTTCTCGCTCGCCGACGCGGCGAAGCTCGTCGCAGCTCGTGGCCGGTTGATGCAGGCGCTGCCCGAGGGCGGCGCGATGGTGGCGGTCGAAGGCACGCCGGAGGAAGTTGCCACGCACGATCCACAACGGACGGTCGATGTCGCCGCGGTGAACGGGCCGCGTTCGGTGGTCCTGTCGGGAGCCGAGGACGCGGTGCTCGCCGTGGCGGAGAAGTTCACCGACGCCGGTCGTCGCACGACGCGGTTGAAGGTGTCGCATGCGTTCCACTCGCGACTGATGGAGCCGATGCTCGCCGAGTTCCGCGAGGTGGCAGAGAGCATCACCTACGCACGGCCGTCGATCACGGTGGTGTCCAGTGTGACCGGTACGGAGGTCGACGAGGAACTGGCCGACCCGCAGTACTGGGTGCGGAACGTGCGTGAGCCGGTGCAGTTCGCCGACGCCGTGCGTTCGCTCGCCGCCGAGGGCGTGCGCCGGTTCCTGGAACTGGGGCCGGACGGTCCGCTCACTGCGGTGGTTCCGCAGTCCGCGGACGACGCCGTCGCCGTTCCCGCGCAGCGGCGCGATGTGCCGGAAGACGTCGCGCTGGTCACTGCGCTCGCCACGCTGCACGTCCGTGGCGTGGTTCCGGACTGGGCTGCGCACTTCGCCGCTCGCGGCGCGGGCCAGGTCGACTTGCCGACCTACCGGTTCCAGCGTCAGCGCTACTGGCTGGACGTGGAGGCGGGCGCGGGTGACGTCACCTCCATGGGCCTCGATCCGGTCGACCATCCGCTGCTCGGTGCGGCCACGCTGCTCGCGGACGCGGACGGCATCGTGCTGTCCGGCCGGGTTTCCGCGGCGACCCACCCCTGGCTCGGCGACCATCTGGTGGGCGGTGCGATCCTGTTGCCCGGCACCGCGTTCGTGGAGCTGGCGGTGCGATCCGGGGACGAGGTCGGCTGCGGCCGTGTCCGGGATCTGACGCTGCATGCGCCGCTCGTGCTGCCCGCGAAGGGTTCGGCACGGATCCAGGTGCGCATCGGCACCCCGGCCACGGACGGCACGCGGCCGATCAGTGTCCACGCACGACCCGACGATCTCGCCACCGCGGCCGGCTGGACCCGGCACGCCGACGGCACCCTCGCTCCCGCCGCGACCGGCGCGACGTTCGATCTCGCCGAATGGCCGCCCACCGGCGCCGAGGCGATCGACGTCGAGGGCATGTACGACCTGCTGGCCGACGGCGGAATGGCCTACGGGCCGGTGTTCCAAGGCCTGCGCGCGGCGTGGCAGCACGGTGCGGACGTCTACGCCGAGGTCTCACTACCCGAACAGGATCGGCTCAGTGCCGAAGCGTTCGGCCTGCACCCGGCGGCGTTCGACGCGTCGCTGCATGCCGTGGGCCTCAGCGCCGCTGCGGGCGAAGGGACCACGTTGCCGTATGCGTGGTCGGACGTCGAACTGTTCGCGACCGGGGCCGCTGCGCTCCGTGTCCACGTGCGTCCGTCCGGCGCACAGGCGGTGGAGGTGCGGCTGGCCGACACGACCGGTGCTCCGGTGGCCCGGGTGGGCAAGTTGCAGCTGCGCGGGATCAGCGACGAGCAGCTCGCCGCGGCACGTGCGGTGCCCAGCGGTTCGGACTCGCTGTTCCAGGTCGAGTGGATCCCGGCAACGCTGCCCGAAGCGGCGGGGACTGGCTACGAGGTCTACCGGGCCAAGGCGGGAAACAACGCCAGGGCCGCGAAAACCGCTGTGCACAGTGCACTCGCGACGGTGCAGGAGAAGCTTGCCGAAGAGGCCGGACCGCTGCTCGTGGTGACCGGCAGTGACCTGGCCGGCGCCGCAGTGTCCGGGTTGGTCCGCTCGGCCCAGGTCGAGAACCCGGGCCGGCTCGTGCTGGTCGAAGGTACGCCCACGGATGCCCAGCTCGCTGCGATCGCCGCGGGTGACGAGTCGGCGGTCCGAGTGTCCGGTGCCGAGGTATGGGTCCCGCGGCTGGCGCGAGCCGTGCCCGAACCCGCCGAGCCGGTCGACTGGTCGGCCGGAACCGTGCTGCTCACCGGCGGCACCGGGGCACTCGGACGGCTCGTCGCGACCCATCTCGCCCGCCAGGGCGCGCGGAAGCTGCTGCTCGTGAGCCGTCGAGGGGAGCAGGCGCCCGGTGCAGCGGAACTGGTCGAGGAGCTGGCCGGGCTCGGCGTGGAGCCGATCCTCGCCGCCTGCGATCTGACCGACCGGAAGGCGGTCGCCCGGCTGGTGAAGAAGCACCCGGTCACCGCGGTGGTGCACGCGGCGGGCGTGCTCGACGACGGCGTGCTGTCCGCACTCACCCCGGCCCGTATCGACGGCGTTTTCGACCCGAAGGCGCTCGCCGCCTGGCATTTGCACGAACTCGCCGGTGCGGTCTCCGCGTTCGTCACCTTTTCCTCGGCCGCCGGGGTGCTCGGCGCACCCGGGCAGGCGAACTACGCGGCCGCAAACGCTTTCCTCGACGCCTTGGCCGGACATCGCCGGGCCGAGGGCAAACCGGCGCACTCGCTCGCCTGGGGGATGTGGGAATCGGCGGCAGGCATGGCCGGGGACACCACCGGAAAACACGGTCTCGGCGCGTTCTCCGCGGAGGAGGGGCTGGCGCTGTTCGACGCCGCGGTCGGCTCGGCCGGTGCCGGATTCGTCCCGGTGAAGCTGGACCTGGCCGCCTGGCGGGCCGCCGGGTCCGTGCCGGATGTGCTGCGTGGCCTGCTCCCGGCGGCACGACGGACGGTGTCCGACCGCGAAGCGGGCGCGGACTCGTTGCTCGGCAAGCTGATCCGGCTGCCCGCGGACAAGCGCCCGGACTATCTGCGGGAGCTGGTGGTGCAGCACGCGGCTGCGGTGCTCGGGCACAGCTCGGCCGACGTGATCGACGCCGACCGCGCGTTCAAGGACCTCGGCTTCGACTCGTTGACCGCGGTGGAGCTGCGCAACACGCTCAACGAGGTCACCGGACTGAGCCTCACCGCGACACTGGTGTTCGACCATCCGACCGCCGGTGCTCTGGCCGCCCACCTGCACGAATCGCTGCTCGGCGACCTCGGCGACCTCGGCGAGGCGACGCCGGACGCCGGACCCGTCCTGGCCGGCACCGACGAACCCATCGCGATCGTCGGCATGGCCTGCCGCTTCCCGGGCGGCGTCGGCACACCGGAACAGCTGTGGGAGCTGGTGGCCGCCGGCCGCGACGGCATCGGCGATTTCCCGCTCGACCGGGCGTGGGACATGGACCACTGGCTGCCGCAGGTTGCGCCGGACGGTGGCACCCCGCAGGGCGGGTTCGTACCGGACGCGACCGACTTCGACGCGGCGTTCTTCGGCATCAGCCCGAACGAGGCCGTGATGATGGACCCGCAGCAGCGGATGCTCCTGGAGTCGTCGTGGGTCGCGCTGGAGAACGCCGGGGTGGATCCGGTGTCGCTGAAGGGAAGCACCACCGGGGTGTTCGTCGGCGTGATGCAGTCGGACTACGACCCCGGTGACGCGCTGGAACAGGGCGGTGGGCTCTACCGCGGTTCCGGCGCGCTCAGCAGCGTGGTTTCCGGCCGCGTCGCCTACGCGTTCGGGTTGGAAGGACCGGCCGTTTCGGTGGACACGGCGTGTTCGTCCTCGTTGGTCGCACTGCACCAGGCAACGCAGGCGCTGCGCGGCGGCGACTGCTCGCTGGCGCTGGTGGCCGGGGTTTCCGCGCTGGTCTCGCCTGCCCCGTTCGCCCAGTTCGTGGACGGTGCGGTGGCCCGCGACGGCCGGTGCAAGCCCTACTCCGCCGCGGCCGACGGGTTCGGCTGGGGCGAAGGTGTCGGCGTGCTGGTGGTCGAGCGGCTCGCGGATGCCCGCCGGAACGGACACGACGTGCTCGCGGTGGTGAAGTCCAGCGCGGTGAACGCGGACGGCGCGTCCAACGGCCTCACCGCACCCAGCGCTCCGGCGCAGGAGCGGCTGATCCGCCGGGCGCTGACCGCGGCCGGGCTCGAACCGTCCGAAGTGGATGCTGTCGAAGGGCACGGTGCGAGCACCCCGTTGGGCGACCGCATCGAAACCTCCGCGCTGCTGGCCACGTACGGCCGTGAACGACCGGCCGACCGGCCGTTGTGGCTGGGGTCGGTGAAGTCGAACATCGGGCACACCCAGGCCGCCGCGGGCGTGGCCGGGGTGATCAAGATGGTGCAGGCACTGCAGAACGGCGTGCTTCCGCCGACCCTGCACGTCACCGAGCCGACCCGAGAGGTCGACTGGGCAGCCGGAACCGTGCGCCTGCTGGACGAGACCCGCAACTGGCCGGAGGTGGCCCGGCCGCGCCGTGCCGCCGTGTCGGCCTTCGGCTACAGCGGTACCAACGCGCACGTGATCCTGGAGCAGGCACCCGCGGCGGAGCCGGCCGAGGTCGCCGAACGCGCCGACCCCGGCGGCGTGCTGCCACCGCTGGTGCTGTCCGCGCGAACCGCCGCGGCACTACCGGACCAGGCCACGGCATTGCTGGCGCATCTGGACCGGAACCCGTCGCTGACTGCGCTCGAGCTGGTTCACGCACAGGCGAACCGGCGCCCGCTCTTCCAGCATCGCGCCGCAGTGCTCGGTTCGGACCTTGCGCAGCTGCGGGCCGCACTGACCGATCTGTCCACTTCGGACGAAGTGGTGACCGGCCGTGCCCGCTCCGGCGGCCGTACCGCCTACCTCCTGCCGGGCCAGGGAGTTCAGCACGCCGGCATGGGTGCGCAGCTGTACGACGCCTTCCCGGTGTTTGCGCACGAACTGGACCGGATCTCCGGGAAGTTCGATCCGCATCTAGGGCACTCGCTGCGGGCGGTGATGTTCGCCGAGGACGGATCGGTCGACGCGCAGCTACTGGACCGCACGCAGTTCAGCCAGGCCGCGGTGTTCGCGTTCGCGGTGGCGCTGTACCGGTTGCTGGAGTCATGGGGACAACGTCCGGACGTGCTGATCGGACACTCGGTCGGCGAGATCGCGGCCGCGCATCTGGCCGGAGTGTTCACTTTGGACGATGCGGTCAAGCTCGTCGCACATCGGGGTCAGCTGATGGCCGAGACCCGGCCGGGCGCGGTCGTCGCGGTCGAGGCGAGCGCCGAGGAGGTGCGGCCGCTGCTCACCGATGGAGCCGCGCTGGCTGCGGTCAACGGACCGAAGTCCGTGGTGGTCTCCGGCGCCGAACCGGACGTGCTGACGGTGGCGGAGCACTTCACGGAGCTCGGCCGCCGCAGCACCCGGCTCGCGATCGACTGTGCGGTGCATTCCCCGCTCCTTGACGAGATCCTCGAAGAGCTGGAAGAGATCGCGGAGGAACTCGCCTACGACAAGCCGGTCATCGAAGTGGTGTCCACGGTCACCGGCGAAACCGTGACCGACGAGTTGCGCGATCCTGCGCACTGGGTCGCGAACTGCCGCGGCACAGTCCGCTTCGCCGACGCCGTACCGGTCGCGAACGCCACCAGGTTCGTTGAGCTGGGCACCGACGGAGTGCTCACCGCGGCGGCGCAAGCCGCACTGAACGGAACCGAGGACGTCACCTTCGTGCCGGTGCTGCGAAAGAACCGTCCCGAAGTCGCTGCGGTATTGCTGGCTGCCGGTCAGCTGCACGTGTGCGGAGCCGGGCTGGACGTGGCGAAGATGTTCTCCGGCCGCGTTCCGGCGGCAGTTTCCCTTCCGCCGTACGCGTTCCACCGCTCGCGGTACTGGCCGACGGTCGATATGGAAGCCCGTCGGGAGACCGGCGACATCGCGTTGGCGGGTTCGCCGATGACGGTGGCCGGATCGTCCACTGTGGTCCTCACCGGATCGCTCTCGCGGTCCACCTGGCCCAGCGGGGACACCTTCCCGACGGCCGGTTTCGTCGAATTGGCCGTGCGCGCCGGGGACGAGGTCGGCTGCGGCAGGCTCGAACGGCTGGCCACCGAGGTGCCGATCGCCGTCGGCGACACCGCGACCCAGCTCCAGGTCGTCGTCGGGGAGCCGGACGGCGAGGGCCGTCGTCCGGTCACCGTCCACTCGCGATCCGGCCAGGGCTGGCTGCGTCACGCGGAAGGCATTCTGGCCGAGGATGACGATGCCGAGCCGCAACCGTTGACGCAATGGCCACCCACCGACGGCTCGGCCTACGCCGAGGTGGAGCTGGCTCCGGAGGATCGGGCCGACCGGTTCGGCCTGCACCCGGCTGCGCTCGCCGCGGTACTGTCCACAGTGGGCGGAACCCCGGTGGAATGGCAGGA
Organism: Amycolatopsis ultiminotia; assembly: GCF_039536925.1. Taxonomy (NCBI): domain Bacteria; kingdom Bacillati; phylum Actinomycetota; class Actinomycetes; order Pseudonocardiales; family Pseudonocardiaceae; genus Amycolatopsis; species Amycolatopsis ultiminotia. The sequence continues at coordinate 397,073 of NZ_BAAAZN010000006.1, read as the reverse complement.
CTTCCGGCTTTTCGCCACCGGTGCGGCACGCCTGCGCGCCAAGCTGACCCGGATCGCGGATGATGCGGTGTCGCTGTTGCTCACGGACTTCTCCGGACGCCCGGTGGCCGCTGCGGCTTCGGTGGTGCTGGGTCAAGTCGAGTCCGCGGTGGCGGAAGCCGCGCAGCGGGCCACGTCGGTGAAGAAGCGGCGCGCCGTGGTCGACACGCCGGTGCCGGAACTGGAACTGACCGAGAAGGGGCTGCGCACGTTCGTGCTCGAGCAGGCGGCCGGACTGCTCGGATACGCGGACACCGACGCACTCGATCCCGACGCGCACTTCCTCGAAGCAGGGTTCGATTCGCTCACCGCGGTCGAGCTGCGCAACCGGATCGCGAGCGCGGCGAAGGTCACGCTGCCGGCGTCGGTGGTGTTCGACCATCGCACTCCGGCCGGTCTTGCCGCGCATCTGCTCGACGTGCTCACCGGTACTGCCACTGCGGCGGAAGGAGATCCGTTGCGGCAGATGTTCTTCGAGGCGGTCCGCGGTGGCCGGGTCGAAGACGGCATCGCCCTGCTGGCGGCTGCGGCCAACCTGCGCCCGAAGTTCACCGGCACGGCCGACCTCGGCGAGGAACCCCGCGCACTCGAACTCGCCGATGGCCCGGCCGCACCTCGGCTGCTGGCGGTACCCCCGCCCGCGGCAATGGGCGGCGCGTACCAGTACGCGAAGTTGGCGGCACGATTCCGCGGCACCCGCGGGTTCTCTGTGCTGCCGACACCGGGATTCCTTACCGGAGAACAGGTTCCTGCCGACGTGGAGGCCATCCTGGACGTGCTCGCCGCGAGCGTGCGGCCGGCCGCAGGCGGCGAACCGTACGCACTGGTCGGCTACTCGTCCGGCGGTGTGCTGGCCTACACCCTGGCCGCCCGGCTGGAGGAGTCCGGTCCGGCGCCTGCCGCGGTCGTCCTGCTGGACAGCTACGCGATGGACGGCGGCGGCGAGCAGACCGCGGACACCGTCGCGGACATGGCCGCGGGCATGCTCGAACGGGAGGAGCAGTACGGCCCGTTCGACCGGGACAAGCTCACCGCGATGGCGCACTACCTCGGCCTGCTCGACGGACTGGACCTGCCCGTGGTGTCCGCGCCGACGGTGCTGCTGCAGCCGGAGCACCGGTTCACCACGGCCGGCGACGACCCGGCACGGGCGAGCGACGATCCGGCGAGCTGGCGTACGACCTGGCACCGCGCGGACACTGTGGTGACCGTGCCCGGGGACCACTTCAGCCTGGTCGACGCGGACGCCGAAACCACCGCGAAAGCCGTGCACACCTGGCTGGACACCCGCTGACCGCGCGATCGCGGGTCGGCTGCCCCGGCATAGGGTCGGCGGACAGGACTTCACGAGGGAGACGCGATGAGCAGGCAACAGCGGGAGCAGGTCGACGCGGCGGTCCGGGCGCGTCCGGCGGGGGAACGCACATCCGTCCCGCAGTTCCGTGCCGAGTTCCGGGAACTGATGGCCAAGGCGCTGGTGCCCGGCGGGATCCGCACCGAGGAGACGAAGCTGGGCGGCCGGCGTGCCCTGCTGGTGGAGCCCGCCGCCGGTCCGGGGCCGGGCACCATCCTGTACTTCCACGGTGGTGCGTTCGTGGTCGGTGCACCCGAGACCGCGCTGTCGCAGACCGGGAACCTGGTGACCCGGACCGGCTTCCGCGCGCTTTCCCTCGACTACCGGCTGGCCCCGGAGCAGCCGTACCCGGCTGCCGCCGACGACTGCCTCAGCGCCTACCGCGACCTGCTGGAACAGGGCGTGCACCCCGGATCCATCGTGTTCGCCGGGGATTCCGCCGGCGGTGGCCTGTGCGTCACGACCTGCCTGTCCGCCCGTGCCGCGGGACTGCCGCTGCCCGCGGCGGTTGTGCTGTTCTCGCCGTGGCTGGACCTGACCCTCACCGGTGAGAGCATGGTGACCAGGGCAGCCGCCGACCCGATGTTCACCCCCGAATCCCTGTCCGGTCCCGGTGCGCTCTACCTTGCCGGGCAGGATCCGCGGAACCCGCTGCTCAGCCCGGCGGTTTCGGCCGATTTCACCGGGTTCCCGCCGCTGCTCATCCAGGTGGGCACCAACGAGATCCTGCTCGACGATTCGACCAGGGCGGCGGTGCGGGCACGGGCGGCAGGGGCGGACGTGATCCTGGACGTCGTGGCCGGCGTACCGCACGTGTTCCAGTGCTACTCCGGGATGCTCGACGAGGCCGACGAGGCGCTGGACCGGGCGGGGCTGTTCATCGGCCAGCGGGTCAGCGGACGGGACTGAGCAGGGCGGCGATTCCGTCCAGCGCGCGCTCGAGTGCGAATCCGTTCGGTGCCGGGGCGGGGAAGTGCCCCGCCTCGGCGAGACCGGCCAGATGCGGGTAGCCCTCGTCGGCCAGCCGGGGCCGCAGGAAGGTGCGGACCTCCTCGGCGGGGCTGTCCGCGGCGTCCGGTCCGGACAGCGCACGGCGGCGTTCCGCGGTGGTGTGGGCCAGATCGGTGACCAGCTCGGCACAGCCCAATGCGTCCGCTTCGGACAGCCCCGCTCCGGTCAGGGTGGCCAGCAGCAGTTCCGTCCAGCGCAACCGGTGCGGGGTCAGCCCGCCGCCGCGGTAGGGCACCTCCAGCAGCCACGGCCGGGCCGCGTACCGCTCCAGCGCGGCCGCGGCCCACGCGCGCACCCCCGCGCGCCAGTCGTCCGGCTCCGGCAGTTCCGGCGGCGGGCCGAATCCGGCGTCGGCGAGCAGCGCGATCAGCTCGTCCTTCGACCCGACGTAGCGGTACAGCGCGTTGGTGGTCAGCCCCAGCGAGGCGGCGATGTTCGGCAGCGACGCTGCGGCAAGGCCCTCGGCGTCGGCCAGTTCGACCGCGGCTGCCACCACCTCGGCGACGGTGTGCGCCGGTTTCGGGCCACGCCGCGGGCGCGGTCCGCCGAGCCACGCCGGGGCCAGGCCGGGTGGGAGATCACGCGGGTCGGGTTCGATCGGCATCTTTCGCTCCGGGACGTCCTTCAGTAAACTGTGCAAGTCTTACACTGATCTGGGCTGGGGGCGAGCGGACGTGAGCGAGACCAACCGGTTCGGATTCGGACGGGTCACCGATCTGGACCGGAAGCTGGCGGCGACCGAGATCGAGCACGCCCGCTCCGTCGGACAGTACGACGGGCAGGAAGCGGCCCGTCGGCTGGCCAGGGTGCGGCTGGCCGGTTCGCATCCGGTGCTGCGCGCCGCCGTCGAGGGCCGCACGGACGCGCCGGCGCCCGCGCTGCTCGAGGCCGCACCGCGGCTGGCCGCGGGGCTGTGGGCGTTCGTCGGCGGGGTGAACGTGCTGATCTGGTTCTTCATCGGGGTGATCGGCGGCCAATGGGATCCGCTGTGGCTGCTGTGGGTGCTGCTCGGCGGCGGAGTGCTGGTCGCGGGCGTGTGGAGCGTCCGCGACTTCGACCGCCGCACCCGCGCCGCGGCAGGCGACACCCGCTGAACGACCCCGGGCCGGGCGGGTCCGCCGGACTTCCGGACGGTTGCGCAGGGTCCGCCGGGTAGCCGGCCGGCCGGGTTGGCCGGGTGACCCGGGCGCGCAGGGTCCGCTGGGTCCGCTGGGTGAACCAGCCGGGTGGTTCGGGTTGGCCGGGTGACCCGACCGGGGCCGGATCGGCAGGTGCACCGGCCGGGACGGACCGGCTGGGCCGGGGGCGGGAGGCAACCCCTGAACCGGGTGTGCACCCCGGATCGGGGCCGGATCGGGGTCCGGGTTCCGTGTTCGCCGGATTTCCGCTAAACTGTGCAAGCCATGCACAATTAATCGACTCCGCCGAAGCCGTATTGGGGGGCCTCATGCCGGAGAGCACCGAACAGACCCGCTCCGCGAGCGGACTCGCTCGCCGGATCGTCACCATCCTCTGGGCCGTCGTCAGTGGCGTCCAGTTCGTGATCTGGCTGCTGATGAGCCTGATCAGCATGTCCTTCAAAGCACCGTTCTGGTTGTGGACGGTCGGTGTCGGCGGCGTCCTGCTCGCCTTGTGGTGGTACTTCGGCTCGGACCGCCGTGGTGCCGGGAGCGGATCGGAGTGAACGACGTGCCCACGATGACTTCTGTCGAAGCGCCGGTCCGGCTGGACGCGGTGCACAAGACCTACGGCTCCGGCGAAAGCGCGGTCGAAGCGCTCTCCGGGGTCTCCGTCGGCTTTCCCGCCGGGTCCTTCACCGCGGTGATGGGACCGTCCGGTTCGGGCAAGAGCACCCTGCTGCACTGCGCGGCCGGGCTGGACAAGCCGAGCTCGGGCCGGGTCACCCTGGTGGGGACCGACCTGAAGGGCAAGAGCGAGACCAAGCTGACCGAACTGCGCCGTCAGCACGTTGCCTTCGTCTTCCAGTCGTTCAACCTGATGCCCGCGCTCAACGTGGAGCAGAACGTCACGCTCCCGACGCTGCTGGCCGGCCGCGAGCCGGACCAGGCGTGGGTGAGCCAGGTGATCGCGCGGGTCGGGCTCTCGCAGCGGGTGAAGCACCGTCCGGGCGAGCTGTCCGGCGGACAGCAGCAGCGGGTGGCGATCGCCCGTGCGCTGGCCGCCCGCCCGCAGGTGGTGTTCGCCGACGAACCCACCGGCGCGCTCGACACGACCACCGCGCTCGAGGTGCTCGGCCTGATGCGGGAACTGGTGAGCGCGGGCCAGACCATCGTGATGGTCACCCACGATCCGGTCGCCGCGTCCTATGCGGACAACGTGCTGTTCCTCGTGGACGGACAGATCGTCACGCAGATGGCCACACCGAGCGTGGAGGCGGTGGCGGGCACCCTGGCGCAGCTGGGCGCACAGGCCAAGCAGGCCAGGGGGCAGCGGTGAATTCGCGGCGGGTGGTGCTCGGCCTCGCGCTTTCCAGCCTGCGCTACCGCGCGGCGGCGTCGCTCGCGTCGTTCGTCGCGATCCTCATCGGCTGCGGGCTGCTCATTGCGTGTGCCGGGTTGTTCGAGACGGCGATCGTGCTGAAGGCGCAGCCGCAACGGCTGGCCGCCGCGCCGATCGTGGTCGGGGGTTCTTCCGGGTTCAAGCTGCCGGACGAAGAGTCCCAGGTGGTCCCGTACGCGGAGCGGGCCGGGCTGCCCGAGGACCAGGTGGCGAAGATCGCCGCGGTCCAGGGCGTCGGGCAGGCGGTGCCGGACGTGTCGTTCGCCGCGACGTTGTTGCACGACGGTGCGCCGGTGGCCTCCGGTTCGTCCGTCCTTTCCGGACACGGCTGGGATTCCGCCGCGCTCGGCGGGTACAAGCTTTCCGAAGGGGCCGCGCCGGGCACGCCCGGTCAGGTGGTGCTCGACGCGGCGACCGCGGGCGCGGCCGGGGTGCACGCCGGCGCGAACGTGGAGCTGGCGGTCAACGGCCAGCGGCAGTCCTTCCTGGTCTCCGGCATCGCGCAGCCCTCGCAGGACGTGCAGGCGCCGGGCTTCTTCTTCTCCGCCGCGGATGCCCAGCGGTACAACCCGCATCCGGGCAGCGTCGGGCTGGTCGGGGTGTTCCCCGCCGACGGCGTGGACGCCGGGGAGCTGGCCGGAAAGCTCACCGACCAGGTTCCCGGGCTGACCGTGCTGACCGGCGACGACCGTGGCTCGGCGGAATTCCTCGGCGTGGACGCCGGGCAGCTGCCGCTGATCCTGCTCGCCGCGGTGTTCGGCGGCATGGTCCTGGTGGTGATGGCGCTGGTCGTCTCGGCGACGATCAGCCTCACCGTGCGGCAGCGGCAGCAGGAACTGGCGTTACTGCGCGCGACCGGGGCCACGCCGAAACAAGTGCACCGGATGGTGCTCGCCGAGACGATGGCGGTCGGCGTGCTCGCCGCGCTGTGCGGTGCGGTGCTGGGCAGCCTGCTCGGCGGCCGGATCTTCGCCACCAGCGTGTCACTCGGCATCGTGCCGCACGAGCTGGCGTTCACCCAGGACATCATCGCGTTCGCGGCCGGGATCGTCGCCACGCTCGCGATCACCTACGCCGCGGCGTGGTTCGCCGCGCTGTCCGCGGCGCGGACGTCGCCGATCCAGGCGCTGGCCGAATCCGCGATTCCCGGTGCGAAGGTGAACCCGTTGCGCCGGATGGGCGCGCTGGTGTTCGCCGCGGCCACCGTGTTGCTCGCCGCGACCACTTTGTTCATGCCCGCGGACACCGCGTCCGCGATCGGCGGTCCGGCGGTGCTGACCGGGGCGATCGCGGTGGCGTTGCTCGGACCGGAGATCATGGCCTGGGTGGCAGACCGGTTCGGCCCGTTCATCCGCCGGGTCGCGGGCCGCGACGCCACGCTTGCGGTGATCAACTCGCGGGCGCGGGCGGTCGCCTTCGCCGCGGTGCTCACGCCGGTCACACTCGCCAGCGCGGTCGCGCTCGGCAACGTGTACTCCGAGACCACCGCACAGAAGGCGCAGGTGGCCGCGTACTCCGATCAGCTGCAGGCGGATGCCGTGGTCACCTCGGACGCGGGCGGGATCTCCCCGGAGGAGTTCGCGCAGATCCGCGGCACGCAGGGCGTCGGCACGGCCTCGCCGCTGGTCACCAGCTCCGGCTGGATCGAGCAGCCCTACGACGGCAACGGCAGCGACCCGCTGCGCCTGCTCGGCGTGGCCGGGCAGGACCAGGGCGGCACGGTGCTCGCCACCGAGGTCACCGAGGGTTCGCTGGAGCAGTTGCGCGGCAACAGTGTCGCGCTGCCCGAGGATGTCGCCGACGACCTCGAGCTCAAGCTCGGCGACCGGATCACCATGCGGCTCGGTGACGGGGCGCAGGTGCCGGTGACCGTGGTGGCGCTGCTGGACAGCCCGTCCAGCTACGCGAGCATGGTGCTGCCCGCGGAACTGCTCACCGCGCACACCACCAGCGGGCTGGCCTCGCAGGTGCTGGTGCGGGCCGCCGAGGGCACCGACGCGGACGCGCTCGTGTCCGCACTGTCCGACCGGATCGGGAACTGGCCGGGCACTACGGTCGGCGATTCCGACGCGCTCACCGAGAGTTTCCAGGCGAGTGCCGACGTCGAGGCGCTGATCAACTACCTGCTGGCGGTACTCGCCATCGCCTACGCCGCGATCGCCGCGGTGAACACCCTCGCGGTGGCGGTACTGGCGCGGCGGCGGGAGTTCGGCGCGCAGCGGCTGGCCGGTGCGGACCGGCGGCAGGTGCGGCGGATGCTGTTCGTGGAGGGCGGCATCGTGTCGGTGACCGGGCTGGTGCTCGGGATCGTGATCTCGCTGTTCACCGTGCTGCCGATGGCGATCAGTACCGGCGAGATCATCCCGTCCGGGCCGGTCTGGGTGTTCCTCGCCGTGGTGCTGGCGATTTTCCTGATCGTATGGCCGGTCACCGCGCTCTCCGCCCGGCTGGCGATGCGGCGAAGTCCGATCGAAGCGGTGAAACTGCCGGGGCAGTAACGGTTTCTAGGGGTACGCCGGGTCGGTCCGGAGTGGATAGTCTCGCAGCCGAGAAGTCCGCACCGGGCCGGCCCGGTTTCCGTATTCTGGAGTGATCCCATGCGTGTACTCCTGGCCGCGCCGTCGTCGTCGACCCGGCTGCACACCCTGGTGCCGCTCACCTGGGCGCTGCGTGCCGCGGGGCACGACGTGAAGATTGCCGGACGTCCTTCGTTCGTCGAGGAGATCCTGCGCACCGGTTGCGTCGCGGTCGATCTCGAGGGCGGGGACGAGGCCTCGCTCGCCGAATCCGCCGCGTTGGTCGAGTTCGCGAAGCTGTGGCGGCCGGAGGTCGTGGTGTCGGATGCGCAGGCGCCGGCCGGGACCGCGGCCGCGCGGGCGGTGGCCGCGGTGGCCGTACGGCTGCTGGGTGCGCTGGACGAGCCGGATCCGGCCGAAGCAGACCTGACGCTCGATGTGGTCCCGCCTTCGCTGCGGGACCGGGAATCCCCGGGACGTTCGGTGCGGCATGTGCCGTACTTCGGCCCGGTGGTGGTGCCGACCTGGCTGCGCCGCAAAGCACGACGGAGCCGGATCCTGCTTTCCCTGACCGACGGCTCCGCGTTCGAGCCGGTGTTCGCCGCGGTGTCCGATGTGGATGCCGAGGTGGTCTGCGCGGTGGAGCCGAGCGCATTGCCCGCCGGGCTTTCGCTTCCTGCCAACGTGAAGCTGGTCGACGCTGCCCCGCCCGCGGCCGTGCTGCCGACGTGTGCGGCGGTGGTGCACGACGGCGATGCCGCGCTCGCGCTTGCCGCGGTGACCCATGGCCTGCCCCAGCTTTCGCTCAGCGCGTCCGCGCTCGGCGCGAGGGTGGCCGAAGCGCGCGCCGGACTGGTCGGTGCCGCCGAGGAGATTTCCCGGTTGGTGGCCGATGATGCGCTGCGCGCCGGTGCGGCTGCGCTGGGTGCCGAAGTGGCCGCGCTGCCCGCGCCGCACACGCTGGTCACCGGCCTCGCGGGCTGAATGTGGGGCGGTAGCGGCCCCGTTAGGGGTGGGGCGGCCATCGGTGCGTCGGTAGCGTTCCCGGCGTGGCAGCTTCCGCCCTTTCCGCGGTTAGGTGGGTCGATTCCGTGAGTACCGATTTCCTGTCCGGCGGCGCTTTCCGCATTCCCGGCACCGAGTCGGGAGGTGCGGCGTGACCGGCGAGAACGAACGCAAGCTGCTCGACTACCTCAAGCGCGCGACCACCGATCTGCGCGAGGCGAAGCGGGCGCTGCAGGATGTGCGCGAGCGCGACACCGAGCCGATCGCGATCGTCGGGATGGCCTGCCGGTATCCGGGTGGGGTGCGTACTCCGGAGGACCTGTGGGAGCTGGTGGCCTCCGGTACCGACGCCATCGGCGAATTCCCCGGCGACCGCGGCTGGCCGCTGGACACGCTCTACGATCCGGCCGGGCAACGGCCGGGCACCACCAACACCCGCGAGGCCGGATTCCTTTACGACGCCGCGGAATTCGACCCGGAGTTCTTCGGCATCTCGCCGCGTGAGGCACTGACCATGGATGCCCAGCAGCGGGTGCTGCTGGAAACCTCCTGGACCGCACTGGAACGGGCCGGCATCGTCCCGGAAACGCTGCGGGGCAGCGACACCGGCGTGTTCTCCGGTGTGATGTACCACGACTACGCGGGACACGCGGCAGCCGGCAGCGTGGTGTCCGGGCGAGTGGCTTACGCGCTCGGGCTGGAGGGCCCGGCGGTGAGTGTGGACACTGCCTGCTCGTCGTCGCTCGTCGCACTGCATTGGGCAACGCAGGCGCTGCGTCGTGGCGACTGCTCGCTGGCGCTCGTCGGCGGGGTCACGGTGATGGCCACGCCGGAGACCTTTGTGTACTTCAGTGAACAACGCGGCCTCTCCGACGACGGCCGGTGCAAGGCGTTCGCCGCGGCAGCGGACGGCACCGGCTGGGGCGAAGGCGCCGGGGTGCTCGTGGTGGAACGGCTTTCCGAGGCTCGGCGGCTCGGCCACCCGGTGCTCGCCGTGGTGCGTGGCTCTGCGGTGAATTCCGATGGCGCGTCGAGTGGCTTGACTGTCCCCAATGGACCCGCGCAGCAGCGGGTGATCCGGCAGGCGCTGGCTTCGGCAGGGCTCGCCGCCGCGGACGTCGACCTGGTCGAAGGCCATGGCACCGGTACGAAGCTGGGCGATCCGATCGAGGCGCAGGCGCTGCTGGCCACCTACGGCCGCGACCGCCAGGCCGGTGCGCCGCTGTGGCTGGGTTCGTTGAAGTCGAACGTCGGGCACACCCAGGCGGCGGCCGGCGTCGGCGGCGTGATCAAGGTGGTGCAGGCGATCCGGCACGGGGTGCTCCCGAAGACCCTGCACGTGGACGCGCCGTCGCCGCACGTGGACTGGTCGGCAGGCGCGGTGGAACTGCTCACCGAGGCGAGGACGTGGCCGGAGACCGGCCGTCCGCGCCGCGCCGGGGTGTCGTCGTTCGGCATCAGCGGGACCAACGCACATGTGATCGTCGAGCAGGCCGAGCCTGCCGATCCGGGCGGCGAGGACGTTGCGGAGCCGGCCGAGCTGCCGGTGCTCGCCTGGCCGGTGTCCGCGGACTCGGCGGACACGCTGGCCGCCCAGGCGCGCCGGCTGGCCGAACAGGTGGCGGGCTCGCCCGCCGACGTCGGATTTTCCCTTGCCACCACGCGTTCTGCGCTCGACCACCGTGCGGTCGTCGTCGGGTCGTGCACCGACGAGCTGCTGGCCGGGCTTTCCGCGCTTGCCGACGGGGACCCGAACGTGCTCCGCGACCGCCGGAACAGCGGGCGCTTGGCGTTCCTGTTCACCGGACAGGGCGCGCAGCGGGCCGGGATGGGTACCGAGCTGGCCGCGAGCTACCCGGTGTTCGCCGAAGCGCTGGACGAGGTGTGCGCCGCGCTGGATCCACACCTGGATCGTCCACTGCGGACTGTCCTGACCGATGCCGAAGCCCTGGAACAGACTGGGTATACGCAGCCTGCGTTGTTTGCGGTTGAGGTGGCGTTGTTTCGGTTGTTGTGGTCGTGGGGGGTTAGGCCGGATTGTTTGTTGGGTCATTCGGTTGGTGAGTTGGCGGCGGCGCATGTTGGTGGGGTGTTGTCGTTGTCGGATGCTGCTGTGTTGGTGGTTGCGCGGGCGGGGTTGATGCAGGCGTTGCCGTCGGGTGGTGCGATGGTGGCGTTGGAGGCGGCTGAGGATGAGGTTGTTCCGTATCTGACGGACGGGGTGGGTGTTGCTGCGGTTAATGGTCCGGGTTCGGTGGTTGTTTCTGGGGTGCGGGTGGCGGTTGATGCGGTGGTGGCGGAGTTCCCGGGGCGTAAGTCGAGCTGGTTGAGGGTGTCGCATGCGTTTCATTCGCCGTTGATGGAGCCGATGTTGGCTGAGTTTGCGGCGGTGGCGCGTGGGCTGACGTATCATCGGCCGGAGATTCCGATTGTGTCTACGGCTGGTGGTGATGTGTGTACTGCGGACTATTGGGTGCACCAGGTCCGCGCCACAGTCCGCTTCCACGACGGTGTACAGAAGCTCGTCGACGAGGGAGTACGTACCTTCTTGGAGGTCGGCCCGGCGGCCGTGCTCACCGCGGCCGGACGGTCCGGTTTCGATGACGAATCGCTCGCCTTCGTCGCGGGTCAGCGCAAGGACCGCGGGGAGGCCGAGGCGGTGGTCACCGCGGTCGGGACACTGCACACCCGGGGCGTTCCGGTGGATTGGCCGGCGTTCTTCCCCGGCGCTCGCCGGGTGGACCTGCCCACTTACGCCTTCCGCCGCACCCGCTACTGGCTGCCCGCGACGGCATCGTCAGGCGATCCGGTCGGCCACGGTCAGCAGTCCGCCGCGCATCCGATGCTGAGCGCAGTAGTCCACGTGCCGGAAACCGGGGCGACAGTCCTCACCGGACGGCTGTCCGTCGATGGTTGGGTGGCCGACCACGTGGTGCTCGGCACCGTGCTGCTCCCGGGCACGGCGTTCGTCGAGCTGGTCCACCGTGCCGCTGATGAAGTCGGGTGTGCCCGCATCGAAGAGTTGACGCTCGAAGCGCCGCTGACTCTGGCCGGGGCGGTGGCGATCCAGGTCTCGGTGGAAGCAGCGGACGAGGCCGGGCGCCGGACCGTCACCGTCCATTCGCGACCGGACAGTGCCGAGGAATGGACGCGACACGCCAGTGGTTTCGTGACTCCGGCCGCCGAACCGCCGTCGTTCGATTTCACCGAATGGCCGCCGCCGGGTGCCACGGAGGTGGAGCTCGACGATCCATACACGACACTCGCCGACCTCGGCTACGACTACGGCACGGCGTTCCAGGGCCTGCGCGCGATGTGGCGTCACGGCGAAGACACCTACGCCGAGGTCGCGCTTCCCGAGGGCGCCGAGGCGCGTGAGTACGGTCTGCATCCGGCCCTGCTCGATGCGGCCATGCACGCCCAATTGCTTGCGCCTCCTCCGGAGGACGGCGAGGCCGGCCCGATGCTGCCGTTTTCCTTCAGCGGCACGACCTTGCATTCCGCAGGCGCTTCGGCACTGCGGGTTCGAGTGTCGCCCACCGGGCCGGACACCATCACGGTGCAGATCGCCGACACCGCCGGTGTCCCGGTGCTCACCGCGGATTCGCTCGCCGCGCGGGCGATCTCGACGGACAAGTTGGCGCCCGTGCGGGATTCGCTGTACCGCGTCTCCTGGGAGCCGGTCACCGAGGCCGGCGAGACGGACGACATCCGGGTGCTCGAAGTGTCCACTTCGGAGTGCGAAGTCCCGGCTGCCGCCCGTGGGGTGGCCCGGCAGGTGCTCGCGGCGATCCGCGAGACACTCGACGGCGAAGGCCGGCTGGCGGTGGTCACGCGCGGTGCGGTGTCGGTGTCCGGTGAGGACGTCGACCCGGCGCTGGCCCCGGCATGGGGCCTGATCCGGGCAGCCGAGGCGGAAAACCCCGGCCGGTTCGTTCTCGTGGACGGCGACCCCGCCGCGGCGCTGTCCACCGGTGAACCGGAGACCGCAGTCCGCGACGGCCAGGTCTACGCGCCCCGATTCACTGCGGCCACCACAGCTTCGGCCGGAGTCAACTGGCGTGGCACAGTGCTCATCACCGGGGGCACCGGCGGTCTCGGCGCGGTCGTCGCTCGGCACCTCGTAGCCAACCACGGTGTGCGCAGGCTGTTGCTTACCAGCCGCCGCGGTCCGGACGCTCCCGGTGCGGCCGAGTTGCGGGCGGAGCTGTCCGGGCTGGGTGCACAGGTCGCGATCGAACGTTGCGACGTCACCGACGCCGGCTCGGTGCGTGCGCTGCTCGACGGCGTGGCCCCCGACGCTCCGCTGGCCGCGGTGATCCACGCGGCCGGGGTGCCCTCCGCTGGGCGGGTCGAAAGCCTCACCGAGGACGAGACCGAACGGGTTTTCGCACCGAAGGTGGACGGGGCCTGGCACCTGCACCAGCTGACGCGCGAGCTCGACGCGTTCGTGGTGTTCTCGTCCGCCGCCAGTACCGCACTGGCCGCGGGGCAGGCCGGTTACGCTGCCGCGAACGCGTTCCTCGACGAACTGGCCGAACACCGGCGTGCGCTGGGACTTCCGGCCACGTCGCTGTGCTGGGGTGCCTGGGCCGAGGACGGCGGAATGGCAGGCGAACTGGACGCCGCCGACCTGCGGCGGCTGCGGCGGCTCGGCACCCCGCCGATGGAGACCGCCGAAGCGTTGGCACTGCTGGACATCTGCCTCACCGCAGAGGACGCCGTCCTCGCGCCGGTGCGGCTGGACCGGTCCGCGTTGCGTGCCCGGACCGACAGTCTGCCGCCGGTGCTGCGTGGGTTGGTCCGCAGTGCGCCACGCCGCAGCTCGGTCCGGGCCGGCGGGGACGTCGCGACGCGGTGGGGCGCGCTGCCGGAGGAAGAGCGCGCGCCCTACCTGCTTACTGTGGTGGCCGAGGAAGTGGCCGCGGTGCTCGGGTTCGCGTCCGCGGCGGCGGTCGAGCCGGAGCGCGCGTTCCAGGAGATGGGCTTCGATTCGCTCACCTCGGTCGAGCTGCGCAACCGGCTGGGCGCGCGTACCGGACTGAAACTGACCGCGACCGTCGTGTTCGACCATCCGACGCCGTCCGCCCTCGCGCAGCGGCTGCACGATCTGCTCGGTGCGGGCTGCGGCCCCGCCGAACCGCTGCTGGCCGAGATCGACCGGCTGGAAGCGCTGCTCGGCGGCGCGGCCGGCGCGCTCAACGGCTCGACCGGCAAGGTCACCGCCCGGCTGGACGCGCTCGTACGCAAATGGGCCGACGCGCACGCCACCGGGGCCACTGAACGGGCCGATCTCGGCGAAGCCACCGACGACGAGCTGTTTGCCGTGCTGGACGACGAATTGGGCATCTCATGAACGGGCAACCCCTGAGCAACGAGGACAAGCTCCGCGACTACCTGAAGCGCGCGACGGCCGACCTGAAACAGGCCCGGCGCCGGCTGCAGGAGCTGGCGGCCGCGAGCACCGAGCCGATCGCGATCGTCGGCATGAGCTGCCGCTATCCCGGGGGCGTGCGCACTCCGGACGACCTGTGGGACCTGGTCGACGAGGGCCGCGACGTGATCGGGGAGTTCCCGGCCGACCGCGGCTGGGACGTCGAGGGCGTCTACGATCCGGTGCCGGACCGGCCCGGCAAGACCTACACCCGCCGCGGTGGTTTCCTTTACGACGCCCCGGAGTTCGATGCGGAGTTCTTCGGCATCAGCCCGCGGGACGCGCGCCGCGCCGACCCGCAGCAGCGGATCCTGCTGGAGGCTTCGTGGGAGGCGTTCGAGCGGGCCGGGCTCGACCCGCAGGCGCTCAAGGGCAGCCCGACCGGGGTCTACGCCGGGGTGATGTACCACGACTACAGCGGGGGCAGCCCGGACGGCAGCCTCGTTTCCGGCCAGGTTTCCTACACGCTCGGCCTGGAAGGCCCGTCGGTGTCGGTGGACACCGCGTGTTCCTCCTCGCTCGTCGCACTGCACATGGCGGCACAGGGGCTCCGCCGGGGTGACTGCACGCTGGCGCTCGCCAGCGGCGTGGCGGTGATGGGCACACCGGAGATGTTCGTGGACTTCTGCAGCCGTCGTGGCCTGGCTGCGGACGGACGGAGCAAGTCCTTCTCCGATGACGCCGATGGCACGTCGTGGGCCGAGGGCGTCGGTGTCCTCGTCCTGGAGCGGCTTTCCGACGCGCAGCGCAACGGTCACCGGGTGCTCGCGCTGCTGCGTGGTTCGGCGGTGAACCAGGACGGTGCCAGCAACGGCTTCTCCGCACCGAACGGTCCCTCGCAGGTGCGGGTGATCGAGGCGGCACTGGCCGATGCCGGGCTCTCGGTGTCCGATGTGGACGCCGTGGAGGCGCACGGCACCGGTACCTCACTCGGCGACCCGATCGAGGCGCAGTCACTGCTGGAGACCTACGGGAAACGCAGCAGTGGCGATCCGTTGCTGCTCGGTTCGATCAAATCGAACATGGGGCATCCGCAAGCCGCGGCCGGTGTTGCCGGGGTGATCAAGATGGTCCAGGCGCTGCGGCACGGCCGGCTGCCGCGGACGCTGCACGTCGGAACGCCGTCGAAGCACGTCGACTGGACTTCCGGCGCGGTCGAGCTGCTCACCGAACCGCGGGACTGGCCCGAGGTCACCCGCCCCCGCCGGGCCGCGGTGTCCTCGTTCGGCGTGAGCGGCACGAATTCGCACGTGATCCTCGAGCAGGCGCCATCGGAAGCCTCGCCGGCGCCCGCATCCGCGCAAGCGGTGTACCCCCTGGTGCTCTCGGCGAAGACCCCGGCCGCGCTTGCCGAGGCCGCCGGGCAACTGACCGCACATGTGGACGAGGATCTGTCCGATGTGGTGCACACCCTCGCCACCGGCCGTGCGCAGCTCGACCAGCGTGCGGTGGTTCTTGCCCAGGACAGCGGACAAGCGGCCGACGCGTTGCGCGCGCTGGCTTCCGGCGGATCGCGACCCGATGTGGTCACCGGCAACGCCGACGTACGCGGGCGCACGGTGTTCGTCTTCCCCGGCCAGGGTTCACAGTGGACCGGGATGGCGCTCGAACTGCTGGCGCAGTCGCCGGTATTCGCGGCGCGGATGTCCGAATGCGACACTGCGTTGCGGGAGTTCACCGATTGGTCGGTGCTCGCCGTGCTGCGAGGCGAGCCGGGCACACCGCCGGAGGACCGGGTCGACGTGGTCCAGCCGATGCTGTGGGCGGTGATGGTTTCGCTCGCCGCGGTCTGGCGCGCGCACGGTGTCGAGCCGGACATGGTCATCGGTCACTCACAGGGCGAGATCGCCGCTGCGACCGTCGCCGGTGCACTGTCGCTTGCCGACGGTGCCCGCGTGGTGGCGTTGCGCAGCAAGGCGATCGGGGACGTGCTCGGCGGGCGCGGCGGCGGGATGCTCGCAGCCGGCCTGCCGGTGGCGGAGCTGGTGCCACGACTCGACGCTTGGGAAGGCCGGATCTCGGTGGCGGCGGACAACGGTGCCACCTCCGCGGTGCTTTCCGGCGACGGCGATGCTCTCGACCAGCTGCGGGACCAGCTTGTCGCCGAAGGCTTCCGTGCCAAGCGGGTACCGGTGGACTACGCGTCGCATTCCGCGCACGTCGAACATCTCTCGGATCGGCTGCTCGCCGACCTCGGGCCGATCACGCCTCGCCGCGGCGAGGTCGCGATGACCTCGACGGTCACTTCGGACCCGATCGCCGAGGCGGAAGTGGACGCCGCGTACTGGTTTGCCAACCTGCGCCGTACCGTCCGGTTCGCGCCGGTCGTCGCGCAGCTGGCCGGCGCCGGCTACACCCGGTTCGTCGAGGTCAGTCCGCATCCGGTGCTCACCATGAGCATCCAGGAAACGCTGGACGAGACCGGGCACACCGGCTCGGTCGCGGGCACACTGCGCCGCGACGAGGGCGGGCTGAGGAGGTTCGCGACCTCGCTCGCGGAGTACTTCGTGCGCGGTGGCGCGGTCGGCTGGACCTCGCCGGGCGGCCGGATCGTCGATCTGCCGACTTATCCGTTCCAGCACAAGCGGTTCTGGCACGAGGAGACATCCGCGCAGCCGGTCACCGCCGCGCCGGTGGCGGACCGGGTGTTCTGGCAGCAGGTGTGCGCGGGAGACGTCGACGCACTCGCCGCCCGGCTCGGGGTTCCGGCTGCGCCGCTGGCGGAGGTCGTGCCTGCGCTCGCCGCCTGGCACGACCGCAGTACTGAACTGTCCACCGTGGACTCATGGCGATACCGGATCTCGTGGACTCCGCTGAGCACCGGGACCGGTGGCCTGCACGGGACGTGGATGGTGCTCGTGCCTGCCGGGGTCCCGGAGGCGGCCGAGGTCGCCGACGCGCTGGCCGGACACGGCGAGGTCGTCCGGCTGGTCGTGGCGGACCCGGCCGACCGCACGGCGCTGGCCGGTCTGCTGGGCGAGGCGACCGCGGTCCGGCCGTTCGACGGAGTGCTTTCGCTGCTCGCCTTCGACCGGTCGGCGCACCCGCTGGCGCCGGCCGTGGGCACGCCGGTCGCGGCGACCATCGCCCTGCTCCAGGCGCTGCGGGAGATCGACGTGGACGCCCCGGTCTGGGTCGGGACGCAGGGCGCGGTCGCGGTGGATGCGTTCTCCGACGCCGACCCGGAAACCGCAGCCGTTTGGGGCCTCGGCACTGTGGTGTCGCTCGACCAGCCCGGCAGCTGGGGCGGGCTGGTCGACTTCACCGGCGCCGCCGACGCGGCCAGGCTTGCCGTGGTGCTGTCCGGAGTGGACAACGAAGACCAGGTCGCGATCCGGCCGTCTGGGGTGTTCGCGAAGCGGATGGTGCGCGCGCCGCTCGGCTCGGACGCGCCCGAGCCGTGGACCCCGCGGGGCACCGTGCTGATCACCGGCGGGACCGGCGCGGTCGGCGCGCACGTCGCCCGCTGGCTTGCGGCTCGCGGTGCGGAACACCTGGTGCTCACCAGCCGTCGCGGCCTCGATGCCGACGGCGCCGGTGAGCTGGTCGAAGAGCTGTCCGGCACACGAGTGACGGTCGCTGCCTGCGACGTGACCGACGAGGCGGCGCTGTCGGCGCTGCTCGCCGAACACCCGCCGACGGCGGTCGTCCATGCCGCCGGGGTGCTCACCAAGGAGCCGGAGCTGGCCGAGACGAGCCCCGACGAGTTCGCGGCCGCGACGCGGGCGAAGGTGACCGGTGCGGCGTTGCTCGACCGGCTGCTCGGGGACGCCGACCTCGATGCGTTCGTGGTGATGTCCTCCGGCGCCGCTGTCTGGGGTACGTCGGGCCAGCCCGCCTACGCCGCGGGCAACGCCTACCTCGACGCGCTCGCGCGGCGCCGCCGCGCGGCCGGCCGCACGGCCACCGCGGTCGCCTGGGGTTCCTGGGGCGGCGGGGGCATGGTCGACGCCGAAGCGAGCGAGCTGCTGCGCCGCATGGGTTTGGCGGAGATGGCGCCGCGGCTTGCGGTGGAAGCGCTCGGTCAGGCCCTCGACCACGACGAAGCGCAGCTCGTGGTCGCGGACATCGACTGGGCTGCGTTCGCACCGGTGTACCAGCTCGCGCGGCCCCGGCCGCTGCTGCGCGCGCTGCCGGAGGCCGCCGCCGACCCGGTGGAGACCGGTCCGGCCGACGCGGATGACCTGGCCGCCCGGCTGCACGGGCTGCCGACGGCCGAACAGCGCCGGACGCTGCTGGAGCTGGTGCGTGGCGAGGTCGCCACGGTCGCCGGTTACGACCAAGGCGGTGCGGTCGAACCGGCCAGGGCGTTCAAGGAACTCGGGTTCGATTCGGTGACCGCGGTCGACCTGCGCAACCGGCTCGGCTCGGCAACCGGGCTGAAACTGCCCGCGACCGTGGCGTTCGACCACGTGAATCCGCAGGCGCTGGCCGAACACCTGTGGACCCGGCTGTGCGAGGGCGGTGACGAGGTCCCGCTGGAGGTCGAACTCGACCGGATCGAGGCGGTCGCGGAGAACCTGGACGCCGCGGAGATCGACCGGTCCCGGATCGTGGCCAGGCTGCAGGCGGTGGTCGCCGCACTGCACCAGACCCTGTCCGGTTCGTCGGGTGGCGCCGAAGCACTGGCCGGCGCGACCACCGACGAACTGTTCGCCCTCATCGACGACGAGCTCGGCTCCTGACCCGCTCCTGATCCTGCGACAAGAGGTTCGCCATGTCTGACGAGAAGATGACCGACGAGAGCAAACTGGTCGACTACCTGAAGCGGGTGACCGCCAACCTCCAGGAGACCCGGGCGCGGCTGCGTGCAGTCGAGGCCGCCGAATCCGAGCCGATCGCGATCGTGGCCACCGGCTGCCGGTATCCGGGCGACGTGCGTTCGGCCGACGACCTGTGGCAGCTGGTCTCCGGCGGCCGGGACGCGGTCGGGCCGTTCCCCGCCGACCGGGGCTGGGCACTGGACCGGCTGTTCGACGCCGATCCGGACAGCCCCGGCACGAGCTACGTCAGCGAAGGCGGCTTCGTGCACGACGCCGGTGAGTTCGACGCGCCGTTCTTCGGCATCTCGCCGCGTGAGGCGCTGGCCATGGACCCGCAGCAGCGGATCGTGCTGGAACTGGCGTGGGAGACCTTCGAACGGGCGGGCATCGCCCCGCATTCCATGGCGAAGCAGCAGGTCGGCGTGTTCGTCGGCAGCGGCGGGCAGGACTACTACGACGAACTGCCGCCCTCGGTGCTTTCCGGCGAGGTGGAGGACTATCTCAGCACCGGCAACGCGGGTTCGGTGATCTCCGGCCGGATCGCCTACGCGCTGGGCCTGGAGGGACCGGCCGTCACGATCGATTCGGCGTGCTCCTCGTCGCTGGTCGCAATCCATCTGGCGGTGCAGTCGCTGCGGCAGCGGGACTGCTCGCTGGCACTCGCCGGCGGCGTGATGGTGATGTCGCGGCCCGGTCCGTTCCTGGCGTTCAGCCGCCAGCGCGGCCTCGCCGCGGACGGCCGGTGCAAGGCGTTCTCCGACAGCGCGGACGGCACCGGCTGGGCCGAAGGCGCGGGCACGGTGCTGCTGGAGCGGCTTTCCGACGCCCGTCGCAACGGGCACCCGGTGCTTGCCGTGGTGCGGGGTTCCGCAGTGAACTCCGACGGTGCGTCCAACGGTCTCACCGCCCCGAACGGCCCTTCGCAGCAGCGGGTGATCCGCCAGGCGCTGGCCAACGCGCGGCTTGCCGCCTCCGAAGTGGACGCGGTGGAGGGCCACGGCACCGGGACCACCCTCGGCGATCCGATCGAGGCGCAGGCGGTGCTCGCGACCTACGGACAGGACCGGCCCGCCGAGCGTCCGCTGTGGCTGGGCTCGTTGAAGTCGAACATCGGGCACGCCCAGGCCGCTGCCGGGGTCGGTGGCGTGATCAAGATGGTGGAGGCGCTGCGCAACGGCTTGCTGCCGCGGACCTTGCACGTCACCGAACCGTCCACCGAGGTCGACTGGGCTTCCGGCGCGGTCGAGCTGTTGCGCGCGGAACGGCCGTGGCCCGCGGGTGACCGGCCGCGCCGGGCCGGGGTGTCGTCGTTCGGGGTCAGCGGCACCAACGCGCACCTCATCCTGGAGGAGGCACCGGAGCCGGAGGCGACCGAAGCGGTGCCACCGAGCTGGCCGCAGGATGTCGCGGTGCCGCTGCCGCTGTCCGGGCACGGCAGTGCCGCGCTGCGCGCGCAGGCCGCCCAGCTGCTCTCGGTCGACCGGCCTTCGGCCTTGGACCTGGGTTTCTCGCTCGCCACGTCGCGTTCGCCGTTGTCGCACCGTGCGGTCGTACTGGCCGACGACGTTCGACCGGCCATCACTGCGCTGGCCGAGGGCAGGTCGGCGGCAGGACTGATCACCGGGACCCCGGTCGAGGGGCTGACCGCGTTCCTGTTCTCCGGCCAGGGTGCGCAGCGCCCGGGGATGGGGGCGGAGTTGGCTGCCGCGTTCCCGGTGTTCGCCGAAGCGCTGGACGAGGTGTGCGCGGAACTGGACCGGCATCTCGACCGTCCACTCAAGACGGTGATCTTCGACAAACCACGCCTGATCAACCAGACCGGGTATACGCAGCCTGCGTTGTTTGCGGTTGAGGTGGCGTTGTTTCGGTTGTTGTGGTCGTGGGGGGTTAGGCCGGATTGTTTGTTGGGTCATTCGGTTGGTGAGTTGGCGGCGGCGCATGTTGGTGGGGTGTTGTCGTTGTCGGATGCTGCTGCGTTGGTGGTTGCGCGGGCGGGGTTGATGCAGGCGTTGCCGTCGGGTGGTGCGATGGTGGCGTTGGAGGCGGCTGAGGATGAGGTTGTTCCGTATCTGACGGACGGGGTGGGTGTTGCTGCGGTTAATGGTCCGGGTTCGGTGGTTGTTTCTGGGGTGCGGGTGGCGGTTGATGCGGTGGTGGCGGAGTTCCCGGGGCGTAAGTCGAGCAAGCTGAGGGTGTCGCATGCGTTTCATTCGCCGTTGATGGAGCCGATGTTGGCTGAGTTTGCGGCGGTGGCGCGTGGGCTGACGTATCATCGGCCGGAGATTCCGATTGTGTCTACGGCTGGTGGTGATGTGTGTACTGCGGACTATTGGGTGCACCAGGTCCGCGCCACAGTCCGCTTCCACGACGGAATCCGTACCCTCACCGGTCAGGGCGTCGGCCGGTTCGTCGAGGTCGGCCCGGACGGCGTGCTTTCCGCACTGCTCCGGCAGATCTCCGACGCACCAGTGGTCCCGGTGCTGCGCAAGGACCGGCCGGAGCCGGGCGCCGCGCTGACCGCGCTGGCCGAGCTGTTCGTGAGCGGTCTCGTGCCGGATTGGGCGGCGGTCTTCGCCGGCCGCGGCGCACAGCGGGTCGACCTGCCGCCGTACGCCTTCCAGCGCAAGCGGTACTGGCTCGACGCCCGCGCGAACCGCGACGAGGTGACGGCCGCGGGGCTCACCGCCGCGGGGCACCCGTTGCTGGGTGCGGCCGTCGCGCTCGCCGATACCGACGGGGTCGTGCTCACCGGCAGGCTATCCGTGGAAACCCACCCGTGGCTGGCCGAACACCGGCTCGGTGACATCGTCACCGTGCCCGGCACGGCGTTCCTGGAACTGGTGGTCCGCGCGGGCGACCAGGCCGGGTCCGGCCGGATCGAGGAGCTGACGCTGGGCAGCCCGCTCGTGCTGCCCGCGCGTGGCGGGGTTCAGGTGCAGGTCGCGGTCGGCGCCGCAGGGGAGCGCGACGTCCGTCCGGTGACTGTCCACTCACGACCGGAAGAAGCGGACGCGGAGTGGACGCTGCACGCGAGCGGCAGCGTTTCCCCGCAGTCACAACAGGGCGGCGCAGGGTTGACCGAATGGCCGCCCGCCGGTGCCGATCCAGTGGCGATCGACGGCTTGTACGACGACTTCGCGGACACCGGCCTGACCTACGGGCCGCTCTTCCGCTCACTGCGTGCGGTGTGGAGCCGTGGCCGCGAAGTCTTCGCCGAGGTGGAGCTGCCGGAGGACAGCGACGCCGAGCGATTCGGCCTGCACCCGGCCGCGCTCGACGCCTGCACGCACGCCTTGCGCGTGGCCGGTGGCGGCGACGGTGGCGTCGGCCGTGTCCCGTTCTGCTGGACCGGGGTCGAGCTGCACGCCACCGGGGCCTCCGCGCTGCGGGTGCGGTTCGCTCCGACCACAGAGGACGGATTCGAAATCACCCTCGCCGACCCGGCCGGCGCTCCGGTGGCGACTGTCGCGGAGACCGTGTTCCGTGCGTTCAGCACGCCGGTTGCCACGGAGCAGGCCGCGCCGCTGTACCGGATCGAATGGCAGCAGGCCGCGCAGCGAGCCGCCACCGCCGACGTGTCCGGCGCCGAAATCCTGGAGATCACCGGCGAAACCGGCACCGCGCAGGAGGCACACGCGCTGACCAACCGGGTGCTCGGGGCGCTCCAGTCCTGGCTTGCCGAGGACCACCCCGAGCACGCCCGGCTCGTCGTGCTGACCCGCGGCGCGGTGCCCGCCGGCGGCGACGTCACCGACCTCGCGGCCGCCGCGGCCTGGGGACTGGTGCGTTCGGCGCAGGAGGAGAACCCGGACGCCTTCGTACTGCTGGATCTCGACGGTGAGACCGCTGCCGAGACGGTGTTGCCGCAGGTCCTGGCCTCGGGCGAGGCCCAGGCAGCGGTCCGGCTCGGCGAACTGCTCGTGCCCCGGCTCGTGCGGACCACACCGGAGCTGGACCGGCCGTACTTCTGCCCGCACGGCACGGTGCTGATCACCGGTGCATCCGGTGCGCTGGGCGGGAAACTGGCCCGGCACCTGACCACCGGGCACGGCGTGCGCCGGCTGGTGTTGGTCAGCCGCCGCAGCACCGCCGAGCTGGAGCAGCTGGCAGGCGAGCTGCGTGCGCTCGACGTCGACGTGCAGATCGCCCGCTGCGACGTCGCCGACCGGGCCGCGCTGGCGGACGTGCTGGCCGCGATCCCCGCGGAGAACCCGCTGACCGCAGTGGTGCACGCGGCAGGCGTGCTGGACGACGGGGTGGTCACCGCACTGACCCCGGAGCGGGTCGAGGCGGTGCTGGCGCCGAAGGTCGACGGTGCACTCAACCTGCACGAGCTGACCAGGGACACCGCACTGTCGGCGTTCGTGCTGTTCTCCTCGGTGTCCGGCGTGCTCGGCGCGCCGGGACAGGGCAGCTACGCGGCCGCCAACGCATTCCTCGACGCCCTTGCCTCGCACCGGGTCGCACACGGCCTGCCCGGTCTGTCGCTGGGCTGGGGCCTGTGGGGCGAGGTCGGCGGCATGGGTGGCACGCTCACCGATGAGGAGGTGCAGCGGCTCGCCTCGAGCGGGGTCGTACCACTGTCCACTGCGGAGGGTCTAGCCCTGTTCGACCGTGCACTCGCGGTGCGGCAACCGACTGCCGTGCCGGCGAAGCTGGACATTCCGGTCCTGCGCAAGCTCGACCGGTTGCCTCGCACACTGGAACAAGTCGTCGGCC
This sequence comes from Amycolatopsis ultiminotia, assembly GCF_039536925.1. NCBI lineage: Bacteria > Bacillati > Actinomycetota > Actinomycetes > Pseudonocardiales > Pseudonocardiaceae > Amycolatopsis > Amycolatopsis ultiminotia. The sequence goes on along the minus strand of NZ_BAAAZN010000006.1, from coordinate 373,712 downwards.
GGACCACCCGCCGGGTGGCCGCTGGTGCCGCAGCCGCTCAGGCCGATTCGTTCGCCGCACGGTTGCTCGCGTTGCCCGAGGAAGACCGCCGCGCCGCAGTGCTGGATCTGGTGCGCGGCCACGCAGCCACCGTGCTCGGCTACGGCGGTGCGCACGAAATCGAACCAGGCGCGCAATTCCAGTCGCTCGGCTTCGACTCGCTGACCGCGATCGAACTGCGCAACGGCCTCACCACGGCGACCGGGCAACGACTGCCGGCGACGCTGATCTTCGACCACCCCACGCCCTCCGCGCTGGCCGCCCACCTGTTCGGTGAGCTGGCCGGGACCACCGCCGAGGTGGCCACGGTGGCCGCGGCGGCGTCCGACGAGCCGATCGCCATCGTCGGCATGGCCTGCCGGCTGCCCGGCGGCGTGCGCTCGCCGGAGCAGCTGTGGGAGCTGGTCGCGGAGGGCCGCGACGCGATCGGGGACTTCCCCGCAGACCGTGGCTGGGACCTCGACGGCCTGCTCGACCCGACCGGCCGCCGTGCGGGCAGCACCTACGTCGCGCGGGGCGGGTTCGTCTACGACGCGGGCGAGTTCGACCCGGCCTTCTTCGGTGTCTCACCGAAGGAAGCACCGATGATCGATCCGCAGCAGCGGCTGCTGCTGGAAGCCTCGTGGGAAGCACTGGAGCGGTCCGGAATCGACCCGGTCTCGCTCAAGGGCAGCCCGACCGGCGTCTACGCCGGTGTCCAGTACCACGACTACCTCGGGGCCGGCAGCGCCGGCTCGATCGTCACCGGCCGGGTCGCCTACACGCTCGGCCTGGAAGGACCGGCGGTCAGCGTGGACACCGCGTGCTCGTCGTCGCTGGTCGCGATGCACATGGCGGCGCAGGCACTGCGCGGCGGGGACTGCTCGCTCGCGCTCGCCGGCGGCGTGACGGTGATGGCGACGCCGGAAACGTTCGTCGAGTTCAGCCGTCAGCGAGGATTGGCCGCCGACGGCCGGTGCAAGGTCTTCTCCGACGACGCCGACGGCACCACCTGGTCCGAGGGCGTCGGAGTGCTGGTGCTGGAACGGCTTTCCGAGGCACGCCGCAACGGTCACCCGGTGCTTGCCGTGCTGAAGGGCAGTGCGGTCAACCAGGACGGCACGTCCAACGGCCTGACCGCGCCGAACGGCCCGGCGCAGCAGCGGGTGATCCGCGCCGCACTCGCCGACGCCGGACTCACCCCGTCCGATGTGGACGCAGTGGAGGCACACGGCACCGGCACCAAGCTGGGTGACCCGATCGAGGTGCAGGCGCTGCTGGCCACCTACGGCACGCAGAGTGCAGCCGACCGTCCGTTGTGGATCGGTTCGGTCAAGTCGAACATCGGGCACACCCAGGCGGCGGCCGGTGCGGCCGGGGTGATCAAGATGGTGCAGGCGATGCGGCACGGTGAGCTGCCCGCCACCCTGCACGTCGGAAAGCCCTCGACCGAGATCGACTGGTCCTCGGGTGCGGTCCGGGCACTCGCCGAACCGGTGAAGTGGCTGCCGAACGGGCACACCCGCCGGGCAGGCGTCTCGTCCTTCGGCGTCAGCGGCACCAATGCGCACGTGATCCTGGAGGAGGGCGACCGCCGCGAGGTGCGCGCCACCGACGGACCGGAGTACGACGGCCCGGTCGCCTGGCCGGTGTCCGGCCGCGGTGCCGCCGCACTGCGCGCCCGTGCCGAGCAGCTGATGTCCTATGTGGACGAGGAACCGGAAGGAAGCCTCGCCGACATCGGTTTCTCGCTGGCGACCACGCGCAGCGCGTTCGAACGGCGCGCGGTGCTGATCGGCAGCCGGTCACCGCAGTTCGTGCGCGGGCTCGCCGCATTGGTCGACGAGGAGGAAGCACGCGGAGTGGTCAGCGGAATCGCGACCGCGACCGGGCGCACCGCGTTCCTGTTCGCCGGACAGGGTTCGCAGCGGGCTCGGATGGGCGCACAGCTGGCCGAGCACTACCCGTCCTTCGCCGCGGCCTACGACGAGGTGTGCGCCGAACTGGACCGGCACCTCGACCGTCCGCTGCGCGAAGTGATCGACAGCGGCGACGGCCTCGACGAGACCCGCTGGACACAGCCTGCTTTGTTCGCGCTGGAAGTCGCGCTCTTCCGGCTGGTCCGGGCCTGGGGTGTGAAGCCGGACGTGCTGGCCGGGCATTCCGTCGGCGAGCTCGCCGCGGCCCACTGCGCCGGGGTGCTTTCGCTGGCCGACGCCGCGAAGCTGGTCGTCGCCCGCGGCGCGCTGATGCAGGCGCTGCCCGCCGGTGGGGCGATGGCCGCGATCGAGGCCACCCCGGAAGCCGTGGCGGATAAGGCGGGTGCCGCCGTGGACATCGCCGCAGTGAACGGACCCGACGCAGTGGTCATCTCCGGTCCGGCCGAGGCGGTCGCGGAAGTCGCGGCGAAGTTCGAACGGACCAAGCAGCTGCGGGTTTCGCACGCGTTCCACTCGCGACTGATGGAGCCGATACTGGCGGAGTTCCGAACTGTCGCGGAAGGACTCGACTACGCCGAACCCCGGATCCCGGTCGTCTCCACCGTCACCGGCGCACCCGCCGATGCACTGACGTCGCCGGAATACTGGGTCCGGCAGGTCCGGGAAGGAGTGCGGTTCCGTGACGCGATCGTCCGCGCCGCGGGCGACGGCGTCACCCGGTTCCTCGAATTGGGCCCGGACACCACGTTGACCGCGATGGCCGACTCCTCGTTGGCCGAACGTCCGGAAGGTCTCGTACTCGCCTCGCTGCTGCACAAGGAACAGGACGAAGCGGTCGCCGCACTCACCGGTATCGCGCAGTTGCACGTCAGCGGTGCCGAGGTGGACTGGGCCGCGGTCTACGAGCCGGCCGGTGCCCGTCCGGTGGCCGTGCCGACCTATCCGTTCCAGCGGCAGCGTTACTGGCTGGAGAGCACGGCTTCCGCACCGGGGCAGGAGGACCACCCGCTGCTCGGCACCGCGGTGGACCTGGCCGATACCGGCGGGATGCTCTTCACCGGGCGGATTTCGGTGGGCACCCAGCCGTGGCTGGCCGATCACGTCGTGGCCGGTTCGATTCTCTTCCCCGGCACCGGGTTCGTCGAGATGGCGATCCGCGCCGGCGACGAGACCGGCTGCCCCCGGCTGGACGAGCTGACCCTGGAGTACCCGCTGGTGGTTCCGGAACGCACCGGCGTGCGCGTGCAGTTCGCGCTCGGTGCGGCCGAGAACGGCGGCCGCACCTTCACCGTCCACTCGCGACCGGAAGGCGCGGGCGACGGGGTGGGGTGGACGAGGCACGCAACCGGGCGGCTGGCCAAGGCGGGCAAGGCCGAGCAGGTCGACTTGTCGGCGTGGCCGCCCGCCGACGCCGAGCAGCTGCGGCTGGAAGGCACGTACGAGGAGCTGGCGGCTGACGGATTGGCCTACGGTCCGGCATTCCGCGGTCTGGCCGCGGCCTGGCGCCGCGAGGGAGAAGCCTTTGCCGAGATCCGGCTTCCGGCCTCGGTGTCCGATGTGGACCGCTATGGCATTCACCCGGCGGTCCTCGACGCCGCACTGCACACCATCGGCGTTTCCGGTGCGGCGGGGGCCGAACCGGCACTGCCGTTCGCATGGGAAGGGGTACGGCTGCACGCCGTCGGCGCGACGACGTTGCGGGTGCACGTCAAGCCGATCGGCTCCGGCGCGGTCTCGCTCGAAATCGCCGACGGTACCGGTGCGCCGGTCGTGTCGGTGGACTCGTTGCTGCTACGTCCGATGTCCGCGGTGCCGAAGGCAGCTGAACCGGGCGGTGGCGAGGCGTTGTTCCGGCTGGCGTGGGAGCAGACCGACTTCGACGCGGTCGCCGAGGTGACCGAGTGGACAGTGGTCGGGGAGGACCCGTTCGGCCTCACCGAAACGCTCGACGCGACCACGGCCACCGCCTTCGGTGAAGCGTCGTCCGGCTTGTTCGTGCTGCCCGCGGGTGGCGAGGACGTGCACGCCGAACTCCACCGCGTACTGGGCAGGCTGCAGGAGTTCCTGTCCCGGCCCGAGGGATCGCTGCTGGTGCTCACCCGTGGTGCAGTGGCCGTGGAACCGGAGGAGAACCCGGATCCGGCCGGGGCCGCGGTGGCCGGGCTCGTGCGTTCGGCGCAGGCCGAACACCCGGGCCGGATCACCCTGGTCGACCTCGGTGCGGGTATTCCCGGCGGCCGGACGCTGGCCGCGGTGGCGGCCGCGGACGAACCGCAGGTCGCGTTGCGGGCAGGCGCCGTGCTGGTGCCGCGGCTGCAGCGAGCGGCGGACGCGGTCGCCGCTCCGGTCTGGGATGCGGAGGGCACGGTGCTCGTCACCGGAGCCACCGGCGCGCTCGGCGGTGCAGTCGCCCGGCACCTGGTGACCGAGCACGCCGTGCGGCACCTGCTGCTCGTCAGCCGCCGCGGCGCGGACGCGCCTGGCGCAGCGGAGTTGCGGGACGAGCTGACCGGCCTCGGCGCCGAGGTCACCCTCGCTGCATGCGATGTGGCCGACCGTGAGGCTGTTTCTGCGCTGTTGCAGGATGTCAAGGCACCGTTGCGGGCAGTGGTGCACGCCGCCGGCGTCCTTGACGACGGCGTGCTCACCTCCCTCACCCCGGAGCGACTGGACACCGTGCTGCGCCCGAAGGTCGACGCAGCGGTGACGCTGCACGAGCTGACCCGTGAACTCGACCTGACCGCGTTCGTCTTGTTCTCCTCGGCCGCCGGGGTACTCGGCGCACCCGGACAGGGCAGCTACGCCGCGGCGAACGCCTACCTCGACGCACTGGCGGCTCGCCGGCGGCACGAGGGGCTGCCCGGCACGTCGCTGGCCTGGGGCCTGTGGGGTGGCGGCATGGGCGCGGCGATCGAAGACGCCGACGCGCACCGCATCGGCGAGACCGGTATCACCGCACTGTCCACTGCGGATGGTCTGCGACTGCTGGACACGACGGCCGGCGCGGCGGAACCACTGCTGGTGCCGATCGCACTGGACACCGGTGTGCTCACCGCGTCCGGTGACGACGATCTTCCCGCGGTATTGCGTTCGCTGGCGGGCAGCCCCGGCCGCCGCGCGGCACAGGATTCGGTGGCAGACACCGAATCGCTGGCGCAGCGGCTCGCCGGGCTGCCGCAGGCCAAACGGGTGCCGACCGTGCTGACCCTGGTCCGCACGCACGCCGCGGCGCTGCTCGGGCATGCCGGTCCGGAGGCGGTGGAACCGGACCGTTCGTTCAACGAGGTCGGCTTCGATTCGCTGTCGGCGACCGGGTTCCGCAACAAGCTCAGCCTGGTCACCGGCCTCCGGCTCCCGGTGAGCCTGATCTTCGACTACCCGACCCCCAGGGTGCTCGCCGAGCACCTGGTCACCGAGCTGGTCCCGGACGAGACCGCCGGGCAGCCCGCGGGGACCGCGTCCGAACAGGGGATCCGGGACGCGCTGGCGGCGATCCCGCTGCAGCGGCTGCGTTCTGCAGGGCTGCTCGACGGGCTGCTGGAACTGGCCGGCGTTCCGCTGTCCGAGGTGGACCGGTCCGGTGCGGACCTGTCCGATCAGGACGATCCGGAACCGTCCGCAGTGGACGCCGGCGCGATCGACGAGCTCGACGCGGATGCGTTGATCTCCATGGCAATCGGGGGCACCGACGATGACTAGCCCCCGGGCTGCGGCAGGGGCCCTACCCCTACCCCTGCCGCAGCGGGCCACTATTGCCGCCTTCGGCGACGCTGTGGCCAACTGGTACCGACAGTTTTCCCGGCCGGCTCCCCGACGCGTGGCGCCCGCCTTCCCGCTCGACCGGAACGAGGAGAGGTAACCCGATGGTCACCGGCTACGCAATCGAAGCACGGGGGCTGCGCAAGTCCTACGGCGATGTGGACGTCCTCGAGGGCGTCGACCTGAGCGTCGAGCGGGGCACCATGTTCGCGCTGCTCGGCCCCAACGGCGCCGGCAAGACCACGACGGTGCGGATCCTGAGCACCCTGCTGGAGGCCGACGGCGGCACGGTGACCGTGAACGGCCACGACGTCGCGGGGCGCACCCGCAAGGTCCGTGAGCAGATCGGCCTCACCGGCCAGGACACCGCGGTCGACGAACTGCTCACCGGGCGCGAGAACCTGGAGATGATGGCCCGGTTGTTCCACCTGCCGACCGCGAAGGCGAAGACGCGCGCGGTGGAACTGCTCGCGCAGTTCGACCTCGTCGAGGCCGCCGACCGGCCGGTGAAGACCTACTCCGGCGGGATGCGGCGCAGGCTGGACCTGGCGATCAGCCTGATCACCGCACCGCCGGTACTGTTCCTCGACGAGCCGACCACCGGTCTCGACCCGCGTAGCCGGGCGGCGATGTGGGACGCGATCCGGGAGCTGCTCGACGGTGGCACCACAATCCTGCTCACCACCCAGTACCTCGACGAGGCCGACCAGCTCGCGGACCGGATCGCGGTGATCGACAAGGGCCGGGTGGTGGCCGAGGGCACCGCGGGCGAGCTGAAGCGCCAGGTCGGCACCGAACGGCTCAAGCTCACCTTCGCCGGTGCCGCCGAGGCCGAGCGCGCCCACCGGATCACCGGCGGGGTGCGCGCGGACGAGACGGTCAGCGTGGCGATCGACCATTCGGCGCAGGTGCGGCGGGTGCTCAACCAGGTCGCCGACGGCGGACTGGAGATCACCGGCCTCGACCTGTCCGAACCGACCCTCGACGACGTGTTCCACACCCTGACTTCGACCGCGGGAGAAAACCGATGACCCAGACCCTGTCGAGGGAGAGCGAGGGGACGCGGATCCCCGAGGTTCCCTCGCGCGCCCCGATTTCACTGGTGCTGTCCGACTTCCGCGTGCTGATCGGGCGCAATATCAAGCACATCACGCGCAATCCGGAGATGCTGCTGCAGGCGGTCTCCCTGCCGATCGTGCTGCTGCTGCTGTTCCGGTTCATGTTCGGCCCGGCGATCAACGTCACCGGCATGGCCTACATCGACTACCTGCTGCCCGGCCTGCTCGCGGTCAGCATCGGGTTCAACTCCACCAGCACCGTGGTCGGCGTCGCTTCCGACCTGACCAACGGACTGGTGGAACGGTTCCGCTCGATGCCGATGTCCGCGCCGGCGGTCCTGGTCGGGCACGTGGTGGCCGGGATGCTGCGCAGCCTCGTTTCCTTCGTGATCATGGTGGCGATCGGCTTCGCGATCGGCTTCCGCCCCGGTGGCGGGCTGCTCGGCTGGCTCGGCGCGATCGGCCTGCTGGTGCTGTTCTCCGCCGGGGTGTTCTGGCTTGCGGTACTGCTCGGCTCGGTCGCCAAGACCGTCGAGGGTGCCGGCGGGCTCGGCATGATCCTGGTGTTCGTGCCGTACGCCTCCAGCGCGCTCGTGCCGACCGCGCAGATGCCGGGTGTACTGCGCGTGATCGTGGACAACCAGCCGTTCACCGTGCTGATGGACGCGGTGCGGGCGCTGATGAACGGCACCGAGGTCGGCGGCACGGCGTGGCTCGCGCTGGTCTGGTGGGGTGCGATCACCGCACTCGCCGCGTACCTCGCGACCCGCAAGTTCCGCCGTCGCGCCAAGGGCTGAGCCAGGCTCTTCCCCGGAGGGCGGTCCGCCACGTGCGGGCCGCCCTCCGGCGTGTCCTGGCAACCCCTGTTCCGCTAGGTCGGCTTTAGATCGCTCCGGCACTCTGCGTGGAGAAGACAGGACCACTGCGTGAAAAGAGGTGGCGTGATGCCGACCTGGATCATGGAGAAGCCGGCCGATGCCCTCGACGCGTGGCTGGCGCCGCTGGCCGACGATCCGGCCGGTGCGGTCGCCTTCCTGTCCGAGGTCACCGACCGCGTCGCGCACCGCGGCGGCGGCCGGGTCCTCGTGCCCGGCGGCGGACCGGTCGCCGACGCGCTGGCAGGCGAGGGCTACGAGGTGCACCTGGAACCAGGACCCCGCTTCGACGCCGGATACCTCGGCGCCGACGTGCTGTCCCGGCTGCCCGACCAGCGCGACCAGCTGCGCGCGATCGGCCGCTACAGCAGGCTGCTGCGCCCCGGCGGCGCACTCGTCGTGCAGGGCAGGCACCCGGATCCGACCTGCTGGGCCGCGGACCGCCGGGTGCAGTCGGTGGACTGCGTGCGCCAGATCGTGCAACTGACCGACGCGTCGCTCCCGCTGCGTTACGTGTGGCCCGCGGAGCTGGACCTGATGGCAGAGCTGGCCGGGCTCGCGCTGGAGCACCGCTGGGGCGGCTGGTACGGCGAGCCGGTGTCCTGCGGTGGCTCGGTCGTGTCCGTGTACCGGAGCTGAATCCCCTTTCACGGCAACGGAAAACGGCCCGGCTTCCGCGGGTGGCGGAAGCCGGGCCGAAGGGGCCGGACGCGGAAGGAGGATCAGACCGCGTCCGACAGCTCGCCGACGAGGATGCTGTGGTGCAGCTTGCGCAGCGAGCTGCCGGGCTCGATGCCCAGCTGACGGACCAGGTTCTGGCGAGCGGACGCGAACGTCTCCAGCGCCTCCGCCCGGCGGTTCGACCGCAGCAGTGCGGTCATCAGGTACTCGTAGAAGGTTTCGCGCAGGGTGTGTTCCTTCGCGAGTGCGGAGAGCTGGCCGACGACCTCGCGGTGCCGTCCGATCAGCAGTTCGGTCTCCATCAGCAGTTCCAGGCACTCCAGCCGCGTTTCCTCCAGCAGCGCGGCGTAGGCCTGTACGTCCGGGGAGTCGGTGAAACCCCCGAAAACCTCGCCGCGCCACAGGTTCGTGGCCTCGCGCAGCACGCTCGCCGCCTGGCCGTAACTGCGGTCGTGGTGCAGTGCACGGCCCTGTTCGTAGAGACGGGTGAAGCGGTCGGCGTCGAGTTCGCCGGTGCCGACGTGCAGCGAGTAGCCGCGCGGGCTGGTCACCACCGGGCTCTCCACGGCGTTCTCCTCGGTGCCGCCGGTGCCGTTGATACTGCCCCGCAGCAGCTTCCGCAGCTGCGAAACGTACACGTAGAGCGCCGCGCTGGCCCTGGCCGGCGGGTTCTCTCCCCAGATCTCGCCGATCAGGTGCTCGGTGGTGACCACCTGGTTGCTCTTCGCCAGCAGCACCGAGAGCAGGGTCTCGACCTTACGGGCGCGGGGAGCGCTGACCCCGGGTCTGCCACTGACTCTGAGCTGTCCGAGGATTTCGTAGTTCAACATGCCGTGACCTCCGGTGTCTCTCGCCGGACTCGTCCCGGCAGCGCCCCCAGTGCCGCCGCCTGCCGCCGTGCCCGGGTCCACTACGGCAACGTACCAAACCGGGAGGTCGGTTTTCAAGCAAAAACCGGGAGGTTGGTCTGTTTTGATCTTGAAATGGCGTTTCCGGCCAGGTGGTGGCCATTTTCTTCTTGTAAACCGGGCGGTTGGTATGTAATGATCGGATGGTCGAGTGGGCAGAGCCACGCCCGCTGCGGCCCGAGGAGATGGGAACGACGGTGACCAAACAGGCGCGTGCGGAGCAGACCCGGCTCCTGTTGCTGGACGCCGCGGCGGTACTGCTGCACCGCGACGGCTACGCGGCCACCAGCATGGTGGACATCGCGCGCGAGGCCGGTATCACGAAAGGCGGCCTGTACTTCCACTTCTCCTCGAAGGACGAGGTGTGCGACGAGGTGCAGGACGCCGCGATCGCGGTGCTGCGCGGACATGTGGACCGGGCAGCCGTTCGCGGTCCGGCGGCGAACCTGCGCAGGCTGGCCGACCTCAGCCGGGCCCTGATGGGCTGGCTGAGCTCGGACGCCAAGGTGGGGGCCAGTTTCCGGCTCGCGCGCGAGATGGGGGCGAAGGATCCGCGGTTCGTCGCGTTCACCAGGGCCTGGCTGGCTCAGGTGCGCGCGCACATCAGTGCCGCGCACGAGACGGGGGAGCTGGCCAGGCGGGTGCATCCGGAGCTGGCCGCGCTGCTGGTCGTGGTGACCTGTGTCGGCCTGGAGACCGCGGCGGCCAGCGGCACCATCCCGCAGGACACCGACCTGGTCCGCGCACTCGGCGGTCTGTGGCGGATGATCGAGGCAGCCGAGGCAGCGGCGAACGGGGCCGCCGGACCGTGACGGCACGGCTCAACCCCCGGCGGGCAGTGCGCGGATGCGGCTCGGCCCCTTGCTGGGCGACCCCCGGATGCGGCTCAGCTCCTTGCTGGGCGGGGGCCGGTCGTCGGTGGGCATCGTGAGTGTGCGGCGCAGTCTTCAGCGGTACCGGGCAGCCTTTGCCGGGCCGTGCGGGTCAGTCCTCGGCGGGCAGCGTGCCGGCCGGGTCGAAGCGGTGCACCCGGCGCGGCGGCACGATGGACGGCAGCAGCATCGACCACATGAAGGTGAGCCGCTCGGACAGGTCGGTACGCCCGGTGAGTACCTGTGAACTGAGCTGGATCCCGGTGAAGGACGAGACGACCAGCTGCGCGAGTTCGTGCGTGGCAACGTCCTTGCGCAGGTCGCCGGCCGCTTTCCCGGCGATGAAACAGGCGTCTGCGACGTCGATCCACTCCTTGTAGGCGTTGCTGGCAGGCGTGATGAACGAGCCCTGCTCGATGACCAGGCGGATGCTGGCGCGCACCCGCACGTCGGTGCGCAGTCCCCTGGCCAGCCCGTGTGACCAGTCGATCGCGGTCTGCAATCCGGGCGACTGCAGCAGCTCGGCGGTGTCCACCACACCGAACTGCTCCTGTACCAGTGCGTCGGCCAGCTCTTCCTTGGACTTGAAGTGGAAGTACAGCGCGCCCTTCGTGACGCCGGCCTCGCCGAGGATGTCCGAGAGGCTGGCTCCGAGGAAGCCGACCGCGTCGAACCGCGACGCCGCGGCGTCGAGGATGGTCTTGCGGGTCTGCTCCGCGCGTTCCTGCCGAGCCACTGCACGCTCCTTTCCGGTGGCGGGTCCCGCGTGGACACTCGCCACCGAACGAGTCTACTCGGTGACCCGGTGCGAGGCCAGAGAAAAAAACCGGTAGGTAGGTATGGTTTTGCCGCGGGAATTCCGCTAGAAAGTGTGAGGGGGTACTGGGGAAAACTGGGGAAGACTTTTTCTGGGAGGGACCGACATGGTCGGTAGTCTGCTTCATGAGTCAGCAGTAAGAAAATTCACCACAACCCAGGACGAAGTGCCGGGCGCCTGCTCGGTCGACTTCCAACGGACGATCCCGCGCAGTCTTGTGCACCGCGCGGCCGTTTCGGAAGTCTTCGTCACCGATCTGAACATCGTCTCCGAGGGCCGGTTCGAAGTCGGTGCGCAGTGGCCGCGCCGGCACGGGTTCTTCGGCCCGCGGACCCGCTCGACACACGATCCGCTGCTCTACCTCGAGACGCTCCGGCAGGCGGCGATTCTCATCACGCACCGCGCTTACGGGGTACCGCTGAGCCACAGCTTCATCTCCGACAGCAAGACCTACGCCCTCGACGCCGACGGACTGGCGACCGAGGGTTCGCCGGTGGAGGTGGTCCTGCAGGGCATCGCGCACGACGTCACCTACCGCGGCAAGCACCTCGGCGGGATGCGGCTGGAGTTCGGCTGTTTCCGCGACGGTGTGCTGATCGGCACCGCGACCGAGGCAGGGCGGATCGTCTCGCCCGCGGTCTACCGGCGGCTGCGCGGCGACCACTTCGCGGCGACCCCGTTCCAGGCCAGGCTGCTGCCGACGGTCGACCCGCAGCGGGTCGGCCGCGAGCGGCGCGAGGACGTGCTGCTCGCGGACACCGAGGTACCGGGTACCTGGTCGTTGCAGTCCGATCCGGAGCATCCGGTGCTGTTCGACCACTCGGTGGACCACATGCCGGGCATGGTGCTGCTGGAAGGCGCCCGGCAGGCGGCTCTGCTGGCCCTTGGCGACCCGCATGCGCTGCCGGTGCGCGCGGAATTCGCCTTCTCCGCTTACCTCGAGTTCGACGCCCCATGCCTGGTGGTCGCCGAGGAACTCGAACCGGAGCCGGACGGCGCCCGCGTGGTGCGGGTCGTGCTCGAACAGAACGGCCGCACCGCGGCCACCGGCACGCTGGCCATGCGGTTGTCATGACGGCCGGCCTGGAAACGGGCGACATCCTGGTCACCGGGGCCACCGGATTCACCGGTACGGCGGTGCTGCGCGCGCTGGTCGCAGGCGGCGCCGCCCCCCGGGTACGCGTACTGGCGCGCGGCCCGGTGCCGGAGTGGATGCGGGCCGCGGGGGTCGCCGTTCACCACGGCGACCTCACCGACCCGGCCGCCTTGACCGGCGTCTGCGCGGGTGTCACCACGCTCGTGCACCTGGCGTCCCGCATCGCCGGCACGGACGAGGAATGCGCCGCGGTGAACGAACGCGGCACGGCGCACCTCCTCGCGGAGGCCCGCCGCGCAGGCACCCGCCGGATCCTGCACCTGAGCACCTGCGCGATCTACCGGGACGGCGTGCACCGCGCCGCCCCGGAGCCCCTGCTGACCACCGGCCGGCGAACCTTCGGCGGGCCACTCACCGGTGCACGGGCGAGGCCACACAACGGGACCGTGTGCGCGAACAGGGCGACCGGCAGTTCCGGCACTGGTCCGAGCGGTCTTGCCGGTGCCGGTTCAGCGGGGGCGCCGATCGGTCAGGTGGGTCGCGGCGGCGGTGCCGTTGCCGGGGAGCCGGGTGGGCGTGCCGGGCGGGCGAGGCCGGGCGGGGATCCGCAGGTCGGCGCGGGTCCGGTCCGCTCCGGCCGGGGCGGGCGCCGGGTGGTGCTCGAGACGGGGCCTGCCTCCGGAGCCAGCCGGAGCAGGCTCGCCGGGGAGCGGCTCGTGCGGTCGGCAGGCGGGATCGTGCTGCGGCCGCACCTGGTGTACGGCGCCGGGGACCGGCACGTCATCCCGGCGCTGGTGCACTGGTTGCGCGCGGTTCCGGCGTGGGCGGACGGCGGCACCGCGCGGAGCTCGGTCGTCGCGGTCGCCGAGCTGGCCTCGGTGATCGCCGCGTTCGCGCTGGACCAGGGGACAGGACGGCCCGGTGAGGTGTTCCACGTGGCCGATCCACGGCCGGTACGCATGCGCACGCTCGCCGGCGTCGTCTGCGGCCTGCTGGACCTGCCGCTGCCCGCGCGGGACCTGCCGCTGGCCGAGCACCGCATGCACACCCGTGCCGCGCTGCCCTGGCTGACCGACCACCAGTGGTCGCTGCTCACCCGTGACCACTGGTACGCCAGCGACCGCGTCTGGGCGGTCACCGGAGTGTCACCCGGACCGGGCCTCGCGGTCCGGCTCGGCCAGGCGGCCGGCTGGTATCGGGAAATTCTCGGCACGAAAGATCGAATTCGCCAACCGTGACCGGATGAATTCATTCTGCAATTCCGGCCATTGTCGGCCGGCCGGAATTCACCCGGGTGGCCGGTTCCCTTTTCCGGGTATTCCGGTGGCGGCCGGAGGCCTCCGGATCAGAGGATGACGGAATGTCACGACGTGAACTCGTGGTGCTCGGTTCGGCGAGCCAGACCCCGACCCGGCACCGCAACCACAACGGCTACCTCCTGCGCTTCGACGCCGAGAGCCTGCTGTTCGACCCCGGCGAGGGCACCCAGCGGCAGATGATCCACGCCGGTGCGTCGGCCGGTGAGCTCACCCGGCTGTGCGTCACCCACTTCCACGGTGACCACAGCCTCGGCCTCGCCGGCGTGATCCAGCGCCTGTCCCTGGACGGCGTCGCGCACCCGGTGCGCTGCCACTACCCGGCGTCCGGCCAGGTGTTCTTCGAGCGGCTGCGGCATGCGACGTCGTTCCACGAGCGTGCCGAGCTGGTGCCGCTGCCGGTCGAGGACGACGGCCCGCTGGACGGTCCGCTGTCGGCGTATGCGCTCGACCACCGCATCGACTGCTTCGGTTACCGCTACACCGAGCCGGACGGGGTGCGCATGCTGCCCGAGGCACTCGAAGCCGCCGGCATCCGTGGCCCGGACGTGCGCAGGATGCAGGCCGAAGGCGTGTTCACCGTCGGTGGGCGTACGGTCGGGCTGGCCGAGGTGAGCCGGCCGCGGCGTGGTCAGGTGGTGGCGTTCGTGATGGACACCCGGCTGTGCGCGGGCGCGTTCGCCTGCGCCGCGGATGCGGACCTGCTCGTCGCCGAATCCACCTTCCGGGCGGCCGACGCCGGCCTCGCCGCCCGTTACGGCCATCTGACCTCGGTGGACGCCGGCCGGCTTGCCGCCGGATCGGGTGCCCGCAAGCTCGTGCTCACGCACTTTTCCCAGCGGTACCGCTACGCGGAGGCCGACCGTTTCGGTGCGGAGGCGGCGGAGGTGTTCGACGGCGAGATCCACCTGGCCCGCGACCTGGACGTGGTCCCGCTGCCGCCGCGGCGGTGAGGCTCAGGCGGTCCGGATCTGGTCGAGCAGCGTGCGCGCGCAGGATTCGGCCCTGGTCTCGGACAGCTGCCGGGGTTCGTCGTCCGGCACGCGGTACTGCAGGGTGAGCACCACGTTGGCCTTGCGGGTGACCAGGACGACCAGGATGTCGTGCGCGGAGATCCGGGCCTCGTCACCGAGCCCCGGCAACGGGGTGTCCGCGCCGAGCGTGCCGCCGCGGCCGGGCCCCTGATTCCTGGTGACCAGCGCGGCCGCGCCGTGCTCGGCCTCTTCGGTGCCGCTCTGCCTGCCCGCGCGCGGGTACAGCCGGTACTTCGCCTGCAGCGGGGCGGATCCGTGGTCCGGCTCGCCCCATTCGCAGAGACCGCCCCGGATCGTGCTGCCCGGTCCGGCCGGGGCGGTGAACGCGGCGGGCACGCCGTACCGGGCAGGCGGCTGACCGGCCAGCGCGGGACAGGAAGCGGGCAGCGTGGCGGCCTCCGGATCGGCAGGCCCCGCCCATGGCCGCTCCGCCGCGAGCACCGCCGCGCACCCCAGCAGCACCGCGGAGAGTGCGACGAGCCCGAGCCGCTTGCGCCGCATCGATCCTCCTGGCAGGTCTTCGTCCGCGTCCCGTGGAGCGGCGTCATGGTACTCGGTTCCGGCGGCTTGCCCTGGCCGGACGTACCCGGCCGGCGCTCGTCCCGTCCGGCCGGGCGGACCGGCGTGTCGGCATCCTCCTCGGCAGGGCCGGCAGGTGCCCGTGCCAGACTTCCCGGCGATGTACACCCCGTCCGATCTCGCCGACCTGCTCGAATGCGAGCACCGGAGCATCCTCCACCAGGCACTGGCGGCCGGGCTGCCCGGCGCACCGCGGCCGGGGTCCGGGCCGGACAAGCTGGCCGTGAAGCACGGCCGGGCGCACGAAGCAGCCACTCTCGGCCGGTTGCGCAGCGAACGCAGGCACGTGGTGGAGATCGAGGAGCGGGACCCGGTCATCGCGGCGAAGGCGACCGCCGAGGCGCTGCGCGGCGGTGCGCCGGTGGTGTACCAGGCGGTGTTCCACGACGGCGAATTCTCCGGCCGCGCCGACTTCCTGCTGCGGGACGACGAAGGCCGGTACGAGGTCTACGACACGAAGCTCGCCCGGCACGCAAAGCCGTCCGCAGTCGTGCAGCTCACCGCGTACGCCGACGCGTTGCGTCGCGCGGGCTGGCCCGCCGGCCCGGACATGCACCTGCTGCTCGGCGACGGCACTACGCACAGCCTCCGGGTCGAGGACTTCCTGCCGTTGTTCGAAAGCCTGCGCAGCCGGTTGCTCGCGCGGCCGGCGCGGCTGCCGGAGCTGCTGTGGGCCGACGAACGGCCGGCGTGCACCGGATGTGGCTTCGCGCAGCACTGCGCATCCGCCCGAGAAGCCGATCGCGACCTGTCGCTGGTGGCGGGTATGCGCGGGGAGCAGCGGCGCAAACTCGTGACCGCGGGGCTCGGCACGATCGATGCGCTCGCCTCCGCGGAGCCGGAGGACCGGCCGCGGGACATGTCCACGGGCACGTTCACCACCTTGCGCGCGCAGGCCGCGATCCAGGTGCGGCAGGACGAAACCGGGGAGCTGGCCTACGAAATCATCGATCCGGCCGCGCTCGCCGAGCTCCCGCCTGCCGACGATGGCGACGTCTTCTTCGACATGGAGGGCGATCCGTACGCGTTGGCCGGCACCGGGCTGGAGTACCTCTTCGGTGCGGTGACACCGGATCAGCGGTTCACGCCGTTCTGGGCGCATTCGCGCGCGCAGGAGAAGCAGGCCTTCGAAGAGTTCATCGACTTCGCCGTTGCCCGGCTTGCCGAAAACCCCGGTGCGCACGTGTACCACTACGCACCGTACGAGGTGACGGCCATCAAGCGGCTCGCCGCGGTGCACGGCACGCGGGAGGAGGAAGTCGACGAGCTGGTGCGCAGCGGTGCGATGGTCGACCTGTATGCCGTGGTGCGCAAGGCATTGCGAGTCGGACAGCGGTCGTACTCCATCAAGTACTTGGAACCGCTGTACATGCCGGAGGCGCGCGACGGCGACGTCCAGACGGCCGTGTCGAGCATCGAGGCGTATGAAGAGTACCTGACCCTCTCCGCGGCCGGCGACGCGGAAAGCGCCGGCGAGGTCCTGCAGGGGATCGCCGACTACAACGAGTACGACTGCGTATCCACCTGGCGCTTGCTGGAATTCCTCCACCGGGTGCGCGCCGAGGCGGGCATCGATCTGGCCGAGCCGGCTCCGGAGTCCGAGGTGGACGCTCTGCTGCGGCGTACCGAGGAGGACGAGGCGGCCGCACGTCGTGCCGAACGGGCGGCGGCGATGGCCGCACTCGTCGATCCGCTGCTGGAGGGCCTGCCCGACGATCCGGCGGACTTCACCCCCGACGAGCACGCCCGTGCGCTGCTGGCCGCTTCGGTGGGCTACCACCGGCGGGAGACGAACCCGGCGTGGTGGGAGTTCTTCCGCCAGCTCGCCGCTCCGGTCGGTGATCTGGAGGTGGACACCACCTGCGCGGTGCCGGTGTCGGTCACCGCGGGCGAGTGGGTACCGCCGACCGGACGGTTGCGCACGGCCAAACGCACGCTCGTGGTGGCGTGTGATCCGGATCGGCCCCATCCGTACTCACCCGGCGACGCCGTGCGGTTGCGCTACGGCGCCGACGCCCGCGACGCGAAGGTGGTGTCCGCGTCGGCCGTGGAACTCACGCTGGAGGAGAGCTGCGCGCCGGACAAGACCACGAACGACCGGCCTGCTGCGGTGCTGCCGGGCAGCCCGGTCCGGCCGTCGCCCAAGGACGAGGCCGTGGCCGAGCTGGCTCGGCTGGCCGGGGAGACACTGCCGGTCCTGCCCGCGCACCCCGGGGTCGATCTGCTGCGCCGGACGCCCCGGCTCCGCAGCGGGTTGCCCGCTCCTGGCGAGGACATCGTGGCGACGGTCATCGACGCGGTCGACGCGCTGGCTGGTTCGGTACTCGCCGTGCAGGGTCCGCCGGGGGCCGGAAAGACTTACCTAGCCGGGAAACTGATCGCACACCTGGTGCGCGCGGGCCGGACCGTCGGGGTCACGTCGAACAGCCACAAGGCAGTGGAGAACGTGCTCTCCGCGGCGCTTGGCAACGCCCCGTCCCTCGAGTGCGCCAAGCGCGCGAAGCGGACGCCGGACCCGTCGGCGCCGTGGGACCAGCCGAAGACCAACACCGCGCTGGCACGCTGGCGTGCCGAGCACGACACCGGGCACCTCGTGGGTGGCACGGCCTGGACGTTCGCGAACTCCGCGGTGCGCGAGGAACCGTTCGACGTGCTGGTGATCGACGAGGCAGGCCAATTCGCGCTCGCGGACGCGCTTGCCGTGTCGATGAGTGCGAAAAACCTCGTGCTGCTGGGGGATCCGCAGCAGCTGCCCCAGGTGGTGCAGGGCACCCACCCGGCCGGTGCGGAGGCGTCGGCACTCGGCCACCTGATCGGCGCGGCCGACATCATCCCGCCGGAACTGGGGTATTTCCTCGACCAGACCCGGCGGATGCACCCGGCGGTCTGCGCGCCGGTGTCGCGGCTGTCGTATGCCGGGCTGCTGCACGCCCATCCGTCGGCGGAGCGTTCGATCGACGGCTTCGCCTCCGGGTTGTACCTGTCCTCAGTGGAGCATCGCGGGAACACGACCCGCTCGGTCGAGGAGGCCGCGGAGGTGGTGTCGGTGATTTCGGCGCTGCACGGGCGCAGCTGGCAAGGCCGTCCGCTCGCCGACGCGGATTTCCTCGTGGTGGCGCCGTACAACCTGCAGGCCCGGGTCGTCACGCGGGCGCTGGCCGACGCCGGGTTCGGGGACGTGCGGGTCGGCACGGTGGACCGGTTCCAGGGCCAGGAGGCGCCGGTGGTGGTGACCACGATGACGTCGTCCTCGGCGGTGGACCTGCCGCGCGGGCTGGATTTCCTGCTCTCCCGCAACCGGCTGAACGTCGCGCTGTCGCGGGCGCAATCGGTGGCGGTGCTCGTGTGCTCGCCACGGCTGCTGGAGGCGGACATCCGGACCGTGGAGCAGATGCGGCTGGTCTCCGGGATGCTCGGCCTGCTGCGCGCGGCCCGGCCCTGGCCGTCCTGACCGTCTACAGTGGATCTTCGACGCTCCGGTACGGCGCGGTTTTCGCGGCTCCGGCCGCGTCGGGTGGCGGTGGGGTGCCCCGGACTCCGGGTGGGGGCCCGGCGACCGGGGCACATGTCCTCGCCCGCGCGGCAGGTAAGGGGAGACTGCCACCACGGACGAGGTGGTTGTGCGGGGGCGGCGCGATGGTCGCCCGGTTTTCCCGGAAGACAGTGCGCAGGATCGGTAAGAGACGGTGCTTTGCCATGGCGGCACTGCCAACCCGATGGGTCGTAGCGGAGGGCAGTGCACTACACCCGTACAACCGGGGCCGGGCCCGGGAAATTCCCGTGGCTCCCGGGGGTGTGCTCCCGCTCTCCGCCGTACCGCTGGGGGTTCGGCCGACGGCGAGCAGGAGCACCGGATCCCGTCCCGCGCCCGGGGGGAGTGACGCAAGACGGGTGGTTCGGCGCCGGTACGGGGGGCCGCCTCGCGGCGGATGGCACAACCAGGCTCCGGCCGAACCGGTATTCCTGGCAGGCAGTGGGTGAGGCCCGGGGGCACCCGCCGTACCGACACCCGTTACAACGCCACAGAACGCCGAATGTTCCACCCCCGGAAGGTGATCTGGGTCGCGACCGTCCGAGTGAGCCGAAGCCCACTCGCTGCGACCGCGGGTCGCGGTGCGGCTGCTGCGCGGGATTGCGGGTTGTGGGCTGTGGCGCCGGTTTGCCGCTGCCCGGCCGCCGCCCCGGTGCGGATCCGGACGCTGTTGCCAGGCGATGCCGACGCCGATTGCTGGTGTCCGACCGAGGCCCGATGCGGATCCGGGTGCCGCAGCCCGGCCGGTACCGACACCGGTGGGTTGCGGTCGCCGTGCCCTGCTGGTGTGTGTGCAGGTTGCGGTTACTGGGCGGGTGCCGACGCCTGTGTGGGTGCCGGTTGCTACGCCGGTGCCGACGCCCGTGTGGGTGCCGGTTGCTACGCCGGTGCCGACGCCCGTGTGGGCTCCGGTTGCTACGCCGGTGCCGACGCCCGTGTGGGCTCCGGTCGCTACGCAGGTACCGGACACCGGTGGGTTGCAGGTGCCGACACCGGTGCGGGTTGCGGTTGCCGGGCTGGTGCGCGTGCTGGTTGCCGACGCCGGTGCGATTCGGCCGGTGCCGCCGTGGGCCGGTGGTCGCGCAGGCGGGGTCGCCGGTTGTCGTGGGTGCGGTGCCCGACTGTCCTTTGTGTCCGTTCGACCCGGCCGGGCACGGGATGAGCTGAGTGGCCCCCTGGGGCGCGGAAGGGGTCATGACCAGGGGGCCGACCCGCCGCCTGGTCGGGGGAATGTCACCGGCAGAACGGGCTACGGGAAACACTAGCGGTCAAAGATGATCACTCGTAATTCCACGAACAGGTGAAGAGCCACCCTCGTGCGGGACTGCCAGTGATCAACGCTGGTGCGCCCGTCAACGCACCCGCAAACCAGCGCAAAACCACCAAACCGACCCCCGCCGCCGGCACCCCCCCGACGAACGAGAGCCCGCACGGCTCCGACCCCGACAGACCCCGACGCAGCCCGCCCCGATGCTCCCCCGGGGCACGGCGGCCCCCCGGCATCGGCCACCCGCGGTTCTGGTCACCCGTCGCTCTGGCCATCCGCGGCGACGATTGACCCCGGGCGGCGCGGTCCCGCTGCTGACTGTCCCCGGCCCCGACGGCATCGCTCGCCCGCTGTGCTGACTGTCCTCGGCCCCGACGGCATCGCTCGCCCGCTGTGCTGACTGTCCCCGGCCCCGACGGCTTGCGGCATCGCTCGCCCGCTGTGCTGGCTGGCTCCGGGGCAGCTTGGTCCCGGCACGACGGCCCACAGCACTACCCGCCCGAGGTGTCGATTGACCTAGGGATAGCTCGGCCCCGGCACCGATTGAGCCGCGGCATCGTCCGCCCGCGGTGTCGATTGACCCCGGGCGGCGCGGTCCCGCTGCTGACTGTCCCCCGGCCCCGACGGCTTGCGGCATCGCCCGCCCGCTGTGCTGACTGACCCCGAGGTAGCCCCGTGGGCAGGCGACAGCTGTTTCCGGGGCATTGCCTGCCCGCGGCGTCGGCTGGGTCCGGTGTAGGCCGGCGCAGGCGGTTGGCAGCCCGGTGTTGGCCGAGTGCGGTGTCGGCTGGTTCGGTTGCTCGTCTCCGTATCGAGGGTTCCGTATCGGGCTGGTCGCCGCCGGCTGTCCGGCGTTGACCAGCCCGATCGTCGCCAACGGTGGTGCCGGGCGGACCCGGTGCGGGGCGTGACCTCCGGCACTCACCGGTCGACGAACTTGTTCGTAACGAACATGTTCGTTATGCTCCTTTCATACCCACCGGGCCGCCGGTCCGGTGCCACCTTCCGGCAACACCGGCAGAAAAGGAGTCTCATCATGACCATCACCATCGTCGGCGCGGGTCTCGGCGGTCTTACGCTCGCTCGCGTCCTCCACGTGCACGGCATCGCGGCCACGGTGCTCGACCTCGACGCCTCCCCGTCCGCCAGGGCGCAGGGCGGGATGCTCGACATCCACGCCGATTCCGGGCAGGTCGCGTTGCGCGCGGCCGAGCGGTACGACGCATTCCGCACGTTGATCCACGCGGGTGGTCAGGAAACCCGCGTTTACGACCGGCACGCGGTGCTGAAAATGTCCGAACAGGACGACGGCGGGGGCGATCGGCCGGAGGTCGAACGCGGGCAGTTGCGCGACCTCCTCCTCGGTTCCCTGCCGGAAGGCACCGTCCGCTGGGGCTCGAAGGTCACCGGCGCCCGGCCGCTGGGTGACGGGCGGCACGAGGTCACGCTGGCCGACGGCACCTCGTTCACCACCGACGTCCTGGTCGGCGCCGACGGGGCCTGGTCACGGATCCGCCCGCTGCTGTCCGAGGCCACGCCCGGCTACACCGGGATCTCCTTCGTGGAGGTCGATCTGCACGAGGCCGACACCAAGCACCCGGACAGCGCGGACCTGCTCGGCGGCGGCATGTGCTTCGCGCTCGGAGACGGCCGGGGAATGCTCACCCACCGGGAGCCCGACGGCAGCCTGCACGTCTACGTCGCGGTGCGCGTGCCCGAAACCTGGGCAGACAGCATCGACTTCACCGATCGCGAAGCGGCCAAATCCTTGGTACTGAGCCATTTCGACGGCTGGTCGGACCGGCTGCACGCGCTCGTCGCCGAAGCGGACGGCGAACTCGTGCCCCGCCGGATCCACGCACTGCCGATCGGCCACTCCTGGTCGCGCCGCCCCGGCGTCACCCTTCTCGGCGACGCCGCGCACCTGATGTCACCGTTCGCCGGCGAAGGCGCCAACCTGGCCATGCTCGACGGCGCGGAACTGGGCCTCGCACTGGCCCGCCACCCCGGAGACGTCGAACGCGCATTGGCCGAGTACGAGACCGTCCTGTTCCCCCGCAGCGAAAAGTCGGCGACAGAATCGGCGGAGAGCCTGCGAGTCTGCTTCGCCGAGGACGCACCGAAGGGCCTGCTGGAGATGTTCGGCGCCTGACGTCCATAGTGGACACTTCGGCAGTGTCGCCGGTTCTCCGTGCCCTCAGGATTCGATGAGGCTTGCCGCCGCCGGGTCGTAGCGGTCGCCTGCGGCCACGCCAGGGGGGAAGGCGGCCTCGAGTTCTCGCAGGTCTTCCTCGCTGAGCGTCAGTTCGGCGGCGGCGACATTCTCCTCCAGGTAACCGATCCGGCGGGTGCCGGGAATCGGGACGACGTCGTCGCCCTGTGCGAGGACCCAGGCCAGTGCGATTTGCCCTGGCGTGGCGTTCCGTCGTGCGGCGACCGTTTTCACCGATTCCAGAAGACGGAGGTTGTGCTGGATGTTTTCGTCCTGGAACCGGGGTAGCCGCACCTTGCGGACGTCGTCGTCGGCCAGGTTTCCGGTCGAGGTGATGGTGCCGGTCAGGAAGCCACGGCCGAGCGGCGAATACGGTACGAGCCCGATACCGAGTTCGCGAAGCGTGGGCAGGATCGAGGCCTCCAGGTCGCGGGACCACAGCGAATACTCCGTCTGCACGGCGGTGAGCGGGTGCACCGCGTGCGCCCGGCGGATGCGGTCGGTGGACGCTTCGCTGATGCCGAGGTACCGGACTTTGCCCGCGGTGACGAGTTCGGCGAGGGCGCCGAAGGTCTCCTCGACCGGTACGGTGAAATCGACGCGGTGCTGGTAGTAGAGGTCGAGATGGTCGACGCCCAGCCGTTTCAGTGAACCGTCGCAGCTGCGGCGGACGGTGTCCGGGTCGCCGTGTGCCGCCTGGGCCCCTGGGATGGCCGCCCCGAACTTGGTCGCGATGACGACCTCGTCGTGCCGGCCGGCGATGACGCGGCCGAGGAGTTCCTCGTTGGTGTAGGGGCCATAGGCATTGGATGTGTCCAGCATGGTCACGCCGAGGTCGAGGGCGCGGTGCAGGACCGAGCGCGCCTGTGTCTCGGTGGCGCCGCCGTACATGGCCGACATTCCCATGCAGCCGAGTCCCAGCTCGGCGACGTGGAGGCCCTGGGTACCCAGGGCACGGGTGTGCAGTGGCATGGTCGATGCTCCTCAGTGAACGAAACGTTTCGTTTCGATGCTACTGTAGCCGGTATGCCCGATGCCGCCAAGTACCGTCGATCGCCGCGCAGTGCAGGCGCCCGTGCGGCGATCCTGTCCGCCGCAGTCGATCTCCTGCAGGAGGTCGGGTTCCAGGCGATGACCATGGAAGCGATCGCGGCGCGCGCCACCGCGAGCAAGGCCACCGTCTACCGGCACTGGCCCGCCAAAGCGGTACTGGTGATGGACGCGTTCATGGCCAGGGTCGACCCGGCGGCACCGTTCCCGGACACCGGGTCGGCCGTGGAGGACTTCGTCCGGCAACTGCGCGCCACTGCCACCGTGTTCGGAACGGATCCGGTGCACAGCATGCTGGTGGGACTGATCACCGCGCTGCCCGGTGATCGGGAACTCCAGAAGGCGTTTCGCACCTCCTACATGGAACCACGCCGTGCGCAAGCCGAGGTGACGATGCGCCGTGGACAGGAACGGGGTGAGCTGATCGCGGACCTCTCCTTGGACCGGCTTTTCGATCAGCTGTACGGCGCTGTTTACCTCCGGCTCATCCTGGGCACGCCGCTCACCGCAGCGGAAGCGGAATCCGCCGTGCGCCAGGCATTCCGCGGCATCCTCGCGGAAGCCCACCGATGACCGGGCTGCCGGCGGATCAGGCGGCTGCCTTTGCCGAAGTG
The DNA here is from genome assembly GCF_039536925.1 of Amycolatopsis ultiminotia. Lineage (NCBI taxonomy): Bacteria > Bacillati > Actinomycetota > Actinomycetes > Pseudonocardiales > Pseudonocardiaceae > Amycolatopsis > Amycolatopsis ultiminotia. The sequence continues at coordinate 350,084 of NZ_BAAAZN010000006.1, read as the reverse complement.
GCGTTGGCGAACGTAGTGCGCGAGTACCCGCACTACGAGGGGCATTGGCATTTCGAAGGCGCGACCATCCCCACTCCGCGGCAGTTGCACCCGTGTTTCTACGGCAGTTTCGACTGGCATTCCTGTGTGGAGATGTTCTGGGTCATGGTGCGTTTGCTGCGCCGGCATTCTGCGTTCGCGCCTGCCGCGGAGATCCGGCGCACGCTCGAGGAGCACCTGACCGGCGAAGCACTGGCGGCCGAGGCTGCCTCGTTCGCTCCCGAGGAGCAGCGGACCACCCAGCGTCCCTACGGCTGGTCCGCGTTGCTGGAGCTGACCGTCGAAGTGTCCACTTGGGACGATCCGGATGCGCGGCGGTGGTCGGCGCCGCTACGGGAGCTGGGTGCGGTGTTCGTGGAGCGCTATCTCGAGTGGCTCCCGAAGGCCGCCTATCCGGTGCGGACCGGGCTGCATGAAAACGACGCGTTCGGGCTTTCCCGCGCGCTGCCGTATGCGGACTACCTCGCCGGCCACGGTGATCCGCGGCTGCGGCGGGTGCTCGCCGAGACCGCCACGCGCTGGTTCGGCGCCGACCGCGACTATCCGGGCTCGTGGGAACCGTCCGGGGCCGACTTCCTGTCCCCGGCGCTTGCCGAGGCCGAGCTCATGGCCCGGCTGCTGCCCACGCCGGAGTTTTCCGGCTGGCTGCACGGGTTCCTGCCCGGGATCGCCGAGGGGATGCCGAGGGCGCTCTTCACGCCGGTGGCGGTGACCGACCCCACGGACGGTTTGATCGCGCATCTGCACGGGCTCAACCTGCACCGCGCCTGGTGCTGGCGCCGTCTCGCGGAGTCTCTCTCCGCCGGCGACGAGCGGATTCCGGCCATCCGCGCCGCGGTCGAGTCGCACACGTCCGCCTCGCTGCCGGAGGTCACCGGTGGCGCTTACGCGGTGCAGCATTTCCTCGTCTACTACGCGCTGCTCCTGCTCGATTAGCACTCCCCGGCGCCGCCGGAGAGCGGGGCCACGAGGTGCGTGCGGGCCGGGTTTGACCGGACGCGCCGCGGCGCGTAGCGTTCCGATCCGAATCGGAACGTTAACAGGAGGAGACGCCGTGCGAACGATGGTCGTGACCGAATCCGGCGGGCTCGCCGAGGCCGAGGCGCCGGAACCGGTGCCGGGGCCCGGTCAGGTGCGCGTCGCGGTCGAGGCGATCGGCGTGGGTTACGTCGACGTCATGGCTGCCAGGGGCGACTACGCGTACTTCCCCGGTCCGGGTTCGCCGCTCGGGCTCGAGGTCGCCGGGCGGGTGAGCGCGACCGGGCCGGACGTGCCCGGTGGGTTGGCCGGGCAGCGGGTGCTGGCGCTGCCCGAGTTCGGCGGGTTCGCGGAGCAGGTCGTCGTGCCGGTCGAGCGGGTTCTGCCGTCGCCGGACAACGCGGCGGTGGAGGTGGTCGCGCTGGGCCTCAACGCGCTGGTCGCCGAGATCGCCCTGCACCGGTCCGGACTGGCCGCGGGTGACCACGTGCTGGTTCGCGGGGCCGGCGGCGGAATCGGTGTGCTCGCCACGCAGATCGCCGCCGCGCACGGGGCGGAGGTAACCGCCGTGACGTCGTCGCCCGCGCGGGGCGAACGGCTGCGTGCGCTGGGTGCGGCACGGATCGCCGACCGGACCGTGTCCCCGCTTCCCGACGGGACCTACGACGTCGTGCTGGACACCGTCGCCGGTGCCGACCTCGGCAGGCACCTGGCACTCCTGCGGCCCAACGGGCGCTACGTGCTCTGCGGCGGGGCCGGTGGCGACCCCGGTCCGGACGCGTTCGCCTCGCTGCTGCGCGAATTCCACCGATCGCCGACGTTCACTTCGTTCAGCCTGAATTCGGTGCCGGGCGAGGAACTCCGGTTGTCCTGGAAACGGATTGCCGAGCTGGTGCGGGAAACCCGGCTCGTCCCGGTGCTGGACGAACGGTTTCCGCTCGGTGCAGCTGCCGCGGCACTCGCGGCGGTGGCAGGCGGAAAGGTGTTCGGCAAGGTGCTGCTCATGCCTTGATAGGGTGCGCCGTACGGTTTTCGGCGCGGGAGAAGGCGATGGCACGCCAGCGGGACGAGCGGATCGACAGCGCCGTGCTGGCCGCGGTGACCGCGCTCGTGCGCGAAACCGGGTATTCGGGGCTGACCATGGAAGCCATCGCGCGGCGTGCCGGTACCACGAAACCGGCGATCCGCCGTCGCTGGCAAACCCGGCAACAGCTGGTGGTGGCGGCAATGGCCGAGGAGCGGTCCGGGGTCGTGGAACTCGACACCGGATGCACGCACTGTGACATCCTCGGGCATCTGGAGGCGTTGCGGCTCGGGATGGCGGATCCGGCGGTCGCCCGGGTGCTCCCTGCGCTCGTGGCAGATCTGGCCGACGATCCGGAACTGCGGGAAACCTTTCTCACCGCGGTGTGGCAACCCCGGCGGGAGGCGTGCCTGGTCTCCCTGCGGAAAGCGGGGGAACGCGGCGAGCTGAAACCCGGTCTCGACGCCGATCTGGTGCTCGACCTGTTTGCCGCGCCCATTGTGTTCCGGGCATTGTTCGGCCATCGCGAACTCGATCCGGACTTCCCGGAGCAGGTCACCCGCGCAGTGCTTTCCGGGGTGGGTGTCGACACGCAGTGCCGGGCCGCACGCTGAGCCACCGCTGCCGAAGGCACCGTGATTGCGGTGCTCACGCGTGCCGGGGACGAGATCGTCGAGCGCCGACGGTGGCTATCGGGGCAACTCCGCGGTGCCCCTGCCGCGGACCGGGCGAGGGCGGCCGCCGGCCAGGACACCGGTCTGGGCGCGGCGACCCCGGCTAGGTGGGGATTCCGGCCACGGTCGGCACCGGTGGTGTGAGATCCAGCCGGGCCACCGGTGGGAGGGGTGCCCGCTCCGGAGACGTCTGGAATGCCTGGATCGCGAGCGCGGCGAAGCGCCGGGAGGCGGCGACCCTGGCGGCGGGTGAGGTGGTCTGGATGCCGCTGTTGGCCATGAGCACCAGGATCAGGTCTTCCACCGCGAAATCCGGGCGAAGGCGGCCGGTGCGCTTGGCGCGGCGGGTCAGTTCCGCGATGGCCTTCACCTCGGCGTCCCGCTTCGCGGCGAAATCCACCGCACGCGGGAACGTCGACATGAAAGCCGTGGTGAAGCCCCGGTTCCGGGCGTGCAGTTCGCAGATCTTCTCGATCACCAGGCAGAACCCGCGCCACGGGTCGTCCTCGGCGAGCCCGTCCCCGACGATGGCGTGACAGGCGTTCATCTCATCGGTGAACGCTTCGGTGGCCAGCGCTTCCTTGGTCGGGAAATGCCGGTACAGGGTGGCCGGGCCGACGCCGGCGCGGCGGGCGATCTCGCGCATTGGCACGTCCACGCCTTCGGCGGCGAACACCGTGCGCGCGGCATCCAGGATGCGTTCGCGGTTGTACCGGGCGTCCGAGCGCGGCGGATGAGGCAAACGGTCCGTCATCGCTCTCACTTTAGTCAAGTGGACGGGGGCGTCCACTAGCGTCGGACCCGTAATCGCGAAGGAGGACATGGTGAAAGCGGTCGAAATTCGGCAGTTCGGCGGCCCGGACGGGCTGGCCGTGCTCGACGTCCCGGCCCCGGCGCCGGCTGCCGGGCAGGTGCTGATCGGCACCGAGGCGATCGGTGTCGCCGGAGCCGACGTGGTGATCCGCAGCGGTGCGCTGGCTTCTTACGGCTTCACCGAAGGGCACATTCCCGGCAGTGAGGTCGCGGGCACCGTGACCGCGCTCGGCGACGGCGTCGATCCCGCGTGGCTCGGACAGCGGGTGTGGGCGTTCACCGGAACCGGCGGCGGCTATGTGGAGCAGGCGATCGCCTCCGCCGAGGCGATCGTGGCGCTCCCACCCGGACTGTCCGCAGTGGACTCGGTGACCCTTGGCAGCTCGGGAGTGGTGGCGCACTTCGGGCTTTCGCACGCGCACTTCGCGCCCGGGGAATCGGTGCTGGTGCGTGGCGCGGCAGGCAGTATCGGGATCATGACGGTCCAGCTCGCGGCGATGCGCGGAGCGGGCTCGGTGGCGGTCACGACGTCGTCGCCCGAGCGTGGTGCACGGCTGCGCGCGCTGGGTGCGACCCAGGTGCTCGATCGCTCCGGGGAGGGCGGCACCGGCTATGACGTCATCATCGACGTGGTCGCGGGCGCGGATCTGCCCACGTTCTTCGACCGGCTCACCCCGAACGGCCGGATGGTGGTGGTCGGCGCGATCGCCGGCCAGCCGCCCGCGGAGTTCGGCACGAAGCTGATGGCGTCGTTCCAGAAATCGATGTCGTTCGCCACCTTCAGCGCCGCCACGGCGCCTGCTGCGGAGCAACATGCGGTGCGGACCGAGCAGTTCGAGGCCGCGGCCCGCGGCGAGCTGCAGCCGGTGGTGCACGAGCTGCTGCCGCTCGAGCAGGCCGTACTGGCGCACCGGAAGATGGACGACGGCGAGGTGTTCGGCCGGATCGTGCTGACGCCTCGGTAGACGAGCCGGTCCTCAGCCGCCGCTGTCCCACCACACGGCCGGGCGGCTGCCGTCGGCGTGTGCTTTCCTCAGCAGTGGTTCCGTTTCGCCCCAGAGGATGTGCACGATGTCGCGGACGACGTGCAGGCCGCTGCCGATCCGGTCCCACTCCGCCTCGACGGTGGCTTTTCCGGATGCGCGTTCCAGGTCGGTGCGCAGCATCGTCTCCAGCGACCGCCTCCGGGCGTCGAAGCCGGCTTGCCGGTGACGCTCGTCGTGCCGGAGCCCGTGTTCGTCGCCGGTCCGCAGCAGCGAGATCGCCTTCAGCAGGATCTCGTTGGCGGACAAGAAGAGTTCGATGCCCCAGTAGGTGAAGTAGAGGTCGTAGCCCGCCTTCTTCATGACCTCGAGGGTCAGCTCGAACCCGAAGCGATCGGCGACGCCCTCCAGCGGCAGCGGCCACTGCGGCGGCGCCAGGTGTTCGCCACCGGGGTCTCCGTCGTCGAGGTGGCCCTCCAGCACGTGCGCGTACTCGTGCGCGAGGACGAACGTCTGCGCGGACTGCATGACGATTCCGTACAGACGTTCGGTTGCGGGCGGGACCCGGTAGGCCTCGGCACGTGAGGCACTCCCGGTCATGGCGTAGCTGAGCACCACGTCGTGGAAGCGGAACAGGATCTGCGGATCGCGACGCAGATTCGCCCGGATCTCCTCGGGCTCGGTGGCGAAGCGGAGTATCCCGTCCGGCGTCGGCGTTCCGGCGGGTACGGCCAGCGCCACCGCCTTGCTGAACAGGAAGAGGAACTGCAGCAGTTCGGAATCCACCAGCACGAGATGGTCACCGGTGTGCGGAACCCGGATCGCGGCGGCGGTCCCGTGCCCGGATTCCGTCGTCGCGAACAGCGGTGGATTGTCCGCCGCCGGCCAGCGGCCGTGCCGGGCCACCGCTTCGTCCAGCTGGGCCGCGTAGACCTGGACCTGACGGTGGTGCCTGCCCTCGTACCGGGTCGGCGGGCGGATCGCGGAATCGAGTTCCGCGAAGTACCTGCTCATCTCGGCGATCTCGGCCTCGGTCCGATTCGGGTACATCGCACGGACGGTGCCGGCATCGGGCATTTCGCGCGTCGTCCGCCGTCCGCCCGCGCTTTCCTGCGCCTGCTCCAGAAACGCCACGGTCTGCGGGTCCGGCACACGACGGCGGGTGCGAAGCCGGTGAAGAAGCCGGGAATTCTCGTCGTCCGGCCGGGTCGCCAGTGGATCCATGTGCTCAGCGCAGAGGTTGTCGGGTCGTGGTCTCCGACCAGTCTGCCGCACGGCCCCGTGCACCGTCCACGCGGCGGGAGCACGGGCCGCGCGGGACAGCGGTGCCCGCGCGGCCCGAAGGTTCAGCGCAGTGGTTCGAGTGCCTTGACGAGTGGTTCCAGCACGGCCGGGGTGTGCGGCGGCGGCAGGTAGATGATCGCCAGGTCGAGGCCGGCTTCGCCGAGAGCTTCCACGTCCGCGGCGAGCTTCGCGTAGTCGGCCTCGGGGGAGAGCCGCACGTGCGCGGAGAGCGTGATCTCGCCCGGGTCGCGGCCGAGATCCGCGCAGTGCCGGTGCAGCACGTCGCGTTTGTGCGTGAATTCCTCCGCCGTGCCGCCGACGAAATTCCAGTGCTGGGCGTACTTCGCGGTGGTGCGCAGGGTGCGTTTCTCACCACTGCCGCCGATGCACAGGGGCGGGTGCGGCCGCTGCACGGCCTTCGGCTCGCAACGGGCGTCGGTCAGCTGGTAGTACTCGCCCTGGAAGGTGGTGGTTTCGTTGGTCAGCAGGCCGACCAGCACCTCGCAGGCCTCCTCGAACCGGTCACTGCGTTCCTTGGCCGGGCCGAGCCGCATCCCGTAGGCACCGGACTCCTCTTCGTTCCAGCCGGCGCCGATGCCGATCTCCAGCCGTCCGCCGGAAACGATGTCGAGGGTTGCGGCCATGTTGGCGAGCAGTGCCGGGTGCCGGTAGTGGATGCCGCTGACCAGGGTGCCCACCCGGAGCCGCTTCGTGGCCTGCGCGAGCGCGGTGAGCGTGACCCAGCCTTCCAGGCACGGACCGGTCGGATCGGAGAAAATCGGGTAGAAATGGTCGAAGGTCCACCCGGATTCGAACAGCTCGATCTCGTCGGCGGCCTGCCAGACGGCGAGCATGTCCGCCCAGACGGTGTCCTGGGGCGAAGTCTTGAAGGCGAATCGCATAGGTCTCAGCGTAAACCTGGAGTTACCCCAGGTGCCTGGTGTGCGACGGGCCTGCTCGTGCCACCCGGCCGCGCACCGGTGCCGCGGCCGTCGGCGCCGCCCCCGCCGCCGACGGCCGCGGTTTCCTGCACCGCGGCCGGTCACCCCCAGCCGGACCGGCCGTGGCGCCGGTCGAAGACCACCGCCCGGTAACGCTCTCGCGAACCGGAACCCGGGTGGTGCTGCGGTTCACCCGCCGTGGCTGCCTGCGATCGCGCTGGACACCATGGCGGCGCGGCGCCGCCGGATCGCCTTCCTGGCCTCGACGACCACAGTGCCGCCGTGGTCCGTCAGCGCCCGGATGCGTTCCCGGTGGAGCCGGGTTTCGCGCAGCGAGACGTGCCGATGCAGCAACCGCGCGGCGCCGGCCAGACCGAGCAGTGCGGAATCCTCGCGATCGACGCGCTGCTGGGGCGACGCGCGCAACACCGTGGCGAGGTGACCGTGCAGATGCCGGATGGCGGCTTCGTGTACCGCAGTGGCGGCGCTGCCGTGGTGGTCGAGGATTCCCCGCGCGAACAGGTCGTCGCGGGCCCATTTCAGCGCCGCGCTGCGGTGCCGCCGGACGCAGGCGCGCCAGCTGCGTTGCGGGGAGCCGGTGAGGTCGTCGAGTATCCCGGCCAGGAAAGCGTCCGGTGGCCGGGAGCCGTGCGTGACGGTCGGGCCGGTGGGGGTGTCGGTCAGGTGGCCGGTCTCGACGAGTTCGGCCAGGATCGCCGCGCGCACGGCGATCGACAGGTGTGGTTTCCGGATCAGTTTCCGCTGTTCGGTGTCGTAGGCCAGGAGCAGTGTTTTCGCATAGAGAGGAAGCTGGAGGTCCATATCGGTCATCCCTTCAAGGAGGCGAACCAGTCGGCGATCTTCGGGAAAGAGGCGATCGCGGTGCTGTTGTGGTCGAGTGGTCCGGCGTTGATCAGTTCGGCCTTCGTGCCGCTTTCGGCGAGCATGCGCCGGCATTGCTCGGAATTGGCGTAGGGCACGTCTTTGTCCGCGGTACCGTGGTAGAGCCGGACCGGGCCACGGGGTGCCCAGCCCGCGCAGAGCCGGTCGTTGGCCTCGACCGCCTCGGCCAGTTTTCCGCTGGGGTGCGAGAGCTTTTCCAGGAATTCCGGGCGCAGCAGCCGGTCCGGCGATTCGGGCAGCCCTTGGATGATTTCCGGGAACGGGTGCGATCCGTCGAACAATGATTCGACGGTCTGGTCGTAGGGTGCTTGGAAAGCTTCGCTCGGGCTGTCGTAGAGGTGGAACGAGTGGTTCCAGGCAGTGACGAAGTAGCCGAGATAGACGACGGCTTCGTGCGGATCCACCCGGCCGTCGAAGGCGGCGGGCAGTTCGGTGCCGACGATGTCGTGCGGACCGGAAACCGCGGCGATCGCGCCGAGGGCCGAATCCGGGTCGGCGTTGTTCTGCAGCGTGCGGCCCACGGCCATGGCGGCCTGCGCGCCCTGGGAGAACCCGGCGACGTTGACTTCTTTACGCAGCCGGTGATGCGCTTTCCCGGCGAGCGCGCGGGTGGCGCGCACCCCGTCGAGCGCGGCGTGCACGGTCGGATCGGCCTGCATATAGGCCGGTATTCCCAGTGCCAGGCCGAGTCCCGGATAATCGGGGGCGCTGGTGGCCTGTCCGGTTCCGGCGAACAGCAGGGTGCCGGCACGGTCCGGGCCGTCGGCAACGGAGGCGGCCATGGCGCGGACCGGATTGGTGCCGTGCAGGTACGTGGTGACGGGCAGTTCGGCATCGTCCTCGGTCTGCGGATAGGCGACGACCGCGCTGCCGACCGTGGGTGTGCCCGCGACGCTGGTGGTGCGGTACAGAACGCGGTACGCATCCACGCCGTAGCGCACCCCGCCGGGGTCGAATCCTTGCTGCTTCAGGTAATCCTTCAGATGTACCGAATCCATCGACACCAGAGGTTCGCTTTCCACCACCTCGCCTTGGCGATCGGTGCCACCCACCTGTGCGGCGGTGGCCTTCTTTCCGCCGGCGGACGGCCCGGTGGCTTCCTCGCAGGCGGACAAGGCCGTGCACAGCGCGGCCACCGTGCACAGTGCGCCGAGGAACCGGGAACGGTTGCTGATGGTCATGGCGAACAGGTTCGCCGGAACACCGTGGACCAGGCTTCGGGCGGACGGCCATCTCCGGTAGGCCGGAGGACGGGGCGGGCATCGACTTTGGTCTATGTGCGAGGGCCGGGTGCCGGTCCTAAGCTCGCCGGATGTCGCTTTCCCGGCTGCGCAGCCGCTCCTGGTTCCGGCCCGTGCTGTTCCCGGTGCTGGCGATCGTGCTGTCGGTGCCGCTGATCGTGGCCGAGTCCGAAACCGGCAGCGCGTTCGAACTGGGGTTGGACATCTCGGTCTGGGTGGTCGGGGCACTGCTGCTCAGCGGAATCTTCCGCAGGCCGGTGGCGATCACGATCGTGTTGTCCGTGCTGCCCGTGCTGGCGCTGACCGCCGTCCCGCCTGCCACCGCCGCGATCGCGCAGCTGGCCGCGGTCCGGAACCTGCGCACGACCACCGCGGTCGCCGCGGTCGGGGTGGCAGCGCACGCGGTCTACGGGATCTGGCGTCCGATGCCCGGTCTGTCCTACGCATGGTGGGTCACCCTGGTGGTGATCGGGTACGCCGCGATGATCGGCTGGGGCAGGCTGGCCAGGACCAGGGCCGCGCTGATCGAGTCGCTTCGTGAGCGCGCCCGGCGTGCCGAAGCCGAGCAGGCCGGACGGGTCGCGCAGGCGAGGGCGGGTGAGCGCACGGCGCTGGCGAGGGAGATGCACGACGTGCTGGCACACCGTCTTTCGCTGGCCGCCACGTACGCCGGTGCACTGGAATACCGCGAAGACGCGGAACCGGCGCAGGTCGCCCGTGCCGCCGGCGTGGTGCGCGAGGCGGTGCACCAGGCGCTGGAAGAACTGCGTGAGGTGATCGGCGTGCTGCGTGCGGACACCGATCCGGACGACCGGCCGCAGCCGGGCCTGTCCGAGGTGGCCACCCTGGTGGCCGAAGGCCGCGCAGCGGGTGCCGACATCCGGTTCGACAACCTCGTCGCCGGCGCCGGTTCGCTGCCACCGGCGTCCGGGCGCACGAGTTACCGGATCGTGCAGGAAGGCCTGACCAACGCCCGCAAACACGCGCCGGGCGCTCCGGTGTGTCTCGAGGTGGCCGGAAACCCCGGCAACGGCCTGCGGATCGTGCTGCGCAATCCGGTCACCGCAACCGGCTCGGACCTGCCGGGCAGTGGCACCGGACTGGTCGGGCTGACCGAGCGGGCCCGGCTCACCGGGGGCAGGCTGGACCACGAATTGACCGGTTCCGGTGAGTTCCGGGTCGAGGCTTGGCTACCGTGGCCGGGTGAGCGATGAAGTCCGGGTAATGATCGTCGACGACGACCCGCTGGTCCGCGCCGGGCTGGCGATGATGCTGGACGGTGCAGGCGGCATCACGGTGGTCGCCGAGGCCGCCGACGGCGACGCCGCGGTGGGTGCGGTCGACGCGCATGCACCGGACCTGGTGCTGATGGACATCCGGATGCCCAGTGTGGACGGACTGACCGCGACCCGCAGGCTGCGGGCTCGGCGGCAGCCGCCCGAGGTGATCGTGCTGACCACCTTCGACACCGACGAGAACATCCTGCGCGCGCTGCGGGCGGGTGCGGGCGGCTTCCTGCTCAAGGACACCCCGCCCGCCGAGATCGTGGCCGCGGTCCACCGGGTCGCCGCCGGCGAACCGACGCTTTCCCCGTCGATCACCCGGAAACTGATGGACCGGGTGTCCACCGACGCGGACAGCTACGAGCGGGCCCGCGGCGCGTTCGCCGGGCTGAGCGAGCGTGAGCACGAGGTCGCGCTGGCCGTCGCACGCGGACGGACGAACGCGGAGATCGCCGCCGAGCTGCTGATGAGCGTGGCCACGGTGAAGGCGCACGTGTCGCACGTGCTCACCAAGCTCGGCCTCGGCAACCGGACCCAGATCGCGTTGCTCGCGCACGACGCCGGCCTGACCTGAGCGCGTCCCCTCGTCCGGACCACGATTGTGCCCCGGGCACCTCCGCCGGACGGCTATCGGGCATCGACGGAAGTCGGATGTAGCCGGATCCGCTCGCTCGTAGGTTCGGTGTCCAGTTGCGGCAGCCAACCGCCGCGACCGGACAAGGGGGTTTCTCGACATGAAAGTCAGGGCTTGGCGGGCGACGCTGTCCACGTTGGCGGTGACCGGATTGCTGGCCGCCACTGCCTGTGCGGCCGATCCGGCCGCACCGCAGCAGACACCCGATACCGCACACACCAACGCAATCGGCACCGCCGCAAGGGCAGGCGGCGCCGTGGTGCACACCGACAACGGTGCGGTACGCGGCTCGATCGCCAACCGCACCCGCGCGTTCCAGGGCATCCCTTACGCGGCACCGCCGGTCGGCAAACTGCGCTGGCAGGACCCGAAACCGGTCACGCCGTGGACCGGTGTACGAGACGCGACTAAACCCGCGTCCTCGTGCGCCCAGAACCCGGGCAGTATCCCGGACGGCAGCGGCAGCGAAGACTGTCTCTACCTCAACGTCACCACACCGTCGGGAAAACCGTCCGGGCCGAAACCGGTGGTGGTGTGGCTTCCCGGTGGCGCCTTCATCGCAGGCACCGCCAACGGCCTCGATCCGAAACGCTGGGTCGAACGCGGTGACGTCATCGTCGTCACGGCCAACTACCGGCTCGGCATGCTCGGCAACTTCGGCTACCCCGGACTGGCCGGGTCCGGAGACTTCGCGCTTCGCGACCAGCAGGCCGTACTGCGCTGGGTGCAGCGCAACATTGCCGCGTTCGGGGGAAACCCGGGCAACGTGACCCTCGCCGGCCAGTCCTCCGGCGCGATGAGCACCTGCGCGCACCTGACCGCACCCGGTTCGGCGGGACTGTTCCACAAGGCGATCATGGCAAGCGGCGCATGCGAAGTGTCCTGGTTGGACAACTTCGACACCCGCGGCAAGCCGGCGGGCCCGGTGTTCCGGTCCAGGTCCGCGGTCGAAGCCGCCGGAGAGCAGGCCGCCCGCGAACTGGGCTGCACCGGCGCAGCCGGCCAGGTCCTGGACTGCCTGCGCGCGCTCGGCACGGACAAACTGAAGCCGGTACTGGACCGGTTCGCGTTCCCCGCCTACGGCACCCCCACCCTGCCCGCCGATCCGGCCGAGGCCCTGGCCACCGGCAGGTTCGCCCGGGTGCCGATCATCTCCGGGAACGTCCACGACGAGGCGACCTTGACCACCTCGACCTACGACAACGGCACACCCATCACCGACCGGACCTACGACGCCGTGCTGAGCGAAACCTTCGGCGCGGACCGGCCGAAGGTCGAAGCCGAATACCCCCGGTCCGCCTACGGTTCGGCCGCCGAGGCGTGGGCCGCGATCGTGACCGACCGCAAATGGCTGTGCACCCAATACGACAGCTCCCGCAGACTCGCCCGGCACACCTCGGTGCACCAGTACGAATTCGCCGACCCCGCACCGCCGCCGATGTGGGCCGAACCGCCGGCGATGCCGATGGGCAGCTACCACTCCTCGGACCAGTGGTCGCTGTTCGACCTCGGCGGGATCGCCCCGCCGTTCACCCCCGATCAGCAACACCTCGCCGAGCAGATCATCGATTACCTGAGCGCCTTCGCCGCCACCGGCAACCCCGGGCCGGGATGGCCCGCTTTCCGCGACGGCGACGAACCGCCCTACACCCAGACGCTGGCCCCCGGCTCCGGCGGGATCCACCCGGTCGACCTGGCCGCCGAACACCATTGCGGGTTCTGGGCCGGCCTCGGACGCTGACCGGGGCGGTGCCGGGCGCGCCGTACCCGGCGGATATGCGGTTGACTCGCCGGTGAGAATCGGGACTGTGGCGCTGACGATGCACAATCGCGGGGAGAACCCGGAGATCTTCCGGTCGGTCGACCATGCCGATTTCGACCGGTCGTGGCCGATCTTCATGCAGAAGGACCCGAACGGCCGGCTCTATTACGGCGAACTCGACACCGTTGCCGACTACGTGCTGCTCGCAACGGACGGGGATGAGCCGGTCGCGAAGGCCTACTCGACGCCGTTCGCCTTCGGGATCCCCGGGCGCGCGGAGCTGCCCGACGGCGGCTGGGACGAGGTGATCAGGTGGCAGCACGACGATCGGCTGGCCGGTCGGGAACGCAATGCGGTGACCGCACTCGAGATCATCGTGCGCAAGGAGCGGCAACGCACCGGACTCGCCTCGATGATGGTGAAAGCGCTGCGGGACAACGCGTTCCGGCTCGGGCACGAGGTGCTCTACGCTCCGGTGCGACCGTCGCAGAAGGCGGACGAACCCGAGACGCCGATGAGCGAGTATGCCTTCCGGGTACGCGACGACGGTCTGCCCTACGACGCGTGGCTGCGCGTGCACGTACGCGCGGGCGGGCGGATCCGGAAGGTCTGCCCGCTGTCGATGACCATCCCCGGCACGCTCGCCCAGTGGCGGGAGTGGACCGGGCTGCCGTTCGACACCGACGGACCGGTGCTCGTGGAAGGCGCACTGAGCCCGGTCCTGGTGTCGGCGGCCCAGGACGTCGCCGTGTACACCGAGCCCAACGTCTGGGTCGAGCACCGCAGGCCCTGACCTCGCCGGGAGGCCGTGCCTCGTTTGCCGGACCGGTTCGACGCCGGAACGCACTGCCGCGCCGAGGCCCGTGACCTCGCCGGGAGGCCGTGGCCCGTTTACCGGGGCGTCCCGGTGACTGATCTCGGTGCCGGCGGGATCCGCGGCTCGGCTGCGGCGGGGTTGCCTCGGCAGCCGCCGCCCGTGACTGGTCGTCCGGCCGGGGCCCGGCATCGAGTTCTGCCGACCGGGACCGGGCCGCCCATCCCGTCGGCCTTGTGCACCTCCCGGTGGCCCCGGCGCACCGTTCGGTGAGTATGCAGAGGGCCTGGTTCCGGAGCGTCTTTTCCGCGTCGTCGAAATTCCACCGGCAATCGACCACCAGTGTGCGCCATTCCTGCAGTCCGAAACAAAGCCAAAACCAGTCGGCCACGTCGGCTGTGCTGCTGGGTTCGCTGTGCCTCCCGTGCACGCCGCGGAGAGTGATGCAGCCGGGGCGATTGTGGCGTTAGTTGAGGTTAGCGCGAGGCGTTTTCCGTGGTCGCACGATAACGCTGGAATCCGATGGCGAGAATGGTTTTTCAGTGCACTCGGCGGCCGCCGTGGCGCGCATCGCCGGTCAATTTCATGATGGTTTACGAGGCGGTGGGGGCGTCCGCGATTTCCGCGGCGACCCTGGCGACTCGCGCGCGCATGACCTGATCCTGCAACGCCCACGCCACCGCGTCGGTGAGCTCGGCCGGGGAATCGACGACGATCGCGACACCTGCCGCTTTCGCTAGTGCGGCGTTGCTCGGCTGATCTGCGCCCTGCGGGCAAAGGACCATCGGGACACCACGGCTCGGCGCGCCCAGCATCGTACCGGAGCCACCTGCCGCGACGACCGGATCGACGTGGTCCAGCAATTGGTCCAGCGGTGCGAACGGGATGTGCTGCAGGTTGTCCCGGTGCCGGGTCGTGGGCGGCCGCACGAGGGCAGAACCGAGGGTGGCCACCACGTTGACACCCGCGTCCGCGACGGCGGAACTGAACTCGGCGAGGGCCCGTTCGCCGGAGAACACCGTCCCCAGGGTGAGTAGCACCGTCGGCGAGGTTCCCTCGGCGAACCGGGGCAGCTCCAGTGCCTTGTCCCGGATCCGCCGGACCGGGGCCGGGCCGTGGCCGGACCGGTCCAGTCCGGGTCCTGCAGCACCGGCGGGCACGGGTCGAGGTAGCTGCTCGGGGCGACCGGATCCACCCCGGCCTTGCGGTAGTGCGGGACCACGGCCCGTGCGAGCTGCCCGGCTATCATCGGGTGCACACCGGGGCCGATTCCCACCTGGTGCCACGGCACTCCCAGGTGCGCGGCGAGCAGCGAGCCGACCGTGTCGAAGGACTCGGCCACAATCAGATCCGACTCCCCGGCCCGAGCGGTCCGCAGCGCGTCCCCGCCGTCGAGGTCGAGCCGGGTCGCGCCGAAGATCTCGCCGATCGACGTCGGTGCGGGGTGCACCGCGTCCGCTCCGGTCCGACGGCCCGCCTCGGCGAGGGAAGTCCTCGGTCGCCGCACCGGCCGCGAGGAACTCCACGCCGGGTGCCAGTTCCGTACCGGCCAGTGCGCGTGCGCTTTCGGCGGTCAGCAGCGCAACACCATGCCCAGCGTCGACCGCGGCGGCCATGAGCGGAGCCAGCGGCAGCACGTGCCCGTGTGCGGGTACCGCGCTGAACAGGATTCGCATGGTCGGCACTTCCGGTTCGCAAGGGGGCGCTCCGCCGTGGCGAGAGCGGCACGCCGGTGTGCCGCCTCGGGAATGAGGACCGTAATGCATGCAATGAATACCTGCCAAGTGTGGTGGATTGGCTGGTCCGGCACCCATGCCGAGGAACGCCCCGATGCCGAACTCGGCATCGGGGCGTTCCCCGTGGACGGCGCTGCGGGCTTACCGTGCCGGAGAATTCCGGCCGGACGCCGGTGTCGCGGCGTCCGGGGTCTTCGCCGCGGGCGGCGGGAGTTCGCCGTAGCGTTCGGTTTCGATGTCCTGCAGGGTCCGGCCCTGGGTACGCGGTGCCCACAGCGCGCCGATGGCCAGTGCGAGCACCAGCAGCCCGAGCATCACCATGCCGACCGCGGGCACGCCCTGGTTGGCGAGCATGGTGGGGAAGTAGTAGCTGAGCAGCCCGACCGCGATCCGGGCGGCGAAGAACAGCACGCCCTGCGCGCTGGCGCGATATCGCGTCGCGAACAGCTCACTGGTCCACAACGCGTAGAAGGCCTGTGAACCGATGCCCGCGGAGATTCCCCAGCACACTGCGAACAGCAGCAGTACCGGTAGCGACACGTTCACGAACACCAGCAGCACCCAGGCGACGATGCCGAGCGCGGCGCCCACCGTGTAAAGCAGCCGAGTGCTGACGCGGTCGCCGAGCCGCATGAATCCGAAGTAGGTGGACAGCGCGGTCACCGCCCACATCAGCACTTGCAGCAGGTTCTGCTCGGCGGCGCTCGCCACGCCCGCGGTCTGGTAGACCCGCGGCATGAAGATCCCCATCTGTCCCGCGACCACGTTCCAGAAACCGTAGATGCCGAACAGGAACAGCAACGCCTTGATGTTGGGTGCGCGGGAGAACAGTTCCCGCAGGCCGCGCCGTCCGGTCGGGTTTCCGGCTGCGCGAGACGACTTCCACAGGGCCGATTCGCTGAGGCCCTGCCGGATGTACCAGACCACGAACGCGACCACGAACAGGTGCAGGAAGATGATCCGGCTGCCGAGCAGGCCGAGCGGGCCGATCAGCAGTACCGCGAGCAGGAACCCCACAGCCGGGCCGATCGACCAGGCCAGCTGCGCGGTGCCGACGTGCTTGGCTCGCCTGCCGGGCGGTGCTTCCTCGGAGAGATAGGTCCAGGAGGCCGGAACCCCGGCCCCGACGGCGATTCCGGTGATCAGGAACGCGGCCAGCAGCATCGGGTAGTTGGCGGCGAAGGCGGCCAGCAGCACACCCAGCATGTAGACGAGCAGGTCGTAGGTGTAGATGAATTTCCGGCCGAAGCGGTCGCAGAGCGGCCCGCCGATCGCCGCGCCGATGGCGGAGCCGAACGCGTTGGCACTGAACGCGGCGAGCAAGCCGACCGCGAAGTCGTCCACGCCGAACTGCTTCTGCCACAACGTCAGGCTGGTGGCGATCGCGATGATCGAGCCGGACTCGATGTAGTTGGACATGGCGACCGAGATGGTCGCCTTCCAGCCGGTGGTGCCCTTGCTTCCGATCCGCACCGTTGCGTTCCTTTCAGCGGGGGTGGTTCGGCACCGGTACATCGCACCGCCGCCACCGGGAGTCGGCAGCTGAATCGTTTCATGGCCCGAACGCTGAAATGCCTCGATGATTATCGGGATCTTGGTGCGCGCTTCCCATTGCCTTGAAACGATACAATCGCTGGGCTGCAGCGTATGAGATCGGGGTCACTGTCGTCAAGTGCCCGGCTCCGGCGCAGACGGTCAGCCCCGGTGTGCGCGGTCCAGTACCTCGTCGACGAGTTCCGCGGCACCGCTTTCCGGTGCGTATCCGAGTAGCTGGCGGACGTAGAGCGGGGCCAGCACGCGGTCCAGCAGGCCTTCGACGGTCAGCGAGGCGGGGGCGCCGGCGGTCTCGAGCAGGCTGCGCAGTTGGCCGAACCGTTGGTTCATCAGCGGGGCGAGCGCCTCGGCGGACGCATCCGGTTGTGCGGACCGGGCTTGGACGATCAGCGAGAGAAAGCGTAGACCGGCCTTGGTCGCGATGCTTCGCTCCAGGCCGCTCGCCCAGGTGACCAGGTCCGCCCGGAGTTCGCCGGTGACCGGCACGGGCGACTCCTCGGAGAGATGGCGGACGGCTGCGTCGAGCAGGATGTTCTCGGCGGTGCGCCAACGGCGGTAAAGGGTCGGCTCCGAGACCCCGGAGACCTCGGAGAGGTGCTTCACGGTGATGGGCTCGAGATCGCCGGACAGGAGCTGGTCAGCCGCGTCCAGCACGGCCGCGCGCACCCGCGCGCTGCGTCCGCCTGGTCTGGTCGCGGGAGACTGTGCCGTCATCTGTTCCATTGTGCCGCACGGCCGGGTGGTTTCCGGCGCCCGGCGCGGTCGTGCGCATCCAGTGGCTGAACCCGGCGTAGCGCTGCGCGAACTGTGCGGTGTCGGCGGCCTGTTCGACGTTCCTGGCGTGCCGCTCGACCTCCTGGAAGCGCGGAATGCGTTGGCTCGCAAAGCTGTCGAGTGCGGTGGCGAGGTCGGGTTGCCCGGCGAGGCTGGTGCGCAACACGCCGACGTCCTCGATGCCGAGCGTGCCGCCGGCGGCGATGTGCGGGGACAAACCGTGTGCGGCGTCGCCGATCAGCACGACCCGATCGCTGTTCCAGCGGGGCAACGGCGGGACGTACTTGATCTGGTTGTGGATGATCACGTCCTCCGGGGTTCGCTCGATCATGCCGACGAGCTCGTCCTGCCAGCCGGACGCGGTGAGGTCGCCGACCCGGGCGAGAGCTTGCTCGCGTTTCGTGCCGGACAACGGTGCGCTGTCGAACTGGTTGATCATCCACATGGTGTGGCCGTCGCCGATCCGGGCATAGCCGCCCCGGGTGCGGTTCTCCCCGATCGTCAGGACGGTGCCCTCGGGCGGCTCGCCGCCCGCCGGGACCACCGCGCGCCAGGCATGGTGCCCGACGTGGTCGAGCGCGCTGGTGCCGGGCAGCATTCCCGCTCGCACCGCCGAATGCACGCCGTCCGCCCCGATCAGCAGATCGGCCGTCAGCGTCTCGCCGGTGTCGAGGTGGACCTCGACCCGGTCGGTGTGCTCGGTGTGCGCGGAGACCCCGGCCCCGAGGCGGATGCAGTCCGCGCCGACGGCTTCGGCCAGCAGCGTGTTCAACGGTGCGCGGGGGATCAGGCTGAAAGTGTGGTCGGCGTCGGTGAACCCCGGTGCTCGCACCCGGGTCCCGCGCGAGTCGAAGAACCAGGTCTCGATCGTGCTGCCCATTTCCCGCACGGCAGCACCGATGTGCAGGGTGTCGAGCACGGCCAGCGCGTTGGGCCACAACCCGATGCCCGCGCCCGCGGCCCGGATCTCCGGCGCCCGCTCGAGCACGGTCACGTCGTGCTGCTGCGCCCGCAGCACCGCCCCCGCAACCAGGCCGACGAGCCCTCCACCGGCGACGATGATCTCCATCGGCCCTCGCTAAAGTTAAGAGAAGTTTCGTTAAGGCTCAACGGTAGCAGAAGCCGGGAAGGTACCGGCCCGCGCCGCGGGTCGGCGAGTGTCGTCCGGGAGCTGGGGTTGGCTCCAGCAGGCCGGGTCCGCTTGGCGTGCGGAAGTGCGGACCCGGCCTGAAGGTGCCGTGGGCTCGGTTCTGCGGACAGCGTGCGGCTCGGTTCGAAAAGACGGACTCGCCGTCAGAAGGTGGCGGTGTAGGTGTGCGCACCGGGATCCGACGGGACTGTCAGGTATCCGTTCTGTACCTCGACCTCGACGGGGTTCCCGTCCACCGACAGGGTTGCGTTGTCGCCGGGGACCGGTATCGAGACCTGTCCGGTGGTGTCCGCGGGGCCGGTGACGGTCATCGAGAAGTCGTTTGCCGAGGCCTTCCAGCTCACGTCCAGTGCGCCGTGCGGAGTGGGTACCCGGCCCTGTGCCCAGGCGAGCTTGCCCGGGTGCGGAACCACCGACCAGGTCGAGAAGCCCGGACCGGTCGGCGTGGCGCCGAGCAGATCGTTGGTCAGCGCGGGTACCACGCCGGTCGACCAGCCGTGCGCCGCGGAGGTGAAGCCGTCCTCGTACATCGATCCGTCCGGGCCGATGCCTTCCCAGTCGGTGCCGCCGGGATCGTGTGTGGCCATCCAGCCGTAGAGCCGGTTGATCTCCTCGATCGCCGAATCGGTGTTGCCGGAACGGAACCTGGCCGAGATCTCCGGGTAGGAGGTGAACGCGTAGACCCGCTTGCTCCCGTCCGGGACCAGCGTGTCGTTGTCCATGAACGCGTTGCCGTAAGGCGTCGTGGTGTGCGCGCTCAGGTAGTCCAGTGAACGCGTCTGCTGATCGGCCGAGGCGATACCGGCCAGGATCGCGTAACCGTTGCCGTCCTGTCCGTGCCGGACTTCGCCCGTGCCCGAATCGAGATAGGCGCCCGCGCTGTCGTCCCACAGATGGGCGTTGACCGCACCCGCCACGGTGTCCGCGCGCTGGTTCCAGGTGTCCGCGTCGTCGGCGTGGCCGAGTGCGTTGGCGATACCGGCGGCATTGCGCAGTGCGAGCACGTACAGCGCGTTGTAGTACGTCACTTCGCCGGTGCGGCCGAGGAATGCGTAGTCGCCGTAGTCCTCGGTGCCGTTCAGGCCTTTCTGCAGCAACCCGTTCTCGTCGGTCACCGAGGGCAGCCAGTCGTTCAGCACCTTGCCCAGGTTCGCGTAGTACTGCTGCGCGTAGTCCAGGTCGCCGGTGTAGAGCACGTAGTCCCAGCTGGCCTTCACCCAGTACATCGGGTAGTCGAAGAGCTGGAGCGAGTAGTTCGAGATCGAGGCCGGCGGAATCCAGCCGTCCGCACGTTGGTGCTCGGCGAGATCGGCGAGCACGTTCTTGGCTGCCACGGCCGTGTCATGGGTGAGGTAGGTGGTCAGGCCGGAGACCGCGACGTCGCCGACGTAGGGATCGCGGTCGCGTTTCGCGCCGTCCTGGAGGACGAGTTTGCCGTCCAGCGTGGGCGAATCCGCGTTCCGCGGGTCGACGTCGTCCGGCCGGAAGGTGTCGGTGCCCATTTCGTTCGTGTACGAGGCGTTGTACCAGTATTGGTTCAGCTGTTCATCGGACGAGTCGAACCAGCCGCGGTAGGTGTCCGGGGTGCCGAGGTATCCGGTGAACTGCAGCGAAATACCGCTCAGCTTCACCCAGCCGTAGGGGGAGGCAGCCGGGGCGTCGTCCGGCAGCGCGTCGAGGCTGATCCTGAGATAGCGGAAGCCGTGCAGGCCGTCGGCGCAGACTTTGGTGTCCTCGGCACAGCCGTGGTGATCGGTCCAGGTCGAGACGCCCGCCGGTACGGCGTGCTGGTCGGTGCCCGGCGTGATGGTGTCGCCGTTGTCGGAGCGGGTGAAGTCGGAGACGTCGCCGAGGTACTGCGTGGTTTCGGAGAACGCCAGCCGCACTCCGGGGTGTTCGGCGGACGCGTCCTGGAAGTCCACCTGCGGGTAGCCGACGATGTTCTTGCCGAAGTCGACGGTGATGCTGGGCGGTGCGTCGTCCGGGACCAGGCCGGGCCACACCTCGTTGATCCTGGTGAACTCGCCCGGTGCGGTCGGCTGGTCCTTGGTCACCGTGATCCGGACCTGGGTGGTGCTCACCGGTGCGGTGAACGGCACCTGGACGTGCCGGCCGGTGTTGCCGGCAACGCTGCCTGCCGGGCGCCAGGCACTGCCGTCCCAGGTCTCCACCGTGAAGTCCTGTGGCACGCCGTCGCTGTTGGACAGCACGGTGATGCCGGGCAGGTCCACAGCGGCCGGCGAGGTGAGGGTCAGCGAATCCGGGTAGGCGCCGATCGAATCGTCGTTCCAGAAGGTGCCGGTATCGCCGTCGAGTGCGTTGCCGGGTTCGTAAGTGCGCTGCTGCCCGTTGTCGTCGGTCGGCGGGTGCACCGACGACGCGTCCGCCGTGCTGCCCTCCGGCCAGGACGGCTTCGCCGCCGGTTGCGGACGGGAGAGCGTCGCCACGCCGGAGCCGAGCGCGCCGTCGGGGTTGTCCACCGAGCCGGTCGTGCCGATCACCTTGGCCGGTTTCACCTGGTTGCCGGACGGGGCGACGACGTATTTGGCCCACGGCGGATCGGCTGCGGTCCGGTGCGGTGCCCCCGGTGCGGTGGGTGTCGTGGCAGCCATGCTGAGCGCCGCCGCCGCGGCCGTGACGAGAGCGAACATCCTGCGCATCCGCATGACTTTCGGACCTTTCCGGTCGGCCGCCTGGAGTCAAATCGTTTCACATGGGCACCGAGATCGCTGATTGACCGAGGATAGCCCCAATGGGTACAGTCGGCTAGCCAATATATGAAACCTTTCAAATCTGCTGGGTTGGCGAGTGGTGCGGGCTGCGCCGGCGCGAGCCGGGGCAGCCGCGCCGGACGAAGGAAGACGTGGTTGACGTGGCCGATGTGGCGACCGTGAAATCTGCTCTGCGGGAGCAGCGGATCGAGACGCCGTCGTGGGCGTTCGCGAACTCGGGTACCCGGTTCAAGGTGTTTCCGCAGCGGGGGGTGCCGCGTACCGCGGAGGAGAAGATCGCGGACGCGGCGACGGTGCACCGGTTCACCGGGGTCGCGCCGAGCGTGGCGTTGCACATCCCGTGGGATCGGGTGCCGGATTTCCGGGCGTTGCGTAGCTACGCCGGGGATCTCGGGGTGGAGATCGGTGCGATCAACACGAATGTGTTCCAGGACGAGGATTACAAGCTCGGTTCGGTGACGAATCCGGACGCCGGGGTGCGCCGGAAGGCAGTCGATCATCTGCTCGAGGCGATCGGCATCATGCAGGTCACGGGTTCGCGGGATCTGAAGCTGTGGTTTTCCGACGGGATCAACTATCCCGGTCAGGACGATCTGCGCGACCGGCAGGACCGGCTGGCGGCGGCGTTGCGCGAGGCCTACGACGGACTGGGTGACGGACAGCGGATGCTGTTGGAGTACAAGCTGTTCGAACCGGCGTTCTACGCCACGGACGTGCCGGACTGGGGCACTTCGTTCGCGCATTGCGTGGAGCTGGGGGAGCAGGCGACGGTGTGTATCGACACCGGGCACCATGCGCCGGGCACGAACATCGAATTCATCGTGGCGTTCCTGCTGCGGGCCGGGAAACTGGGCGCGTTCGACTTCAATTCCCGATTTTACGCCGATGACGATTTGATGGCGGGTGCGGCCGATCCGTTCCAGTTGTTCCGGATCATGTACGAGATCGTGCGGGGTGGTGCGCTGGATCCGGCGTACGGCATTCGGTTCATGCTGGATCAGTGTCACAACATCGAGATGAAGATTCCGGCGATCATCCGGTCGGTGATGAATGTGCAGGAGGCCACGGCCAAGGCGTTGCTGGTGGATCGGGACGCGCTGCGGTCGGCGCAGCAGGCGGGGGACGTGCTGGGGGCGAACGCGGTGCTGATGGATGCCTACAACACCGACGTGCGGCCGCTGCTGGCCGAGGTGCGGGAGGACGCCGGGCTGGACCCGGATCCGATCGCGGCGTACCGGCGCAGCGGTTACCAGGAACGGATCGAGACCGAACGCATCGACGGGCAGCAGGCCGGATGGGGAGCGTGAGCATGACCGTGCCCGGGGACCTGATCGCCCGCAGCAACGCACTCGGCGCCGACCCGCGCAACACCAACTACGCCGGCGGCAACACCTCCGCGAAGGGCGAGGTACTCGACCCGGTTACCGCGAAGCCGACGGAACTGCTGTGGGTCAAGGGATCCGGCGGCGACCTCGGCACGCTCACCGAGGCCGGGCTGGCCGTGCTGCGGCTCGACCGGCTGCGCGCGCTCACCGAGGTCTACCCCGGCGTCGCACGCGAGGACGAGATGGTCGCCGCGTTCGACTACTGCCTGCACGGGCGGGGCGGGGCAGCGCCTTCGATCGACACCGCGATGCACGGGCTGGTCGACGCGACGCACGTCGACCACCTGCACCCGGACTCCGGTATCGCGCTGGCCACCGCGGCGGACGGTCCCGCGCTGACCAGGGAGTGCTTCGGCGACCGGGTGGCGTGGGTGGACTGGCGACGGCCGGGTTTCCAGCTCGGGCTGGACATTGCCGCGATCAAGAAGGCCGAGCCGCAGGCGATCGGCGTGATCCTCGGCGGGCACGGCATCACCGCATGGGGCGACACCTCGAGCGAATGTGAGCAGAACTCGCTGGAAATCATCCGCACCGCGGAGAAGTTCCTCGCCGAGCGCGGGAAACCGGAACCGTTCGGCGCGGTCCGCGCCGGATTCGAGCCGCTGTCCGAAGTGGACCGCCGCGCGCGGGCCGCCGCGCTGGCCCCGGTGATCCGCGGACTCGCCTCGACCGACCAGCGGCAGGTCGGCCACTTCACCGACAGCGATGCGGTACTGGATTTCCTCGCCAGGGAGAAGCTGGCCCCGCTCGCGGAGCTCGGCACCTCGTGCCCGGACCACTTCCTGCGCACCAAGATCCGTCCGCTCGTGGTGGACGTTCCGGCGACCGCGCCGCTGGCCGGTGTCATCGCGCGGCTGAAAGAGCTGCACGCCGAGTACCGCGAATCCTACCGCGGCTACTACGACCGGCACGCGACGGCGGATTCACCGGCGATGCGCGGTGCCGACCCGGCCATCGTGCTGGTGCCCGGGGTCGGCATGTTCTCCTTCGGCAAGGACAAGCAGACCGCGCGCGTCGCAGGCGAGTTCTACGTCAACGCGATCAACGTGATGCGTGGCGCGGAAGCTGTCTCGACGTACGCGCCGATTCCGGAAAGCGAGAAGTTCCGGATCGAGTATTGGGCACTGGAAGAGGCCAAGCTCAAGCGGCTGCCGAAGGCGAAGCCGCTGGCCGGCCGGATCGCGCTGGTCACCGGTGCCGGCTCGGGCATCGGGCGGGCGATCGCCGAACGGCTGGCGGCCGAGGGCGCCTGTGTGGCGGTCGCGGACCTCAACGCCGAGGCGGCGGACGAGGTCGCCACCTCGATCGGCGGACCGGACCGTGCGATCGCGGTGCCTGCGGATGTCACCGACGCCGACGCGGTGGCCGACGCGGTGGCCGCCACGGCACTCGCGTTCGGCGGCGTCGACCTCGTCGTGAACAACGCCGGTCTGTCGATTTCCAAGTCCCTGCTGGAAACCACCGGCCGCGACTGGGACCTGCAGCACGACGTGATGGCCAAGGGTTCGTTCCTGGTGTCGCAAGCAGCGGCCAACGCGATGATCGCCCAGCACCTCGGCGGCGACATCGTCTACATCGCTTCGAAGAACTCGGTGTTCGCCGGCCCCAACAATGTCGCATACGGTGCGGCGAAAGCGGACCAGGCCCACCAGGTGCGGTTGCTCGCGGCCGAACTCGGCGAGCACGCCATTCGCGTCAACGGGGTGAATCCGGACGGTGTGGTGCGGGGGTCGGGCATCTTCGCCGGTGGTTGGGGAGCGCAGCGTGCGGCCGTGTACGGCGTGGCGGAGGAGGAACTCGGCGAGTTCTACGCCCAGCGCACGATCCTCAAGCGCGAGGTGCTGCCGGAGCACGTCGCCGCGGCGGTGTTCGCGCTGACCGGCGGCGACTTGACGCACACCACCGGGCTGCACGTGCCGGTGGACGCCGGTGTCGCGGCGGCGTTCCTGCGTTGAGAACGGAGAAGGCACCATGACCGCAACGCCGCCGATCACCGAGCGAAGGAACCGGCTCGGCCTGGTGGCGGCCGAGCCGGCAGACCTGCTGGTGCCCGAGCCGACGGTGGTGCGGCGGTGATCCGGCTGGCCGCCGTCGATCTCGGTGCGTCCAGTGGACGCGTGATGGCGGGCTCGGTCGGCGACGGCAGGCTGAGCCTCGAAGAGGTGCTGCGCTTCCCCAACGGCGGTGTGCGGGCGGGCGGCACGCTCTACTGGGACGTGCTCGGTATTCACCGAGAGCTGCTGACCGGCATCCGGCGCGCGCACGAGGGCGGTGCGCTGGCCGGTATCGGGATCGACTCGTGGGCGGTCGATTACGGCCTGCTGGACGCGCGGGGCCGGTTGCTCGGCAACCCGGTGCACTACCGGGACACCCGCACCGACGGGTTGCCCGCACGGGTGGCCCGCACGGTCTCCGACCGCGAGCTGTTCGAGGTCACCGGGCTCCAGCGGCTGCCGTTCAACACGCTTTACCAGCTGCTTGCGGAGGAACAGCGGCTGGCCTCCGCGGAAACCCTGCTGCTGATCCCCGATCTGCTGGCGTACTGGCTGACCGGCGAGGTGGGTGCGGAGCGGACCAACGCCTCCACGACGCAGCTCTACGACCCGCGGGCACGCGACTGGGCGAAGGCACTCGCCGAGCGTGTCGGCATCCCCGCGCGGTTGTTGCCGCCACTGCGGGACGCGGGGGAACGGATCGGCACCTTGCTGCCGGACACGGCCGAGGAGCTGGCGATGCCGTCGCTGCCGGTGGTCGCGGTCGGCTCGCACGACACCGCGTCCGCCGTCGCCGCAGTGCCTGCGGAGCCGGGCACGAACTTCGCCTACATCTCGTCGGGCACCTGGTCACTGGCCGGGGTGGAGCTGACCGAACCGGAGCTCGGCGACGCCGCGCTGGCCGCGAACTTCACCAACGAGGGCGGTGTGGACGGCACGATCCGGTTCCTGCGCAACGTGATGGGACTGTGGGTGCTGACCGAGACCCTGCGCACCCTGGCCGCCCGCGGCGAGCAGCCGGAGCTGGCCGAGGTGCTGGCCGAGGCCGAGGCCGCACCGGCGCTCGGTGCCGTGGTGGACCTCGACGCGCCCGCGTTCCTGCCACCCGGTGACATGCCGGAGCGGATCGCCGCCGCCTGCCGGGACACCGGACAGCGTCCGCCGCGGACGCGCGGTGAACTCGTGCGGTGCATTGTGGACAGTCTTGCGCTGGCCCACCGGCGCACCGTGCGGCTGGCCGCTCGGCTGACCGGCCGCACGGTGGACGTGGTGCACGTGGTCGGCGGTGGGGCGCGCAACGCGCTGCTGTGCCAGCTGACCGCGGACGCCTGCGAGGTGCCGGTGCTGGCCGGTCCGGTGGAGGCCGCGGCGCTGGGCAACGTACTGGTGCAGGCTCGTGCGCTCGGCGCGGATCTGCCGGACCTCGCGGCGATGCGGGACCTGGTGCGGCGGACCCAGCCACTGCGCCGCTACCTGCCACGGGACGGCGACTGGGCGGCCGCGGAGGCACGGCTGGCGATTGCGTCCGCGTGAAGGAGGGGTGCGTTCGCCGCCGGCGTTCGCAGCGGTGGCGAGGTCAGGTACCCCCGCTGCCGTGGCCGGCCGCGGTGCGAAATCGTTTCATTGTTCCCGGCAGCGGACTCGGTGAAGCTGCAGGTACCGGCCTGTACCGGGGCTTCTGAAGCCGTTCAGGGCTCGCCGTACGATGGACGGCGGTGGGCCCGTGTCGTCTCGGGACCGTGCGGCCGGCAGAGGAGGCACCTTGGCACGTTTGGCGGGGATCAAGGACGTGGCACGACAAGCCGGGGTCTCGGTCGGCACGGTATCGAATGTGATCAACCGGCCCGACCTGGTGTCCGAGGAAACCCGGAGCAAGGTGCAGGCGGCGATCGAACTGCTGGGCTTCGTCCGCAGCGAGTCGGCCCGGCAGCTGCGGGTCGGGCGCAGCCGGATCGTCGCGATGCTCGTGCTCGACCTCGGCAACCCGTTCTTCGTCCAGGTGGCGCGCGGTGCGGAGGGTGCGTCCCGTGCGGCGGGGCTGGGCGTGATGCTGTGCAACAGCGCCGAGGACCCGGTGCAGGAGTCCGAATACCTTTCACTGTTCGCCGAACAGCGGGTGCGCGGCGTGCTGGTGACCCCCGCCGACGCACACGGCACGAACCTCGTGGATTTCCGCAGGCGCTCGATCCCGTTCGTCTTCGTCGACCGGGTGGCACCGGCGTCGGAGTGCTGCTCGGTTTCGGTGGACGACGTTGCCGGGGCGCGGCTCGCGGTGGCCCACCTGCTCGAAGCGGGGCACCGGAGCGTGACCTACGTGAGCGGTCCGATGCACCTCGCGCAGTGCCGCGATCGGCGGACCGGCGCGCTCTCCGCACTGGCCGGGCACGGTCTCGCCGAGGACACCCTCACCCACATCGAGGCGGACCGGCTGGACGTGGCGGCAGGCCGGCAGGCCGGTGCCCGGCTGCTCGCGCTTTCGCGGCCGCCGAGCGCGGTGTTCTGCGCGAACGATCTGCTCGCGCTCGGCGTGCTGCAGGCGGTGTACGCCGCCGGTCTGCGCGTACCGCACGACCTTTCGCTGGTCGGGTACGACGACATCGAATTCGCCGGCGCCGCGGCGGTCCCGCTCACCTCGGTCCGCCAGCCCGCCGAGCAGATGGGCCGGCTGGCCGCCGAAATGCTGATCGAGGAAACCGGCGACCGGGCCGCCGACCACGTCCACCAGCGGCTCGTCCTGCAGCCGGAACTCGTCGTCCGCGAGTCCGTGCAGCTCGTGTCCGCGCACTGAGCCCGGTCCGGCGCAGCAGCGCGCCGACCATCCGGCCGCACCGCGCTGCTGCCGGTTCGCGGGCTTCCGACTTCGACCGGCCCTCTCGAGCGGGGACTGCTCCCTCCGATACCGGCATGCGCAACGGGCAAACACTCCTATTTCGACAGTGGATACCTGCCCGGTTGATCCGCGCACGGTCTGGCGAGAGCAGTCCCTCGAAGCGCCTCGGCCGCGCCCGGATCAGCCTGCCATCGTGTACGGGCGCAACTCCGGTTCGGCCGCGGTCTTCGGGGCCAGTGCGAGCTGGCCCGCGATCGTGGTCGCCAGTGCGGCGTAGTGGGTGGGGAACTGCAGCGGATCGACGCCCGGCATGAACAACCGGCTGCAGGCGGCCCGGTCGACCCGGTTCGGCTGTGCCGGGCCGGTGTGGTCCAGCGCGTCCATGGTGAGTGCGTAGGCGACCGGGTCGTAGGTGCCCACGGCGAGGTGTTCGGACGCGACGTCGAGCGGGCACACGTCCTGCAGTGCGACGTTGGTGATGTCCCCGCCGCCCCCGTGCAGTGCGGTAGTGCCCGAGTCGTCCAGGTTGGGCTGCACGAACTCGTCGGTCCTGGTGTAGATCTGGGTGTAGGAAATCCCGGGGAAGGTCTCCTGGCGCGAGTTGATCGCCTGGGTGTAGTGCGAGTTCGCGGTCTGCTGCCAGAGCGATTCCGAGCAGCCGATGGCCGGGTTGCACAGCGCTGCGCCGATCACGAAGCTGCCGTGGTTGGTCGCGGCGAGTGCGACGTAGTCGTCCACCATCGGCCGGAGGTCGGGCCAGAACCGCAGGGCGAAGCGGGGTTCGGTGCCGCCCTGGCTGTGCCCGACCACGTCGACCTTCTTGCCGGTGCTCTCGTGCACCCGCCGGATCGCGTTGACCACGTATTCGGCCGAGGTCTGGGTGTCGGTCATCGCGTTGTTCGGGAGGGTGACCGAGCAGTAGGGCCTGCCGAGCTTGTCCATCGCGGGGAACCAGGTGAAGCCGTAGTCCTCCTGCGGGGTGAGCGTGGTGCCGGGGACGAACAGCACGGCTTCGCGGCCGGAGTTCGCGGCGTTCGCGGTGCAGGAAACCGCGGCGTCGAGGGTCGGCTGCGGGACGTCGAGGGCGGGACCGGGACGATCGACCGGTGCGAACTTCTCGTCCGGGATGTCCGGTGCCGGCAGCGGCAACGTCGTCCCGGGTGCGATGACGGGGAACGGTGACGGGGCGGGCGGGGGAGCCGGTGCCGTCGCGGCCACCGCCGGCGCCGCGAGCGCCAGGCCCAGTGCGCTGACCCCGGTGAGCGTGACGAGCTTGCGCAACATGCTTCGCTGCATGTCAACCTCCGTTACACAGAATAAGATGTGTTGCATACTCGTGCACGAGCGGCTTCCTGTAAAGTCGGCTCGCGGGTGAGTCCGGCGAACGGTCACCTTCGGCCGGGTACGGCAGCGAGGAGGAACCGGTGGCGCAGACTCCCTTGGAGCGCGAGCTCGGCGGCACGCGGACCGCGGCGCGGCCGACCCCGCTCGACGCGCTCGCCACCGCCGACAAATGGTTCAAGGCCGGGCGCAAGCTCGACATCCAGGCGCTGGCCGGTGAACTCGGCGTCAGCAGGGTGACCCTGCACCGCTGGATCGGCACCCGTGAGCGGCTGCTGGTGGAAGTGTTGTGGCGCAACGCCGATCGTGCGCTGTCGCGGTTGGCCACCCAGGTCGAGGCGGACCGGCCGGCGTGCAGTCACACCGCCGAGGTGCTGAGCCGCTGGGTGGTCGGCGTACTGGACAATCCGGGCATCCGCCAGCTGCAGGCCGAGGAAGGCGAGATGCTGGCGCGGCTGCTCACCCACGACGCGAGCGAATTCCAGAGCCGGATGATCGAGCGGGTCGCGGAACTGCTGTCCGCGGACATCGAGCACCGGCGGGTCACCATCGACCTCGACGTGACCGATCTGGCCTACACCACCGTGCGGATCGTCGAATCCTTTGTGCACACCTCGGCGATCACCGGCGGCAGGCCCGATCCCGAGCGGAACGCCCGGGTGCTGAGGGCGATTCTCCGCTGAGTCCGCGGTTCCCGCGCAGCGCGAGCAGGCGTGTCACCGGCGGGCGAACCCGTCGATCATCGCGGCGAGGGTGCAGTCGAACCGGTCGTGGCCCTTGCCCGCGGTGAGTTCGGCGGTGTGGCGCGTGGTGTGCGGGAAGTCCTCCGCGGGCAGTGCGGCCAGCCGGCGCCGGAGCTCCTCCGGATCGACGGCCCAGTCCGCTTCGTTGTGCACCTCGCGCTGCTTCACGATGGAGATCTCCAGGCAGTACGCAGCCACGTAAAGCAAGAGCGCGTCGACCGCCCATGCGGCGGCCTGCGGGCTGACCCCACCGGCGAGCAGGAGTGCCAGCATCCCTTCGCTGACGCGCACGGTTTCCAGGTCGGTGTGCACCATCGCCAGTGCGGCACGGGAGATTCCCGGGTATTTCAGGTACTGGTCGCGCACCTGGGCGCACACGCCGGTGAGCTGTTCCCGCCACGCCGCGGGGTCCGGCTCGGGCAGTGTCAGCCGGGTGCACAGCCGTCCGATGAGCAGCTCGTCGAGGTCGGCCTTGTTGACCACGTGGGCGTAGAGCGAGGCCGGTCCGGTGTCGAGCGCACCGGCGAGCCGCCGCATGGTCAGCGCCTCGTAGCCCTCCGTCTCGATCAGGCGCAACGCCGTGTCGGTGACCTGCTCGGGCGTGATCGGTGCCTTGCGGCGCCGTGGCTTCGGCCGGGGCTCGCCCTCAGGGGCGGGCAGCTGGTGGCGCGCCGCACGTCGCTCTCTCGGGTTCACCGCGGCACTGTACCTTGACTCGAACGACGTTCGTATATAGAACGGTGTTCGTGTCAATTGATCTGGGCCAGGACGTGGCCGTGACCGTTGTCGGAGCCGGGCCGGTCGGTCTCGTGCTCGCTGCCGAGCTGGCCCTTTCCGGTGCCGCGGTGCAGGTCCTCGAGCGACGGGCCGAGCCGGACGAGGCGATGAAGGCGCAGTCGATCAACCTGCCGACCGCGGAGGCGCTCGACCGCCGCGGCCTGCTGTCCGCCGCCGAGGCGGTGCAGCGGGAGGTGGTGGAGCGAGTGGGTTCGTTCGGCCGGGTGGACGGCGACCGTTCCCGCACAGCGCCGCGGTTCACCGGGCACTTCGCGGGCATGGTGCTCGACGCCGACCTCGTGGACTGGTCCGATCCCGACCTCGCCGCGCACACCGTGGCCGACGGGGCGCGGATGGTGCCGCAGCGCGAGCTGGAGGCGCTGCTCGCCGAGTACGTCGCACGACTCGGCGTACCGGTGCTTCGCGGAGTGGAGGTCACCGCGCTGGAAGACACCGGTGACGGCGTCCTCGTGGGTACTACCGCCGGCACCGTGCGCACCGGATGGCTGGTCGGGTGCGATGGCGGGCACAGTGCCGTGCGCCGGCTCGCCGGTATCGACTTCCCCGGCACGGATCCGGAGATCACCGGGTACCAGGCGGTCGCCGACTTCGCCGACCCGGAGAAGCTCGCGGAAGGCTGGACGTGGTCGCCCGAGGGGGTCTATCGCTACGGACCGCAGCCAGGACGGGTGACCACCGTCGAGTTCGACGATCCCCCTGCCGATCGTTCCGCACCGGTCACCCTCGAGGAGGTGCAGGACAGCCTGCGCAGGGTCTCGGGCGTCGACGTCACGCTGACCGCGCTGCGCGCCACCCCGACCCGCTGGACCGACAACACCCGCCAGGCCGCGACCTACCGTTCGGGACGGGTGCTGCTGGCCGGCGACGCCGCGCACGTACACCCGCCTTTCGGCGGCCAAGGTCTCAACCTCGGCGTCGGCGACGCGACGAACCTCGGCTGGAAGCTCGGTGCGGTGCTCGCCGGGTGGGCCCCGGAAGGACTGCTCGACACCTACGAAGCCGAGCGCCGCCCCGTCGGTGCCTGGGTGCTGGACTGGACGCGGGCCCAGATCGGCGTACTGCGCGGCGACCCGAAATCGGCCGCGCTCCGGGGGCTCGTCGCCGATCTGCTTGGCACCCGCGACGGCACCACTTACGCGGTCAAGCAGATCTCCGGAGCCGCGCAACGCGTCGATCTGCCCGGTGACCACCCGTTGATCGGCCGGTTCGCGCCCGATCTGTGGCTCGGCGACGGCACCCGGCTGGCCGAACACGCCCGCGGCGGCGGATTCGTGCTGCTCGACCGCACGGCGGACGGCGCGTTCGCCCGGCTCGCCGCGGCCTGGGCCGGGCGGGTGACCAGCGTGCCCGACGACGAGGCGACCCCGGCCGGGATACTGGTACGCCCGGACGGGGTGGTCGCCTGGGCATCCGACACCGCGGATGCGACCGGCCTCGAAGCCGCCCTGCACCGGTGGAGCGGCGCGCCGTCGTTCGAAACGATGGGGTGAGCACTGTGCGCGTGGGAAACACTTCCGCGCCAGTGCAGTAGCTCGGGGAAGGTCCGGCCGGGCGGAACCCGGGGCATTGGTCCATTGTGGATCATGGGTGGGGTGCCCGGCTGTCCGCAGTGGAGTGCCGGGGCTGGTGCACTGCGAGCGGTTTTCGCGGTGATCGGCCTGGGGTGTGCCTGCCGATGGTGCCAATCGGAATGGTAGGTCTGCTGAGTACTGGCGGGCTTCGGCAGAACGGGACAGGGTGGTCGGTGCAGCGGTCCGGCTGTATTTCCCTGACCTGAGGTGAAAAGAGTTCTCAAATGCCGAATGTTTCCGCGTACGGTGCCCCGTCGGTCAACGCGGCGCTGGAGCCGATGACGATCGGCAGGCGTGCTGTCGGGCCGCAGGACGTGCACATCGAGATCAAGTACTGCGGTGTGTGCCATACCGATGTCGTCCAGACCCGGGACGGCTGGGGACCCGGTGTCTACCCGATGGTGCCGGGGCACGAGATCACCGGTCTGGTCACCGAGGTGGGTGCCGAGGTCACCAGGTTCGCGCCCGGAGACCGGGTGGGTGTCGGCACGTACATCGATTCCTGCCGGGAGTGCGAGAACTGCCGGTCCGGCCTCGAGGTGTACTGCACCGGCAGCGGTGTCGTGCCCACCTACAACTCGGTGGACCCCGAGGGAAATCCGAACCAGGGCGGCTACGCCACCGCGATCGTCGTGGACGAGCACTTCGTGGTGCGGGTGCCCGACGCGCTGGGGCTGGACGTCGCGGCGCCGTTGCTGTGTGCCGGGATCACCACCTACTCGCCTCTGCGGCACTGGAAAGCGGGGCCGGGCAGCAGGGTCGCGGTGCTCGGCATGGGCGGGCTCGGGCACGTCGCGGTGCAGTTCGCGCATGCGCTGGGTGCCGAGGTGACCGTGCTGTCGCGGACGCTGGGCAAGAAGGCGGACGGTCTCCGGCTCGGTGCCGACCACTACTACGCGACCGACGACCCCGCCACGTTCGATCAGCTTGCCGGGCAGTTCGATCTCATCCTGTGCACGATCTCGTCCGCGATCGGCTTCGACGCCTACCTGAATTTGCTGAAGGTGGACGGTACGCTGGTCAACGTCGGTGCGCCGGACGAGCCGATCTCGATGGACAACTGGTCGCTGATCCCGATGCGGCGGTCCTATGCGGCGTCGTCCAGCGGTGGCGTGCCGGAGCTGCAGGAAATGCTGGACTTCGCCGCCGAGCACGGCGTCGCGGCGGTGATCGAGCAGATCCGGCCGGCGGAGCTCAACGAGGCGTTCGGGAAGCTGGAACGCGCGGAGGTCCGCTACCGTTTCGTGCTGGACACTGCGCAGCTGTGAACGGGGCCGCACCGTGCCCGTTCCGGATTTCCCGCTGCTGCGGACGATCCGGGGTCGGACCGGTGCGGCCGGAATGGTGGAGTGGAGCTGATGGGTGATCAAGCGTCCGCCGGGGCGGGCGGCGCGGACGAGCGCGACATCGGCCTCGGCAGCTTCCTCCGCAACCGGCGGGCCCGGCTGCAGCCGTCCGACCTCGGTTTGTCCGGCCAAGGCGGTTTCCGCCGGGTGCCCGGACTGCGCCGCGAGGAACTCGCCAGCGCCGTCGGTATTTCCGTGGCGTACTACATCCGGATGGAACAGGGTAGCGCGCGGAACGTCTCCCGGGAGATCGTCGATTCGCTGGCGCGGGTGCTGCGGCTCAATCCCACTGAACACGCGCACCTCAGCACGCTTGCCGGTGCCGCACCGTCCGCGCCGCAGCGGCCTTGCCGCGGGTACCAGCAGGAACGGCTGCAGTCGCTGCGTACGTTGGTGGAGTCGATGGAAGGCGCGGCTTACGTCACCGGTCCGCGCGGGGACCTGCTCACCTGGAACCGCACCGCCGTAGCGCTGTTCGGGGATTGGCAGCAGGTGCCGGAGGGCCGCCGCAACTGGGGCTGGTTCCTGTTCTGTTCGCCTGGTTATCAAAGCCTTTTCACCGACTGGGAAGCGAAAGCCTGCGAGTACGTCGGCTACCTGCGCAGCTACGCCGGGCGGCAGCCGGAGGATCGCCACGTCGCTGCGCTGGTGGCAGCGCTCGGTTCGCACAACGCGGTGTTCCGCGAGATGTGGGCCCGCCAGGAGGTCGAAGACCCTTCGCACGGCAGGAAAATCCTGTATCACGACGAGGTCGGCGAGCTCGACCTGCGACACGAAAGCATGCTGCTGCCCACCGACCCGGAGTGCTACCTGGTCTCGTTCCACGCCGCACCGGGCAGCGTCAGCGCGCACAAGCTCCGGACCCTGCGGTCCCCGGTCCCGCCGCCGTCCGGTACCGCTCATTGACGGTCGTGCTCGGCAGCCGTCGGAACCCGTGGCGCGGCAACCACGGTCGCATGTTCCTACCACTGGAAGTAGTAGGAATCCTGAGGCGTGCGTAGTGATTGCGGCCGGCCTCCGCCTGACTGAGGATTCTTTTCAGCACCGCAGTTCTGGCGGAAAAATCGGAGGAAGATCATGGCTGAATCACTTGCCGGCACGGCTGCGCTCGTCACCGGTGCTTCGAGCGGGATCGGGCAGGCGGTCGCCGAACAGCTGGCCCAGCACGGCGCCGCAGTCGCCGTCGTCGCCCGCCGGGCGGACCGGCTCGAGGAGCTGGTGCAGCGCATCGAGAAGAACGGCGGAGCCGCGCACGCGATCGCCGCGAACCTGGATGCTCGCGAGGGTGCGTTCGGTGCGGTAGCACAGGCGGTCGGGAAGCTGGGCCGGCTCGACACGGTGGTGAACGCCGCGGGCGTGATGCTCAACGGGGATTCGGTCAAGACCCCCGCGCCGGACTGGGACCGCATGGTGGACATCAACCTGCGCGGTGTCCTCCACGTGACGAAAGCCGCGCTGCCGCACCTGCTGGAGGCAGTCGGCACCAGTTCGCGGAAGGTCACCGACGTGGTCAACATCAGCTCGGTCGCGGGGCGCGCGGCGGCGCCGACGGTCGCGGTCTACAACGCCACCAAGTTCGGGGTCACCGCGGCAACCGAGGCCTGGCGACAGGAGTACACCTCGCGGGGCATCCGGTTTTCGGTGATCGAACCGGGTGCCGTGGCGACCGAGCTGTGGAACCACGAGTCGGAAGAGGCAGCCGCCGGCTCCGCGGCCATGTTCGACAAGGTCGAGCGGCTGCATGCCGAAGACATCGCCGATGTCCTCTCCTACATCGTCACCGGGCCGCGGCGGGTGGCGATCAACGAGGTGGTCATCCGGCCGACCGACCAGACGGTGTGACCGGGCGGCTCGTCGGGCAGGACCGCGGTCGATCGGTGCCGACCGTGCCTTCCCGGCACCGCGAATCCGGAGATGAGGGACCATAATGGGGGGTATGGCATCCGCGGGCCCGCTCGGGCAGTTTCTGCGTTCGCGTCGCGAGCGAATCGATCCGGAGTCGGCCGGGCTGCCGCCCTCGCCGATTCCGCGCCGGGGTCGTGGTCTGCGTCGGGAGGAGGTCGCCACGCTGGCCGGGGTGAGCGTCGACTATTACGCTCGCCTCGAGCAGGGGCGCATCGGGAACGTCTCCGACCAGGTGCTCACGGCGATCGAGGACACGCTCCGGCTGGACCCGCTCGAACGCGAGCACCTGCGTGGTCTGGTGAACCCGGTGCCGGTCCGGGCGCCGAGGAGCCGTCCGGCGAAAACCGGCGCGCGGCTCGGTTTGCGCACCCTGGTCGAGGCCATGGACCCGGTTCCGGCGATCCTGCAGGGGCCCCGGATGGAGGTACTCGCGTGGAACCGTGCGGCGACCGTCCTGCTCGCGGATTTCGGCGCGATGGCACCGGCGGACCGCAACATCGCGAGGTGGCTGTTCCTGGACCCGGTCACGCGGACGCGGTACCCGGACTGGGAGGAGGTCGCCACGTCCACTGTGGCGGCGCTGCGGGCGAACCACAACCCGCACCGTCCGGACGGGCCGCTGGAGAAGCTCGTCGGTGAACTGTCGGTGGCGTCCGAGGAGTTCGCGCGGTATTGGGCCGACTACCGGCTTTTCAAGCACGGCCACGGCAAGAAGCGGATCTTCCACCCGACGGTGGGGGTGCTGGCGCTCAACTACGAGACCCTGCAGATCGCCGATTCCGGTGGGCAGTTCCTCTCCGCGTACACCGCCGACGCGGGTTCGCCGTCGGCGGAGAAGCTCGGCATCCTGATGAGCTGGGGCCGGGAACCGATCGAAACAGCAAAGACCGACGACGGCGAGTACCGCACAGAGTGATCGCTGAGGCGAGTGCTGCGCGGGCTGACCGGTGAAGTGAGTGCTGCGCGGGCTGACCGGTGAAGTGAGTGCTGCGCGGGCTGACCGGTGAAGTGAGTGCTGCGCGGGCTGGCCGGTGAGGCGAGTGCTGCGCGGGCTGACCGGTGAAGTGAGTGCTGCGCGGGCTGACCGGTGAAGTGAGTGCTGCGCGGGCTGGCCGGTGAGGCGAGTGCTGCGCGGGCTGGCCGGTGAGGCGAGTGCTGCGCGGGCCGGTCGGTGAAGTGAGTGCTGCGCGGGCTGACCGGTGAAGTGAGTGCTGCGCGGGCTGGCCGGTGAGGCGAGTGCTGCGCGGGCTGGCCGGTGAGGCGAGTACTGCGCGGGCCGGTCGGTGAAGTGAGTGCTGCGCGGGCTGACCGGTGAAGTGAGTGCTGCGCGGGCTGGCCGGTGAGGCGAGTGCTGCGCGGGCTGACCGGTGAGGCGAGTACTGCGCGGGCCGGTCGGTGAAGTGAGTGCTGCGCAGGCTGACCGGTGAAGTGAGTGCTGCGCGGGCTGACCGGTGAGGCGAGTACTGCGCGGGCCGGTCGGTGAAGTGAGTGCTGCGCGGGCTGATCGCGAGGCGAGTACCGCGCGGGCCGGCCGGTGAAGGGAATCACTCGGGCTGGCCGGTGAAGGGGATACCACTCGGGCAGGCCGGTGAAAGCGGCCACCGGACGGGCTGACCGCGGCGTCCAGCGCCGTTGGAGGCTCGGCTTTCTCGTCGCCGCGAGGTGGCCGGATCACCCCGGTGTCCCCTTCGTCCGGGGTGATCCGGTGCAGAGCGTTGCGTTCCTCCGCGGGGTTGTGTTATACAGCCGCCATATAACGCAACGTTATATGGAGGCTGCAATGGGGCTGCCGAAGCAGGCCGGGGGTGCCGATCTCCGGTCCCGCCGGCGGGCGCTCACCGCGCTGTGGGCCGATTTCTTCAGCGGGATGGGCGAGCCCGATCCGTCGCTTCCGCCGGAGATCGGGGCGAGCTGGCGGCGGGTCCGCACTGCAGCGCTGCCGGAAACCGCGGACGCCGGTTCGGCTGCCGGTTCGCCGCTCGCGGACTGCCGTCGTGCACTGGAGCGGTCGTTGCGCGAGGTGGCCGACGACACCGGGTTCCTGATCGCGCTCGCCGGAGCGGACGCCCGGCTGGTGGCCGCGCACGCGGGTGGTCGGATGGCCAGGGCCGCCCGACGGCTCAACGCGGTCGACGGCACGCTGTGGAGCGAGGACGCGATGGGCACGAACGCGGTCGCGCTCGCACTGGGATCCGGCCGCGCGGTCGAGGTTTTCACCGCACAGCACGCGAACGAGGTCCTGCACGACTGGACGTGCTGGGCCTTTCCGGTGCGGGATCCGCGTACCGGGACCGTGACCGGCGCGCTCGACGTGTCGGCTCCGTGGCGGGACTGTTCGGGCAGCGGGGTGGCGCTGGCCCGCACGCTCGCCGCGCTGGTCGAATCACGATTGCGGGAACTGCCTGCGGATCGGGCGACGGGCAGCGTGGTGGAGGTGGGCGCACTCGGGCACCCTCGTGCGGTGCTGAACGGCAGGCGTCTGCGCCTTTCCCCACGGCAGTTCGAGATACTCACCATCCTCGCGCTCCGCCCCGAAGGCGTGGGCTTCGACGCCCTGCACGCGGATCTCTACGGTGATCTTCCGGTGGCCGCAGTGACGCTGCGCGCCGAGCTCTCGAAGCTGCGGCGAGCCCTCGGGCCGGGAGTGCTGCTGTCGCACCCCTACCGGCTGGCCGGCGAGGTCAGCTGCGATCTGGCCGAACAGCTCGACCACCTGGCGCGCGGACGGCTTCGCGGCGCACTGGACCTGCAGCGCGGGGAATCCTTCCCGACGTCCGAGTCGCCGTTCCTGCGGATGATGCGTGAGCACGCCCTGGTGTCGCTGCGCACCGCGGTACTGACCGTCGGCGGCTCCGGCGATCTGCTGCGCTACTTGGAACTCTTCCCGGACGATCTCGAAGTGCTCGAACATGGCTGTGCCCGCGCCGCGCCCGGTTCACCCGAGCACGCGCTGTTCGCCGGGAGGCTGCGAGCCGGGCCGAGCTGAGCACTCCGCACCAACGTTTCGCCAACCCCGGGTGCGCTTCACTTCTCGACGTCGACGGCCCGCAGTGCTGTCCCGATCGAGGAGGAATGCAATGACGACGATCCCGCAGCCGGTGGCCGCACCCGCTTCGGCGGCCCGGAACTTCCTGACCCGCGCGGGCAAACTGCTGATCGACGGCCAGTTCGTCGACGCGGTGGACGGCCGCACTTTCACTTCGATGGACCCGGGAAACGGGGCAGTGCTCGCGCACATCGCCGAGGCGCGTGCGCAGGACGTCGACCGGGCGGTCGTGGCGGCGCGCCGGGCGCTCGACGGGCCGTGGGGGAAGATGTCGACGTCGGAACGGGGCAGGCTGGTGCACCGCATCGGTGACCTGATCTCCGAGCACGCCGAGGAACTCGCCGAGCTGGAGTCCCTGGACAACGGCAAGCCGTTCAGCGCCGCACTGGGGGTCGAGGTCCCGCTGGCCGCCGACATGTTCTGGTACCTGGCGGGCGCGGCGACGCGGCTCAACGGATCCTCCATCGCTCCTTCGGTGCCCTACCTGCCCGGCCAGGAGTTCCACGCCTACACCGTGCGTGAGCCGGTCGGGGTGGTCGGCCAGATCATCCCGTGGAACGTGCCGTTGCTGATGGTCGCCTGGAAGCTGGCGCCCGCACTGGCAACGGGCAACACCGTGGTGCTCAAGCCCGCCGAGCAGACCCCGCTCACCGCACTGCGGGTGGGTGAGCTCCTGCTCGAAGCGGGCCTGCCGGACGGTGTCGTGAACATCGTCCCGGGCTACGGCGAGACCGCCGGTGCGCGCCTGGCGGCACACGAAGGAGTGGACAAGATCGCGTTCACCGGCTCGACCGAGGTCGGCAAGTCGATCGTGCGCGCGGCGTCCGGCAACCTCAAGCGGGTTTCGTTGGAACTCGGCGGGAAGTCGCCGAACATCGTGCTGGCGGACGCGGACGTGGAGGCGGCGATCGCGGGTGCCTCGCTGGGCATCTTCTACAACCAGGGCGAGGTGTGCTCGGCGGGCAGCAGGCTGTACGTGCACCGGTCGCAGTACGACCGGGTGGTCGAAGGCATCGCCGAACGGGCCCGGTCGATCAAGGTCGGCTACGGCATGGACGAGGACACCGAGATGGGACCGTTGGTGTCGAAGGAGCACTTCGACCGGGTCGGCCGGTACCTCGGCCTCGACACCGGCACCACGCTCGCCGGCGGGAAGCTGATGGACCGGCCGGGGTACTTCGCCGAGCCCACCGTGATCTCGGCGCCGGAGGCAGGCCATCCCCTCGTCCGCGAGGAGATCTTCGGCCCGGTGCTGACCGCGTTGCCGTTCAGCGACCTGGACGAGCTGGCCCGCCAGGCCAACGACACCGTGTACGGCCTTGCCGCGGGGGTGTGGACCAAGGACCTGTCCGCGGCGCACCAGCTTGCCAGGCGGCTGCAGGCGGGGACGGTGCACGTGAACACCTACCACGTGTTCGCCGCGGAACTCCCGTTCGGCGGCTACAAGCAGAGCGGATGGGGCAGGGAGAAGGGCGACGAGGTGCTGCAGCAGTATCTGGAGACCAAGAGCGTGGTGATCGCGCTCTGAGCACGCGGTTGCGGGTCCCGCCCCGGCGGGCCCGCACGGCGTTGCGGCTATTGCCATTGTCCCCAACGGAAGTGCCAATTCCGCGCATTCGGCCGAACGTGGTTCATACCATTGCGGCGGAATGACCGGGTGGGCATACTCGTTGCCGGGAACGGCGATCCCGTGGGATGTTCACCACCGCCCGCCGCCGCGGCGGGGTCGCGGTGACCGGAACTGCCCATTCCGGCCGCCCGGCAGCTGCCGGGCAGAGAGGTGACAACGGTGTCGAACTTCCCTTCCCCTCAGGTTTTTCGTAGCGGTGTGCGGATGCGGAAACGGCACGCATTGCTGTCCGTGTTCGCGATCGCGGCTTCGGTGTTCGTCGTGCCCGCCACTGCGCATGCGGCGGGTGAGACCGTGCAGATCTGGCTCACGACCACCGACGGTGACGGTGGCCGGAACGTGACTCGCGGGCTGGAGCAGCAGGAGCCGGTCACCTTCACCCCGGGGACCGGTGCTGGTCAGCAGACGATCACGGTGGACGAGGGCACGACCTACCAGGAGTTCGAGGGTGGTGGCGCGTCGTTCACCGATTCGGCGGGCTGGCTGCTGAACTCCTCCGGTCTGCTGTCCTCGGCCGATCGTGATGCGGTGCTGCAGAAGCTGTTCGATCCGGAGCAGGGGATCGGGCTGAGTTTCCTGCGCAATCCCATGGGTGGTGCGGATCTTTCGCGGAGCAGTTACACCTACGACGATATGCCGGCCGGGCAGACCGAGCCGGGACTGGACCACTTCTCGATCGAACACGACCAGGCCGATGTGCTGCCGTTGACCCAGCAGGCGAAGAAGCTCAACCCGCAGATCAAGGTGATGGCGTCGCCGTGGAGTGCGCCGCCGTGGATGAAGGACAACGACGACTACAAGCTGGGCTGGGTGCAGTCGCAGTACTACGACGCGTACGCCCAGTACTTCGTCAAGTACGTCCAGGCGTATCAGGATGCCGGCGTGCCGATCGACTACGTCTCCATCCAGAACGAGCCGACCTGCTGTGACAGCTATCCCTCCACCAACTGGGACGGTTCGGGGCTGGCGTACTTCGCGAAGAACAACCTGCTGCCCGCGCTGCAGAAGGCGAACCTGTCCACGAAACTGCTTGCGCTCGACTGGAATTGGGATCAGTACCAGTCGTTCGGTGCGCCGACGATGGACGACGAGGC
This sequence comes from Amycolatopsis ultiminotia, assembly GCF_039536925.1. Lineage (NCBI taxonomy): Bacteria > Bacillati > Actinomycetota > Actinomycetes > Pseudonocardiales > Pseudonocardiaceae > Amycolatopsis > Amycolatopsis ultiminotia. Next base: position 309,082 of record NZ_BAAAZN010000006.1, on the reverse strand, counting down.
CATCCGCACCCATCCGAACTTCGGTGGCATGGCCTGGCACGGCTACGGTGGTGACGTCGGGCAGCAGAGCACGGTGCACGACCAGTACCCGGACGTGAACGCCTATTCCACCGAACATTCCGGTGGTGAGTGGGTCTCCGATCAGCAGTCCGACGATATGGCCGACATTGTGAACTACACCCGCAACTGGTCCCGCAGCGTCGTGAAGTGGTCCATGGCCATGGACGAGAACCACAACCCGCACAACGGCGGATGCGACAACTGCACCGGGCTGGTCACCGTCAACAGCGGAGGCGGCCAGGTGGATTACACGATCGAGTACTACACGATGGGACACCTGACGAAGTTCGTGAAACCCGGCGCGGTGCGCATCGACTCGAACGACAACGACACCGTGCGCAACGTCGCGTGGAAGAACCCGGACGGTTCGAAAGCACTCATCGCCTACAACACCGGCACGAGTGAGCAGAGCGTCCGCGTGAACTCCGGCGACGAGTCCTTCACCTACGCACTGCCGGCACACACATCAGCCACGTTCACCTGGTGACCGAATGGGGCACCGTCCGGCGGTGCCCCATTCCACCCTTTCACGCATCGGCGATCAGGCCGTGCATCAGTGCATCGATTGTCACGGTGTAGCGTTTTTCGCGGCCTTCCCGGGGAGCGTTGCCGGTCAGTTCCAGCATGACCATGCCGTGTCCGGTGGACCAGAGGCCGTATGCGGCGGTCTTCGCATCGGTGACCAGTGAGACCTGTTCGCCCCAGCGGCGCACGACCTGGACGAACGAGGCGTAGTTCTCCCGTGCCGGGGTGCGATATTGTCCGGTGGGGCGGTGGAAACCCGGGATCGGGTGGCCGAACATCACCCGAAAATAGTCCGGATAGGACAGTGCGACCTCGCGGTACACCAGACAGGTGTTGCGCACGTCTGCCTCGGGATCGGCGGTGTGCTGCTGGGCGCTCTGTGCTTCGCGCAGCCGTCGGTGGCCTTCCGCGTGCACCGCGTCGAGGAGGCCCTGTTTGTGCTCGAAGTAGTGGTAGACCGAAATGGTCGAGCATTCGGCGGCGGCCGCGATCTTGCGCACCGAAAGCCCGCCGGCGCCCTGCTCGGCAAGCAGGCGCGCGGTCGCGTCGAGGGTGGCGCGGCGAAGGTCTCTCATCGGATGCTCTCGCGCAGCACGAACTTCTGGATCTTCCCGGACGGGGTCATCGGGAACTCGTCGACGAACCGCCACACCCGCGGCACCTTGTACGACGCGAGGTGCCGCCGGCAGAACCGTTCCAGCTCGTCTCGGCCGGCCTCGGCACCGGACCGCAGCTGCACGCACGCGGCGACGACCTCGCCCCATTCCTCGTCCGGCACGCCCAGCACGGACACGCCGGACACCGCCGGATGTCCGAAGAGGACGTCTTCGACCTCTCGTGGGTAGATGTTCTCACCGCCGCGGATGATCATGTCCTTCAACCGGCCCTCGATGCGCAGATACCCCTCGGCGTCCATGGTGCCGAGATCGCCGGTGTGCAGCCAGCCCGCGGGGTCGATCGCCTGTGCGGTGGCGCCGGGGTTGTCGAAGTAGCCGCGCATCACGCACGCGCTGCGCGTGCAGACCTCGCCGACTTCACCGTCCGGCAAGGGTTCGCCGGTCTCGGGGTCGGCGACACGCACCTCGATCCCCGGCATCGGTTTGCCGACGGTGTCGGTGCGGCCGTCGCCGGGCACGGTGTGCGTGATGTAGGGCGAGGATTCGGTCTGCCCGAAGCCGATCGCGACCGTGAGGTCCAGCTGCCGTTCAGCGCGGCGCACCAGTTCCAGCGGGACCGGCGCGCCGCCGAGCGTGGCCAGCCGCCAGGAGGTGAGATCGCGCGGCTGCTCGTCTTCGAGCATCCGGATCAGCATCGTGGGGACGGTGAGCGTGACGGTGCCGCGTTCGGCCGCGATCAGCTCGAGCACCAGCGCGGGATCGAAACCGGGCGGGAGAACGTGGGTGCCGCCGGTCTGGAGTGCGCCGAGGGTGGCCAGACCACAGCCGGCGGTGTGGAACAACGGCATCGGGTTGACCCACACGTCCTCCGCGGAAGCCCCGATCACCTCGGCGTAGATCCGCCCGTTGTTGGCCAGCCCGCGCTGGGTGAGTTCGGCACCCTTCGGGAAACCAGTGGTGCCGGAGGTGTACTGGATCTGGGCGATGTCGCCGGGCTGCACTTCGGGCAGTTCGAGGTCAGGGTCGGGGCCGTGGTCGAGGTCGGGGTCGAGGTCGGGGTCGAGGTCGGGGAAGGTCAGCACCTCGCGCAGGACGGGCAGGGCGTGCCGGACTTCGGCGACCGTGGCGGGCAGATCCCGGCCCCGGTACTCGCCGGCGCACACGATCCCGGCCGCCCGGGACTGCCGCAGCACGAACTCCAGCTCGGTCGCGAGATACGCGGGATTGACCGTGACCAAGGTCAACCCGGCCAGTGCGGCGCCGAACTCGACGAGAATCCACTCGGGACAGTTGCCGGCCCAGATCGCGACGTGCGCACCGGGCTCGAACCGGGCCCGCAGCACCCGGGCGACCCGCTCGGCCTCGCGCAGCAACTCGGCGAAACTCCACCGCCGCCCCGGATCGGCCCCGTCGACAAGCGCAGTGGAATCCGGCCAGGCACCCGCGGCCCGGCGCAGCGTCCCGCCGATCGTGATCTCCTGCACGGTACTCCTCCCGGCCTGCGTGGTGAATATAACGTAACGTTATAGCCCACGAGGATGCGTCCGGGCAAGCGGGCGGATCCGGGTGCCCATCGCGGCTTGACCACCCCGGGGTGTGCAGGTGCCGGCTCAGTCCGCTGCGGCCAGGCGGCGCAGCAGTGAGGACAGTCCTTCGGGGGCACGTCCGTCCAGGCGGGCGCTGGTGTGCACGAAGGCGTTCGGGTCCTGGGTCAGTCGGTAGCCGGCGGTTTCGAGGCGTTGCCACAGGGAATGGTCCTCGCCGGTTGCGGTGCGGCCGAAACGGCCGACGGCGGTGTATGCGTCGGCGCGGACGGCCAGGTTGGCGCCGTAGACGTTCACCGGTGCGTGGTCGACCAGTTCCCGGTACTGTGCGGCCGCATCGGTACCGCCGGGGAACTCGCCGACGAGGTGCGCGGGGCCGGTGGCGGCGTGGAATCCGAGCCGCGCCGAGCCGAGGTGACGGGCGGCCCAGTGGCTGTCGACCTCGGTGTCGGCGTCTGTGTTGAGCAGCAAGACGTGTGCCGTGGGATGGTCGGCGAGCTGGGTGAGCGCGGTGTGGCAGCCGTGGTCGCGGACTTCTCCGATGGTGTGCGGCGAGTCCGTGACCACCACCTCGGCCAATGGCCATGCACGTGCGGCGGTACCGTCGGTGCACCGGTCGGCCACCACGACGACCGTGCGTTCGACCGACACCGGAAGCCGCAGTAGCGAGCGCCGGATCGCGTGCAGGCACCGCGATACCGAAGCGGCTTCGTCGCGCGCGGGCACGACCACACCGACCGCGCTGATCAACGTCGCCTCAGCACGTCCAGGCGGAACTGCTCATCGATGTGCGTGACCAGCAACTCCAGCTCGGGGTGCGCGGCAAGCCGCTCGTGCACGCCGACGCCGTCGTGCGGGGCCTCCGGTGCCCACGGAAGCCAGTGCGCGGCCACCAGGTCGCCGCCAGGGCGCAGTGCGGCCACCGAGGTGTCGATCGTCCTTTGCAGATCCGCCTCGCCGAGGTAGTACAGCAGTTCACTGTAGACAAAGAGGTCCACCGGGCCGGACGGCAGATCTTCGGGCACCGACCCACCACGGATGTCCACATCGGATGACCAGGACCGAGCCCGCCGGACTGCCTCGGGAACCAGATCGAAGGCGATCAGCCGATCGCAGCGTTCGCTCAGTTCGCGAGTCAGCGTGCCGGTGCCGCAGCCTGGTTCGACGATCGTTCGATAGCGCTCACGAGGGAGCGCAGCCAGTAGCAGTGCGCGCTTCCGGCGTTCGTACCAGCTCGTCTCGACGTGCCACGGGTCTGCCGAATTCGCGTACAGTTCCGTGAAACGCTCGACCGGCGCAGATCGGTCCGGTGGCTCCCGGAAGAACGTCTCGAAACGACGGTCGAAATGGGCCAGTACCTCGGTGGGCAGGATGGGTTCCTCTCCGTGCGGCCCCGGCGCCAGCTGGGTGGTGAAAGTGTGGATCGCCGCGTCCTTCGCGGTATGCTCACCGTCGGTGAGCTGATACGAAAACCCCTGGTGCCAAGGGATATCCGGGTCGCCGGGGTCCCGCCAGTGCCACATCCAGATCGGGTACGACCATCGGTGCGCCGCCGCGGGTGCCGCCGCCAGGGCAGCCCGTCCGGCGGCCTGGTGGTCCGGGTGCGGGTCGTCGGGCCACGGCATCAGGCAGAGGTCACAGTCCACGGCGTACCCGCGCAGTGCTTCGGTCAGCTCGCCGGAGTGCGCGGTGAGGTCGGAATCGGGCAGGCCCAGCCACTCCGGTCGGACGTCGAGACCTTGCGCGGCAAGGGAACGCGCGAGCTCCGTACGACGGGCACGGCCCAGCGCGCGACGTTCGGCGGGGTCCGAAGCGGGGAACGCGGCGTCCCCGTCGGTGGCGACCACCAGCGTGACCTCGGTTCCGGCGGCGTGCAAGTGCTGGAGCAGCCCGCTGGTGCCCAGCGTCTCGTCGTCGGGGTGCGCGGCGACCACCAGGGCACGGCGGAACTGCTGCTCCGGCCAGGCGGGAAAGGTCCGCGTCCACTCGTGCTCGGAGACGAACGCCCTCACGATCCCATCTCCTCGAGCACCTTCCGGCCGAGGTCGGCGAGGTCCCGTTCGCCGTGGTGCTGGCGGATGAACACCTGCAGGTCGGCTACCTGCTGTGCGAACCGCCGGTTCCGGCACAGTGGTCCGGCACCGGTGATGCGCGGGGCGAGGTCGACGGCGTCGCGTGCGGTCCGCTCGACGCTCGCCCGGCACGTGTCGTTCGCCAGGCCGGGGTCGGCGATCTGCTCGATCACCGCCGCGGTGGCGGCGAGCAGCTCCTCCGAGCCTCGCAGTGCCGCATGCAGCGCGCCGAGATGCGCGAGCTGGTGCTCGTCGGCCTTGGTGAGCAAGCTTTCGTACACCGAGTCGAGGACACCGGCAGTACCGCCGAGCCATAACGCTGCCACCCCCGTGCCGCCGAGCACGAACCCGGGCCGGGCGAGGTACCAACCGGGTGGTCCGACGGCTCGCCCGGCCGGTACGTCGTCGAACACCACGTCGCCGCTGTCGGAGGCGTCCATGCCGACGGACTGCCAAGCGTCCGGATGCCGTTCGATGCCCGCCGCGGACAGGTCCACCTCCACCAGCTGGTCCCCGGCGGTGACGAGTACCCGGTCGAGCAAGGTGAGGCCGGAGCAGAACCGGCTGCTCCCGGTGAGCAGTCCATTGTGGAGCTGACTGCCGGTTCCTCCGGACTTCGAGGCCCAAACGCCGTACAGGGCAGCCGGTTCCGGCGTCAGGCCCGCTTCGGCCAGGATCGCCACCGCGTCGGTGTGGCCCTCGGCGAGGCGGGCGAGGACGAGATCGCGGCGGCCGAACCCGGCCAGCGCACGCCAGCGTCGCAGCAGCGCACCGGCACCGGGCAACGGAAGGTCGAGGCCTCCGGTCCCGAGCATCCGCCGCAGTTGCTCACCCAGTGTCTCGGCGGTACGAGGGAGCGGAAGCGGTTTCGGCGGAGCATCGTCGAGCAGGATCATCGGATCTTCTCCCGGTCTGCCGGCGCCGGACGGTGCTCGCGGATCAGGGCACTGCCTCGTTCGTAGTCGGCATCGGCTTCGTGCGTGAGCACCCCGACTGCGACGCCGTCGCGCTCGTACCACACGGTCCAGCCCCCGTCGTCTCCGGAAACGAACTGTGCACGGTCGAATCCGTCGCCCCACGCGGCGTACTTGAGCGTGTGATCGCCGATCTCCGACCAGAATCCGGGTACGGTGTCCCACTGCGCGGCGGCCCCGGCGGCGGTGCGCCCGGCGATCTCGCCCATCGCCAGTCCTTCACCCCAGTGTTCGACCGGCAATGCCCGTCCGGCGGCGGGGTTGTACGCCAGCACGACATCGCCGGCGGCGAAGAACCCCGGCCGGCTGGTGCGCATGCGTTCGTCCACCCGCACCCGGCCGTGCTCGATCGCCAGCCCGGCCTGTTCGGCGAGGCCCACGCGTGGCCGGACTCCGGTGGCCAGCAGGACCAGATCGGTGGCGAGGTCCGCGCCGGCGTCCGTGCGCACGTGGCAGCCATCGGTGACGGAGCGCAGGCTGGTCTCGCGCAGCAGCCGGACCCCTTCGCCGTGGAGCCAGCCCGCGATCGGCTCGCCCGCGTCGCGGCCGAGCCGGTTCAGCTGTGGTGCCGGGTCCGGGCACAGCACGGTCACCTGTACCCCCAGCCGGGAGAGGGAAACCGCGGCCTCGCAACCGATGAACCCGGCACCGACGACGATCGCCGCATCGGCCTTCCGTGCCGCGTCCCGCAATGCACTGGAAGTGCGGCGCGACCGGAGCACCCGCACGGAAGGATCGTCGGCGCCGGGCAGGTCCGGCCGCATCGGCTCCGCGCCGGTGGCGAGCACGCACTGGGTGAACGGGTACTCGCGGCCCGCCGCCGTCACGATCCGGTCGTCGCCCAGCTGCGCCACCGGATCGCCGAGAACGAGCCGGATGTCCTGGTCCCGCAAGACCTCCTCGTCCACCAAGGAGATCTCTTCCTGCGTCGTCTCACCACGGAGGAAGTCCTTCGACAACGGCGGCCGCAGGTACGGGCGATCGTGGTCCGCGCTCACGATGTGGACTCCGCCGGTGCCCCCGGCTTCGCGATAGGCACGGGCGGCCGAGACGCCGGCCGGCCCGCTGCCGATCACCACGAGATTCTGTGCACCCATGGGTCCGGGATACCCCTTCGCGGCCGCGGGACACCTGGGAAAGCGTCAGCGCTGTGGCGGACGCTGCACGTCGCCGCGCCAGGCGCCGGTCTGCTGCCCGCCGCGGTGCTCGATGAACGTCTTGAACCGGCCCAGATCACCCTTCACCCGCCGGTCGATGATGCCGAGCTTGTCGGCCGCGTGCTCGGCGAAGCCCTCGGGGTCGATGTCCATCTGCGCGGTGACCCGCGTGGTGTCCTCGTCGATCCGGTGGAAGGTGATCACGCCCGCGTGCGTCGGCCCGGAATCCGACTTCCACGCCACGCGCTCGTCCGGGTGCTGTTCGGTGATGGTCGCGTCGAATTCGCGGGTCGCCCCGCCTGCCGACACCGTCCAGTGCGTGTGCGTGTCGTCGAGCTGCCGGATCTCGTCGACGCCTTCCATGAACTCCGGGAACGACTGGAACTGGGTCCACTGGTCGTACGCGGTGGAGACCGGCACCTGCACGTCGACGGACTCGGTGATGGTGCTCATCGGGTACGTCCCTTCTCTCGGTTGTCGGTTCCGCTGCGGTTTCCCCGCCGGACGCCGGGAGAAACGCCGGTGGCTTGCCGGATCGGGTTTCGGCCTGCCCGTTCCCGGGCATCCGGCGGCGCCCCCGAGGTGGTGACGGAGCAGCCGGCCCGAGGTTCCCGGTGTGCTGCTCCCGCACGTGAAGGCCCGCCCGCTGACCCTCCGCAGCTATCCCCGGCGGCATCGACGGCGAAGGCTGTTTCCAGAAGCATCCCGGCGCGCCCTTTCCGTCGTGGTTGCGGGTCGGACGCGTACCGCGACGTGGTGGCGGAACCGACGAGTACCTCCGTTGCGACGACGAGGAAACCCTGGTGTAGCTTGCCGACCAGGCGACCGTGGAGTTCCACGTCCGGCGCTCGACAGTGGATTCTCCGGAACACCCCCGGCCGCCCGGCGATCCGCGTTCGGCGCAGGCTCGTCATCTGTTGCTAGTGTCGGACAAATCGACACGGCAGGCCTGGGGGTCTCATGGCGACCGGTACGCACTCGCAGATCGACTGGCTCGGCTGGCTGCGGCGCTGGGATGCGCAGCAGGAGGGTTACGTTCCCGAGCGTGAAGCGCGGTTCGACACGATGTTCGAGGCAATGGCCGAGCTGCTGCCCGCCTCGTTCGTCGCCATCGACCTGGCCTGCGGGCCGGGATCGATCAGTCAGCGGCTGCTCACCCGGTTCCCCGAAGCACGCGCGATCGCGGTGGACATCGACCCGGTCATGCTGGCCATCGGCCGGGGTGCGGTCGGCACGTTCGACGGACGGCTGCGCTGGGTCGAGGCCGACCTGGCGCAGCCGGACTGGCCGGCGGCACTGGGCGAGACGCAGGTGGACGCCGTGCTCAGTGCCACCGCACTGCATTGGCTGTGGCCGGAACCGCTGACCGCGGTGTACCGCGACCTCGGCCGGCTGGTGCGGCCCGGCGGTCTCGTGCTCAACGCCGACCACCTGGCCTTCGGCCCGGCGGCACCGAACTCCGCACGGCTGAGCCAGCGCGTCCTCGACGAGCAGTGGACCGACGCCGCCTTCGCCGCCCGTGGCATCGAGACCGCCGAGCAGTGGTGGGAGGCGCTGTCGGCAGAGCCCGCGTTCGCCTCGCTGCTGGCCGAGCGAACGGCACGGTTCGCCGGTAAACAGCGGCAAGAATCCCCACCTGGGTTCGACGTGCACGTGGCCGCCCTGCGCGCGGCCGGCTTCCGCGAGGTGGAAACCATCTGGCAGATCCTCTCGAATCGCGTGCTGCTCGCGGTGCGCTAGCCGATCACCGCCTTGCCGGTGCCCAACGGCCGGATTCGCCGGCGGCGTTGACGGTGCGCGGCAGGCGCCACGGGTCGTCGTCCCGAAGGGCGGCAGGCAGCAGGGCTGCCGGGGCGTTCTGGTAGGTGACCGGGCGCAGGAAACGGTCGATCGCTGCGGTGCCGACGGACGTGTGGGCGATCGACGTGCTGGCCGGGTAGGGGCCGCCGTGGTGCTGGGCCGCGGTCACCGCGACGCCGGTCGGCCATTCGTTGAACACGATGCGGCCGCTGCGTTGTGCGGCGAGGTCCAGCAGCGGGGCGAGGCTTGCGCGTTCGGTACCGGTGGGGGCCGCTCCCGTGTGGACGGTGACGGTGAGACTGCCGTCCACGGCGGCGAGGATTTCCGGCAGATCGTCTTCCGCGCCGTACTCGGCGAGCACCGCGGCGGGACCGAAGGTTTCCTCCAGGAGCGCGCCGGCGTGCACCCGCAGGCTTTCCGCCGGGCCGGCGTGGAACAAGGCCGGGGTGAACGCGGGAACGCCCGAGTCGTGCTCGTGTTCCTGTCCGCGGACCAGGACCTGGATGCCGGGTACGGCGGCGAGTTCGGCGGTCCGCTCCCGGTACCGCGCGGCGATGCCGGCGGTGAGCATCCGGGCGGGCGGTACCTGTTCGGCCAGTTCGGCCACGCGCTCCGGCAGATCCGTTCCACGAGGAACAAGGAGTACGCCCGGTTTGGTACAGAACTGGCCCGCCCCGAGGGTGAACGATCCGACGAAGCCCCGTGCGATCCGATCCGCACGTTCCTGTGCGGCTTCGGCGGTGACGACCGCCGGGTTGATGCTGCCGAGCTCGCCGTAGAACGGGATCGGTGCCGGCCGGGCGGCGGCGATGTCGAACAGCGCCCGGCCACCGGCGACCGAGCCGGTGAACGCGGCGGCCGTGATGCGCGGGTCCCGCAGGGCCCGGACCCCGGCGGAGGTGCCGGTGAGCACCGCGAAAGTTCCTTCCGGTGCGTCCGCGCGGGCCAGCGCCGAACGGACGATTTCCGCGGTCCGGCGCGAGGTTTCGGGATGCCCCGGATGCGTTTTGACCACGACGGGGCAGCCGGCCGCGAGTGCGGAGGCGGTATCGCCACCGGCAACGGAGAAGGCGAACGGGAAGTTGCTCGCCGCGTAGACGAGTACCGGGCCGAGCGGGACCAGCCAGCGGCGCAGCTCGGGCCGCGGCCCGAGGACGAAGCCGGGGTCCGCGCGGTCGAGGACGACCCGCAGGTGCGAGCCTTCCCTGGCGACGTCGGCGAGCATGCGCAGCTGGACGGTGCTCCGCTGCACCTCGCCGGTGAGCCGGGCCTGTGGTAGCCCGGTTTCGCGCAGGGCAGCCGCCACGAGGTCGGTGGCCGCGGCGTCGAGCGCGTCCGCGACGCCGTCGAGGGCATCGGCTCGGGCGCGGGGCGGCAGCTGTGCCCAGGGGGTTGCCGCGGCTGTTGCGGCGGCAAGAAGGTGGTCGATCTCCGTTGCGGCTTCTTCGGTGTCTGCCTGCTCGGCAGTGGTCATGGCGGTGCGATCCGTTTCGTTGTGGACAGTTGCGGACAGTCGTGGCCGGTCAGGAACTGATGTCCTGGTATATGCCGAGCCGACCGCGGTGGAAGACCAGTGGTTCACCGGTGCCGGCTTCCAGGTGGCGTACCGCGGCCACGACGATGACGTGGTCGCCGCCGTCGAGTTCGTGGCGGATTTCGCAGTCGATCCAGGCGTGCGCCCCGGTGATCCGCGGGTTGCCGTCGGTGGATTCGTGCCAGCCGACGGCACTGAACTTGTCGTCGCGCTTGCTGGACAGCATCCGGCAGACGTCGTGCTGGCCGCTGGCGAGCACACTGGCGCTGAACCGGCAGGCGGGGCGGATCTTGGGCCAGCTGGTGGAGGTCAGTGCGACGCTGAAGGTGACCAGCGGGGGTTCCAGCGACAGCGACTGGAAGGTCCCGACGACGAGCCCGGCCGGGGCACCGGTGCCGGTGTCCCGGCCGGCCAGCACGACGACGCCGGTGGGCAGGTGCCCCAGCACGTCGCGATAGTGCCGCGGCTCGATCGCGGCGGGTGAAACGATCATGGTCATCTCCTCCGGACAGGTGGTGGGTACTAGCGCGGGGCCAGGCGGGTGCCCAGTTCACGGGCGGTGCGCAGCCCGGTTTCGATGGCTCCGTCGATGAAACCGGCCCAGACGTTGGCGTAATCGCTGCCCGCGAAGTGCAGCACGCCTTCCGGCCGTTGCTGTGCGGCCAGGTAGCGGGTGAGCTGGTGCGGGCGCTGCATCAGCCAGGTCTCCTGGGAGTACCGGTCGGCCATCCAGTCGTGGCCGGTGACCTCGAGGACGTCGAGGTCCTCGCGCCACACCCGAAGGGCCGCGCGCACGGCGTCGAGGTCGTTGGGAGAGATTTTGCTTGCGTCGGCACCGAACGCGACGAGGACGGCGTCGTCGTCCCCGAGGTATTCGGTACGTGCGACCGAAAGCGGGTGGGCGGCCGAGGAGTAGGCGAAGAACGGCGCGATCGGGCCCCGTACCCGGATCCACACCTTGACTCCCTGCGACGCCGCCTTTTCCTTGCCGGCGGAGAGCTTCTCGGCGCACAGCGGAGGCGAGACGTCCAGGTCGCCGATGATGTTCTGCGGCAGCGTCAGCACCACGCGCCGAGCGTGGATCCGGGTTCCGCCGGCGGTGGTGACGACGGCGCCGTCGGCGGTGTGCTCGATCCGGCTCGCCTCGGTGGAGGTGCGGATGTCCGCGTCGGTGTCCGCGACGATCGCCTCGACCAGTGACCGGGTGCCGCCGGTGAGCCGGAAGACCGCGGAGGCCTCGTGCATCAGGTGCCAGGACCCGGCTGTGGCGGCGGTCCAGCGCAGCGCGCTCGTGAACGCGCCTTCGCCGAGCGGCGCGTTGAAGTGACCCACCCAGGCCGCTTCGTTGGCGTGGTACTCGGCAGGCGGCAGGTCGAGTTCGTCGAGCTTTTCCTGGAGGCTGAACCCGTCGACCGCGGCGAGGTCCGGTTCGGCGAGCGGATCGTCGGGCCGGGGGATCCAGCGCATCGTGTCGGCGAGCAGTGCCTGCATCCCGGGATCGATCAGGTTCATGAAGCTCTCGAGCGTGCCGGTGCGGACCTCGGCACCGGCCAGCCAGTAGGCCTTCTCCGGCCGGGGACCGCGGGTGACGCCGAGTCCGTAGCGGGTGACCTCGGCCCACACGTGCGGCTGCACCCAGTGCAGCCAGGTGCCGCCCATCTCCAGGTCGCGGCCGAGCCGGTGGTCGGTCCACACCCGCCCGCCGAGGCGATCCCGCGCTTCGAGCACCACCACCCGCAGGCCCTGCCTGCCGAGCTCGCGGGCGGTGATGAGTCCGGCGATCCCGCCGCCGATCACTACGACGTCGGCTTCTTCAGTCACGGTGCCACTCCCTCGTGGTCGGCCTCGCGTCCGTCGTCGAGGCGCCTGACGGGTATGCGTTCAATATGGACGTCGCGTCCATAAAGTGAACGCAAGCGAGAGTGTGCCCCCGGTGCTCGGATATCGTCAAGGATCCGCCGGATCCGGCTTATTACCATCCGGTACACCGGGTTTACTCGGATCTCTTGACACTCGTCGACGAGCCGTGTCACCTTATTTGGACGCGACGACCACTATGTGAACGCACGACGAGATGGTGGTTTCGCGGAATCGAAAGTTCCAGCATCAATCTCGGTCACCGGCGACGAGGCAGCCTCGCCGCGGTGTGCCGATGCAGAGCCGCAGGAGTGGACCGATGCACTCGTCGAGCGTTGCCGAAGCCATCCCCGAAGCAATTGCCGCACTCGCCGCGGGCGGGAAGGTTCTCGTCGTCGATGACGAGAACCGGGAGAACGAGGGCGACCTGATCATGGCCGCCGAACACGCGACGACCGACGAGGTCGCCTTTTTCCTGGAGCACACCTCGGGTTTCCTGTGCGTCGCGGTCGACGGCGCACGTGCCGACGCGCTCGGGCTGGACCTGATGGTCGCGGACAACACCGAGAGCCACGGCACCGCGTTCCTGGTCAGCGTCGACTACCGGCACGGGACGAGCACCGGGATCAGCGCACCGGACCGGGCGGCGACCGTCCGCGCGCTGGCCGATCCGCGGCTGGCCCCGGCCGATCTCGCGCGTCCGGGGCACGTGCTGCCGTTGCGGGCAAGGCCCGGTGGGGTGCGGCAGCGGCCGGGGCACACCGAGGCCGGAGTGGACCTGTGCCGGCGCGCCGGGCTGAGCGGGGCCGCACTGCTGTGCGAGATCGTCACGCCGGACCGGCGGCAGATGATGCGCCGCCCGCAGCTCGACGAGTTCGCCGCGCGCCAGGGTATCCCGATGATCTCCATCGCGGCTCTGGTCGCATGGCTGGAGAACCCGGAGAACCAGGAGAACCCGGACTCCGGGGTGCGGCGGACCGGGCAGGCCACGATCCCCACCGAGCTCGGGACCTTCCGGGCCGTCACGTACCGGGCCGCGGGCGAACCCGAACATCTGGCGCTGATCATGGGCGAACCGGGTGACGATGTTCTCGTCCGCCTGCACAGCGAGTGCCTCACCGGCGATCTGCTCGGCTCATTGCGGTGCGATTGCGGTGCGCAGCTGCGGATGGCGATGGAGGCGATCGCCGCGCAGGGCCGCGGCGCGATCGTCTACCTGCGCGGCCACGAAGGGCGGGGCATCGGTCTCGGCCGGAAGCTTCGTGCCTACGAACTCCAGCAGCACGAGGGCCTCGACACCCTGGACGCGAACGTCGCGCTGGGACTTCCGGCCGACAGCCGCGACTACACCGCGGCGGCGGCAATCCTGACCGATCTCGGGATCACGTCGGTGCGGCTGATGACCAACAACCCCGACAAATGCCGTGCGCTCACCGACCACGGCGTGGCCGTCACCGAGCGGCTGGCTCTCGAAACCCGGCCGAACGAGCACAACACGGCGTACCTGGCCACCAAACGGCACCGGATGGGGCATCTGCTCGAACAGATCGCCTGACCGCTGCCACCATCACTCACCGGAACGGAGAAAACCCATGACGTCTCGGCGGATGCGGCTGTTCGCGTTCGATTTCCAAGGCCCGGCACACCTTTCTGCCGGGTTGTGGCGCCACGAGCACGACCGCGGCAGCCAGTACACCGACCTGCGCTACTGGACGGAGTACGCGAAGCTGCTGGAAGAAGGCAAGTTCGACGGAATCTTCTTCGCGGACAACGTGGGCTACCACGACGTGTACGAGGGTGGTTTCGCCGCGGCACTCGCGGATGCCGCGCAGATCCCGGCCAACGACCCGTTCCTGGTCGTGTCGGCGATGGCGGCGGTGACCGGGAACCTCGGCTTCGGTCTCACCGGATCGACCTCCTACGAACACCCCTATGCACTGGCCCGCCGGTTCAGCACGCTCGATCACCTCACCGGCGGCCGGGTCGGCTGGAACCTGGTGACCTCCTACGCCGACAGCGCCGCGCGCAACCTCGGTACCGGCCGGCAGGTCCCGCACGACCAGCGCTACGACATGGCCGCCGAATACCTCGAGGTCTGCTACCGGCTGTGGGAAGGCTCCTGGCAGGACGATGCGGTCGTGCGCGACCGGGTCAACGGGGTCTACGCCGATCCGTCCCGGGTGCATCCGATCGACCACCACGGCCGGTACTTCGACGTGCCCGGCATCGCGCTGTGCGAGCCTTCCCCGCAGCGTACCCCGGTGATCTTCCAGGCCGGTGGCTCCGCGAAGGGACAGCGGCTCGCCGCGGCGCACGCGGAGGCAGTGTTCATGAACGCGGTGTCGGTGCCTGCGCTCAAGCGGCAGGTGGAGGCGGTGCGCGGGTTCGCCGCCGAGGCCGGACGGGACCCGCGCAGCGTCAAGGTGCTGCAGATGCTCAACGTGGTCTGCGCGCCCACCGACGAGGCGGCCCATGCGAAGTACGAGTCCTACCGCCGTCTGGTCAGCTACTCCGGTGCGATGGCCCGCTACAGCGGCTGGACCGGACTGGACATGTCGCAGTTCGATCCGGACGTGCCGCTCAAGCACGTCAAGACCGACGCCGGGCAGACCATGGTGGACCTGTTCGCCAAGATGGACCCGGACAAGAACTGGACGCCCCGCGACATCGCCGAGTTCATCGGCCTCGGCGGTACCGGCCCCACGCTCGTCGGCTCGCCGGGCACGGTCGCCGAGGAGCTCATCCGGTGGATGGACGAGACCGGCATCGACGGGTTCAACCTCGGCCACGCGGTGAAGTACCAGGACATCGCGGACTTCGTCGAACTCGTCGTGCCCGAACTGCAGCGCCGCGGCGCGATGTGGACCGAGTACGACGGATCGACGCTGCGGGAAAAGCTGCACGGGCGCGGTGTCCGCAGGCTTCGCGCGGACCACCCCGGGTTCGGCTACCGCCGTGCGACGAGCCCGCAGGCCTTGCCGGACCTGCAACCGGCAGGCAGCTACTGATGCACAACTCCGAACTGCACGACGTCGCGACCGCGTTGCGCACCGCCCGGCTCGACCGGGTACCGATCCCGGCGCCGACGAAAACCTGGCCGGGGCTCGATGCCGACCGTGCT
Organism: Amycolatopsis ultiminotia; assembly: GCF_039536925.1. Taxonomy (NCBI): domain Bacteria; kingdom Bacillati; phylum Actinomycetota; class Actinomycetes; order Pseudonocardiales; family Pseudonocardiaceae; genus Amycolatopsis; species Amycolatopsis ultiminotia. The sequence goes on along the minus strand of NZ_BAAAZN010000006.1, from coordinate 293,821 downwards.
TTCCAGGTCCAGCAGATCAACGTCGACCACGCGGTTGCCGGCGGCGACCGCGTGGTCGGCTACAAACTGGGCAACATCGCGAAAGCCATGCAGGACGCGTTCGGCCTCGACCAGCCCGACTACGGGTACCTGCTCGCCACGACCTTCGCCTGCGAAGGCACCACCCTGGACCGGGGCCGGTTCATCGAGCCCTTCGTCGAACTCGAACCCGCGTTCGTACTGCGTGCGCACCTGCGCGGGCCCCACCTCACCGTCGCCGACGTGATCACCGCGATCGACTACGTCGTGCCCGCCATCGAGATCATCGACTCACGGGTGCAGAACTGGGCGATCGACCTGCCGGACACCTTGGCCGACAACGGATCCACCGGTGCCGTCCTCCTCGGCGGGACCCCGCGGCGGCTGACCGGCCTGAGCTTGCGCGACACCCCTGGCGCACTGTCCTTCGACGGCCGCCGGGTCGTGGCAGGCAACACCGGCGCCATCCTCGGCAACCCGCTTGCCGCCACCGCGTGGCTGGCCAACCGGCTCGCCGCATACGACATCGCATTCACCCCAGGACAGGTGATTCTCCCCGGAAGCTGCCTGGCAGCGGTTCCGCTGCGCGAGCAGGGCCACTGGTCGGGCACGTTCGCACACCTCGGCACCGTCGAGTTCGACGTGCACACCGCCTGAGCGCCGGATGCCACCAGGAAGGACCGAAGCGGTGATCACCACCACCAGTCCCGGCACTGCCGCCGGGAAAACCGAGCACGCCAGCGCCGGCAAACGCCGGTTCCTGGTGCGGCTCACCGCGGCGACCGTCGGCGGCATGTTCATCGACGGCTACATCCTCGGCATCATCGGCAACGCCATCGGGGTGGTGAACGCCGAACTGCACATGTCGCTGTTCGCCGAGGGCCTGACCGGAGCGGCCGCACTCATCGGCATCTTCTTCGGCGGGCCGCTCGGCGGCTGGCTTTCCGACAAACTCGGCCGGAAACCGCTGTTCACCATCGATCTCGCGCTGTTCATCCTCGGCTCGGTACTGCAGTTGTTCGTCGCTTCGGCGTGGCAGCTGTTCGTGGTGCGGCTGATCATGGGCATCGCCATCGGCGCCGAGTATTCGGTCGGCTGGCCGTTGCTCGCCGAATTCGCCCCGGCGCGGCTGCGCGGACGGCTCATGTCGCTGTCGGAAGTGGCCTGGTACATCGGGTTCATGGTCTCCTCCGCGATCGCCTACCTGCTCGTCGTGGTGTTCCCGGTGGACTGGCGGATCATCCTCGGCACCAGCACGGTTCCCGCGGTGATCCTGTTCTTCGCCAGGTTCGGGCTGCCCGAGTCGCCGCGTTGGCTGATCCACAAAGGACGGGCCGAGGAGGCCGAGCGGATCGCGCACGCCTACCTCGAAGACCCCGGCGAAGCACTCGAACGCGGCGTTCCCGCGCGCAAGGCCACCTTCGGCGCACTGTTCTCCCGGGATTACCGGCGTGCCACCACGTTCATCTCGGTGTTCTGGTTCTGCGCCGTGGCACCCTACTTCGCCATCGCCACCTTCGCCGCCAGTGTGCTGGCCGACTACGGCCTTGGCGACGGGCTCGTCGGCGCACTGGGCATCAACGGCCTCGCACTCGTCGGCGTCGTGGTTTCGCTGGTGCTGATCGACCGGATCGGCCGTCGCAAGCTCACCATCCCGCAACAGTGGGTCTCCGCGGTGGTTCTCGTGCTCATCGGACTGTGGCCAGGTGCACCGTCGTCGGTGGTGCTGATCTGTTTCTTCGTTTTCGCCTTCGCCAACGCCATGTGCACCGCGCTGACCGGCGTCTACCCCGGCGAGATCTTCCCGACCGAGATCCGCGGTATCGGGACCGGATTCGCGACGGCGTTCAGCCGGGTCGGCGCGGGCATCGGCACCTTCCTGCTGCCCTGGTCGATGCACCACCTCGGGGCCGGGACCAGCATGCTCATCGCCGCCGCGGTGTGCGTGCTCGGCGCGGTCGTCTCGCAGCTGCTCGCCCCGGAGACGATGGGCCGGAGCCTGAGCGAAACCTCCGCACCGCACCGTCCGTGATCGCTCTTCCCCCGGCACCCGGAGCCACGGCTCCGGGTGCCCCCGCACCGCCCGTGTCCGGATAGTGAACGCGGACCCGGTAAACTGGACACGCCAGCAGGGGGTGCGCCGTTCCGGCGCACGTCGAGGGCGGTCGAGGAGTGGTGATGGGCGAGGGGTCCGAACAGGCGGATTCGACGAACAAGTCGGTCGCCAAAGCGGTGCGCCTGCTGCGGGAGCTCGCCGCGCAACCCCGTGCCGGAGCCACCGTCACCGTGCTCGCGAAAGCGGCCCGGCTCAGCAGGCCGACCGCGTTCCGGCTGCTGTCCAGCCTCGAACAGGACGGGCTGGTGGACCGGGTCGAGGCGAACTACGTGCTCGGATGGGAACTGGCCCGGCTCGGCCGCCGCGCCGATCCGTACGCCGGGCTGGTGGCCAGGGCGCAACCGCTGATCCAGGAGCTCGCGGACACGTTCAACGAATCGGCGACGCTGTCGGTGCCCAACCCGGAAGGCGGGCTGGACCTGGTCATCGAGACCACCGGCTCGCATGTGCTCGGCGTGGTCGGCCGCAATATGGTCGGGGAGCGCTATCCGCTGCACGCCAGCTCCACCGGCAAGGTCCTGCTCGCCGAACTCCCGTCCGCCAGGCTGCGCGAGGAGCTGCCCGAAACGCTCGAGGCCTACACCCCGCAGACGATCACCGACCACGCGACCCTGATCAGGGAGCTCGAGCAGGTCCGCGAACAGGGCTTCGCGATCATCGACAACGAGCTCGAACCGGAACTCCTGTCGCTGTCCAGCCCCATCCGCGACGCGGCGGGCACGCTCGTGGCGATCCTCACCCTCAACGGCCCCCGCAGCCGCTTCGGCCGGGATCAGATCCCCGAAGCACTCCACCAGATGCAGGTCACCACCGACCGCATGACCGAACTGTTCTGGCGTGCCGAGGCCACCGGCTGAGGTCCGTTCTCCCCGCTGCCACACTACTTTCAGCCGGTGTACAGCCGATGGCGAAGATCGCTAGTCTCGGCGCGTGAGGCTTTTGGGTGCTTTGTTCGCCGTCCTGGTCGCCGTCGGTGTCACCGTTCCGTTGCCCGCGGCCGTGGCGGAGTCCCGGGCCCCGGCCGTCGCGGATCCGTCCGGCTGGGTGGGACCGCTGAGCACCCGCGGCCGCTACATCGTCGACGCCGCAGGCAACCGGTTCAAGCTGAAGTCCGCCAACTGGCACGGCGGGAGCGGCACCTGGACCGGTTCCGGGGACAAGGGCGATCCGGCCAACCACCACGCGGGCGAAATGGCCTACCAGACCCCGCTCGGCCTGGACCGCGTCCCGCTCGACACGGTGCTCGACGGGCTGGCCGAACTGGGCCTCAACAGTGTGCGCCTGCAGTTCTCCGGCGAGATGATCCACGATCCGGCCGCGGTGCCCGATCTGCCCGCCAACCCGCAGCTGCACGGCCTGACCCCGCTGGAGGTCTACGACCGCGTGGTGGACCGGCTGACCGCGCGCGGATTCGCGGTGATCCTCAACAACCACACCACGACCTCGCGCTGGTGCTGCGGCCTCGACGGCAACGAGCGCTGGAACACCGCGCAGACCGAGCAGCAGTGGCAGGACGATTGGCTGTTCATGGCCCGCCGCTACGCCGCGAACAAGCGGGTGGTCGGTGCGGATCTGTACAACGAAGTCCGCCGCAACGCGCTGGAGGACCCCGACTGGGGCCAGGGCGGCGACGCGGACTGGCAACGCGCGAGCCAGCAGGTGGCCGACCGCATCCTGGCCGAAGCGAACCCGGATCTGCTGATCATCGTGGAGGGCATCAACTGGACCGGGCTGCCGGTCGACGGCCTGCCGCACGGCCGTCCCACGCTGGAGCCGGCCCGCACGCTGTCCCACACGCTCGTCGAGTCGGACAAACTCGTGTACTCCGCACACTTCTACGGCTACACCGGGCCGAACCACTCCGGCGCGACCGGTGTCGGCGAGACCCACGATCCGCGTTACCGCGACCTGTCCCCGTCGGAACTGCGAGATGTCCTTTACCGGCAAGCGTTCTTCGTTTCGGCGGAGACCGGCAAGCACTACACCGCGCCACTGTGGATCAGCGAGTTCGGGGAAAGCCGGGGGACCACCGATGCGGCGTCGCGGGCCTGGTTCGAGAACTTCGTCGGCTACCTCGCCGAAACCGACACCGATTTCGCCTATTGGCCTGCGGTCGGTTTTCACACCGACGGCAAGGGCGACGGGTGGTCGCTGCTTGCCTGGGACACCGCGGGCAAGCGCATCGACGTGCTCGACGGCACCGACTGGCGCGGCCCCGCCTGGCATCGGCTGGTGACCGCACCGGCTCGTACCGGGCAGGTCCCGGCGGCCGAGCACTGGTCCATGCTGAACCTCGACCACGCCGATTTCGACGCCTCACTGGCGGTCCGCGCGAAGCCGGACTGGGACCAGGGCGCCCGCAAGGGCGTGTGTCCCGACCGGCAGCGCCTCACCGGCTTGGCCCACACCGGCAACCGGGGACTGTGCAGCGGCACGCTTCCCGCCCCGGCCGAGTACACCGCCGTGCACGACGAGACCTATGTGGACAGTGACTGGGCCGCAGGCTACACCAAGGTGCAGTGCCCGGCCGAGCACGCCGTGGTCGGCTACAGCGTGCGGGGCGCCGCACTGTCGGCCGTACTCTGCGGTCGCTCCGCCACCCCGCTGGGACACACCGGCCGCACGCTCTGGTTCGACCGCGGCGACAACCGCCCGGCCGGCGAGCCCGGCGGTGAGTTCGCCACTGGCAACCACAAGGGGCAGTGCGCACCGGGCGAATACGTCGCGGGCGTCGCCTACACGACGCGCGCGGGCTCCCTCGAAACCCCCGACGCGCTGCTCTGCCGTTCCTGACCCCGCGCCGACGGCGGGAGCCGGTTTTCCCGCCGACCTCGGGGCTACTACCCTCGGTACGTCAAGTGTCACAACGTCCGCGTCCTGGAGGTCGGTGTCTTGCTCGACGATGAGAACGCCCCGGTGGGCGTCGACCCCACCAGGTCGAGCGTCGCCAGGGTCTACGACTACCTGCTCGGCGGCAAGGACCACTACGACGTCGACCGGGCGATGGGCGACCAGATCATCGCGAAGATGCCGGAAGTGCGCGACGTCGCGCGGGAGAACCGGGCCTTCCTGATCCGGGCCTGCCGGTTCCTGGCCACGAACGCAGGCATCCGCCAGTTCCTCGACTGCGGTTCGGGCCAGCCGACTGCGGAAAACGTGCACCAGGTGGTCCAGCGCATCCACTCGGACGCGCGGGTGCTCTACAGCGACTACGATCCGGTGGTGGCCAGCCGGGGCCGTGCGCTGCTGGTCGAGGACGAGCGGACGAACTACCTGGAAGCTGACATCTTCGAGCCCGCGGGCATCCTCGAGCACGAGCTGACCCGCAGCCACCTCGACTGGTCCGAGCCGATCGCGTTGCTGTTCGTCGCGGCACTGCACCACTACAAGGGTGACCTCGGCCGTCCGGCGGAGGTCACCAAGGAGTACATCGACGCGCTGCCCTCGGGTTCCTACGTCGTGATCACGCACGTGCTCGACCCGCACGACGGCGGCCAGGACGACGAGACCCTGCAGGAAACCCTCCAGGTGATCCGCGACGGGTCGATGCGGGACATCACCGCGCGCACCCGCGAGCAGATCCGCGAGCTCTTCCACGGCCTGGAACTGGTCGCCCCCGGACCCGGTCAGCCCGCCGAGATCGTCCCGGTCGCGCACTGGTGGCCGGACGGCCCCCAGCTCGGCGCGGAGACCATCGCGCAGCGGATCATCGCCGCGGGGGTCGGCCGCAAACCCTGAACCGCCCGCCGCCGCGGGCTCAGCGGACCGTCCGGACCGGCGGGGTGACCGTCTCGCACAGTTCGGCGGCGGTCTGCGCGACGAGTTCGGACAGCGTCGCGTCCTGTTCGGCCAGCCAGCGGGACGTGGCGCGCCGGGAGATCGCGATCGCCACGTCGACCACGAAGCGGGCCTTGCCGGGCTCCACGCCGCGGCGCCCGAGCGCCGGTACCAGTGCGTCGGCAATGTCGGCGAGCTTGTTCAGATCACGTTCGGCCAGTGCCGGACTGGCGGCGATCACCGCAGTTCGGCGCAGCAGGGTCTCGCGCGGGTGGAAGATCTCGTCGGCGGTCCCCACCGCGGCCAGCAGCGCCTCGAGCGGGGTGCGGTCCGGGTCGGCCGCCTCGACCTCGGCGACGAGGTACGCCTCGAGTTCGTTGCCGGCGAAGAGGACTTCCCGCTTGTCGGGGAAATAGCGGTAGAAGGAGCGCTCGGTCAGGCCGGCGGCGCGCGCGATCTGCGCGACCGAGGTGCGCTCGAATCCGTGCTTCTCGAACAGCTCGAGTGCCGCGCGCTCCAGCCTGCCCTGTGCGTCGGACTCCCATCTCGGCATGCCCCCAGAGTACGACAGCAGAAGCTGTCATCGCAGTGCTAGGGTCGATGACAACAGATGCTGTCATCGAAGGAGACCGTCATGCGGGCACTTCAGTTCGACCGGTTCGGATCCCCGGACGTGCTCGTGCTGCGTGACGTCCCGAAGCCGGCGCCGGGACCCGGCCGGATCCGGATCGCCGTGCGAGCGTGCGGTCTGAACCCGGCGGACTGGCACCTCGTCGACGGCCTCCTCGCCGACCGGCTGCCGCCGCTGCCGCGCGGACTCGGCCTCGAGGTGGCAGGCACCGTCGACGCGCTCGGTGCGGGTGTCGACGGCGTCGAGATCGGCGACCTCGTGTTCGGCCCGGCGACCTTCGACGGCCCGACCGCAGGGGCCGCCGAGTATGCGCTGATGGCAGCCTGGGCACGCATTCCCGAGGGGGTCACCGTCGAGCAGGCTGCGGCGTTGCCGATGGCGGCCGAGACGGCGTGGCGTGCGCTCGACGATCTCGGTGTCCAGCCGGATGAGCTGCTGCTCGTCCACGGTGCAGGCTCCACCGTCGGCGAGGCGGCGGTGCGGTTCGCGCTGCACCGCGGTATCCGGGTGATCGCCACCGCCGGTCCGGTCCGGGCCGCTGCACTGGAGGAGATCGGCGCCAGTGCGACCGGTTACGGCGACGGCATGGCCGAACGCGTCGCCGCACTGGCCGGAGGCCGCGTCGACCGCGCCCTGGACGCGGCCCCGACCGGCGGCCGGATCGACCGCGCCGACCGGGCCGGGCCGGGCGGCGGTGCACTGCCGGCCCTGATCGAGCTGACCGGCGACCCCGACCGCGTCCTCACCGTCTCCGACTTCGCCGCCGCGGCCGAGCTGGGCGCCCGGACCACCACCGAGATCCGCTACGACCTGATGGACGAGCTCGCCCGGCTGGCCGGCGAAGGCGTACTGGTTGTTTCCATCGCCGGTACCTATCCGCTCGACCGGATCCGGGCCGCAGCCGAACTCAGCCAGTCCCGGCGGCCCGGCGGCAAACTCGTGCTCGTCCCCTGAACGAGTGCCACCCGGTGCGGAGCGGCAGGCCGTGTTCGGATGCGCGGGTAATGGTCGAAGGGACCATTTGCCGGTATCGAGGCGGGCCGGCTGGCCCGCGAGGGCGTCCGGGATGTGGTGCTGCAGCGGTTGCTCGCGCGGCCAGTGCGGCGGGCCGGATCGACCGGTCCATCTCGGCCGATTCCACCGTTGCCCGCGCGCATCAGCACGCCACCAACACCACCCGAGACGCAGGGGATTCGTCGAACTACCCGAAACCCGGGGCGAGCCGCGCGACCATGCGCTGGGCCACTCACAGCGTGGGCTGCCGACCAAGATTCATGAACTCGTCACCGGAGCGGGACGGCCACTGATGGTGCTGCCGACCGCGAGGCAGACCGGGGACTCGCCGTTCCTGCCACTTGTGCATCACCGCGCGGTGCCACACCGCGGCTGAGGAAGGCCGCGTACTCGCCCGGACCGGGTGCGCAGCGACAAGACGTATTCCTCCCGCACGACCCGAACCCACCTGCGCAGCCGCAAGATCGGTGCAACAATTCCCGAACCCACCGACCAACAAGGTCACCGCCGACACCGCAGCTCCCGCGGCGCGCGCCCGCCTGCGTTCGACGAGGTCGACTGCCGCGGCCGCAACGTCATCGAGCGCTACTTCAACCAGCTCAAGCACTGGCGCGGCCTCGCGACTCGCTTCGACAACCTCGCCACCGTCTACCGAGCAGCAATCCTCCTGCACGCTGTGATCACCTGGACCAACGCGTCATCAGACCTGGCCTATGCCGTGCCTGACAAAGGGTTTGGCTGGTGGCTGCGATGCCTGCTTGGTGCGTCGCGGTTTCAGCTGCGCTCAGATGATCGGTGGGCGTTGATCGAGGGGATCATCTTCCGGTATCGGTGCGGGATCGTGTGGCGGGATGTGCCTGCTGTCGCTGCAGACGCGGCCGGGCAGGGCGGGCACCGCACACGCCGCGGCGCCCGCCCGCGTTCGACGAGGTCGACTGCCGCGGCCGCGGGCGTGGTCGAACGACGGTTCATCCTGCTCAAACAATGGCCTCGCGACTCGCTGGGACAACCTCGCTATCGGCTACCGCTGTGCGGCCTTTCTTCGCGCCGTGGTCACCTGGACCAAGACACTCCCTGGCCGGCCGCGTTCTTGCCGGGGCGGGAGACGAGGCGGGTGTTGCGTGCGGTGATCTCTTCCTCGGTGGCGGGCACCAGGAGGTTGCCGCCGTCGTCGACGGTGCTTTGGGCGAATTCGACGTACGGGCGCTGGCGTTTCTCGTAATGGTCGAATGCCACGGTGTGGTCGCCGCCGGCGCGTTCGAGTTCCTCGGCCAGGAAAAGGCCGCCGGTGAGGGCCAGTGACGTGCCGCGGCCGGAGAGCAGTGCGGCGCAGTGTCCGGCGTCACCGACCAGGACCACCCGGCCGCGGTGCCAGGTCGGCATGTGGATCTGGCTGACCGAATCGAAGTAGAACTCGGGGTCGGCATCGGCCGCGGTCAGCAGGCGCGGGATTTCCCATTCGTCGTGCCCGGCGAAAGCGTCGGTGACAATCCGTTTCTGGACATCCAGGTCGTGGTAGTCGTAGTCGAGGAATTCGGACCGGAACAGGAGAATCCCGAGCGCCTTGTCGTGGTAGCCGGTGATGCCGGCCATATGCCCCGGGTAGTTGTACATCTTGCCGATGTCGTCGGCGCGGAAGTCTTCGGCAGGCAGTTCGGTGAGGCCGACGTACAGGCCCAGATGCCGCAGGTAGTCGCTCTCCGGTCCGAACACCAGTTTCCGCACGCGCGAATGCAGACCGTCCGCGCCGACGACGAGGTCGAACCGCGCGGAGCCGCCGGAGGTGAAGCGCACGTCGACCCCGTCGCCGTCTTCGGTGAGGGCGTCGATGCTTTCCCGGAACCGGATCGTGGCGTTCGGCGGCAGCGCGGCGGCGAGGATGTTCGTGAGGTCCTCGCGCGGCAGCTCGATGTCGTCAGCGGAATCGTTCGCCTCCTCGTTCGGCACCCGGGCGATCACCGTGCCGTCGCGGTCGACGAATCGGGTGCGCTCGGACATGTCGACCCGTTTCGCGCGGATCCCGTCGAGCAAGCCCATCTCCGCGGTGACCCCGATCGCGTCGCCGCGGACGTCGATGGGTGATCCGTTGACGCGCAGGTGCTCCGCGCGTTCGACGACGGTCACCTGGTGTCCGCGCACGCCGAGGTCGAGAGCAGTGCTGAGCCCGGCGATGCCGGCACCCGATACGAGGATGTTCATGCGTTCTCCTGGTTCGCCTCACGGGCGTCGGTCGCGGGGGCGCCGGAGGACCGACCTGACTGAATTTAAAGCGACAATATTTCTCGTTAGAAGCTACGATAGCAGACCCGCGCCGCGGCAGGCAGGGGAGCTGACGGAGAATCACCTCACGAGTGAAGCGAGGAGTGAAGGGCAGATGGCGGACACCGTGCCGAGGCGACCGGCGGTCCCGCGACCGGGCGGGCGCACCGCCCGCGTGCGGGAGCGGATCATGGACGCGACGGTGCAGCTCGTCGGCAAACACGGCCTGGCGGGCCTGCGTTACGACGAGCTGGCCGAACTGGCCGGGGTGCACAAGTCGAGCGTCTACCGGAACTGGCCGGAGCGGGAAACGCTGGTCAGCGAGGCGCTGCGGCGGTACGCCGCGGAGACGGCCGTCCTCGCCGACACCGGCGACCTGCGCCGGGATCTGGTCGAGTTCCTGGTGGAGCTGGCCGCCTGCATCGACTCGCCGACCGGCCGCGCGCTGCAGAGTGCCGCACACACCGGCCAGCAGACCCCGAGTGTGGCGCGGGCAGTCGCGGCGGTCTTCGAGCAACGCCTGGCGATCATGCGGACGAGGGTGGACGCGGCCGTCGAACGGGGCGAACTTCCCCCGGTCGACGTCTACTTCTTCGGCGAGCTGCTCTGCAGTCCGGTGCACCTTTACCTGAGCCGCGGCGTCCGCCCCTTCACCCGCGCGGTCGCGGAGCAGGTCACCGACGTGGTACTGGCCGGAATCCGGGAGACCGCCCGGCGGTAGCAGTGTCTCGACTGCGGCAATCGCTTGCGGCGCAAGGGATCGTGGCGCACGCGGGGTGCGCCCGCGGCTAGTGGTGCGGTGGGACGAGCTCGCGGTAGAACTCGTCCCACTGTGGCCCGTCCGGCATTTCCCAGTGCTCGACCGCCAATCCGTCCTCGAACCGCCACGCTCCCATTCCGGGGCCCGCCATCACCGTTCCGGCGCGCTCGGCGCGGAATTCGGCGTAGACGATGCCGAAGTGGTCGTCGGCGAGCACCTGGTGGATCTTCGACGGCAACGGGTGGCCGAGTTCTCTCCGGCGCCGCGCGTAGTCCGCAAGCAACGCGCGCCCGCCGGACGTGGCGAGCCGGACGCCGCCGGTGTGGATGACGAATTCCGGGGAGAACTTCTGCAGTACCTCCTCGACAGGAGGGACGCCGTGGTCGATCCCGCTGCCGTAGAGCTCGCTCAGCCACTTCGCATGAGGGTGATCGCTACGCAACATGGCCGAGACGGTAGCACGCTAAAGCGATAAAAAGTCGCACTAACCTCGCCGGATGCAGGTTCTGCGCGGCCGGAGGACTGTTCGAAGAGGGTGCCGCCGGCTCCGGGTGCGGGACGAGGGCGTGCCGTCCCCCGTGGGAGCTACGTGCAAGTGTCCACTGTGCGGGGACGATTCCTGGCCGTTGTCTCCGTAATCTTCGAGACAGCCGCGGCACTTCGGATCGCGGGAACCCCGCTGTCGAACAATTCTTCTTGGAGGCACTGTGTTTCGCATGACCAAGGCATCTGCTGCAGTGGCACTGCTGGCCATCGTGGGCGGGGGAGTGCTGGCCGGCTGTGACGACGCCGTCGGAGACGACGATGACCTGGGCGCCCCGGCGCCCTCGGTGCAGCAGAGCAACCAGAACGGGCAGGATGCACCCGCGGACGCCAAGAAGATCACCGTCGGCGGTCATTCGGTGAACGTGTCCTGCACGGGCACCGACGTGCCGGACCGGCCGGTCGTCGTGCTGATGGCGGGCATGGGTGACGATCTGACCAAACTGGCCGGCCTGCAGAAGACGCTGAGCCGGGACAACCGGGTCTGCTCCTACGACCGGCTCGGCGAGGGCAAGAGCGACAAACCGGCGGGGCCGCAGAACGTGGGCAGCAGCGGGGAAATCCTGACCGGCGTACTGGACCAGGTCGCCGGGCGCCGTCCGGTCGTGCTGGCCGGGCATTCGGCGGGCGGGCTGCTCGCGGCTCGCTACGCGCCGGAGCACCAGGACCGGATCAAGGGCGTGGTGCTGATGGACGCCACCCCCTCGACGATGATCGCCGACACGAGCGAGCAGATCCCCGAGTCCGCCACCGGCGATGCCGGTGAGCTGCGCAAGCAGAGCATCGCGGTCTTCGGCGGGGAGAACCCGGAGCTGCTCCGGTTCGAGGACGGGCCGGTGCAATCCGCGGGCGACATCCCGGTGGCCGTGATCCGGCACGGAGGTTCGTACCTCTCGGACATCCCGCAGTACGGCAAGGGCCTGGAGCAGGCGTGGGTGGCTGGACAGCGCAAGTGGCTCGCGCTGTCCAGCCACAGCGAAGCGATCACCGCACCCAACAGCGGGCACTACATCTACACCGACGCCCCCGATCTCGCCGCACAGACCATCGAGCGGATCACCTCGCAGGTCGCGAAGTAGCGCTCTCCCCGGCTGAACCGCACTGGCACGCCGCGACCCGCGGCGTGCCAGTGCGGTTCAGCCGTTGCTTCGAGAGGGTCAGCGGTTTCATACAATCCCGGGAATGCGTCACCTGACCGCCACCGCGGTGGCGGCCGTCGCCCCCGATGCTGGTTTCGTCGCCGGTCTCGCGCACGCGAACGTTGTCGAAGGGGACGCTGTTCCGGGCGTTCGGCAGCCGCGACGGCCTCCTCAACGCACCGTCGGACGCGAAGTTCGCTCCCGTGCGCGAGGCCGTGCAGGGGCCGGCGGCGCCGACACGGCCGGACAAGACGTGGCTCTACGAGCCGCTTTTGTCGCGATCGGCCGGGTTCCGGCCGGTCATGGCTCCCCTTTTCCTTGCTCGGCCGGACGCTCCGGCACAGACCGCGCGGGCCGGCCGAGCGACGGGAGACTTCAACGCGACTGACCGCACCGTGCCGTGCCCGCATGGCTGCGTCGGTTTCGTCTGGCACTGCACGGCGGAGGCGGGGATTGGGGCGTGTCAGTTGCCGGGCTCAGATCGCCAGTGGCGATGCGCCCGCCGGAGCGTGGGCCGATTCACCGGGTGCGCAGGCCGTCGATCATGAGGCTGAGGAGCGCGCCCGCTTCTTCCTTGACGTCGCCTGCTTCTTGCCCGGGGCGCAAGACTGAGTTCGCTGCTTCGAGCATGACCTCGTGACACCACGAGTTCAACCCGCCATGGTCATCGCGGAAGGCCGTTGCAAGCAACGCCTTGAGTCCAAGGTAGGTCGCGATGTGTGCGGTCATTGCGTGGAGCCACCCGATGAAGGCGTCCATGGGCGGCATGGACGCGACCAGCTCGCGTGCCTTCGTGGCGATGTCCTCGACTTGACCCCGGTGCGGCTTCAAGAAGCGAATCGCGGGTCGGGAAGTGCCGGTAGAGCGTGGCGTTCGTGACACCTGCACTGCGGGCGGTGCCGTCCAGCGATGCGTCGCCGCCGCGCTCTCCGAAGGCCGTCCGCGCCGCCGTCACGACGCGGGCTGGTCGTGGGCGGAGTGCGCACCTCGTTCGCCTGCTGGCGCTGGGTGATGTTCGTGAACGTGCCGATCGGAGTCCTCGTCGTCCTGTTCACCGTCGGCTACGTCCGGCACCCCGTCCGCCCGCGGGACTCCGGTGCCGCGTCCGGAATGCTCCAGGCGATGCAGCAGCTCGGTGGCTGCCTCGGGCTCGCGATCCTGGTCGCTGTGTTCGGCACCGCGAGTGAAGGCGTCGCCGACGGCATCGCCGCCGACACCACCGGGGTCGCTCATCGGACGACGGCTGCGCAATGTCGGTCGGCTGGGTCGTTCTCAGGCGACCTTGATGACGACCTTGCCCGGGGTGTGACCGTTTTCGACGGTGGCGAGGGCGGCCGGGGCGTCGGAGAGCGGGTGGACCGCGGTGATTACGGGGGCGAGGACTCCGTCGAGGGCGAGCTGGGCGGCCCGTGCCAGGTTCTCGCGGTCGAGGCGGCGCTCGACGAAACGCCCACCGAGGTCGGGCACGGACATGTCACCGACGGCGATGACGGTGCGGGGATCCCGGGCCAGTGGAGCGACCGTCCGCAGCGAGGTGCCGCCGACCAGATCGACGATCCCGTCGTAGCCGTCGGGAACCAGCTCGCCTGCCGCGGTGACGACGTTCTCGGCGGTGTAGTCGATGAACTGCACCCCGATGGCTTCGGCAGGCTCGCGTTTGGCGGCACTCCCGGTGCCGACGACACGCAGCTCGCGCCCGATGGCCAGCCGGGCGACGGCGAGGCCGACCCCACCCCCGACCCCGTTGACCAGGACCGTCGCACCGGCCGGGAGGCCGAGCTGGTCGAGCGCATCCACCGCGGTCGTCCCGGCCACCGGCAACGTTGCCGCCACGGTCGCGGACAGACCGGCCGGGATCCGCGCGGTGTTCGGCGCGGACAGCACCGTCGTCTCGGCGTAGGTGCCGGCACCGGTGAGCGCGAAGCCGAAGACCGCGTCACCCACCGCAAGCCCATCGACATCCTCCCCCAGGGCAAGCACGGTTCCGGCTGCCTCCATACCCAGCACACGGGGAAACGGACGCCCGCTGTCGAGCCCGGGAACCAGACCCGAGCGCAACACGTGGTCGAGAGGGTTCACACCGGCCACGGTGACCCGGATCAGCACCTCGCCGCGACCGGGCACAGGATCGGGACGATCGAAGAACTCCTGCACCTCAGGCCCGCCATACCTGCCGAAACCCCACGCCTGCCCCATCTTCTGCCGCCTCCCGGATGACCGGCCCGGTGCTTCCGGGCTGCACCGCCATCCTCACCGCTCACACCGATGTCAGGGGCAACCGGCTGAGGTGCAGGTCACAGCATCAGGCCGACCGTGCCACCGGTCCCGGGCCGTGCACAGCCCCGCCCGGTACGTGAACGTCCTCTCGACGACACCCGGTCACCAGGGACGTCCACACACCGCAGCACCGCCGCGCTCACCCGGCCGGACATCCCCGCGTCCAACAACCGTCGGATGAGCGACCCGCGCCGGACCGCGGCATCGGAATAGCGACGCTGCCCGGTGTCGGAGCGTGCGCTGGTCAGCAGGCCCTGTTCTTCTGGCCAAGCCAGGGTATCCCTTATCCGGCAAAGGTCTTGGTCGTCGGGTGGGTGGCGAGCGCCGGCTGGTTGAAGGTGACGGCGACTCCCCGGCCGTGCAGCCGCGAGGCCGGCTGGTCGATCTTCCAGCCGTCGATCCGGATGCCGAGGTTCCCGGTCTGCCGGGCTTGTTCGCCGCTCAGCCTTACCCGGACGGTGCTCGATTCGCCGGCCGCCAGGTTCAGGTAGTTGTCGCTGAACGTTGCCGGCAGCACGCGTTCGCCGGTCTGCGTGTCATACACCTGCAGGTGCACCGTCAACGCCACGGCGCGGCCGATGTTCGTGACTTCCGCGGTCAGCTCGAGGTCGTCTCGTCCGTGCTGTGCGGTGGCGGCGACCGAGACCGCGGCTGGTGCCGCGTCGTCGAGGCTGGTGAATCCGTTGGGCCGGGCCGGGTTTTCCACCCAGGAGAAGGTGCGGACGAGCTCCGTACCGTGTGGATCAGTGAGAGAAATCCGGACGAAGGCAATGTCGGTGGGCGAGGTCTTCAGTGGTGCGGCGAGGTTGCCGGCCACGGTGCGGTCGGCCGGTTTCGCCGCGGGCACCTGCCACGACGTGTCGGCGAACGCGGTGCCGTGCAGATCGTAGAGCGTGACCGCGACGGTGCCGCCGACGGCTGCTCCGGTGTGGTTGGCCACCACCACGTCGAGGCTCGCGCTGTCGAGGATTACGTTGATCCGCCGGCACGCGTGCTGAACCGCGTAGAAGGACGAATGCGCCTCGAGGTCGTGGCTGTACATCTGCCAGACGAAACTGGGCTGCGCGGGATGGGTCATCCACATGATGACGCCGGTACGCGGGTACGGCTTTCCCGGCGCGGTAGTGCCCATGTTCGCGGCGTGCGATTCGAAGATCGACCTGATGCATTCGTAGTTCATCAGCTGCGATTTGCGTGCGAAGTCCGCGAGGTTGCGCACTTCGCCGTACCGCTTCGCGGTGAGTGCGAGGTAGCCCGCGCCACCGTCGTTGCCCCCGTTGCCGTTGACGTCCCGGTCGGCCCAGAAATCGTCCGGATGCTCCCACGACTGCTCGGGAAGCATTTTCCGGATGAATTCCAGCGTCGGGATCGAATACGAGCCGACCTCGTTGTGGAACGGCGGCCAGTGCGTGCCGTCGCCTGCGGCGAAATGGGTTTCCGGGGTGACCCAGTGGTACGGGCCGCCCGAGCTGTACCCGGCGATCGGGTCCTTGCCGGTGTCCTCGGCCGAACTGGTCAGCACCGCCCGTTTCGGATCGAGTTCGGCGACCAGCGCGTCGAGCCCGTCGATGATCGGCTGCGGCGGTGGGCCCTCGTTGCCGCCGCACCACAGCAGGATCGACGGGTGGTTGCGGAAGGCGACGATACAGTCGCGGATGTTGGCCAGGTCCCGGTCGGCGTCCGCCGGGCCGGGACCTTCGGTCGAGGAGAAGAAGTCCTGCCAGACCAGGATGCCGTTTTCGTCGCAGGCATCGAAGAAATCCTCGGTGCTGCTCTGCCCGTTCCAGTTCCGGATCAGGTTGAGGTTGGCTTCGCGGTGCATCCGCACCTGCTCGAAGAGCCGCTCCCGCGGAATGCGCTTGAGCGCCTCGTCCAGGCCCCAGTTGCCGCCCATCACCAGGATCGGCTGGTTGTTCACGGTGATCGCCAGTGCGTCCACGGTGCCCTCATCCGGCGATTCGAGCGGTCTGCGGTACTCGATGCGCCGCACGCCGAAGTCCACGGTCCGCTCGTCGCAGACCTGCCCGCCGGACTCGACGCCGATCGTGAGCCGATAGCGGTAGGGCTCGCCGTATCCGTTGGGCCACCACAGTTTCGGCCGGTCCAGGTGCAGTGTGGACAGATCCGCCGGAGTGAGCGTGATCGACGAGGTGCCTGCCGCCACGGTGACCGGGTGCTCGAATCGACGGCCGGCCAAGGATCCTTTCAACAGTACGGTTCTGGCCGAGCCGAACGCGCTGTCGAAGGTGAGGCCGAGGGAAACGTCGGCGGTGCGCAGGTCTTGCGACAGCGTCGGATCGACGTGCACGTCGGCCAGCCGGACCGGACCGGTGGTGCACCAGCTGACCGGTTGCCAGATCCCCAGGTCCCGGTCGGGGATGGTGGGCAGCCAGTCCCAGCCGGCGGTGCAGAAGAACGTCGGCCCGTTCTTCAGGGTGATCCCGGTCGGCCCGCCGTTGCGCCCGCCGCGCGTGACACCACTGGCGTAGCTCGGTTTCAGCGGAGCCTCGGCGTAGTCCAGTTTCCCGATCAGCACGGCGAGGTACGCCTTGCCGTCCGCCTTCGCCACGATCTCCGTGACGTCGAAGACGCCGCGGGTGAAGGCACCTTCGACGGTGCCCACTTCGGTGCCGTTGAGCCAGATGGTCGCCAGGTAGTTGATGCCGCCGAAGTGCAGCCAGAACCGCTGTCCGGGGATGCGCCGCGGTAGGTCGAACGCGACCCGGTACCAGTAATCGGTGTCCTTGAGGGTGTCCGGGATCGTGTCGGTGACGATGTGGCCGTACAGCGGATCGGGATACTCGCCGCCGGCGATCATGCTGGTGAGCGGCGTGCCGGGTACGACGGCCGGCTTCAGGCCGGCGACCGGCTGCGCACTGGCCAGCCGGTCTCCGGACAACGCCGTCCCGTCGGCCGCGGCGTAGGTCCAGCCGCGGGTGATCTCGTGGCTGTCGATGTGCAGGGGCGGACCGGCCGCGGTGCCGCCCGGCGCAGCGCTTGCGGTGCCGGGCATCCCGAACGCACCGAGCGCGCCACCGCCTGCGATCGCGATCCCACTGGACAGGAACTGCCTGCGGTTCAACTGGGTCACGTCACTCCCGGTACTCGTCTGACATCGTTGTCAGCCTGCAGGTGAAATCAATGATTCGCAGGCGCCGATTCCTTTGTCAAGCGGCCGGGAACGGGTGCGGCCCAGCCGGCGGACGGTTCGGTGACAGGCCGGTTCGGTGCGGGTTACGGTGGATGGTGATCTTTCGGCTGTGGAGCTGCTCTTCCCATGGTGCGCGTAAGGCGCGGCGGGACGGTGCGGCGGGAAGTTGGCAGGGTGGAGGAACAACCGGCTACCGAACTGGGCCAGCGGCTCGTCAAGGCGCTCGGGGACGCGGCGCGCGGGCTGAGCGCCCGCTCGTCCGGCGGGCCGGAGCAGGTGCTGGAGTTGATCGTGGCCGGTGCGGTGCAGACCGTGCCGGGGGCCGAGCAGGCGGGCGTGCTGCTGCTGGCCCGAGACGGGACGGTGACCTCGCACGCGCCGAGTGACGAGATGGTCGCGCGGATCGACCGGCTGCAGGCGCAGCACCAGCAAGGCCCGTGTGTGACCGCGCTGTGGGAGCAGCACACGGTGACCGTCGACGATCTCGCCGGGGAAACCACCCGGTGGCCGGTGTTCGCGCCGGAGGCGCTCGCCTCCGGGGTGGTCAGCACCTTGTCGTTCCAGCTCTTCACCAGCGAGGACACGCTCGGTGCGCTCAACTTGTACTCCGGTCGGCGGGCCGGGTTCGACGAGCGGTCGCAGATGCTGGGCAGCCTGTTCGCCTCGCACGCGGCGCAGGCACTCGGCCGGGCGCAGGAGACCGAGCAGCTGCATCAGGCGCTGCTGACCCGCGATGTGATCGGGCAGGCCAAGGGCATCCTGATGGAACGGTTCGGGCTCGGCGACGACGCCGCGTTCGCGATGCTGGTCCGCAGTTCGCAGGACACCAACGTGAAGCTTGTCGACGTCGCCCGCTGGCTGACCACCGAGGGCAAGTCCCGGCACGAACCGCCCGATCCGGCGATCAGCACCGCGACGACCTAGGATCGGCTGCGGCAGGGTGATGGGGAGTGGTCGAGGTGACGGACCGGCGGCAGCGGTTCCTCGGCCTGCTGTCCACCGAAGGCAAGGCCGACCAGGGACAGCGGATGTCCCGGATCTGCGCGTTGTGCGTCGCGGAGCTGGTGGTTTCCGGGGCCGGCGCTACCGTGCTCAGCGAAACCCGGGACGGGGCGGGAACCGGTCCGCACCGGGCGCTGGTGCATGCCAGTAACGAGGTCAGCGCCGGTCTGGAAGATCTGCAGCTCACCGTCGGTGAAGGTCCCTGTCTGGACGCCTTCGCCCAGGGTGGCCCGGTGCTGATCCCGGATCTGGCCGCCGCCATCGGGCGGTGGCCCGCGTTCGGCCCGGCTGCGGCCGAACTGGGGGTGGCCGCGGTCTTCTCGTTCCCGCTGCAGGTCGGGGTCGTACGGCTCGGCTCGCTGGACTTCTACCGCGATCAGCCCGGTCCGTTGTCCCGCACGCAGGTGACCGACGCACTCATCCTGGCCGATCTGGCCACCTACGCGGTGATCGACCAGCTCGACGGGCATGCGGCGAGTGACCTGAGCTGGCTTGCCGATTCCCACATCGAGGTCCACCAGGCGGTGGGCATGGTGAAGGTCCAGCTCGGCATCACCAGCGACGCGGCCCTGTTGCGGATACGCGCTTATGCCTACGCCCACGAAGTGACGTTGGCACTGGTCGCCAGCCAGGTCGTCGCTCGGACACTACGGTTCCGGCCGGAGGAGGATTCTGCATGATGATCAGCGGAGAAAGGGGCGAGGTATGAGTACCACCCCGGACCAACGGCTGGCTCGCACGTTCGTCACGCTCGCCGACACCCTCGTGGCCGATTTCGACGTGCTGGACTTCCTCGCGCTGCTGGCCGAGCGCACCGTCGAGCACCTCTCGGTGGACGCCGCCGGGGTGATCCTCTCCGATCAGCGCGGGGGCTGGCGGCCCGCCGCCGGTTCTTCCGAGCGTGCCGATCTGGTGGAGCTGTTCGCCGCCCAGGCCCGCGAGGGTCCCTGTCTGGACTGCGTGGCCAGCGGGAAACCGGTCACCTGCGCGGATCTGCGCGCGGACACCGCTCAGGCGCGCTGGCCCGGGTTCAGTCCGGCCGCGCTCGGGTCCGGGTTCCGGGCCGCCTCCGCGGTGCCGATGCGGCTGCGGGAGCAGACCATCGGCGCGCTGACCCTGCTCAACCAGGAGCCCATCGAACTGGACGCGGACACGGTCGCGGTGGGACAGGCCCTTGCCGACGTCGCCACGATCGGGATCCTGCACCAGCGCGCCGCGGCCCGCGGCGAACTGCTTGCCGAGCAGCTCGAAGCCACGCTGCAGCAACGCACCGTCATCGAGCAGGCGAAGGGGGTTCTCGCCGAGGCGCTGTCCCTCGACATGCACGACGCATTCAGCCGGCTGCGCGAATACGCTCACGATCGGAAGCGGCGGTTGTCCGACGTCGCCCACGAGCTCGCCGACGGCACCCTCGACCCCGCGGACATCACCGTCGAGCACCACTGACCCGTCGACGCCCGCCTCGCTTCGGGCGCTCCCGGGCGCGGCGGGTGCGAACGAGGTACAGGACCGCGCTCAGCGCGAAGAATCCGGCGCTGAGCACCAGCCAGCGGGCGAGGAACGGTTCCTGGGTCTGTCCGGTGGCCGCGGTGAACGTGTCGCTGCCCTGGGCGATGATCCCGGGGAAGAACAACAGCAGCAGCAATCCCGAAGCCAGCAACGGGATCCGGACGTGGTTGACGACCGCGATCCGGCGTGGGCCGGGCTTCGGCTCGGGGCGTCGTCGTCCGGTGATCAGGCGGTCGGCGAGGGCGTAGAGCGGGAACAGCACGAAATCGTGCGCGATCACCGCACCCGCGAACCACAGTGCGATGTACGGCCACTGCGCGTCGGCGGAGAGGTTGATCGCGGCGTAACCGGCGAGGAAGAAGCAGCCGAGCAGGATCAGCAGATGCAGCGGGTGCGCCCCGTAGAGCCGCCGGACGGGCGCGAGGAGCCGGTTCATCGGGCGGCCCGGAAGTCGATGGCGGCAACCCATTTGGTGTTGTGGACCCCGGGCAGTGCGGGGACGATCACCCGGGCCGGGTAGCCGTGGTCGAGACTCAGGTCGGCCCCGTTGACGCGCAGTGCCAGCAGCGCGTCCGGGTGCCGGATCTGGTTGTCCTGCAAGAAAGCCTGCGCGAACGCACCGGCCCGTTCGAGCGAGGTCACGTGTGCCGAGCCGGGTTCGGGGACGCCGGCGAGCCGGGCCAGGTCGAGCAGCCGCACCCCGGTCCAGGTCTGGGTCGTCGACCAGCCTTCGACGCAGGCGATGGGCAGTTCGGCGGTGTGCTGCGGCAGTGCGGCGAGCGCCGGGCGGTCGAAGCTGCGCGGGCGGTCGCCACCGGTGAGGCGCAGCGCCCAGCCCGATCCGGTGGCGGTGGGCGTGATGGCCGCGGCGCGGGCGGTGCGGTTGATCTGGAAACCGTTCGGGCCCTCGCCGGGTTCGCGTCCGCGGGGCACGAGCAGCGCGGTCTCGCGGGCCACTCCGCCGATCGTCTGTCCGGCGGTCAGCACGAACACCAGTGCCGATCCGCCACCGACCAGCGCGAGTGCTCCTCGTCGGCTGACCGTCGGTGCCGTGGGAGCGCTCGGCGCGAGACCGTCCGGTTCGGACGGTTCCGGTGTGGTGTCGGCACGGCGGGTGCGCAGTTCGGCCCGCAGGGAACGCGAACGCAGCGCGTGCACCATCCGCGGGAGTTTGAGTGCGACGTGCACCGCGAACGCGCCGGTGAACACCCAGGCACCGTAGTAGTGCGCGGTGTAGAAGCTGAAGCCGAAGAGGTAGTCGTACTGGATGTTGAGCACGCCGGTGGCGATCTCGAACAGGATCCCGCCGACCAGCAGCAGCAGCGAGAGCCGTTCCAGCGCCTGCGCTGCGGAACGGGCCGGTGGCCAGGTGAACAGCTTCGGCACGACCGACCAGAGTTTCGCCAGCACCACCGGGATCAGCACCAGCCCGAGCCCGACGTGCAGTCCCTGGGTCAGCCGGTAGAGCCACGAGGGACCGGCGGGCCAGCTGAACAGCGGCAGCCGCAGCCAGCCCACGTCGGCGGGGAAGGCCTGTCCGAACTGCGGGCTGTAGGCGGCGTAGGACAACAGCCCGGTGATGATCACGACCGGGAGGCCGACCAGCAGCACCGAACCGAAAACCGAGGTGAGCCACGGCCCGCGGAGGGGACTTCGCCACGCACGGGCGGAAAACGGGCCACCGGGACGATGCCGTGCGAGCGCCCGCCACAGCCGCGCGGGGAAGCCGTACTCCGGCTCGTGGTCTTCCGGCATCCGGGTCCTCCTCCCGCTTCCGTGCTCTGGCGTCCACAAGGGACGCCTCAGCCGGGGTTGACGATTTCCACGGTTCCGTCGGCGGTTCCGGTGACGTAACAGGTTCCGGTCGTGGGATCCACCGCGACGGTGTTCGGCTGACGCACGGTCGCCACTGTGGTGAACACCTTCGGCGTTGTGCCGGCGAGGTCGATGCCCACGAGCTGGTTCTTCGCGGTCAGCGTGACCCACAGGCGATCGCGGGTCGCGTCGTAGGCGGTGCCGTACGGGGTGCCGGGCAGCGCCAGGCTGGTCAGTGCGTGCGCGGGCGCGGCGGGGTCGAAGAACCGGACCGCGTTGCCACGGGTGTCGATTACCGCGAAGTGCCCGCGACGGTCCACTGTGACGTGGGTGGGGCCGGCCCCGGCCGGAAGCCGGGCGGTGCGGGTGAGGGTGGCCGCGTCGTAGACGGACAGGTCGTTCTGCCGCACGTCGACCAGTCCGACCAGATTTCCCGCGGCGGCGAGCCCGGCGGGCTGGGTCACGTCGGTGAAGGTGTGCACCACTGTGCCGTTCTCGGTGACCGCGACGCTGCGGCCGAACTCGTTGGCCGAGAACATCCGGCCGTTGGCGGCACGCGTGGCATCGTGCGGGGAGGCGCCGGTTCGCACGTCGCCGGTGATCTGCCCGGACGGCAGGTCGACGGTGAGCAGCCGGTCGGAGTTCTCGTCGGGGACCAGTACCGGCCCACCGGGTGCGGCGAGCTGCAGGTGCCGCAGATGGCCGGGCAACGGCACTTTCCCGGTGACCCGCCCGGTTGTGCTGTCGAGCAGGGCAAGGCCGTCCGGATCGCGCACGCCGACCGCGACGCGGTGGGTGACCCCGTCGGCGACGATGCCCTCGGCCGCGGCGCCGGCCGGTACCACCGTTCCGGACGGTGCAGTGCCGGCCGGCGGTGCCTTGGCCGGTTCGGCCGCGGGCGGCGGCCCGGCTGCGGGGGTGGTGGGTGGCGGATCGGGTGCACTGCACGCCGTGGCCAGCAGGGTGATTGCCGCCAGCGCGGCTCGTTGTCGCATGCCCGCCCACGCTAGCCGCACCGGCTTCACCCGGTCCCCGTGTGTAAGCAGTCCGTAAGAAGGGAACCCCTGGCGAAATTCGATCCGCGGGCAGGGGGCGAAATGAGCGCAGTCGAGGTACTCCGGCCGCCCGCGAGAGCAGGGCGGCGGATCCGGATCCGCACGCTGGTCGCGGACCGCAGGATCACCGTCGCGGCCACCGGGTGGCTGACCGGGGCGGACGTTCCGGCGTTGGCCGCGGAACTCGGTGAAGCGGTCGAACTCTGCTGCGGGGTCGTGGTCCTGGACGTGCGAGGCTGCGTCGCGGACCGCGCCGCGATCGTGGCGGCGATGGCGGAGGCAAGCCGGTACCCGCCTGGTACGCGGTGCACTGTCCGGGTGGTCACCGATGACCGGACCACCGGTACTGCGCTGGACGCCGCGGGCATCGTCTGGCACACCTCATCCGGTCGCGAACACGGGTCGACCTAGTGTTTCCCGCCGGAAAGACCTTCAAACTCAAGGATTTTCCGCCGGCCTCACCCATCCACCGGCGGACCGGGAACGAAGGCCAGGTATGAAGCCAGAGCTGGACGTCATCCTGCCGTGCCTCGACGAGGAGGACACGGTGCCGGCGGTGCTCGCGGCGCTGCCGCCCGGCTGTCACCCGGTGGTGGTGGACAACGGGTCGACCGACCGCACCGCGGAGGTGGCACGAGCGCACGGCGCACGCGTGCTCACCGAGCCACGGCGCGGGTACGGAGCCGCAGTGCACGCAGGTATCCAGGGAGCACAGCGGGAGTACGTGGCCGTGCTGGACGCCGACGGGTCACTGGATCCGGCGGCGTTGCCAGTGCTGCTGCGCCCGGTTGCGGAGGGTACGGCGGACCTGGCGGTCGGCCGGCGCCGGCCGCAGGGGCGCGGAGTCCAGCCGTGGCATGCACGGGCGGCCAACGCGTCCATCGCGTGGCTGCTGCGCCGGCGTGGCGCCGCGGTGCACGATATCGCCGCCATCCGCGTCGCGCGCCGAGACGCGCTGCTCGCGCTGGATGTGCAGGACCGGGGCTTCGGTTACCCGCTTGAACTGCTGTTGCGCGCGGCACGGGCGCAGTGGCGGATCACCGAGATCGACGTCGACTACCGGGCGCGGGCAGGCGGCCGGTCCAAAGTGTCCGGTTCGATGCGTGGCACGGTCCGCGCCGCGCTCGACATGGCGCAGGTGGTGGTGCGCGGATGACCGCCGCCGTCGTTCTCGTGCTGGCCAAGGCGCCGGTACCGGGCCGGGTGAAGACCCGGCTCTGCCCACCGGCGACCCCCGAGCAGGCGGCACGCATCGCCGCGGCCGCGCTACTGGACACAATGGACGCCGTCCGGGCGACTCCCGGGGTCCAGCCGGTGATCGCGCTGGCCGGGGACCCGGCGGCCACCGGCATCGAGCACCTGCTGCGCGAGATTCCCGTGGTAGGGCAACGCGGAGCGTCCCTCGGTGAGCGCATTGCCGCCGCGCACGCCGACACCGCAGGGCTCTTCCCGGACACCCCGGTGCTGCAGATCGGGATGGACACCCCGCAGATCAGTGCCGGACTGCTCGGCGAGTGCCGCGACCGGCTCCGGCAACCGGGCACCGACGCCGTGCTCGGCCCCGCCGACGACGGCGGCTGGTGGCTGCTCGGCCTGCGCGATCCGCTCCGGGCAGTGGTTGTCACGCCGGTGCCGACGTCCCGTTCCGACACCGGCGCCCGCACCAGGCAGGCATTGGCCGAGCACGGTCTGCGCACCACCGACGTGCCCGCACTGGCCGATGTGGACACGATGCCGATCGCGCGGACCGTGGCCGCGGGTCTGCCCGGTTCGCGGTTCGCCGCCGCGGTGGAGCAGGTCCGATGAGCTGCACGGATTTCGACCCCGCGCTGACCGGCGACGCGCAGGTGCTGCAGCTGGACGACTGGCGCGTCGTCCCGCTGCAGATCGGCCGCTGGCACCGTCCCGCCGGTCGCGGCGACCGCTGGCTGCTCGACCGCTGCCATGGCCACACGCTCGACCTCGGCTGCGGCCCCGGCCGTCTCGTCGCCGCACTCGTCACCCGCGGAATTCCGGTGCTGGGCTTGGACAATTCCGCGGTCGCCATCGCGCACTGCCGGGCCCGTGGCGCCCCTGCCGTGCACGGTGACCTGTTCGAGGCGCTGCCCGACGAAGGCCGTTGGCATACGGTGCTGCTGGCGGACGGCAACGTCGGCATCGGCGGCGACCCCGTCCGGTTGCTGCGCCGTGCCGGTGGGCTCCTGACCGCCGGT
Source organism: Amycolatopsis ultiminotia (assembly GCF_039536925.1). Lineage (NCBI taxonomy): Bacteria > Bacillati > Actinomycetota > Actinomycetes > Pseudonocardiales > Pseudonocardiaceae > Amycolatopsis > Amycolatopsis ultiminotia. The sequence goes on along the minus strand of NZ_BAAAZN010000006.1, from coordinate 268,542 downwards.
GGCCGGTTGCTCGTGGAGACCACCCTGTCCGGACACGAACTCTGGCGCGGCAACGCCCGGCTCTTCGACCGCGCTCGCGGCCACGTCGGGCACTGGTTTCCCTGGGCATTGCTCGGCCTGCCGGCGCTGCCGGCCGTCTCCGCCGCTGCCGGGCTCCGGGTGCACGAGGTCCACTACGATCGGGATCGCTGTTTCGCTGACCTGCGTCCGTCCGCGGAGGCCGCATGACGTCCGGTACCTCAGTCGAGCCGCGCGAGGGCTTGCGCGGCAAGCGGTCGGGTCATCTTGCGGACGTGGCCGCGGTGGTACTGGCCGCCGGGCTCGTCGGTGCCGCCACCACCGTGGGGCTGGCCTACAACCGCCCCGGCGCCGGTGTCGTCATCTACGCCTACGCGCCGCCGCTGTTCGGGGATTGGCTGCCCCACGTCGGTCCCGGCACCCCGTTCGCGATCGTCCTCGCCGCCGCTGTCGTGCTGTGGGGCCCGGCGTTGGCGGCGCGGCTACCGTGGCGGCGCCTGCTGCTGCTCGGCTACGCCACCACCGTCGGGTGGACGATGGCGCTGGTCATGGTCGACGGCTGGGTCCGCGGTTTCACCACCCGGATCGCCACCGACAACGAATACCTGCACGAGGTCCCCAACATCCCGGACATCCCGGAGATGCTGCGGTCCTTCTCCTCCCGGATCCTCGAGGGCGCCCCGCATTTCTGGACCACCCACGTCGCGGGCCACCCACCGGGCGCGACGCTGGTTTTCGTCTGGCTCGACCGCATCGGGCTGGGCGGAGGCGCCTGGGCCGCCGCCGCGTGCGTGGTGGTGGGCAGCCTGGTCGCGGTGGCGGTCCCGGCCACCCTCGCACTGCTCGGCCGGCCCGATGCGGCCCGCGCCGTCCTCCCGTTCGCGGTGCTCCTCCCCGGCGCGGTCTGGATCGGTGCTTCCGCGGACGGGCTGTTCGCCGGCGTCACGGCGACCGGGATCGCCCTGCTGGCACTCTCCGTCGCAGCCTTCACGCACGGTCGCCGCTCCGCCCCGCTCGCCGCCGTGGCCGGCGGGCTGGTGCTGGGGTTCGGGATTTTCCTCTCCTACGGGCTGGTCCTGCTCGGCCTGGTCGCGGTCGCCGTCCTGATCGCCGGGCGGCAGTGGCGGACCGCGCTGATTGCCGCGGCCGCTGCACTGCTGGTGGTCGGCGCGTTCGCGGTGGCCGGGTTCTGGTGGCTCGACGGTTACCACCTGCTGGTCCAGCGCTACTACCAGGGCATCGCGCACCTGCGGCCCTATTCCTACTGGGTGTGGGCCGATCTCGCCGCGTTCGCGATCGCGTGCGGACCGGCCGTGGTGGCTGCGCTGCGCCGCACCGTGACCGGCGCGGTGCGCACCCGGCCGGTGCGCACGCTGCTGCACGATCCGGTGGTGCTGCTCGTTTTCGCCGCTGCGCTGGCGGTACTGCTCGCCGACGTGTCCGGTATGTCCAAGGCCGAGGTGGAGCGCATCTGGCTGCCCTTCGGGGTGTGGCTGCTGCCCGCCACGGCACTGCTCCGCCCGGGATCCCGGCGATGGTGGCTCGCCGCGCAGGCCGGCACCGCACTGCTGGTCAACCACTTGGTCCTGACCGGCTGGTGATGCGGGTGCGGCCGGACCGTCCGTGCGGACGGCCCGGCCGCACGGGATCCGTCAGCCGTTGGCGGCGCTGGCGTTGACCTCTCCGTTGACACCCTTGGGGAAGAATCCGCCGGAGGTGGCTGCCTTCGGGGTCAGGTAGACGATGTTGAGGACTTGGCCCGGCGAGCGGCTGTAGGCGACGCCGTTGGCGTCGGCGGGCACGATGTTGGCGTTGCCGTGTGCGTCGACCACGCCTTGGTCGTCGTCGGCAGGGCCGTCGAGGCTGTCGCGGGCGTCGGAGAGTTTGACCGAGGCCTCGCGCAGGTCGGAGCCGAGCAGACCGCTGCCGAGGAGCCCGCCGCCGCGCTGGTAGAGGGCGCTGCGGACGGTGCCGGCGTGATAGGCCTCCACGGCGAGGATGCCCGCGGCGGCTTCGAGGTAGGTCTTGTTGGTGATCAGCGGGGCGGCTCCCTTGTAGGCGGTGACCCCGACGTCTTCGAACAGGTACGCGGCGAGCAAGAAGTTCTCCTCGCAGGCGAAGGCGTCGAAGCTGTGGCCCTTTTTCACGATTCCGGCGGCCTGGGCGGCGGCGGTGAAACTGGCCTGCAGATCGATCTGCGGGCGGGACACCGCCGCGGCACCGAGCGCACTGCGCAGGAAAGCGACGTGTGCTTGTTCGTCGCCGGCGATCTCCCTGGCGAACTGGCGGGTGGCCTTGGTCTCGAATCGCACCGCGCGGCCACCGGTCACACCGCCCTGGTTGCCGGTGCCGGTCGCCATCGAGTCCGGCAACCCCTTGCCGGTGACGGCGTGCAGGTAGAACTCCGCTTCGAGGTACTCGAGGTTGAGCGCGAAATTGAGGACCGCGCCGTCACTGACCTCGGCGGCCTCCTGCTCGCGGGCCACGGGTGCTGCGTGGCGCAGTGCCGCGGCCGAGGCGGTGCCGGCGGTGAGGCCGCCGAGCGCACCGGCGCCGACGACCCCGAGCCCGGTCATCCCGGCCGCCCGCAGGAAGCGGCGGCGATCCTGGTCGTTTTCCGCGCTCCGGTTGATCATCGACGCGGCATAGCGTTTGCCAAACACGGATGAGCTCCTTCCCGCCCGCGCGCGTACGGCGGACGTGGCCCGCCACCGCGTTCCCGGCGGCGGGATGGATCCTTCGTGGACATTCCGCATTCGGTGCCGGGGGCGCAGTGGATGGCCCGTCTCCCCTGAACGGGTGAGTGGGGCTCGGTGCCGCGAAAAACGCTGTCGGTACCCGCTACCCGGAGGTAGTAAACGTCGGCGGAGGCAGCAAAAATACTTGTTCTCTCCGCTGGTCCGGCGGACGGCGCGGCGTCGAATTGCCGCCGACGTTGCGCTCCGGATGTGCCTCGGCGGCGGCCCGTTCCCGCCGGAAAATCCACAAAGGACAGCAGATCGGGAAAGCGCGATCATGCACAAGTACGTGCGAAACAGCCGGACCGCCGCACGCACCTCCGGCGGTGAGTCCGGTGCCGCAGGCGTCACCGGTGTTCGAGGCATCGGCCGGCCGTCGCGGACACCCGGCGCACCGTCCGGCGGTTGCCGGGCCAAAATGCGAAAGTGGGGCGTCGGGATGATTCCCGGCGCCCCACTCTCGTGGTGGCTGGAGGCCGAAGAACACCGGGCGGTGTTCTTCGGGTCCGGTTACTTCGCGGCGGCCTTCTTCGTGCTGCGCTTGCGCCGGGGCTTTTCCGGCTGCTGCTGGGCCTCGTCGTATGCGGCGGCCACCTCGCTGGGGATCCGGCCGCGCTCCGAGACCGCCCAGCCGTTGTCGATGGCCCACGCCCTGATCGCACGGGACCGTTCGCGGTCCGCCTGGGTGGGTGCGGTGCTGCTGCGCGGTCCGGTGGTCTTGCGGCCACCGACCCGGCGGGCGGCCGCGATGTAGGCGGCGAGGTCGTCGCGCAGATTGCCGGCGTTGTCGTCCGAGAGGTCGATCTCATAGGTGACGCCGTCGAGTCCGAAGGGGACGGTCTGGCTGGCCTCGGAGCCGTCCAGGTCGTCGACCATCCGGACGAGAACCTTCTGAGCCATGATGGTGATTCCTCCTCGGAATCGGGGAAACAATTCTGGCGGACTATAGCAGGGCGCCATTGTGCCTGATGGACGAAGTGCCCGCGGGTGCGCTCGGGCGGTGCGCGCAAACCTCTGCGAACCGGCCCGGGTGGCCGTCCACCGGGGTTTTCCGCCCCGTATCGGGCTGCGGAAAGCGGCCCGGCACTCCGGCCGGACCTGATCACGAAGTTCCGCTGGAGTCCCGAGCGGGCAGCAGCAGCGGACCGTATTCGTCGAGCGCCTTGTCCATGGACAGCAGGATGTGCGTAAAGGCCGTCTCGAAGTCCCGCCGGATTCGCTCGACCGGGTTCTGCCGCACCGGGCCCTGGCTGCCGAACACCGCCAGGCTCAGGGAAACCGCTTCGCGCAGCTCTGCCGCTGCGCGTGCGACGAGCAGCCGGACCCGGGCCCGTGCGGCCGCGTCCGGACCGGGCGCACGGTCGAGCTCCCCGGCCAGCGCCCGCAGGAGGACTCCCGCACTCTCGACCGCACCGGCGGCCCTGGCCAGGGTTCGCACCGACTCCGCCGGGGGCTGCCGTTGTGCCAGCCAGGTAGTGGTGTGCTCCAGTGCGGCCTCGGCCATGCCGAGCAACGGCGCGGACAGCACGACGTGGGCGGCCGGCAGGAACGGCCGGCCACCGGGGGAACCGGTCTCCAGCGCGGTGATCGGCAACACCCGGGACGCGGGGACGAATACGTCGTGCAGCACGACCGTGTCGCTGCGGGTCGCCCGGAGCCCGATCGTGTCCCAGGTGCGTTCGACGGTCCCCTCTTTGATCGGCAGCACCGCGAGGACCGGCGCGGTACCGTCCCGCCGCGCGGCGAGCACCAGCCACCGGGCGTGCCGCACGCCGGACACCGGGGTCCACCGTCCGGTCACCGTGATCCCGCCCTCGACGTTGCCGGCGGTGCCGCACTGCGGCAGGCTGCTCGCGACTGCCGCATCCGGCTCGCTGCCCCACACCTCTCGCCGCGCTTCGCCGGGCAAGGCCGAGGCGAGCAGACCGCTGCCGGAAAGGATCATCGTGACCCACGCAGTGGAGCTGCAGCCGTGCGCGAGCGTGCGGTGGACCTCGAAAGCCGTCGCGATGTCCGCACCCCGGCCGCCGTCGGACGCCGGTACTTCCAGGTTCGTGAGACCGCGGGCGCGGATCGCGTCCGCGACGACGTCCGGCAGGTCGCCGGTCCGGTCCGCCTCGACCGCGTGCTCGCGCAGCAGGGGCACCAGCCCTTCGGCCACTTCCACGAAGGACTGCTCGATCGGCACGGTCCCAGGTTACTCCCGGCCGGTGGTCAGTTGTTCTTGCCGGGCAGAAACTCTTGCATTTTCGTCTTGATGCCTTGTGCGACGAGGTGCAGTGCGTCCGGATCGCCTTTGAGCACCGCTTCGGCGGCGGATTTCATTTGTTCGAAGGTGGCGTGCGGCGGGATCGGCGGGACCTCCGGGTCACAGCGCACGTCGAGCACGGCTGGGCCGTCGGCGTTGAGGACGGTGTCCCAGGCCGGGCCGAGCCGGCCGGGTTCGTCGACGGTGACTGCGGTCAGGCCCAGTGTGCGGGCGAAGCCGGCGTAGTCGACCTCGGGCAGGCTTTGGGATTCTTCGAATTTCGGTGCGCTGCCCATCGCGCGGAGTTCCCAGGTGACCTGGTTGAGGTCGTTGTTGTGGAACACGCAGATCACGCAGCGCGGGTCGCTCCACAGGTGCCGGTAGCGGGTGATGGTGATCAGCTCGGCCATTCCGTTCATCTGCATGGCGCCGTCGCCGACGAGCGCGATCACCGGCCGGTCCGGGTGCGCGAATTTGGCGCCGATGGCGTAGGGCACAGCGGGGCCCATGCTGGCCAGGGTGCCGGACAGGGAGCTGCGGATGGTCCCGCGGATGCGGAGGTTGCGGGCGTACCAGTTGGTGGCGGAACCGGAGTCCGCGGTGACGATGGCGTTGTCCGGGATCCGGCGGGACAGTTCGGACACGACGGCCATCGGGTTCACCGGCTCGGCCTCGACGGAGGCCTCGCGTTCGACGGTTTCCCACCAGCCGGCGGTGTTCTTCTCGATCGTCTCGCGCCACGAACGGTCGGTTTTCCGGGTCAGCTTGGGCAGCAGGGCGCGCAGCGTGGCCGACGCGTCGCCGACGAGGTTGACCTTGGTGGGGTAGCGCATGCCGATGAACCGGCCGTCGAGGTCGATCTGCACTGCGCGGGCCTGTTCGAAATCCGGCAGGAACTGGCTGTAGGGGAAGTTGGCGCCGACGATGAGCAGAGTGTCGCAATCGCGCATCAGCTCGTAGCTGGGGCGGGTGCCGAGCAGTCCGATCGCGCCGGTGACGTAGGGCAGGTCGTCGGACAGCACGTCCTTGCCCAGCAGCGCTTTCGCGACTCCGGCGCCGGTGGTCTCGGCCAGTTCGCGGACTTCGGCGGCGGCGGCGCGGGCACCTTGCCCGACGAGGACGGCGACCTTCTCCCCGGCGTTGAGCACGTCCGCGGCCGCATCCAGTGCCCGGTCCGACGGGACCGGGCAGGACCATTCGGTGCCCGGCGGGCTGGAGGGCACGTGCTTGAACACGTGCTGCGGCGGGTGGTACTGCTCTTCCTGCAGATCTGCCGGGATGATCAGCGCGGTCGGGCTGCGCGAGGCCTGTGCCGAGCGGATCGCCCGGTCGAGCGCGTTCGGCAGCTGTTCGGAGACGTTGACCTCGACCAGGTATTCGGCCGCGACATCCTTGTACAGCGACTGCAGATCGACTTCCTGCTGGTAGCTGCCGCCCATCGCACTGCGTGCGGTCTGCCCGACGATCGCGACCACCGGGACGTGGTCGAGTTTGGCGTCGTAGAGCCCGTTGAGCAGGTGGATCGCGCCGGGGCCGGAGGTGGCCATGCAGACGCCGGCCTGTCCGCTGAACTTCGCGTAGCCGACCGCGGCGAAGGCGGCCATCTCCTCGTGCCGGGTCTGCACGAACCGCGGCTGGTTGTCCGCTTTCCCGAACGAGGCGACGATCCCGTTGATGCCGTCCCCCGGGTAGCCGAAGACCTGCTGCACACCCCATTCACGCAACCGCTGGAGCAGGTGGTCACCGACCGTCTGAGCCATCAGAACTCCTCATCCGCACCTCGGGATTTCCTTGCGGATACCCGATTCCGGACGAGCTAGGCGTACGGGTCGCCGCGACTTCGCGGGACGAGCTGCTCGACGGTGTCCACCCGGCCGGTACCCGCCTGCGCGAGGCGGAGCCGGCCGCTCACCGGCTCAGCCCGGGTTGACGGCAGGCCGGGCGAGTACGGCACGCACGCGCGTCACGAGGTCCGGTTGGTCCGAGCGGGAGAGCAGGATGCCCTGGGTGTGGCCGGCGATGGCGGCCGTCGCCTCGACGGCGATCTGCTTGCCCTCCTCGGCGGCCCCGTCCGCCGCGTGTTCGAGGCGGCGCAGCAGCTTCACCGGCAGACATCCCCTGGCCAGCTCGTGGTGGAGGAGTTCGGCCTCGGCGGCCGAGCGCAAGGCGTGCACGGTCGCGATCACCGGGACGTCGCCGTCGACGACCTCGAGCAGCGGTTCGAGTGCTTCCGGGCGGTACACCGGGCTGGTCACGACGAAGTGCGCACCGGCGTCGATCTTGCGCCGGATCCGGGCCCGGTCGGCGGCGGTAAGCCTCGGCACCGCGCGGATCCGGACGCCGATGTCGAACCGCGTCGGGGTCTCCAGGCGCAGGCCGTGCCGGTCGATGCCCTCGTTCAGCCTGCCGAGCAGTTCGATCAGCTCGACCACGTCGACCGCCCACCGGGCATCGCCCCACTGCGCCCGGTCACTGGGCGCACTGCCGTTTCCGCAGACCAGGCGGGTGACCCCGCGGGCGTGCCCGCCCAGCAGATGTGCCTGCAACGCCATCACGGTGCGGCTCCAGGTGGTGACCGTGGCGACGCTGGGGACGCCGGCCCGGCCGAGGCAGGTGGCCGCGAGGTCGATCGCCTGGTTGGTGCTGGTGTAGCGGGAGCGCTCCGGCCCCGAGGTCGCCGTGACGACCAGGTCGGCTCCGGCGTCGCGCACCGCGGCCGCCGCGGCCGCGGCCTGCTCGCGGTCGTCTTCGCCCGGGACGACGTAGGCACCCAGCAACGGCGCTTCGTTCACGATGCGGTCGCGCACCCGTCACCACCCAGTCCGTTGCGGATTTCCAGCGCCAGCTGAACCGCCAGCCGGTCAGGGTAGTAACCGAGGTCCAGCCCGGCGATCTCCTCCGCGCGACGGACCCGGTAGGTGACCGTGTTCGGATGGGCGTGCAGCAGCGCGCCGGCACGCTGCGGGCTGCCGTTCTCCCGGAAGTAGACCGACAGCGTTTCGCAGTAGCCGGTGCCGTTGGCCCGGTCGTAGTCGAGCAGCGCGCCCAGCACGTGCCGGGTGAACCGCCCGAGTTCGGCCACCTCGCGCACCTGGGCGAGCAGCCGGTGCACCCCGAGATCGGCGAACACCGTGACCTCCGGCAGCCCGGGGAAGGTCCGGCCGATGTCCACCGCCCGCCGGGCCTGCCCGTACGAGGTGCTGATCCGGACCGCCCCGGTGTGCGGATCGCTGAGCCCGGCGATCACCCGGACACCGGGGAACCGTTCGGTCACCGTCCGGTGGCAGAGCCGGGCCAGTCCGGTCAGCATCCCGGCCAGCCCGGCGTCGTCGTCGCCGGGTACCAGGGCCACCACCTCGGTGCCGCGGTTGACCACCGTCGCGATCGGACACCGGGTGGCGATCAGGTGCTCGACGAGTTCGGTCACCGCCGGGACAGCTGCGCCGGTCGGCGACTCCACGGCAGTCAGCAGCACCCGCTGGCGGTGCCCCGGTTCGATCCCGAGGTGCCGGGCCCATCCGTCGATATCGGCCTCGGTGCGGTCCCCGACCAGGACCAGCCCGTCGAACAACTCCCGGCGGGCACGTCCCGCGGCGATCGCGACGACCCGGCGGCGACCGAGGATCACCGCACTGACCATGGCCGCGTGCTCGGTGACCATGATCCGGGTGTCCTCGCCGGTCTCGTCCGCGTCGTGGCCCGCGGTGAGCAGGTAGGCCACCGAATCGTCGCCGACCAGGATGGGGGCCACGACCAGCGAGACGGCGGCGGCGCCGAAGGCGGGCAGGGAGAGCGCGCGGCGCATCCGGGCGGCAGCGGAGATCAGCTGGGAAACAGCTTCCTTGTCGGTCTCCAGCGCCTCGCCCAGCAGGTCGGCCTCGCCGCGGTCCGGGCCGCCGCTCAGCGCCAGCACCGTCAACGCGTCGTCCACCACCGCCGCCCACACCCCGGCCCGGCCGGCGACCAGAGCGACCACCTGGCCGAGATCCCCGTCCGCGGTGGCCACGCTCGACAGTTCACTGCACAGCGCGACGACCTGGTGCAGGTCCATTGCCGAGCCGTCCGGGAACGTCATCGGGCCATCCGTCCACAGTGGACCGCGGAGGTGTGGCCGTGCGGGCGGGGTCGCCGCGGCGGTCGGAGGAGCCACATCGGGAGTCGATTCTTCGGAAGGAGTCCGGGCATCGGTTGGTCTCAACCTTGATACCACTCCGGAAAGCCGCAGGCCAGTGTCCTGGGGTTTTGTGTTCGAACACAACTTGCCTACCTCGGGTCTTGGTGTCGAAGACCGTGCGCCGGGCACCGGTCTCTTGCGAACGTGAGCGCAGCGCCGGAGATCTCCGGTCCGCCGGGACGAAGCCCGGCGTCCGTCGACGGAAGGAACAACGTGGGTGCGGCAGCGAGCGGGAGCCTGCAGGCGGCGATCGACCGGGTGGGCAACCCGGTCGAGCTGATGCGCAACCAGGCGCGGCGCGCCTTTTCGCACGGTTTCGGCTTCGTGCCGGGCGAGTTCACCAACTGGCGGGAAGAAGCGCTGGCGTGGCACACCTCGTGTGTGTTGATGGACCAGTCACACCACATGGTCGACCTCTTCGTGGAGGGCCCCGACACCGTGCGGCTGCTGGCCCATCTCGGCGTGAACAGCTTCGCCACCTTCGGCGGGGACAAGGCCAAGCAGTTCGTGGCGGTCAACCACGACGGTTACTACATCGGCGACTGCGTGCTGGTGGGACTCGGCGATCATTCGGTTGACCTCGTCGGCAGGCGCACCGCTCTGGACTGGGTGGAGTACCACGCGCAGACCGGCGGCTGGGACGTGACCGTGCAGCGCGATCCGCAGTCGGTGGAGCGCGGTGGTCGCTCACCCGAGCTCTACCGCTACGAGATCCAGGGTCCCGCGACGGCGTCCCTCGTGGCGAAGCTCACCGGGGAACCCATGCCCGAGGTCAGGTTCTTCGGGATGACCGCGTTCACCGTCGCGGGCAAGCGGGTGCGGGCCATCCGGCACGGTATGGCCGGGCAGGTGGGCTTCGAACTGTTCGGTCCGTGGGCCGAAGGCCCTGCGGTGCGCGAGGCGATCCTGCGCGTGGGGGAGGAGTTCGGCATCAAGCAGGTCGGTTCGGTGGCCTACTCCACGGCGAATCTGGAGTCGGGGTGGATCCCGGGGCCGATGCCGGCGATCTACAGCGGCGAACAGCTCACCGACTACCGCAGGTGGCTTCCGGAGAACAGTGCGGGTTCGCTGGCAGGCAGCCTGAATTCGCGCGACGTCGCCGATTACTACGTCACGCCCTACGACCTCGGCTACGGGCGGCACGTCAAGTTCGACCACGAGTTCGTGGGCATGGACGCCCTGCGTGCGCGGGCCGGCGAGCCGCAGCGGCGGAAGGTGACGCTGGTGTGGCACCCGGAAGACGCCGGACGCATCTTCTCCTCGCTGTGGACGCCCGGTCCGACCTACAAGTACTTCTCGCTGCCGAAAGCCCGGTACGGACAGTTCCAGATGGACGAGGTGCTGGCGGGCGACCGGCGGGTGGGCATTTCGATGGACTGCGGTTACGTCGTGCGCGACCAGGCCGTCGTGTCGCTGGCCGTGCTCGACGAGGAGTTCGCGCAGCCCGGTACCGAGGTCCGCGTGGTCTGGGGCGAGAACCCGGTGTCGGACAAGCCCTCCGTGGAACCACACGAGCAGGTCGAGATCCGGGCGACCGTCGAGGCGGCGCCGCTCGACCGGTTCGCCCGCACCCGGTACCGCGCCGCGGCGCAGTCCTGAACGGGGGAGGCGAGATGAGCGGTGACCGCGCGGAGGCGTCGTTGCTGACGGACTTTTCCCTGGAGATGACGGGGAAGGACGTCGGCCACCTGACCGCGGCCGCGCCGGACGTCCCGGCCGGTACGCGGGTGCATCTGACCTATCTGGAGCACGAGGACCTGGCGACCAGGGTCGCGGCGGCACGGGCCTGCCGAGAGCTGGGACTGACCCCGGTGCCGCACGTGTCGGCGCGCCGGCTGACCTCGCAGGCCGACCTCGAACGGTTCCTGGCCGGTCTTGCCGAAGTCTCCGCCGTGGAGCGGTTGTTCGTGATCGGCGGTGACCCGGCCACCCCGCACGGTCCGTACCCGGATGCGTTGTCGGTGCTGGAAAGTGGTGTGCTGCAGCGGTTCGGGGTGCGCGAGGCGGGTATTGCCGGCTACCCGGAAGGACATCCGGGTATCGAGCCGGACACGCTGTGGCAGGCGCTGGCGGACAAGGCCGCGCTGCTGGCCGGAACCGGGATGGCCTCGACGGTGGTGACCCAGTTCGGTTTCGACTCGGACGCGGTGCTCGAGTGGGTGGCGCAGGTCCGGGCGAGGGGGATCGACCTGCCGGTGCGGGTGGGTGTTCCGGGACCGGCGGGGATCCGGCGTCTGCTGCGCTATGCGGCCCGGCTGGGGGTGGGCACGAGCGCGGGGATCGTGCGCAAGTACGGGTTCTCGATCACCAACCTGATGGGCACCGCGGGCCCGGACCGGTTCCTGCGGGACCTGGCGCTGCGGTGGGATCCGGCACGGCACGGTGAGGTGCGGATCCACTTCTACAGCTTCGGCGGGGTGGCGGCGACGGTCGAGTGGATCGCGGACTTCACCACGCGCGGTACGCAGGAGGTGCGGTCGTGACCGTGGCGCAGGAAAAGGGCGTGGCGGCGCAGGTACCGGGTACCCGGGAACCGGCGGCCGCACTGACCGTCCAGGGCCGGGACCGGCCCGGGATCGTCGCGGCGCTGACCGGGGTGCTGAGCAGGCACGGGGCGAATGTCGTGGCACTGGACCAGTACTCCGACGATCCGGTCGGCGGAGCGTTCTTCCAGCGCACGGTGTTCTCGGCGCCGGATCTGCCCGGAGTGCTGCCCGCGATCGAGGCGGACCTGACGGCGGTGCTGAGCGACGGGTTCGAACTGGATTTCACCCTGCGGGACCTGGCGGTGCGCAAGCGAGTGGCGATCTTCGCGTCCAAATCGGACCACTGCCTGCTGGACCTGCTGTGGCGGCACCGGCGCGGCGAGCTGCCCGTCTCGGTGGCGATGGTCGTGTCGAACCACGTCGACACCGCGCAGGAGGTCCGCGGGTTCGGGATCCCGTTCTTCCACGTGCCCTCGGCGGGGCCGGACAAGTCCGCCGCGGAGGCGGAACACCTGCGGCTGCTGCGGGGGAACGTCGATTTCGTCGTGCTGGCGCGGTACATGCAGATCCTTTCCGGCGAGTTCATCGCCGGGGTGGGCGTGCCGATCATCAACATCCACCATTCGTTCCTGCCGGCTTTCGTCGGCGCGGGTCCGTATGCGAAGGCCAAGGAACGCGGGGTGAAGCTGGTCGGCGCGACCGCGCACTACGTGACCGAGGACCTCGACGAGGGACCGATCATCGAACAGGACGTGGTCCGCGTTTCGCACGCCGACAGCGCTGCGGAACTGCAGCGCCGTGGTGCGGACGTGGAGCGCGCGGTGCTGTCCAGGGCGGTGGCCTGGCACGCCGAGGACCGGGTTTTCCGCCAAGGCAACCACACCGTGGTCTTCACCTGAGGGAGGTGCCGGGATGACGGAGTGGATCGACGGCAAGCGGGTAGCGCAGCGGATCCGGGACCAGGTCGCCCACGACGTCGCGACGTCGTTCACCGCGGACACCTCGCCGGGACTGGCCACCGTCCTGGTCGGCGACGATCCGGCCAGCGCGGTCTACGTGGGCAGCAAACGGCGGATGGTGCGCCACCTCGGCATGCGCGACGTGCACCGGGCGGTGCCCTCGGACGCCGCACAGGCGGAAGTCGCCGCGGTGCTCGACGAGCTGGCGGAAGATCCGGCGGTGTCCGGGATCCTGCTGCAGCTGCCGTTGCCGTCCGGTCTGGACGCGGCGGCGCTGATCGACCGGATCCCGGTGGCCAAGGACGTCGACGGGCTGAGCACGGTCAGCGCCGGCCTGCTCGCCCGCGATCGCTTCGGGCTCCGGCCGTGTACCCCGGCCGGGGTGCTCGAACTGCTGGACGCCGAAGGGGTCAAGATCGAAGGTGCCACCGCGGTCGTGGTCGGCCGTTCGGACCTGGTGGGCAGGCCGATGGGGCAGATGCTGGTGAACCGGGACGCGACGGTCACGGTGACCCACAAAGCCACCCCGGATCTGCCCGCGGTGACCAGGGAAGCCGATGTGCTGGTGGTCGCCGCCGGGGTGCACGGCCTGATCGGGCCGGAACACGTGAAGCCGGGCGCGACCGTGATCGACGTCGGCATCCACCGCACCCCGGCGGGGTTGGCAGGCGACGTCCGGGCAGCCGAACTCGGCGGACTCGCCCGGCGCCTCACCCCGGTCCCCGGCGGCGTCGGGCCGATGACCATCGCGATGCTCATGGCCAACACGGTCAAGGCCGCCCGCTGGGCCCGCCGGCTCGCCTGACCCAGGTGCCGTGCTGACTCGGGTGCTGCGCTGCCCCGGGCTCCGTGCTGGCCCGGACGCCGTGCTGACTCGGGTGCTGCGCTGCCCCGGACTCCGTGCTGGCCCGGACGCCGTGCCGAGCCGGACGTCGTGCTAACCCGAGTGACGTGCCGAGCCGGACGCCGTGCTGACCCGGGTGCCGTGCCACGACCGTCCACACCGGACACTTCGGTGCGAAGCTGCTCTCCCATCGTGACCATTGGTAGCAGATTGTCAAACAAGTAGTGAGACCGATCTGCGAAGGTTCTCCGGAATCACGGTCTTCCACAAGAATCTCTTGCCGTTGAGCTGGTGTGCTTGCTAGGGTCGGCGGTAAGATTGTACAACAATACGGAGCCACTGGCCCCGCTGTCTTGGCATTCTTCAGCCGGTCAAAGGAGACTCGGATGACCACCACCGCTCCCGATGCCGACGCTCTCCGGCTCGACAACGTCACGCTGGAATTCGCCGGCAGTCACCGGCCCGCGATCACCGACGTGTCGCTGCGGGTTGCCCGGCGGAAGCTGGTCGCGATCATCGGTCCCAGCGGGTGCGGGAAGAGCACCATCCTCAATCTGGCCGCCGGTCTCCTCGCCCCGACCGAGGGCGAGGTCTGCTTCGACGGCGAACCGGTCACCGCGCTCAACTCCTCGGCCGCCTACGTCACCCAGCAGGCGAACCTGCTGCCCTGGCTCAGTGTGCAGGCGAACATCGGGCTGGCGCTGAAGTTTCGCAAGGTGCCCAAGGACGAACGCGACGACCGGATCGCGCACTGGACCAAGGTGGTCGGGCTCACCGGGTTCGAAAACCACTACCCCCGGGAACTTTCCGGCGGGATGCAGAAACGGGTGTCCATTGCGCGGGCGCTGATCTACGACCCGTCCATCGTGCTGATGGACGAGCCGTTCGGCCCGCTGGACGCGATCACCCGGCTGCGGCTGCAGCAGGATCTCCTCGACCTGTGGGAAGAGCAGCGCGGCACCCTGGTGTTCGTCACGCACGACCTCAACGAGGCGATCTACCTCGCCGACGAGGTCGTGGTGATGTCCAAGGGGCCGGGCACGGTGCGCCGGGTGCTGCCGGTGCCCTTCGCCCGCCCGCGCGACATCGGGTCGTTGTTCGAATCACCGGAATTCTCCGATCTCTACAACGACCTGTGGAGCCTGTTCAAGGCGGAGCTCGATCTCACCGGCGCCGCCTGATTCCTGGAGCACATTCATGATCATCGACTGTCACGGGCACTTCACCACCGCACCGCGTGCGCTCGGGAAGTGGCGTGAGCGGCAGATCAAGGCGTACGAGTCCTCGGGCTTCCGGGTCCTGCCCAACGAACTGATCATCGACGACGACGAGATCCGCGAAGCGGTCGAGGGCGGCCAGCTGAGGCTGCAGCGCGAACGCGGCACCGACCTGACGGTGCTCTCGCCGGACACGGGGAGGATGGCGTATCACCACGGTGACGGACAGACGAGCCTGCATTGGGCGCGGGTCGGCAACGACCTGATCTCGCGGGTGTGCGGCTTGTTCCCCGGCCGGTTCGCCGGGGTGTGCCGGCTGCCGCAGTCGCCGGGGGAGGCGCTGGCGCAGTCGGTTCGCACGTCGGCCACGGAGCTGCAGCGGTGCGTCACCGAGCTGGGGTTCGTCGGGTGCCTGCTGAATCCGGATCCCTCGGACGGGTTCCGGCAGGCGCCGCCGATCACCGACCGGGTGTACTACCCGTTGTACGAGAAGATGGTTGAGCTGGACGTGCCTGCGATGGTGCACGGGACGATATCGCGCAACGACGCGGTCCAGGGTACCTGCGCGTGCTATCCCAACGGGGACACCGCGGCGTTCATGCAGTTGTGCGAGTCGGATCTGTTCACCGATTTCCCCACGCTGCGGCTGATCCTGCCGCACGGCGGCGGGGCGGTGCCGTACCACTGGGACCGCCACCGCGCGATGATGCTGGACCGCGGCCGCCCGCCGTTGGAGGAAACGTTGCTGGGCAACGTTTTCTTCGACACCTGTGGCTATCACCGGCGCGGTCTCGAACTGCTGGCCGAGGTCATCCCGGCCCGGAACATCCTGTTCGCCTCGGAAATGATCGGTGCCGCGCGCAGTGTGGATCCGGAGACCGGGCGCCGGTTCGACGACACC
Source organism: Amycolatopsis ultiminotia (assembly GCF_039536925.1). Classification (NCBI taxonomy): domain Bacteria; kingdom Bacillati; phylum Actinomycetota; class Actinomycetes; order Pseudonocardiales; family Pseudonocardiaceae; genus Amycolatopsis; species Amycolatopsis ultiminotia. The sequence continues at coordinate 252,957 of NZ_BAAAZN010000006.1, read as the reverse complement.
CTGGCGCTGCTGGATTCCCTCGACACGATCGGCGCAGCCGACCGGCAGGCGATATGCGGCGGCAACGCACTTCGGGTCTTTCCGCGGCTGAAAGAGGTGCTGCGGCACGAGGAGGTCGCGCGGTGACGACGCACGGTGAGCAGGCCCGGGACGGCTTGCGTGCACGCGGCGCCCCGCCGACCCGGCGGCCCGAGCTGTGGACTCCGCAGCTGCTGGCGAAGGTCGAGTGGCGGGTGCAGTCCGCGGCCATCCCGTTCCGCGGACTGTCCACGAAGGACGGCCCGCGGCCGGGGCTGTACCCGCTGACCGGGACCGGGGTGGACGGCACCGGGCTGCGGCGCGCCGCCGAGGACTACCTGGCCGCGTTGACCGCCAGGGAACGCGCCGAGGGCCGGTTCGTGATGCACGACGTGTCGTGGCGGCACTGGGCGAACGGTGCCCGTTATTTCCTGCGGCACGGTCTTTGCCTCGAAGATCTCGACGAGAAGAAACGTGAGCTGGCGCTGGAAATCCTGCGCCGCAGCCTGTCCGATGCCGGGTTCGGGCAGGTGCTCGACCTGATGCGGCTCAACCTCACGGTCGGCGAACTGCGGGACGAGACCGACACTCTCAACGAATGGCTGTACTGGTTCAGCATCTACGGCGAGCCGGAGAAGGGCCGCCCGTGGGGCTGGCAGCTCGACGGGCACCACGTGAACGTCAACTGCGTCTTCGTCGGCGACCAGATGGTGCTCACCCCCACCTTCCTCGGTGCCGAACCGGTCACCGCCGAAGGCGGCAAGTATGCGGGGACGACCGTGTTCCGCAGCGAGGAAGCGCTGGCGCAGCAGCTGTTCTCCAGCTTCGAAGCAGACCAGCGAGTCAAGGCGACCATCGACGACGTGCTGCCGGAGGACCTGTTCGTCGGCGCCTTCCGGGACAACTTCGAGCTGAACTACGAGGGCATCCCGTTCGCCGATCTGACCGAAGCACAGCACAGCACGGCGATGGATCTCGTGGACCTCTACGTCGGCCGCGCCAACCCCGGGCACGCGAAGGTGCGCCGTGACGAGGTGCTGGCGCACGCCGACGAGACGCATTTCGCGTGGGTGGGCGAGGCCGACGGCGCTTTCTACTACCGCGTGCACAGCCCGGTGATTCTCATCGAATTCGAGCACCAGGCGGGCGTGATGTACGACAACGACACCCCGACGCGCCGGCATATCCACACCATCGTGCGCACCCCCAACGGCAACGACTACGGCGCGGACCTGCTGCGCCAGCACCACGAGCGGCACCACCACCAGCGTCACCACCACCAGAAGAGGAGCCGGGAATGAAGATCGTGCTGGGTCGGGACGACCTCGCGGCCGTTGCGGTCGGCGCGGCCAAGGATGCCGGGGCCGAACCCGAACGCGTCGAGGTGAAGCCGGTGAACAAGGCTTCCCGGGCGTTCCTGAACGACGCTGCCTACGACGTGTGCGAGATTCCGCTGGTGACCTTGCTGCAGGCGGTCGCCTACGACAAGCCGGTGGCGCTGTTGCCGGTCACCACACTCGGCCGTTTCCAGCACCAGACCCTGGTGACGCTGGGCGAACAAGGGGTCGAGCGGGTGCGCGGCCGCCGGGTCGGGGTCCGCTCGTGGAGCCAGACCACCGGGGTGTGGTTGCGTGGATTCCTCACCGAGCAGTACGGCATCGGGTTGTCCGAAGTGGACTGGGTCAGCTACGAGGGCGGGCACGTCGACGAGTACCGGGATCCGGCGTGGGTCGAACGTGCGCAGGAAGGTACGAAGCTGCCCGCCGATTTCCTCGGCGGCAGCGTCGACTACGGGATCATGGGCAACGAGCTGCCCGGCGACGAGCGGATCCGCACCGCGATCCCGCACGCCTCCGAGGTTGCCGCGGAATGGGCCGCGGCGAAGGGTTTCGCCCCGGTCAACCACGTGGTCGGGATCAGCGTCGCGGCTGCGGAAGCCGACCCGAAGGCCGTGCTCGCGGTGTACGACGCGCTGGCGGAAGCGGCTGCGGCCACCGGACCCGCGCCGGCTTCGGTGGAGTTCAACCCGGTCGGTTTCACCGCCCTGCGCGGCCCGTTCACCACGGCCGCCCGCTACGCCTTCGAACAGCAGGTGCTGCCCCGCCTGGTCGAGTTCGACGAACTGGTCGAGCGGACCGGCGCCGTGCTCGGGGTCCCCGCGTCGCGGCTCGGCGGCTGAACCCCGGATTTCCTTCTCCTGAAAGGCAGGGCATGGACAAGCTGACAGTCGTACTCGGGGACTACGCGCACGGGCGGGCGGTGCTCGGCGGCGAGGCCGCGGTGGCCGGGTACGAGATCAGTCCGGTCGAGGTCGCCCCGGTGATCGGCGCGTACCGCCGGATGATCCGGGACCTGGAGTTCGACGTGTGCGAACTGGCACCCACCTCGTATCTGATGGCACTGCAGGCCGGGGTGCCGCTCACCGCGATCCCGGTGTTCCTCAACCGGCGTTTCCACCACGCCGACGTGCAGTGCGGTGCCGCATCGGGCATCCGCTTCCCCGCAGACCTGAGCGGGAAGCGGGTCGGGGTCCGCGCCTACACGGTGACCACCGGGGTGTGGGTACGCGGCATCCTGCGCGACGAATACGGTCTCGACCCCGCCACGGTCACCTGGGTGGTGGACGACGACGACCACATCGAAGGCCGTGCCCCGGCGAACGTCGAACGCGTCACCGACGGACGTTCGCTCGGCGAGCTGTTGGCTGCCGGGGAGATCGACGCGGCCCTCAGCGGCAACGCCGGAACCGGTCGTGCGGGTGCCCCGCGTGCGGGCTGGGCCGCGCCTGCCGGACAACCCACCGGCGAGAACGGCCCGTACCCGCTGTTCCCCGAGCACGAAGTGCTGGCCACCGACTGGTACCTGCGCACCGGGATCTACCCGCTGCATTCGGTGATCGCACTGCGCCGGGAACTGGCCGAGCGGGATCCCGAATTGCCCGGGAAGCTCTACACCGCCTTCGCCGAGAGCAAACGCCGTCAGGTCGAGGCGGATCCGAAGTGGACCGCGCTGCCGCGGCTGGGCAAGCAGGCCGCACAGCTCGGCGGCGACCCGATTCCGTACGGACTGGCGGCCAACGACGTCAGCATCCGCGCCCTGGTGAAGTTCTCGCGCGAGCAGGGACTCGTCGACCCGGACTTCCCCGCCGACCCCGCGCACCTGTTCGCCCCTGGCGACTACCCGGACGCCTGAGCCGGAGAAAGGCACCAGAACATGGACCTCGTCGACACGCACTGTCACATCATTTCCGACGACCTCGCGCGGTACCCCCGTGCGCCGATCGGGGGGAAGCAATCGGGGTGGGCGGGCACCCGGCCGGTCACCGCCGAAGGCATGGCCGACCGGATGGCCGAGGCCGGAATCGACCAGGCCGTACTGGTCCAGGCCACCACCGCGTACGGCTACGACAATTCCTACGTCCTCGACAGCCGTGCGCAGCGGCCGGGGAAGTTCATCGCGGTCGGCACGGTGGATCCGTTGCGGCCGGACGCCGCCGACAACCTGGCGGCAGTGACCGGGGACGGCGGGCTGTCCGGTGTGCGGTTGTTCACCACCGGCAGCACAGTGGCCACCCAAGGCGAGTGGTTCGCGGCCCCGGAGACGTACCCATTCTGGGCGAAGGCCGGTGAACTCGGGGTCACCGTGTGCCTGCAGATGCGGCTCGGCCCCGCCACCGCGCAGCTGCACGAGCTGCTCGACCGGTTCCCCTCGACCCGGGTCCTGCTCGATCACATGGCCTACCCCGACATCACCGCTTCGCCCGCCGCGGCCGGTGCGGAGGTGGCGAAGCTGGCCGTGCACCCCGGGCTGCACCTGAAGCTGACCCACCGCAGTCTCGAACCTCTCCAGGCGGCCGGCGATGAAGCCGCTGCGTTCCTCGACCCGGTACTCACCGCCTTCGGCGCGGGCCGGATCGCGTGGGGTTCCAATCTGCCTGCCGCGGAGCAGTCGCTGCCCGAACTCGTCGCGCTCGCCCGACAGGTGCTCAAGGGCCTGCCGGAATCGCAGCAACAGGAAATCTTCGCCGGTACCGCACGACGGCTCTACCCGAGCCTGGCCGGCTAGCACTCTTCGACGGGACGACGACAGTGGGCGGCACAGGTGGAAGACAACGACAAGGTCACCGGAACCCGGTACGATCAGGTTTACGAGGATCTGCGCGCGTTGCTGCTGAGCGGCAGCTTCGATCCGGGCACCCGGCTGACCGAAGCCGACCTCACCCGGATGTTCACGGTGTCCCGCGGCACGATCCGCTCGGTGCTCGTCCGGCTGAGCCAGGAGGGCTACGTCACCAGCGAGGCCAATCGCGGGGTGCGGACCCGCAGCTTCACCGTCGACGAGGCGGCGGACATCCTGGAGGCACGCGAAACCCTCGAGGCGGCACTGGCCGCGAAGGCCGCGGAACGGGCCTGCGACGAGGAAATCGAGGAACTTCGCCGGACACTCGCCGAGATGCAGCAGGCACAGGAACGCGGCGACCAGCAGGCGTACTCGGCGGGCAACCGCCGGTTCCACCAGCAGGTCAAGCACGCCGCGCACCAGGTGACCCTGACCAGGGCCTACGACTCACTGCTCTACCCGCTGGTGATGCGCCAGTACCGCAACCTCTCCGCACACCATCCCCGTGCCGGATCGCTGCGCGAGCACCAGGCGATCTTCCTGGCCATCCTCACCCGCAACCCGGAGGCGGCCGGTGCCGCGATGCGCCACCACGTCGGATCGGCCCGGCACGCGCTGCTGCTGGACCACTCGGCTGCCGCCGCGGAGGGCTGAACCGGCGACGGCACGACCGGAAGGAACCGATGCGCTCACGCGTGACCATCGACAGCGGAGTCCTCGACGGGGTCCCTGGCCGGGACCGGTCGGTGACCGTGTTCCGGGGCATCCCGTACGCGGCCGCGCCGGTCGGCGAGCTGCGCTGGCGAGCACCGCAGCCGGTGGCGCCGTGGACCGGAGTGCGTTCCGCCGCACGGTTCGGGCCGATGTGCCCGCAGGCACCGCAGGACGCGGCGTCCGCGGGCATCGAACTTCCGCTGTCCGAGGACTGCCTGCACCTGAACGTGTGGACGGCCGCGGAATCGGCTGCCGACCGGCTGCCGGTGCTGGTCTGGATCTACGGTGGCGGATTCCGCGCCGGGACCGGGGCGAATCCGCGGTTCGACGGGGAGCGATTGGCCCGCAAGGGCGTCGTCGTGGTCACCTTCAACTACCGGCTCGGCGTCTTCGGGTTCCTGGCGACGCCGGAGCTGAGCGCGGAGTCGGAGCAGCACGCCTCGGGCAACTACGGCCTGCTCGACTGTGTCGCCTTGCTCGACTGGGTGCAGCGCAACATCGCGGCGTTCGGCGGTGACGCCGGCCGGGTCACCATCGCCGGCCAGTCCGCCGGCGCGGGCGCGGTGAACTTCCTGGCCATGTCCCCGCCCGCGCGAGGCCTGTTCCACCGGGCGATCGCGCAGAGCCATGCACGGTACCCCGGGGATCCCGAGCTGCGATATCTGTCCACTTCGTACCGCACGATGGCCGATGCCGAACAGGCCGGGGAAACCTTCGCACGCGAGCACGGCGGTGGCGGGCTGCGCCGGCTGCGTGCCCTGCCCTGGCGCAAACTCGTCGACGGGCACGCCGGGGCCGACGAGTCCGTGGACACCGCGAGCACCGCCAAACCACCGCTGTTCCGTCCGGTCGTGGACGGGTACGTCCTTCCCCGCGGATACGCCGACACCTACCGGCTCGGCGAACAGCACGACGTCGGCTACCTCACCGGAAACAACCTGGACGAGGGCGGTTCGGTTCCGGACAGCGCGTTCGCCGAGTACCGGCGCACCGGTGCTGCTCCGTTCCGGCCGGGTGCGCCGCCGGTGTACGTGACCCGCCGGGACTTCCTGGCCGCCGCGCAGCGCAAGTTCGGCCCGATGGTGGCGGACTTCCTCCGGCTCTACCCGGCCGGGGACGACGATCAGGCAGCCCGTTCGGCGGCCGCCGCGGCGCGGGACAACTCCCGGGTTTCCACCGACCTGTGGGCAGGCGAGTGGACGCGGCACGCCACCCGTGGGGTCTTCACCTACTCCTGGTCGCACGCCGCACCGGTGCCCGGCGGCGGGCCACGGCGGGCCGGACACGGTTCGGAGATCGAGTTCGTGTTCGGCAACCCGGCACCGGATGCTCCACAGTGGACGGAAGAGGACCGGCGCGTCGCCGCCACGATGTCCGCGTACTGGGTCAACTTCATCACCCGCGGCGATCCGAACGGGCCGGGACTGCCCAGGTGGCCCGGCTACTCCGCGGATGCGCACAGTGTGATGGAACTGGGCGGGCGGTTCGCCCCGCAGCCGGTGGCCGGTGCCCGGCAATGGCAATTCTGGCAACGTTTCTTCGATACGCAGAAAGCGTGGTGACCGAGGTGGTGCTGAGGCAACGACGCCCCGGAACCAGGAAGGTCCGCCGTTTCACGGTGTTCCCGGTCGTGCTCGCCCTGTGTTCCGGGCTGCTGGCGGCCTGCGGCTCCGGTTCGGCCGACGGCCTGACCCAGGTGAGCGTGGGCGTCGGCAACACCATTTTCGACACTCCGTTGCGGGTGGCGGAGGCGAAGGGGTACTTCCGCGCGGCGGGGCTCGACGTCCGCTTCGTGAACCTGACCGCGTCGCTCGGCGCTCCCGCGCTGGAATCGGATTCGGTACAGTTCTACCATTCCAGCCCGACTTCGTTCCTGACCGCGGTCAGCCGCAAGATCCCGCAGCTCGCCGTCGCGATGGACGGCGCGGGTTCCCCGCTCGGGCTGATCGTGAGCACGCGGTTCGCCAAGGCACACCACCTCACTGCGGAGACCCCGCCCGCGGAGGTGGCCAAGGCACTGCAGGGTTCCGTCGGCGGCGCCAGCTCGACCACCACCAAGGGGCAGGCGGGTATCTTCCTGCGGGCCTACGGCGTTTCCCCGGACACCGTCAACTACGCGTCGCTGCCCAGTCCGGCGGCCAACAAGGCGGCGCTGAACAACAACCAGATCGACTGGTTCGTCACCTCCGAGCCCACCCCGCTCGCGGTACAGGCCGACGGCAGCGGGGTCGTCGTGGCGGGTCCGGACACGGTGCCCGCGTGGTCGGTCCGCAGCAGCGGCTACGGCCAGGTCGTGGTGGTGCGCCGGGACTACGCCACCGAACAGCCCGACGTGGTCCGCCGGTTCGTGCGGGCGGCCCAGCAGGGCAGCGCCTACGCCCGCGCACACGAGGAGGAAGCGGTCGGCGTCATGAAGCAGACCTTCTCCGGGGTGCCCGATCCGGTGCTGCTGGCCAGCCTCCGGCAGGTGGACTGGCCGGAGACGGTCGGGATGGGCGCCGCGGGCTGGGACACCAGCATGGGCTTCGTCGGCAAGACCGGCGCGATTCCGAAGGATACCGCGCTCCCGCGCGAAAACTGGACCAATCAGTACCTGCCACGGTGACCCCGCATGCGGACCGAAGGAGAATCGTGATGGTGACAGCGACCGGGAATCCCGGCAAGGCGGCGAGAACTGCGGCGAAGAGCCGGACGGGCTGGGGCAACGGGCGGGTGGTCGCCGCGCGGATCGGGGTGATCGTGCTCGTGCTCGCCGCGTGGCAGGTGGTGAGCGGGACCCTGATCCCGGCGTATGCGATCAGCAAACCGACCGAGGTCGCGGTGGCGCTGTGGCAGGTCCTGACCAGCCCGTCCGGCTGGACCGACATCGGCACGACCACCTTCGAGGTGGCGATCGGCTTCGGTCTCGGAGTCGTGGCAGGCACGGTGCTGGGCCTGCTGCTGGGCACCTTCCCGGTCGCGGGCCGGGTGCTGGAACCGTTGATCGCCGCGATCAACGGCATCCCCAAGATCGCGCTCGCACCGCTTTTCCTGCTGTTCTTCGGGATCGGCACGTTGTCGAAGATCGCCATCGCCGCGATCGGCGTCGCGTTCGTCGTGTTCTACAACCTGTACCTCGGACTGCGCCAGCGGGAACGGCAGCTGGTGGAGATCGTGGAGCTGATGGGCGGACGCGGGCTGCACACCCTGCTGTACGTGACCATCCCGACGCTGGCCTCACCGTTCTTCGCCGCACTGAAAGCCGGTGGCCCGCTGGCGATCCTCGGCGTCATCGGCGGTGAGTTCATCGCCTCCACCGACGGTGTCGGGCACGAACTGTTCGACGCGGCAATGGCACTGGACGCACCGAGCGAGTTCGCCGGCCTGATCGTGCTGGTCGTGCTGACCCTCGTGCTCAACGGACTGCTGACCCAGCTCGACAAGTACGCGCTGAAGCGACTCGGCCTCGCCCCGCGGAAGGCCCGTGCCCGCTCCTGAACCGCCTGTCCCGGACAAGGAGACGATGATGTCCGCCCCGCAGCTGCGCCGGACCCGGCGTGCCGTTTTCGGTGCCTCGTTCGGTTTCTTCGTCGACATGTACGACGTCTACCTGCCGACGGTCGCGCTGGTGCCCGCGATGAACTACTTCCTGCCCGCCGACATGCCCGCCGACACGCGGGCGGTCGCCTCCGCGCTGATCTTCGTGGCGACCCTGCTCGGCCGGCCGGTCGGCTCCACGATCTTCGGCTGGCTCGCCGACCGGATGGGACGGCGGAAAGTCACGCTGTGGTCGGTCGCCGGTTGTGCGGTGTGCACCGCGCTCATCGCGGCGCTGCCCGGGTACGCGACACTCGGCCCGGCCAGCGTGTTCCTGCTCGTGGCGCTGCGGCTGGTCGACGGGATCTTCCTGGGCGGTGAGTACACCGGCGCGACCCCGCTGGCCATGGAGGAGGCGCCCGCCCGGCGGCGGGGCTGGTACGGCGGCTTCATCGGCGGCGGATCCGCGATGGCCAACTGCATTATCGCGGCGGCGACGTTCGCGGTGCTGGAGTTCTCCCCGTCCGGCGGGCCGGACTCGCCGTATTCGGTGTGGGGCTGGCGGATTCCGTTCGTCCTCGGCGCCCTGCTGTGCGTCGTGTTCCTGGTGTACTACTCGCGTTCGGTCGAGGAATCCGAGACCTGGAAATCCGCGGCCAAGGCACGCAACCCGTTGCGGGAAATCCTGTTCGGCCGCTCCCGCCGGGATTTCGCCCAGGTCTTCCTGCTGATGGCCGGTGTGTGGTTCACCTCGAACATGGCCTCGGGCCTGTTGCCGACCGCGCTCGAGCAGGAGGGCCACATCAGCCCCACCGAGGTCACCCTGGCGCTGATCATCGGACAGGGCACGCATGCGCTCGTCTTCCCGTTCGTCGGCCTGCTCGGCGATCTGATCGGTCGCCGAAAAGCCCTGGTCTACAACGGGATCGCGGTCGCGGTGCTGTGCGCGGGTGCGTTCTGGGGGCTGGCCGCAGGCTGGTGGAGCGGCTTCCCGGCGATCCTCGTCGTGACGCTCGTGGTGCGCTTCGCCGGTGGCAGTGTGTTCGCGGTGACGCCCTCGTACCTGTGTGAGCGCTTCCCGCCGGCAACCCGTGGCAGCGGTTTCGGCCTCGGCTACAGCACCCCGTTGCTGATCACCTCGTTCTACGCCTACTACCAGAACTGGCTGGGCAACCTGATCCCGCGCGAATACACCGCCTCCGTGCTGCTGGTGCTCGGCGGTGTCCTGATCATCGCCGGTGCACTGCTCGGCCCGGAGACACGCGGCAGTGACCTTTCCGCCACGGTGCCGGGCGGATCCGCTCCGCGGGGCCCGCTGCCCGCGGTTCGCTGAGCTCACTCCGGCACTTCGACCTCGGTCCACAGGCTCGGCAGGTTCACCACGATGCCTTCCTGGCTGCTGCGGGCGATCACCACCACGGCCGGTTCGCCGGTGGGGTTCTCTTCCCGGTGCGGCACGTACGGCGGGACGAACACGTAGTCGCCCGGTTCGGTCTCGATCCGGATTTCCCCTTCGCCGTCGGCGAAGACGAACACCGGATGGCCGGATTTGACGTAGATCGCGGTCTCGGCCTCGCCGTGGTGGTGGTCGCCGGAGTTGGTGCGCGGGGTGACGTGCGTTTCGCCCATCCACACCTTGCTCGATCCGACGGTCTTGCCGGAGATCGCCTCGAGGCGTTTCATCCCGGTGGTCTGGTTGGTGTCCCCGGAGAGGTCGGCGCCGCGGATGTGCCGCAGCGGCTGGTGCCAGTGGTCGGTCACGAGTGTCCTTTCGGGTCAGCCGGCTTGCCGGAAACCGCTGCGGTGGAAGACCAGCGGCTCGGCGTCGTCGGCGTGGGCAGCGGAGTGCAGGCGCAGCAGCACGAGGGTGTGGTCGCCTGCCGCGACCGCGCGTTCGACCGTGGTGTCGAACCACGCGACCCCTTCGTCGAGGGTAACCGCGCCCTGGGCGGACACGGTGAGCGGGAGATCGGTGAACCGGGTTTCGGCGGGCCCGGCGAGCTGCCGGGCGACCGCGGCGTGGTGCTGCGCCAGCACGGTCACGCCGAGGTGCCCGGCCCGGCGCAGTTCCGGCCAGGTCCGGGAGGTGCCGGCCACCGAGAACGACACCAGCGGCGGTTCGAGTGAGACGGAGGTGAACGAGCTGGCCGCGAGCCCGGTCACCCGCCCGTCCACGTGCGCGGCGATCGCCACGACACCGGTCGGGAACGCCCCGAAGGCGGCCCGCAGCCGGGCGGGCGCGAGGTCACCAGGCACTGGACTCGACCGAGATCACCGGGACCAGCTCGTTGCCGAGGGTCTCGAGGAAACTCACGAGCTCGGCGGCGACCGAGCGGTGCTGCCGGTCGTTGAGCACGTCGTGGTGCGCGCCGTGCACCACCGACAGCCGGGCCCGTGGCGCCGCTTTCACCGTGCGGGCAAGGGCTGCACGGTCGGCGAGCGGGTCGTCGGCGCCGATCAGCACGAGCTGTGGCAGCGGTGGCGCCGATCGGTACGCGGCGTGCAGCAGTGCGTCGGGCAGGGGCGTGGCCAGCTTGCCGCGGACCGCCGAATCGGTCAGCACGCCGCGGTGCACCGGGCAGCTCGTGCGGACGTCGAGCTCCGCCGCCCAGGTTCCGGTCACCCCGGTCGGGCCCGGCAGCCCGGCGAGCACGAGCGCATCGGGCCACCATGCGGCGGTGGAGTCGCCGGAGCCGGCGAGTGCGGCGAGTGCGGCCGCGCCGGAATCGGCACCGGCGAGCACGAGCGGGCGGTCGGGGAGGCCGTCGGTCGCCGCGGTGAGGGCGGCCGCGAAGCCGTCCAGCGATCCCGGTACGTCCGCCGGATCGATCTCGGGTGCCTCGACGATCCGGACCTGATAGGCGTCGGCCGCGAGCCGGCTGCCGAGCCGCGCGTAGGCCGCCGGGGTCTCCCCGCGTCCCGCTGCGATGAGCACCGTGCCCCTCGTGCGCAGTTCCGCCGGGGTGGGAAAATCCTTGTAGCGGCTCATTTTCCGACTCCTTCCAGAGCACGGGACGCCGGGCGCCACCCGAGTGCGGGGGCGATCTCGGTGGCGATGGTCTCGAGCGCCCGTACCGCGCTGTCGTGGTCCGGGATCGCCGGATTGAACTGGGTGATCAGATCGGTGGCGACCGGCAGCACCCGTTCCCGTTCGAATTCCGCGACGATCTCCTCCGGATGCCCGTAGAACGCGTGGAACCGCCGGAGTGCCTCTGCCACGCCGACTCCGGGCGGGAAGGTGCCCCGCTCGCCGAACCGCAGCGCCGCTTGGTGGACGTCCTCGCCGATCTGCGCGAGCGCGGTGCGCCGGTCCTTGGCCGGGAAGACCAGGCGGGACAAGCCGATGCGCGGCGTCCGTGGTTCGCGCCATGCGTCGAGGTAGGCGTCCGCCCACGGCCGCTGCACCACGTCGGTGGCCTCGTCGTAGCCGTACGCGGCCCGGTTGAGCAGGAGGTTCGAACCTTCCTTCGCGGCGAACTCCGCGCCGGGGGCGCTGAACACGCCTTGCCAGATCCGGTCGGTGAAATCGGCCGCGGGCGGCTGGATGGTGAACCCGGGTGTGCGTACCTCCTCGCCGGCCAGCGCGGAGCGCAGCAGGGCGAGCCCTTCGGTGGTCAGTTCGCGCTTGCGGGCCACGTCCCGGCCGAACGCGGCGTATTCCGTTTCACTGGCGCCACTGCCTACGCCGACCTCGACCCGGCCGCCGCTGAGCGTGTCGACGACCGAGATGTCCTCCGCGAGCCGGACCGGGTCTTCCAGCGGCAGCACGGTGATCGCCGTGCCCAGCCGGATGCGGCTGGTGCGCGCGGCGGCGTGCGCGAGGAACGTCCACGGTGACGACAACCCGCCACCGCCGGGGGGTACGTGGTGCTGGGCGACCCAGCCGACATCGAAGCCGAGCTCGTCGGCTACCACGAACAGCTCCTGGGCGTTGCGGTAGACCTGCGTGAGGTCGTCGCCGCGGCCCTGGACGTGGGTGAGGAAGCCGAGTCTCATCGCGCGCCCACCGGCTGCCGCGCGGCGGTGTGCCGGTTGACCGGGATCGGCAGGCCGAGATTCCCACGCAGCGTCTCGGCCTCGTACTCGGTGCGGAACAGCCCGCGCTTCTGCAGCAGCGGAAGCACGTCCTCGACGAAGCGGGTCAGGTCCTCGTCGTTGCGGAAGGCGAGGTTGATGCCGTCGAACGTACCGGCGTCGAACCACTGGCCGATGGTGTCCGCGACGGTTTCCGGGGAACCGACGAACGGCGAGTGCTTGCGCTCGGCGAAGGTCTCCGCGACCTGCCGCAGCGTGAGCTTCTCCGCTTCGGCGCGTGCGATGATCTTCGCCGCGCCGGTGCGCCCGCCCCGCTCGGCCAGATGCGCGACGTCCGGGAACGGCGCGTCCAGGTCGTACTGGCTGAAATCGTGCGCACCGAACGCGCGGCCGAGCAGTGCGAGACTCGCGTGGAAGTCGTAGTCCTCCTCGGCGATCCGCTCCGCGCGCCGCCGGGCCAGCTCGTCGGTGCCGCGCACGATCGGGCCGCCGTGGATGAAGATCTTGATGTGCTCGGGATCGCGACCTGCGGCGGCGGTCCGCCGTTTGACGTCGGCGTAGTACTCGCGGGCCTGTTCCAGCGTGCCGCCCGGTGCGTAGATACCCTCGGCGACCTGCGCGGCGAGGTCCCGGCCTTCCTCGGAGACACCGGCCTGGAAGATCACCGGCTGGCCCTGCGGGGAGCGGGAAAGGTTGAGCGGACCGGCCACCCGGAAGTGCTCGCCGGCGTGGTTGAGCGCGTGCAGCTTGTCCGGGTCGAGGAACACCCCACGCTCGACGTCGGCGGGGAATGCGTCGTCCTCGTAGGAATCCCACAGGCCCCGCACGACCCGCACCGACTCCAGCGCACGGCCGTAGCGGGTGGTGTAGTCGAGGTGTTCGTCCAGTCCGTAGTTGCGGCTGGTGCCGGTGTCGAAGCTGGTCACCACGTTCCAGCCGGCCCGGCCGCCGCTGATGTGGTCGAGCGAGCCGAACCGGCGGGCGAGGTTGAACGGCGAGTTGTAGGTGGAGCTGGCCGTGCCGACGAGCCCGAGGTGCCGGGTGTGCGTGGCGACCGCCGACAGGAGGGTGAGCGGTTCGAGCCGGTTGAGGTAGTGCGCCGGATAGGTGGCGTTGATGAACTGGCTGTCCACGATGATCAGCGCGTCGAACAGGGCGTGCTCGGCGGCCTGTGCCTGCCGGATGTAGTAGCCGATGTCGACGGACGCGTTCTTCGCGACGCTGGGGTCTTTCCAGAGACCGTGCTGGCCGGGGCCGCCGACCCCGTACGGGTGCAGCGCGAGATGGATCCTGCGGGTCATGGCGCGTGTCCTTTCGTGGGGTCAGGAGTTCAGGAGGGCCGCGCGCAGCTCTTCGCGCCGCGCGCGGTCCGCGGGTGCGGCGCGCAGCGTCGGCGCCGAGCTGACGAGCAGCCGGGTGTAGGGATGCGACGGTGTGGCCACGATCTGGCGTGCGGTGCCGGTCTCGACGAGCGCGCCCTCGCTGAGCACCGCGATCCGGTCCGCGACACCGGCGACCGAGCCGAGGTCGTGCGAGATGAACACCAGCGCGACGCCGGATTCGCGCAGGTCCTGCAGGATCCGCAGGACCTGGACGCGGTTCGCGGCGTCCAGCGCGCTCACCGGCTCGTCGAGCAGGACCAGTTCGGGCTCGGTCAGCAGTGCCCTCGCGATCGTCACGCGCTGGCGCTGTCCGCCGGACAGCTCGCCGGGCAGCCGGGGGAGCAGGTCGGCATCGAGCCGGACCCGCGACAGGTACTCCTCCGCCCGGTTCACCGCCTCCGCGCGCGCAATCCCGCGCACGAGCAGCGGTTCGGCGAGAGAGTCCGCAATGGACAGTTCGGGATCGAGGCTGCGCAACGGGTCCTGGAAAACGTACTGCACGATCCCGCGCCGGCGCAGTGCACGCCACTGCCGTGCCCGGTAGCCGGTGACGTCCTGCCCGCCGAGCACGATCCGCCCCGCCGAAGGGCGAACCAGCCCGAGCACGGTCCGCGCCAGCGTCGACTTGCCCGATCCGGTTTCGCCGATGACGCCGACGATCTCGCCCCGCTCGACGGTGAGGTCCACCCCGGCGAGCGCGCGTTTGCGGCGGGCCCCGTGCCCGTAGCGGACTTCCAGCCCGGAAACTTCGAGGACGTTCACGCGCCGGCCTCCGCGGGTGCGAGGAAGCGGTCGAGCCCGTAGCGCTCGTGCTCATCGACGAGCAACCGGGTGTACTCGTGCTCCGGGTGCTGCAGCACGCGTTCGGCCGGGCCCTGTTCGACGACCTCGCCCGCGCGCATCACGAGGACCTCGTCGCACAGCTGCGCGACCACCGCGAGGTCGTGCGAAACCACGACGAGCGCGAGTCCGGTGCGTTCGCGCAGATCTGCGAGCAGGTCGAGGATTTCCGCCTGTACGGTCACATCCAGCGCCGTCGTCGCCTCGTCGGCGATGAGCACGCGTGGTTCCGCGGCGATCGCGGTGGCGATCAGCACCCGCTGCAGCATCCCGCCGGAGAGCTCGTGCGGGTACTGGCCGTAGACCAGCCCGGGGGATCGCAGGCGCACTGCGGCGAGCAGCTCGGCCGCGTCGCGGCGCGCGTCCCGGCGGCGCAGTCCCTTCTTGACCCGCACCACCTCCGCGACCTGCGCGCCCACCGGGATCGACGGATTCAGGTACGACGCCGGGTCCTGGAACACCGCGCTGATCGTGGCGCCCCGCAGCTGCGTCAGTTCCGCGGCGCCGAGCGTTGCCAGGTCGAGGCCCGCGACGTGCACGCGGCCGCCTGCCACCGTGCACCCGGCCGGCAGCACGCCGAGCGCGGCGCGACAGGTCAGCGTCTTGCCGCTGCCCGATTCGCCGACGATGCCGACGACCCCGCCCGGGCTGAGGTCGAAGCCGATGCCGCGCACCAGATCCGCTCCGTCGGCCGTCCGCCGGATGTGCAGGTCGCGCACGGAGAGCACGGGCGCGCCGGTGCCTGGTTCGATCGTGCTGGTCATGCGGTACCTCCGGCGGGGACTCGGTGCCCGGCCGGGCCGGACACGTCGCGGATCGCGTCGGCGAGCAGATTGGCCGCCCACACCGTGGCCATGATCAGCAGCGCCGGCACGACCGGCGCCCAGGGCTGGAAGTTCAGGTAGCCGAGGTCGGAGGCGAGCAGCCCGCCCCAGGTCGGGGCAGGCGGCTGCACGCCGATGCCCAGGAAGGTGAGGCTGGAGACGATGATGAAGCCGACCCCGACGGTCTGCGCGAACGCGACCGCGATCGCCGGCAGCACCTTGCCCCATACGTGCCGTCGCACGATCGAGCCCAGCGAGGCACCCGCGATGAGTGCGGCCTCGACGTACTGCGACCTCGCCACGGTGAGCGTCGCCGCTCGCGAGACCCGGAAGAACAGCGGCGAAACGAGTACCCCGGTCACCACCATCGCCTGGGTGATCCCGTTGCCGAGCAACGCGGTCACCGCGACGGCGAACAGCAGGAACGGCAGCGCGATCAGCGTGTCCGCGAGCCGCAGCGCCGCCCATTCGAACGCCCGGCCGAGGTAGACCGACAGAATGCCGGGCACGGTTCCGGCGGCCAGCGCCACGAGCGCGACCTCCAGCGCACCGGTCACGCTGACCCGGGAGCCCTCGAGCAGCCGGCTGAACACGTCGCGGCCGAGGTAGTCGGTGCCGAGCCAGTGCTGTCCGGACGGGCCGGCGAGCGTGTTCGCGCTCTGCGCGATCGGGTCCGCCGGCGCGAGCAGCGGACCGAGGACCGCAAGGAGGGCCACCACGACGAGCACCGCCACGGCGATGCGTCCCGAGGTCAGGCCGAGCATCCGGCGCAGCACGTCACACCCCCCGGTTCGCGGCGGGCGAGACCCGGCCGAGTACGACGTTGATCACCAGGTTGAACGCGACCACCAGCACGATCGAAACGACCAGCACGCCCTGTACCGCGGGTACGTCGCCGTTCTGCGCGGAGTCGTTCGCGAACCGGCCGAAACCCTGCAGGCCGAAGATCCATTCGGTGACCACCGAGGCGCCGACCAGCGACGGGAACTTCAGCCCGACCGTGGCCAGCGCCGGGCCGATGGCGTTGCGCAGCACGTGCCCGAAGAAGATCCGGCGCGGTGGCAGGCCGCGCACCACGGCACCGAGCACGTAGTTCTCCCGGTACGCCGTGACGAGCCCGGTTCGCAGCTGGCGCGCGACGTCCGCGATCACGTCGAAGCTCAGTGCCAGCGCGGGCAGCGTGATGTGCGCGAGCCACGGCCCGATGCCCAGGTCGGCCGGCACGTATCCGGCGGACGGGAACAGGTGCAGGCCGACCGCGAACACCGTGACGAGCACGATGCCGAGCACGAACGCGGGCATCACCGAGGTGACCGTGACGAAACCGGTGACCGCCCGGTCGAGCCACGTCCGGTGCCGCAGCGCGGCCGCGGTGCCCAGTGCGAACCCGGCCAGCACGCCGATCACCAGCGCGGTGATCGCGACCGAAAGGCTCACGCCGAGGCCGAGCCCGATCAGGGTGGAGACGTCCGCGCCGTTGACCCAGCTCGTGCCGAGGTCGCCGTGCAGCACGCCGCTGAGCCAGCTCCAGTACTGCGCGAGGAACGGCCGGTCGAGGCCCCACTGGCTTTCCACCGCACGGATCGCTTCCGGGGTCGCGGATTCGCCGAGCTGGAGCCGGGCCGGCGACAGGCCGCTGACCGCCCGCAACGCGAACGTCACGAACGTCGCCACGAAGAACACCGGCACGAACACCGCGACCGATCGCGCCAGCGTGCCCAGCACCCGCCCGGCCGTACGGCGCAGCGGCGCCCGCGGGACGGCGTGGTCTGCAGCGATCACCGAACCACCCGCCGATGCCGAGGCACGGCTGGTGGCGGGGTTGCTGGTGGTGGTCGGGTTGCGGCTGGTGGCGGGGTTGCTGGTGGTGGTCGGGTTGCGGCTGGTGGCGGGGTTGCTGGTGGTGGTCGGGTTGCGGCTGGTGGCGGGGTTGC